>DASRDU010000179.1:0-45325 GCA_035652435.1 Blastocatellia bacterium
CCGCGAACAAAGCCTTGTCCCGGTCACCCGGTTGACCCGGGGGGCGCTACGCGAAGCCTTGGAAAAGATCGCAAAGCTACTGACTCAACCTATAGACCAGCCTGTTACCTGAGGATAGACTCCATATGGGACAGGGCTGAGATGACCCGTTCATCCGCCTCGTTCGGTGCTTGTGTGCATATAAATTTTGAAGACAAATCTTGCGGCAATATAAAGTTGCTAGAAGCATATTTATTTACGTTCTGATTTATATTAAGGGCATGAAATGGGCGTAATTCTCTGTAGAAAACATGGCAAAACAGGAATGACATTTATCTGTCCACACCTCCATCAGGATATTTTCCAAGATCAACAATTACGCGATTATGACAATGTAAAATTTTCTGTCTTTGATACAGGTGAGGAAGTTATTTACCCTTTATGTAAAGACTGTATAGCTCGATATGGCTTTAGACTCGACTTTGGTCAGCAATTAAAATGGGAAGATTGGTTTGAGGATCTGAAGATCGAACCCCGCTGTGGAAAATGTTTTAGTGAATATAAAGGCATTCAATGAATATTTGAATTACAACTGATCGCACCGAACCCACGTTGCACCGGAGTCGCGCCAACCGGGATTGTGATTGAATCAAGGTTTACAGGCGCGCCCCGGTGAACTTATTGTTCGGCCCCGCCATCACAGTTTTGAAGAGCTGCGGTGTGACCGGAATTCTGATTATGTCCCAGCTCAGACCGTTCCCCCTGATAACCTGGGCGGGGAAGATTTCGATCTCACCGTCGGGCGCGGTCTCTTTCCTGAGTGCCACAGCAAAATCGGTCGTGGACACCTGCGCGTGCCCGACTCCCTGGCGATTGTAACTACGCGCGGTAATTCGCTCCATGCCGATGTCGGACAGGCTTCAGCTACGATCCTCGCGTCGCTGCTACAAGATCACTGCGCAAAGCTGCCCCTCTCCTTTTTTCATTATTGACAGTGATGCCTTGAAACAATGAGAATTGACATGCCCTTTTACCGCAGACTTTTGTTCTGCGGCAATTCCCCCCGGAAGTCCCCCCGGAAACAACTCGGTATTCCACCAGCGCTGCGGAAGCAGCAGCCGCTGACTTCCCGATCATCAGGCCGGTAATTGACGCTCACTGTCATTCACCCTGCTCATGATCACGAGGGAATGCCACATCCCCCTGACGTCATTTTATATTCGGGTTTTCTGCATGCCTGCTGGAATCGCACTACGTTGATTGAGGAGAGTAGTTGATGCCGTTGATGACCGAGGTTTTGTGCGCTTTATTTACCAGCTCATTTTTCGTGCTGGCCGCTTTGATTTACTGCTACGGGATCGAGTGGGACGAATAGAGAATGGATAAAGACTGGTGGGGCGGGACATCCCGCCCCACCAGATGAACTGACTGATTTCCATTCGTGGCCGTCAGGCCGACGCGCTTTCCGGCGCCTGCGCGGCGGCGCGCGCCGGTTGCAGTTTCATCAGCGCCAGCGCCAGCCCGATGGGAATGGCAATGACAGTGGCCGGCCAGAAACGCTCCGTCGGCAGCTCGCCCATGTGTGGGATGAGCGTATGCATCAGGATCGAGACGAGCAGCGGGCCGAAGCCGATCACCATCCCGAGCATCATCAGATTGAGCCCCGTCTCCCGCCGCTCCCCGGCGCTCGCTTTCACGTAACTGTGAATCACCGCCACCACCGCGAGCAGGATGTACCCGCCATAGACCAGAGCCGAGCCGATGCTCAGCACCATCCCGCGCCGGGCGCCGATCTGCGGGGTCAGGAGGTTGATCGAGGCGAACAGCAGGCCGAGCGCGGGCGCAAAGATGTAAATCGCCTGACGCAGCCAGGGACGTTCGGTAATGACCTTCTTTGCACGCGGGTAGTGCAGGCAGTAATCGAGCATGACCGCGAGCAGGACGCCGACCATCACCGAAAAGAAGGCGTTGACGATCTGGCGCGACGTGGGCGAAGCGACGTAAGGCCGCGGTAAAAACAGCGCCGCGAACATCAGGCTCAGGGCGCAGAGCGTGATGCTCAGCCGCGTCGGATTCCTGAGATAAACCATGACGCCAAGGATCAGAAACGCGAGGCCGGTCAGCGTGCCGAACCCGGAATTCACGA
The DNA here is from genome assembly GCA_035652435.1 of Blastocatellia bacterium. Taxonomy (GTDB): domain Bacteria; phylum Acidobacteriota; class Blastocatellia; order RBC074; family RBC074; genus DASRDU01. Next base: position 2,126 of record DASRDU010000179.1, read on the forward strand.
TCATGTCGGTCGTCGGCTGCGCGCCGTATTTGAAGTTGAGCGTCCGCTCCGCCCCGTCACGTCTGACCGTCAGCGTGCCGCTGCTGCCGATGGCGGGGCGCTCGCGGCTGTAAAACCCGGCGACGTCATAGATGGGGATGCCGTCAACTTTCGTCACCACATCGCCGACCCTCAGCCCGGCCTGCTCGGCGGGGCTGCCCGGGCGCACCAGCGTCACGACATTATCAGGGCTGGTGTCATAGCCGATGTAAGTGATGTTGCCGATGTCCAGCGCGCCCATCGCCCCCCAGAGCAGCACGGCCAGCGCGAGAATCGAGAAAAGTATCTTGTAGCGGGCGTAGTTCTGTGTCTGTTCCATTGCATGATCCTCCCTGATTGATGGTTGACTTCCCGAAAAGCGGATTCGCGGTTGAATCCGCTGCCACGGTCGGGGCCGTAGCTCATCTCTGCCAACTAACTACGGATGATCACAAGACAGACTAACAATGTTGTGGAAGGAAACGTATTCTCGCGCCGGAACAGGAACAATAACGAGCAGGAGCGGGCGCGATGCTGGCGACAGGCTACACCCGGCGCATGGGGCTGTCAATTGTGGCTGAATCCGTTGAAATCACGCGCCGGAGAAATTACTCTTCCCCCGGCAGTCTTCCATTCCATCCCTTAGGAGATCCAGACCATGACGATGATGCAGACACCGCTGACGATGAGAGTGTTGATGGAGCGCGCCGCGCTCTTCGCCCCCGACGCCGAGGTCGTCTCGAAGATGCGCGACACCATTCACCGCTACACTTATGCCGAGATGGACAGGCGCGGCAGGCAGCTCGCCAATGCGCTCGTGAAGCTCGGCATCAGGCGGGGTGACCGCGTGGCCTCGCTCGCCTGGAACAGCTACCGGCATCTTGAACTGTATTACGCCGTGCCGTGCATGGGCGCGGTGCTGCACACGCTGAACCTGCGGCTGGCTGCGGATCAGCTCGCTTACGTCATCAACCACGCCGAAGATTCCGTCATCTGCGTGGACGAAGACCTGCTGCCGATTCTGGAGAAGCTCGACGGGCAGATTCCGGCGGTGAAACATTTCATCGTCATGAGCAACACCGGCAAATTCACGACGAAGCTCAAACCCGCGCACGATTACGAGCAGTTGATCGCCGCCGAAAAACCCGAATTCGCCTGGCCCGAGCTGGACGAAAACTCGCCGATGGGTTTGTGCTACACGAGCGGCACGACCGGCAACCCGAAAGGCGCGATGTATACGCACCGCTCGAACTACCTGCACACGATAACCCAGTGTCTGACCGAGAGCATGGGCATCGCCCGCACTGACACGGTCATGGCGGTGGTGCCGATGTTCCATGCGAATGCGTGGGGGCTGCCTTACGCCTGCTGCATGCTCGGCGTCAAACAGGTCTTCCCCGGCCCGACGATGGACGGCGCGTCAATCTGCCGGCTGATCGAAGATGAGCGCGTCACATTCACCGCCGGCGTGCCGACCATCTGGATGGGCGTGAAAAACGAACTCGAAAGCAATCCCGGCAAATACGATTTGTCGAGCCTGAAGACGATGGTCTGCGGCGGCTCCGCCCCGCCCCGCGCGCTGATTGACTGGTTCGAGACGAAGCTCGGCATCGAGTTCCACCAAGCGTGGGGCATGACCGAAACCAGCCCGCTCGGTTCGGTCACGAAGCTCAAATCCAAGATGAAGGACTGGCCGCGCGAGAAGATTCTGGACGTGAAGCAGCGTTGCGGCATCATCGCTCCGGGGCTCGAAGCGCGCATCGTTGATGACAACGGCAACGAAGCCGCGCACGACGGCGTCGAGATGGGCCGGCTGCTCGTGCGCGGCCCGTGGATCGCCAGCGAGTATTACAAGGCCGACGCACCCGAGCGCTTCCCCGACGGTTGGTTCGATACTGGCGACATCGCGACGATTGACGCCGAAGGCTACATCGCGATTGCCGACCGCGCGAAAGATGTGATCAAGAGCGGCGGCGAATGGATCTCGTCGGTTGATATGGAGAACGCGATTATGGCCATCCCCGGCGTCGCCGAGGCCGCCGTCATCGGCGTCAATCACCCGCGGTGGCAGGAGCGACCGCTCGCCTGCGTCGTCGTCAAACCCGGCGAGGCGGTGACGAAACAGCAGGTGCTGGATTATCTGGCATCGAAATTCGCCAAATGGTGGTTGCCTGACGAAGTGCTGTTCATTGATTCGCTGCCGAAAACCAGCGTCGGCAAATTCGACAAGAAAGTGCTGCGCGCGCAGTTCGCCGATTACGAGTTGCCGGGATAATCCCGGTTTTGCGGCGGGATTCATCAGGGCTTGAAGAGTTAAGACGTGGCAGAGCTGATTGAACTCAGATGGCGCACCCGCACCGTCCGTCTTGAGCGCGGCGCGATCATGGGCGTTTTGAATGTCACGCCTGACTCATTCTCTGACGGCGGTCAGTTTCTCGGCCTGAACGCGGCTGTGGAACAGGCCGGGGCGATGACTGCTGCGGGCGCGGCCATCATTGATGTCGGCGGCGAATCAACCCGGCCCGGAGCGCCTGTGGTCACTGAGGAAGCCGAGCTTGAGCGCGTCCTGCCAGTGATCGAAGCCATCAACGGCCTGCGGGCGTGCGGCGAGCTTGATGTGCTGATTTCGACAGACACGCGCAAACCTGCTGTCGCCCGCGCGGCGCTCCGGGCCGGGGCTGATCTGGTGAATGATGTCACCGGGTTGCGCGACCCGGCGATGCGCGAAGTCTGCGCCGAGTTCGGCGTCCCGGCGGTGCTGATGCACATGCGCGGCACGCCCGAAACGCTCAAATGGTCACAGGAAGCTCAGCCCTTCACCGATGTGGTCATCGAAGTGCGCGACGAACTGGCTGCGCTGGCAAAGCAGGCGATGCATGCCGGCGTTCCCTCGGTGATCCTCGATCCCGGTTTCGGTTTCGGTAAGAGCGTGGAACAGAACCTCGAACTCATCCGCCGGCTCGGTGAAATCAGGGCGCTCGGTTACCCACTGTTGCTGGGGGCATCCAGAAAGAGTACGCTGGGCCGGATCACAGGCGTCACGGCGTCCGAACAGCGCGACCCGGCCAGCATCGCGGCGCACCTGTACGGACTCATGACGGGCGCTGACATTCTGCGGGTTCACGACGTGGCAGGGCATGCGCAGGCGGTGAAGGTCTGGCAAAGGCTCGGAGAGAGCAAGTAACCTTCGGTCAACCCAAAATCATGGAAAAAGCCTCAGACAGGATCGTTCTCTCGGGCCTTGAGTTTTATGGTCGTCACGGCGTCCACGCCGAAGAGAACAAACTCGGCGCGCGGTTTGTGATTGACCTCGAAATGTATCTTTCACTCGATGGGATTTCAGATCGCATCAAGGACACGGTTGATTACGGCGCGGTTTATGAGATTGTCACCCGGGAGGTGACGGTCAGCCGCTTCTACCTGATCGAGGCGCTGGCCAATCGCATCGCCGAAGAGGTGCTGGAAAAGCAGCCGAAGATCGCCCGGGTCATAGTGCGGGTTCACAAACCCCACGCGCCGATTCAGGGCGTCTTTCGCGACGTCTTTGCCGAAGTCACTCGCAGTCGGTAAATCAGTTTTGTCTCAAATCACGGCTTACATCGCACTCGGCTCGAATCTCGGCGACCGCCTCGAACACCTGCGCGCCGCCGTTCGCGCTTTAAGAGAACGCGCTGGCATCGAAGTCACCGGCCAGAGCCGCGTGTATGAAACAGCACCGGTCGGAGGGCCGGAAGGCCAGGGGCCATTCCTTAACGCGGCAGTTCGACTCATCACAGAACTTCCGGCGAGGGAGTTACTCAGGTTCCTGCTTGAGACCGAACGCACGCGCGGGCGCGAGCGCGTTGAGCAGTGGGGGCCACGCACGCTCGATCTCGATCTGCTGCTTTACGGTTCTGAGATCATTCGCGAACCCGGCCTGACCGTGCCCCACCCGGGATTGCAGAACCGGGCTTTCGTTCTGGAACCTCTGGCTGATCTGGCGCCCGACATGGAAATTCCGGGCCTCAGCCTGACAGTGAGAGAATCGCGATTGAAGGTTGATCGTGCCGGAGTGTGGGTGACGGATCTGAAGTTATAGCCATTCGTTTATCAACCATCCACGTGGAGGTCACTATGAACAAACGATGCATCCTGCCTCTGAGCCTGTCACTTTCCCTGCTCATCTGTCTGTCGGCATCAGCACAGCACCGCGTGCCGACGGTTGACGACCTGCTGATGATCAAGCAGGCCGGCGGCGCACAGATTTCGCCCGACGGCAGCCGGGTGGCATACACGGTCACCGAAACCGACTTCAAACAGGATGCGTATGTCAGCCACGTCTGGCTGGCCGAGGCGAAGAGCGGCAAAACTTTCCAGCTCACGCGCGGAGACAAATCAGCGAACAACCCGCAGTGGTCGCCGGATGGTGAGTGGCTCGCTTTCACCACTGATCGCGTTGGCGGCAAAAATCAGATTTTCGCGATTCACCCGGACGGCGGCGAAGCAGTGCAACTGACCAAAGTCGAAAACGGCGTGAACGGATTCGCGTGGTCGCGCGACGGCAAAAGCATCGCCTTCACGGCGGGCGACGCCGATGCCAAAGCCGCGAAAGAACGCAAGGATTACCTCGGCGATTACGAAGTCGTGCGGAAGGAATATAGCCACTCTCACATCTGGACGTTTGCTGTGGCCGAAGCCCTGAAAGAGCCGGTCACCGGCACGCAACGCACCAAAGGCAGGGATTTCAGCGTCAGCTCATTCGCGTGGTCACCCGATGGATCAAAGATCGCATTCAGCGCCACGATCAATCCCGATCTGATCAACGGCGGCACGTCAGACATCTACGTCCTGTCCCTGAATGACAACGCCGTCAGGAAGCTGGTTGCGCAGGAAGGGCCGGACAGTAATCCGCGCTGGTCGCCTGACGGGAAGCAGATTGTCTTTTCGTCGGCGATGGGCAATCCGAAGTTCTTTCACGCCAACTCAAAGCTCGCGGTGGTCTCTGCCGAAGGCGGCACGCCGCGTTCGATCACCGATGCCTTCGACGAACAGCCCGGCCTGATTGACTGGAAAGATGACGGCGTTTACTTCCAGTCTTTGCAGAAGACCGCATCGCACCTGTTCCGCGTTGACCCGGCGACGGCCAGAGTCACGCGGCTCTCAAGCCCCGACGGCCTGATGGCCGGTGGATTCAGCTTCACGAACGACGGCAGAAGAGTTGCCTTCTCGGCGGCCTCCGCCACTTCGCTGAATGAGATTTTCGTTTCAGACCTCGCGAAGTTTACGCCGGAAAAGCTCACTTCCCTGACCGATCAGGTCAAAGACTTCAGGCTCGCGACGCGCGAAGTCATTTCGTGGAAGAGTCAGGACGGCGCGACCATCGAGGGCATTCTGGTCAAACCTGCCGACTTCGACCCGTCGAAAAAATACCCGCTGCTCTGCATCATCCACGGCGGGCCGACGGGCATTGATCGCCCGACGCTGCTCGACGCGCGCTACTACCCGTCAGACATCTGGGCGGCCCGTGGCGCGCTCATCCTCAAGGTCAACTACCGCGGCAGCGCGGGCTACGGCGAAAAGTTCAGACAACTGAACGTCCGCAACCTTGGCGTCGGCGACGCGTGGGACGTGCTTTCGGGCGTGGATTACCTGATCGGCAAAGGCTGGGTTGATCCGGCGAAAGTAGGCTGCATGGGCTGGAGCCAGGGCGGTTACATCTCGGCCTTCCTGACGGCTTCGACTGACCGCTTCGCGGCGATCTCGGTCGGCGCCGGGATTTCAAATTGGGCGACCTATTATTACAACACCGACATCACGCCGTTCACGATCCAGTACCTTGGCGAAGACCCGGCGGATGATCCCGCAATCTATGCGAAGACTTCGCCGATGGCTTACATCAAAAAGGCGAAGACGCCGACGCTCATCCAGCACGGCGAATTCGACAAGCGCGTGCCGATAGCGAATGCCTATGAACTGCGGCAGGGCCTTGAGGATCGCGGCGTCAAGGTGGAGATGGTCGTCTACAAAGGCTACGGCCACGGCATCACCAAACCGAAATCCATGCGCGCCGTGATGCAGCACAACCTGGCGTGGTTCAACCACTACATCTTCGGCGACCCGCTGCCGGACTTCGCCAGGCCGGACGTGCCGAAGAAGGACGGTAAGGATGAGGAGAAGAAAGCGGCAGGTAATTGAAATCTGTATTAGCGAAATCCTGATTCGGCGTTGTAATCGCACCGATGATCCGGCCCTGACGGCCTTCAAAAATTCCCTTGTCGAATCCCGCTATGTGATATAAAAACAACGGTTCCAGCCCAGCAATAAAACGCCCCAGCCCGGCAGGAAACAGTTGATGAGAAACGAGGCACCTGAACCGGGAGTGATGCTGCAATTCTCCGCAGCCTGATGAGACCTGATCGAAAGACAGGGCTCGACCCGATTAACCGGGCTGAGAACGTCGCAAGTACCCCGCCCCGTTGCCTGCCCCCACGGAAGTTTTATGACCACTGCCGCTCCGCCGCCGAACGAGGAAGAGAGGATTGCAGCGCTCCAGCAATACCGCATCCTCGACACTTTGCCGGAAAGGGAGTATGACGACCTCACCAGACTGGCCGCTTACGTCTGCCGGACGCCGGGCGCGCTCATCAGTCTCGTGGACACCGGGCGCGAGTGGGTCAAGTCACGGTTCGGGATCGAGCTGATCGAGGCGCCACGCGACACGGCTTTCGGCGCCCATGCGATCCCCGGGCCCGATCTCTTCATTATCAGCGATGCGACCCGGGACCCGCGTTTTGCCAGTAACCCGATGGTCACGGGCAACCCTCACATCCGCTTCTACGCCGGGGCGCCTCTCATCACGCCGTCCGGTTATGCTGTGGGCACGCTCTGCGTCATTGATTATGTGCCGCGGGAGCTGACCGGCGAGCAACAGGAATCACTCGTGACCCTCGCCCGCCAAGTCGTCTCGCAACTTGAGATCAGGCGCAACGCGAGGCACCTGGTCACGGCGGCTGAAGAGCTTCAAAGGGAGGCGGCGGAGCGGAAGCAGGCCGAGGCGGAATTCCGGACGCTGGTTGATACCCTTCCGGCGATTGTCTACCAGGCGGAGCCGGTCTGGCCTTACAAGACGATCTACGTCAGCCCGAGCATCACGACACTGGGGCACCCCGCCCGGGACTGGTACGAGCGCCCGAACCTGTGGGTCAATTCCCTCCACCCGGAAGACCGCGACCAGATCCTTGAGGAGACCGAAAGGGCGCAGGCCGCCGGCGAGGAGGTGTCTTATGAGTACCGGATGATTGCGGCTGACGGCGCGGTGCGCTGGTTCTACGATCACGGGTCTTTCGTCAGGGACGAACAGGGCCGCCCAACCTGCTGGCAGGGCGTGATCATTGAAATCACCGGGCGCAAGCAGCTGGAAGAGGCCGTGCGATTGTCGGAGGAGCGCTACCGGGACCTGTTTGAAAGTAACCCGCACCCGATGTGGATTTATGACGTTGAAACGCTCCGCTTCCTCGCGGTCAACGATGCCGCCGCCGCCCACTATGGGTATACGCGCGAAGAGTTCCTCGGCCTCACGATCAGGGACATCCGCCCGAGCAGGCATGTGGCAGCCCTGCTGGATACCCTGGCTCAGGGCTGCTCGACCCTGCAGAGGTCAGGCTGCTGGAAACACCTGAAGAAGGACGGGACGGTCATTGATGTGGAGGTGGCTTCGCACGAGGTTGATTTCGCCGACCGCCCGGCGCGATTCGTTTTGATCACCGACGTCACCGAGCGCAAGCGGATGGAGGAGGCCCTGCAGGGCAGCTATAACCTCCTCAACTCAATCTTCGAGTGTACGCCCGATGCTTTCTTTGTGAAGGACATCGAAGGGCGGTACGTGATGATGAATTCCGCCGGGGCGGCTTTGCTGGGCCGGCCTCCGGCGGGGGTGATCGGCAGGGGCGATGCGGAATTGTTTTCGCCCGAAAGCGCCCGGGAGATTATTGAAGGCGACCGCCGGATTGTCGCTTCCGGCAAGCCCCTCACCTACGAGCGGGAGAGTACGGCGGCAGGCGTCACCCGAACCTGGCTGACGACGAAAGGCATCTACCGCGACCAGTCGGGAAAGATACTCGGGGTTTTCGGCATCTCGCGGGACATCACCGAGCGCAAATGGGCCGAATCGCTGATCGAAGGGCAGAAGCGCATCCTCGAAATGATTGCCACCGGGGTGCCGTTTTCCGAGGTCCTTGAGGCGCTGGTCAGGTTCATCGAGGGGCAGTCAGGCAGGGGGCGGTGTTCCCTGCTCCTGCTCGAAGGTGACAGACTCCGCCACGGGGCCGCCCCGACGCTGCCCGAGGAGTACTGCCGGGCGATTGACGGTGTCGTTATCGGGCCGGAAGTCGGCTCCTGCGGAACTGCCGCTCACGACCGGAGGATCGTAGTCGCTTCGGATATCGCTTCCGACCCGCTCTGGTCGGATCACCGCGACCTGGCCCTGAAGCACGGCCTGCGGGCGTGCTGGTCAAGGCCCATCCTCTCGCAGACTGAAGAGGTGCTGGGGACATTCGCCATTTATTACCCCGAGCCCGGGGGCCCGACCGGCAAAGAGCTTGAACTCGTCCGGGCGGCGGCCCATCTGGCGGGCATCGTGATTGACAGGCAGCGGGCGGATGAGGCGATCAGGAAAAGTGAGGAGTGCTTCCGCAATGCCATGCAGTACGCGACCATCGGGATGGCGATTGTCGCGCCGGACGGCCGCTGGCTGAAGGTGAATCACTCGCTGTGCGAGATCACGGGCTACGCGGAGCAGGAACTCCTCAACCTGACCTTCCAGGACATCACCCACCCGGACGACCTTGAAGCCGACCTGAGCTACGTGCGGCGGCTGCTGGCCGGCGAGATCCGCACCTACCAGATGGAGAAGAGGTATTTCCGCAAGACCGGGGAGGTCGTGTGGATCCTGCTGAGTGTCTCGCTCGTGCGGGACGCCGAGGGGCAGCCGCTCCATTTCATCTCCCAGATTCAGGACATCACTGCGCGCCGGCAGGCGGAGGTGACGCTCCGACAGGCGAAGGAGGCCGCCGAGGCCGCCAGCCGCGCGAAATCCGAATTCCTTGCCAACATGAGTCACGAAATCCGCACCCCGATGAACGGCATCATCGGGATGACCGGCCTGCTGCTCGACACCGACCTCACCGCGGAGCAGGGGGATTACGCGCGGACGGTGAAGGGCTGCGCCACCTCGCTGCTGACCGTCATCAACGACATCCTCGACTTTTCCAGGGTCGAGGCCGGACGTCTCGGCCTCGACCCCATTGAGTTCGACCTGCGCGAGAGCCTCGGTGAGATGCTCAAGCCGCTCGCGCTCGGGGCACACCAGAAAGGCATCGGCCTCGCGCACCATGTCGCCCCTGAGGTGCCCGACGTTGTGTCAGGCGACCTCGTCCGAATTCGTCAGATCCTCACCAACCTGGTCGGCAACGCCGTGAAGTTCACCGAGCGGGGCGGGGTGACCGTGAGTGTCAGCATGGAAGAGATGTCAGGGACTGAAGTCTGTCTTCATTTCGCCGTCAGCGACACCGGGATCGGCATCCCGCCCGAGCGGCAGCAGGCCATCTTCGATTCCTTCTCACAGGCCGACGGCTCGACGACACGCAGGTACGGCGGCACTGGGCTGGGCCTGACCATCGCGAAGAAACTGGTCGAGATGATGGGCGGGCGGATTCGGGTGGAGAGCAGGGAGGGAGAGGGCAGCACATTCCATTTCACACTGCGCCTTGGGCGAGAGCAACAGAGAGTGCCCGGCATGAGTGAGCCGCAGGTCACGGGGCCGAAGTCGGGCAACAGTTCCAGCGGCGGGCAGCGGGCGCTGCGCATTCTGCTGGCAGAAGACAACCCGGTCAACCAGCAGCTGGCCCGGCGGCTGATCGAGAGGCTGGGGCACACCGTGACAACAGTCAATAACGGACACGAGGCCGCGGCGGCGCACCTGACCGGCAGCTTCGACCTGACCCTGATGGACGTACAGATGCCGGAGATGGACGGGCTCGAAGCGACCGCGGCCATCAGAGGGCGGGAGAGGATAACGCACACTCACACGCCGATCATCGCCCTGACTGCCCACGCCATGCAGGGTGACCGTGAGAAATGCCTGGAGGCCGGGATGGACGATTACCTTTCCAAGCCGATTGATCCTGACGAACTGGAGCAGATGATTGAAGAGTGGGCCGGGGCGGCGAAAGTGGCAGAAGGATCGCAGGTCTGAAATGGATTCTTACGGGCTATTACCGGCGAGCCTCAAACGGTCAAGAACCCCCGGGAAGAAGACCTCCGTCACGAGCAGGTCACCGCTTTCGAGCGTAAACCTGTACCTGCGCGCCCAGGCAAATCGCGCGGGCGGCGGCGCGCACCGGAAGACCAGATCCGCGTCGAGCCGCGTAAATTCAAACGGCCCCCGTCGGTGGCGGACGCGATTTTTCAGAGCCTCTCCGAGTGGCCTGTTGCCCAGACTCGCGAGCCAGGGGCAGACTTTGATGACACTCGACGGCATTAAAGTTGACGCCGTCACGCACGGGGTATCACCGGCCTTGAGCATGACATCGCGCCTGAGCCCGAGAGTTTCTCCGCCCTCCGCCCACTCCGACTGGCGCAGGCATTCCACGGACACAGGCTTCCCGTAAACTTCCCTGAGGGCTGAAGTCAGTAATCCTTTGAACTGGAGGGCTGCCCTGGCGGAAGGGCTGAAGATGCGTTCGGTCAGGCCTTCGGACGACAGCCAGTGTTTTTCCGACAGCAGCAATTTCGTGGGGACAAAATTATGGGACATTGATTACTAACTGCTTCTCGCCGGCAAGCGAGCCCTTCACAGGGCAAAGACTTGAAATTACCTTCCCCGAAGACGCCTCAGAATCCGGGACAGCTCATCCCTCACCACTATCGCGGCAGGCCGGCGGGCTGGGTCAGAGTGCATCAACTCAAGAATTACGTTGCCGGTGGGGGCTGTGGTTCCCGGGGCTGCGCCGCGAACATGGGCCAGCGTTTGTGGCCTGGGGTTTGACACATAGGCTTCATGACCAACCATCAGGAAGTACAGTATTGTTCCCAGTCCGTAGAGGTCCACCGATTGCTCGATGGATTCACTCGCTCTTGCCAGAACTTCCGGGGCCGCGAACATAGGCACCTGGGCACGAAAGGCTGAAGGGGTTCCGGCCTGAACACAGAAGACTGAAAAGCCGAGCTGCGCTGATCGGGCATCCGGGGCAATGGCCGTGGAGCCGGGATCGACGATCTGATAGACCAGCCCTTTTTCGTGGAGGTACACAAGCGCCTCTGCCAGGGCGATCATAAACTCCAGCGCCACGACTTCGGAACACGGGCCACCTGACTTCACCAGTTCATCAAGAGGGCGGCCCTGTTGTCCTGTGATGACGTAAGCCAGTTTGTCGCGGACGCCCCAGTCAAGCACGGGCACAATTCCATGATGATCCAGCAATGAAGCGCGTTCCGCACACTCAAGGATCATCCCCGTCGCGCGCGCCAGCCCCAGCGGGCCGCCGGGCTGCAATTGCATCAAACGGCCCGCCGCACCCGTCTCCGCCTGTGTGACGGCGAATCCGTGCCAGTTGGATGAGGCGTAAATCTGGTCGCCAATCACCCAGGGGCCGACTCTGTCGGCTGGCGGGGCCGCCGGAGACTGACTGCCGTGTGCCGGAGCAATGCCTGCTTCATTGAGAATCGCCAGCGCGTCCGTCGCGCTCCGGGGGCGATCCTTTTTGTCATTGGAGATCAGCCGTTCCGCCAGCCTGTTCAAAGCAGGGGGCAGGTCCGGTCGCAGGCGGGTAAGCTGCGGATGCTGGCCGTTGCGTGCCCACGCCAGCATTTCAGGAAGCGAGCCGGCCGGGAATGGGTCCGCCTCAAGCAGCAGGCAGGCCAGTGTCATTCCAAGGGCGTAAAGATCCGACTGGACGCTGTATTGAGGGGGACTGTCAAATAACTCAGGCGCCATGAAAGGGATCGTTCCGGCTGTGTTGTAGACCCTTTCACTGTGGGTCGCCAGTTCAACCGCGATCCCGAGATCGGCCAGTTTTAGCCGTCCGTCCCGTGTCCGAATGAGGCAATTGGCAGGTTTGATGTCACGGTGCAGGACGCGCGCGTCGTGTAACGCCTGAAGGCCGGAGAGTAATTGCTGAGTAATGTTCCAGGCACGATCCGGAGGCAGATTGTGCAGGCCGGCACAGGACCCGCCGTCCATAAATTCCAGGACAAAATAGATGGAATCATCGAGCCGGGCTGCGTCAAAAATACGCAGCAGGTTCGGGTGATCGAGCCGGGCCATGAACTGTGCCTCCCGCAGAGTCTGCTCCAGACTCATTGCCCCGGCCAGGGATTGTGAGTTGGTGAGGATTTTGACCGCAACGTCAATCTCAAGCACCTGATGCCACCCCTGATACACTGCCCCGAAGCCGCCTTCTCCCAGTCTGGCGCCAAGTTCGACGTTGGGGATTTTAAGGACAGATTCAGTCGCCATCATTTCACCGGGCTGTCAGGGGTTTACTGCCCTTTGTAAACCCGCTTCGGGTGGCAAGCGCCGCCTGCGCGACTCCGCGCCGCGCGCGGGCACCTTCAGCGAAAGTAAACGTCAACGTAATCCGTCACGCCGTCGCAGGGGTTATCCATCTCCTTCAACCGCCAGTACCGGCGCGCGCCTTTGATCGCGAAAGTCATCTCGCCTTCGCGCCGGCAGGGCGCGCCGCCGTTGATGTGGCTGACTCTGGTAATGATCGTCCCCCTGAACCTGAACTGCGTCGCCTCGACTGAAGTGATCATGCCGTCAATCGTCAGCGAGTCATCTCCCTTGCGGCTCTTCTGCTCGCCTTTGATGAAGAGCGTGCCGTTCCTTTCGGTGACGCTGGCCTTACCGAAATAATCCCAGCTGATCCACTGGAGCGAGAGGCGGTGATCGCCGAGCAGCCTTGCCTTCGCGGCGGCGTCCTTCACTTCGGTTTTCGCGCCGTCACGCGCGCCCTGCCGAGGCAGGGCGACGGCAGTCAGCAGCAAAAACGGGGGCAGGAGACAAGCGATCAATCGCCTCATACGATTCAGCTGACAAACCTTTCAATGTTACTCGGCGCTCAACGGCCTGAGTCCGGCCTGACGTCCTGTTATTTGTTCTCAACCTTCTTCAGGTAAAGGTCAGGGTTCTTCTTCACATCATCTATGCAATCGGCGCAGCAGAAGTAAACCGTGCGGCCGTTGATCTCGGCCTTGATGTTCTTGTCCACCTTCTCGCCCGTCACCGGGCAGGTCTCGATGCCGTCGCCTCTGCCGAGGAATTTCGGGGCCTCCTTCTTTGTCTGGCCCTCGGCCTGCTCGTGGTGGCCGTGGCCTTCCGGCTTCGCCATCCCTTTGACCGCCGCGTTCTGCTCTTCCTGAGTCTTCTTCAGGTAAAGCTCGGGATTCTTCTTCGCGTCGGCCAGGCAGTCGTCACAGCAGAACCAGACCGTGCGGCCGAAGAATTCCGCTTTGACATCCTTGCTGGTGATCGCTTCGCCGCTGACCGGGCAGGTTGCGATGCCGTCGCCTTTGCCCTTGAAGCCGCCGGCCTTTTTATCGGCCTGCGCCGCATGATCGTGCGACTTGCCGGAATGGTCATCCTTCTTCGCCTCCTGCGCGAAACCTGAAACCGCGAGCGCGCACAGAATGACCACGGCGCACAGAATGTTTGATTGATTGAATAACTTTTTCATGACTCGTCACTGCTCCATGGTTTTGCCGGTAATGATTCAACCGAAAAGTTTGCCGAAGTAATAAGGCATCGCCTCGCGCCACCAGGGCCAGTCGTGATTCACGTCGTGGCCCCATATATCCAGCCAGTGTGGGATGCCTTTGCTGTGCAGAATATCAGAAAGCCGGCGCGAGCGCTCCGGCGCTTCAAACGCCCCCTGCCCGCTGAAGATGATGATCCGCCGCCCGCCGTGTTGCAGGATCGGCAGGTGGTAATCGTCATTCATCCGGGGCAGGTACTCCACCGGGTTGTTGAAGTAGACCTCATCGTTATAGTAACCGTGCAGGTAGTTGCGAATGTCGTAGCTGCCGCTCAGAAGGATCGCGCCGCCGAACAGATCGGGGTGGCGAAAGAACAGGTTGCCCGCGAGGTAAGCGCCGAGGCTGATGCCGGCGACCATCGGTTTCACCCACGCGTCATGGCAGTCGTTGCGAATCAGCGGCAGCACTTCCTCTGTGATGTATCCATCATAGCGATTCAGCCACGCGATCTTTTCCTGCGGCGAGGCGTGGTCGTTGAGCAGCGCCAGCCGGTTGACGCTGTTGACCGAATATATTTTGACCCGGCCTTCTTCCAGCCACCATCTGACGGAATCAATCAGATGAAAGCGCTCGTATTCGAGGAAGTCGGCCGCCGCGGTCGGCAGCATCAGCACGGGCGGGCCGTAATGGCCATACGCAACCAGGGGCATCTCCTGATACAATCTCTCGCTGTACCAGCTGGTGATCTCGCGGCGCATATTCGGGGCGTCTCCTGAATCTGAATCCGGGGTTCGGGGCAGCGACACCAGCGGCCGGTTCGCATCCGTCTCCTCCTGAGGGGTTGCTGCTGAAAACAATCGCGAAACTAACAGTTCGCGCCATATTTTTCAATTAAGGAGGGCAGTCAATGACACGCATCCATCACACCCTGTCATTCAGTCTTTGTCCGGCAATCGCACTGCTGATCGTCGCCGGCCTGCCCGGTTCGCAGCGTGCCCAAGCGCAGCAACCCCGCAGGCAATCCGTCGTCCCGGCGGTCCGCGCTCACCTGCTGGTTTCGACCGAGTGGCTGATGAAATACCTGAAAGACCCGAAAGTCGTCGTGCTGCACGTCGCACGTGATAAAGCGAGTTACGACGCCGGGCACATCCCCGGCGCGCGGTTCCTGCCGCTCGGCGAAATCCTCGCGACGCGCGACGGCGTGCCGAATGAGTTGCCTCCGGTGGACAAGCTGCAACAGGTCTTTTCAAAGCTCGGCGTCGGCGACGACTCGCGCGTGGTGCTTTACGGCGAGCAGTCGGGGCTCGTGGCAGCGCGGGCATACTTCACGCTGGATTACCTGGGCTTCGGCGATCAGGCGGCGCTGCTCGACGGCGGGCTCGAAAAATGGAAGGCCGAGAAACGCGAAGTCTCGACCGCCGCGGCCGACGTGAAGGCCGCGAAATTCACGCCGCGCGTCAATCCGAAAGTCCTGGTTGTGCGCGACGTGATGCGCGACGCGTCGTGGGTCGCGAGCAACGTCGCTGCGCCGAACGTGGCCCTGATTGACGCGCGCCCGGCCGAGGATTACACGGGCGCGAAGACCGGCGATGGGCTGCCGCGCAGCGGTCACATTCCGGGCGCGGCGAACATCTACTGGATGCAGGAGCTGACGAGCAAAGAGAATCCGACCATGCTTCCGGCGTCAGAGCTGCGAAAGATGTACGAAGCCGCAGGCGCGACGGCCGGCAAAAAGGTCGTGACTTATTGCCGCACCGGGATGCAGGCGTCGCACGCTTACTTCACGGCGAAATACCTTGGCTACGACGCGGCGATGTACGACGGCTCGTTCATTGAGTGGAGCAAAACCGAAGGATTGCCCGTCGCCACAGGACAGGGTAAGGAAGTAAAAAGTAAAAAGTAAAAAGTAAAAAGGCAGAAGGTAAAGCAGCAACCAGTATCCGCGCAGGCTGATCTGATGCTTCTCCCTTTTGCCTTTTACTTTTTACTTTGCCCCCACTCGGCCTCTCCCGATCACCACTCAGCAGCTTTTTCCTACCGCTCACGCTAATCCCTGAGAATTGCCCTGCCCGGTGGCGTACAACCGAGGCGACCCGACACGTCTGACTGACTTTGAAACCCTCAGGGAGGGGAAACATGAAACGAACTGAGCTTCATTCATCTGCTGATCAGCGCAATGTGTCACATCAACCTGCCTCGCAGCGATGGGTTGCGCAGCTCAAAATTGCTCTCGTTGCGCTGGCCGTGCTGGCAATCACTCAGATTTTCTTTTTCGACAGCCGGCTGACTCCCGCCGCGACGGCACACCAGGAGGCCGGGCGGCGCGCCGAGCGTTTTGACTTTCTGGTGCGCGAAGACTTCTTTGCCGGGATGGCCGGCGATCAGGAGAAGTTCCGGCGCGCGCTGAAACTCTGCGAAGAGACGCTCGCGAAGAACCCGAAACATGCCGAAGCGATGGTCTGGCACGGCTCGGGACTGCTGTTTATGGGCGGGCAATCATTTCAGAAAGGCGAGATGCAAAAGGGCGCGGAACTGTGGGAGCGCGGGCAGAAAGAGATGGACGCGGCCATCGCGCTTGAGCCTGACAACGTCGGCGTGAGAATCGCGCGCGGCGCGACGTACATCCAGTCGTCAAAGTACGTGCCCATGCCCGCACAGGCACTCGCCATGCTGGAAACCGGCGTGGGCGATTACGAAAAGGCGCTGGAACTGCAAAAGCCTTACTTCGACAAGCTCGGGGTTCACGCCCGGGGCGAACTCCTGTGGGGGCTGGCCGAAGGCTCGCAGCGGCTGGGCAACAAGGAGAAAGCCCGCGGCTATGCTGAACGCATGGTGAAGGAATGCGCCGGCTCCGCCTATGCCGAGCGGGCGAAGGCGCTGCTCGATAACAGGAAGCCCGCTTCAACAACTTGCACTGGTTGTCACGCCCGGTAATTGCAAAAGGAACCAGCTATGAATACAACAACAGTTGAGGCGACTGAACCAGTCGTGAAGCCGGTCAGCCCCGCCGATCACGCCCCGGTCGTTGTCGAAGACCTGCGCAAAAGTTATGGCGAGGTGAAGGCGGTGAGCGGCCTGAGCTTCGAGGCGCGGCGCGGCGAAGTCTTCGGCCTGCTCGGCCCGAACGGCGCCGGCAAGACGACCACCGTCGAGATCATCGAGGGATTGCGCGCGCCCGACGGCGGGCGGGTGCGATTGTGCGGCTTTGACCCGGTCACACAGACAAGCGAAGTGAAGCGGCGCATCGGCGTGACGCTGCAGGCGACGGCGCTGCCCGATAAAATCAAAGTGCGTGAAGCGCTCGCGCTGTTTGCCAGGTTCTACCCGCGCCGGGCAGACACCGAAGAACTGCTCGCCATGGTTTCGCTCAAGGAGAAAGCGGACAGCTTTTTTCATTCGCTCTCCGGCGGGCAGAAGCAGCGGCTGGCGGTCGCGCTGGCGCTGGTCAACGACCCCGAAGTCGTCATTCTCGACGAGCCGACGGCGGGGCTCGATCCGCAGTCGCGGCGCGAACTGCACGACATCATTGACCGTCTGAAAACACAGGGCAAAACGATCATCCTCACGACGCATTACATCGAGGAGGCCGAAAAGCTCTGCGACCGCGTGGCCATCATTGATCACGGCAGGATCATCGCGACGGGCAGCCCGCGCGAACTTGTCAACCGGGCGCGCGGGCAATCGAACATCGAATTCACCACCGCGTCGCCGATTGCTCCGGCACTGCTGCGCCAGATTCCGTTCGTTGACAGCGTGGCCGAGCGGCAGGGCGTGTACGTGCTGCGCACGGCCTTCGCGCCGCGCGTCGTCGTCGAGCTGATCAAGTGGCTCGAAGCCGAACGGCACGAACTGCTCGACCTGCACATCACGCGGCCCACACTCGAAGACGTCTTCATCGAGCTGACCGGAAGGAGAATTCGCGAATGAACGCCTGGCTCAACAACACGCTCGTGGACATCAGACTGACTTTCCGTGACCGGCAGGCGATCTTCTGGAATTACGCTTTCCCGCTCTTCTTTCTTTTCCTCTTCAGCAGTATCTTTGCGCGCGGGAACCCTAAGGCGGTGGCGATGCTGCTGCCGGGGCTGCTCTGCATCAGCATGATGTCGGCGGGGCTGTTCGGGATGAGCATCGGGCTGGTCTCTGACCGCGAGCGCGGCATCCTGCGCCGCTACCAGCTGGCCCCGATCCACCCGCTCGTGATCATCAGCAGCCAGATCATTTCAGGGTTCGTGGTTGTCCTCTCCACGATTGTCCTGCAACTCGTGCTGGCAAGGATGATCTACAAACTGGAGATCGCCGGGAGTCTCTGGTCGCTGGCCGTGATGGCGGGCGCGGGCGCGCTCGCGTTCCTCTCAATCGGGTTCGTCATCGCGAGCGTCGCCGAGAACGCGAAGAGCGCGCAGGTGATGAGCAACCTGCTCTTCTTTCCGCTGATGTTTCTGGGCGGCGCGGCTTTCCCGATCCAGTTCCTGCCGCCGGCGATCAGGAAGCTCTCGCTGCTGCTGCCGTCGCGTTACCTGACTGAAGGGCTCGGCCGGGTCATCAACGACGGCGCGGGTGTGTCAGGGAATCTGCCGAACCTGGCGGTGATGGCTTCAACTTTCGTCGTGGCGTTAATCGTCGCGGCGAAAATCTTCCGCTGGGATTCGCGCGAGCCATTGTCGGCGGCAAAGAAGGCGTGGGTGGCGGCGATTGCGCTGGTTTTCGTCATCGCGGCTCTGTGGGCGCGCACTTGAAGCTGAAGGCAGAGATGAATCCGGCGACAGAAGGCAGGCATGAAGTACGGGCTTCAACTCAGGTCGAAAGTGGGGGCGCATTCTCCATTCTCCATTTTCCATTCTCCATCATTCTGCGAAGGGCAGAGAGCCTGGGAAGGATGTTCACTGAATAACAATGGAGAATGGAAAATGGAGAATGGAGAACGCCTCCCTCCGGATGCTGTTGCTTTGAAAGCAGGGTTCCCCGCCCTCTGCTTCCTTCTCTTCGTACTCTGCATACCCGCGCTGGCGCAGAGCGAGGGCGAAAGACTCGGGCCGCTGTCGGTCTGGCAACAATCGCGGCAGGCGCAGATGGAATACATCGAGCGCCTCAGGCAGCGGCTTGCCGCCGAACCGGAGAGCGTCCCGCGGCAGATCGAACTCGGGCGCGCTTACTACGGGCTGGCGCTCAACCGCGATCAGCAGCCCCTGCTTGAAGCGGATAAAATCTTCAGACAGGTGCTGGCGCGTGAGCCCCGCAACCCGGTGGCGCTGGTCCGTCACGGCGCGCTGCTGGGAATGAAAATCGGCTTCGGCCTCGTCCCCCCCGATCAGATCCCGGCGGTGGCCGCGCAGTCAGTCAACGAACTGGATCGCGCCGTCAGGCTCGCACCCGACTCGGTTGAAGTGCGTGAGGTGCGCGGCTACACGAGCTTTTACACGCCCTCGATGTTTGGCCGCGACGGGCTGGCGATTGAAGACTTCACGCATGTCCTCGAACTGCTCGAACAGATTCCGAACTCTGAAAGGGAGCGCGCCGACGTTCACCTGATTCTCGGCGACTGTTACACCAAAACCGGCGACGCGGCCAGAGCGCGGGCCAGTTGGGAGCGGGCACGGCAACTGGTCCCCGGTTCCGGCACGGCTCTGGCCGCCGAAGCGCGGCTGCGAAGTAATGAAGACCTGAACGAATTCCCGGCCGGCAACCTGAAAGAGCTGATCGCCTTCTTCGGCTTCCTCATCGGCACGATCATCTTTGCCATCCTGACCTCGCTCGTGGCGCGCGATCTGGCGCGAACACCCGGACGGCGACGCGGCATGGTGATTTCCCTGCTGGCGCTCGCGGCGGCGCTCAGCTGGAACGGAGTGAATCTGGCGCTGGTGGTGGCCCACGCAATCGGGCTGACAAAATTACTGCCGCGCCTGCAATCACTGACCGGGCACAGCCTGACGCTGATCGCGGCGCTGCTGCCGATCCTGTTCGGGCTCGTGATCGCGTGGCGCTTTTATAAAGCCACATTCATGGACATTGCGCTCAAGCGCGGCGTGGCGCTGCTCGTGATCGTCGGCCTCTCGCTGCTTTACGTGCAACTTGTCGAAGCGAAACTGCTCTCGGCCTTCTTCCGGATTTCCAACCCCGCGCTGCGCTCGATTTTCTTCATCGGCATCTACGTCGGGCTGATGATGCTCTACCCGCCGCTGCGCGACCGGATCTACCGCCTCGTGGACTGCAGGCTCTTCCGGCGGCGCGATTATTCGCGGCTGCTCGACGATTTCAATGAACGGTTGCGCGCGGCGCCGGACGAGAGGTCATTGCTGGCCGCGGTCACAGTGGGTTTGCGGGAAGAGTTTGCGGCTCAGTCGGCGCGCTGGCTCCCCGCGACTGATGAATTGTCTGAGCGCCTCTCGTCAGTGATGACCGAAGAGCGGTCCGTCGTGCTGCTCAGACAGCAGATCACGGACGAGCGGCTGGAAGCGGAGCTGGCGAAGGATCGCGTGGAACTGGCGCTGGCCGTGCGACCGGATAATGAAATGTCGGGAGTGATCCTGATCGGCCCGCGCGCTTACGGGCAGGCCTGGCTGAGCGAGGAGCTGAGCGTGCTGCGCGCCGTCTCGGCGCAGATCAGCCGGACGCTCGAAAACCTGCGCCTGCACGAAGCGCGCCGCAAACACGCGATTGCCGAAGAGGAATTGCGCCGGCTCGTCGCGCAATCGGAACTCAAAGCACTTCGCGCCCAGATTGACCCGCACCTCTTTTTCAACGCGCTCAATTCGGTCTCGGCGCTGATTGGCGACGACCCGGCGGCGGCCGAAGAATTGCTCGAAGACCTGAGCGACCTCTTCCGCCACTCCTTCAAGCAGAGCCGCGAATTCATCGAACTGGGGGAAGAGCTGGCGCTCGTCGAGACGTATTTGAAAGTCGAAAAGGTCAGGCTGGGCGACAAGCTGCAATTCAACAAGGCCGTGCTGGCCGAAGCACTGCACTTCAAAATCCCGGCCCTGACGATTCAGCCGCTCGTCGAGAACGCCGTCAGGCACGGGCTGGCGAAGCATAATGGCGGCGGGGTGATCACGCTTTCAGCCGCCGTCAGGAACGAGGGCCTCAACGTTTCAGTAGCCGACACCGGCGCCGGCATCGCCGCTTCGGCCCTGCCGCAGCTTTTCACGAGCGGCGTCGGGCTCTCGAATGTCAACGACCGACTGAGGCGCATTTACGGCGAGCAGACACGCCTGCAGATTGACAGTGCGCCCGGTCAGGGCACAACGGTTTCATTCGTCATTCCCCACAGTGACAAGTGGCACGCAACGAAATAATTCGCACGCTGATCGTTGATGACGAACCGCTCGCCCGCAAGCGGATGCGCGACCTGCTGGCGGCGTCCGCCGACGTGCGGATTGTCGGCGAGGCCGAAAACGGGGCCGAGGCCGTGACGAGGATCGAAACGCTGCGGCCCGACCTGCTGCTGCTCGACGTGCAGATGCCCGACCTCGACGGCTTCGGCGTGCTGCGGATGGTCGAGGCCGATGAACTGCCGCTCGTGATTTTCGTGACGGCTTATGACCAGTATGCGGTGCAGGCTTTTGAAGCCAGCGCGGTGGATTACCTGCTCAAACCCGCGCGCCGCGAGCGACTCGCGCAGGCCCTCGCGAAAGTTCGCGAGAAACTCTCCGCGCGTGCCGAGAACGGCGCGCAACTGACCGGGTTTCTGCAAACCGCGCCGCGCCAGTCCGCATACCTGCAACGCCTGCCCGTGCGTTTTCAGAACCGCATTCTGATTCTCGGGATTGACGAGGTCACCAGCCTGAAGATTGACCGCGGTCTGGTGTGCGTGGCGACCGCCGAAGGAGAGTTCTGGACGAAATACACGACGTTCACCGAACTGGAAGAACAGCTCGACCCGCGGATTTTCCTCCGCGTGCATCGCCAGGTCGTCGTCAACCTCAATCACGTGCGCGAAGTCGTGACGCTCGACAACAACACCGCGATCCTCAAACTCACCGGCAACCAGCAGGTCAGCATCAGTCGCGGCCACCTCAAGTCAGTGCGTCAGGTATTGAACTGGTGAGATGGGGAGACTTTGATTTCAAATTGCCCCGCCTCGGCGCCCTGAAAGGGCGAAATTCAATAGCCGTGGGTGCAACCCACGGAGTCGCGGCCACCAGAATACCGACCCTGAAAGGGTCGCAGATCGCATTCAGCTACTACAACCCCTTCAGGGTTGGTATTCACGCGGTCACGACTCCGTGGGTTGCACCCACGGCTATTAAATATGTCCCCTTCGGGGATGGGTAACAAATCGCGAATGGTCTTTTCAGACAGCCCTTGAGAACCAAAGCTATCCGGCTCCCGGCTACTCAGTTCCCCGACAATGCGTCCGACAGATGTTTGTCTACGGCCGGGCGCTTTGCCGCGTTCGCCAGTTCCCACGCGGTCGCGTAAATGGTGCGCGTGACTTTCTCCATCTTCTGAAAGTCAATTTTGCTCACCTCATCCGAGACCTGGTGGTAGTCTTCATGCACGCCGTCGAAGTAAAAGATGATCGGCACGCCCTTGCGCGCGTAGTTGTAATGGTCGCTCCGGTAAAAGAACCGCTCGGGGTCGTTCGGCGCGTCGTACTTGTAGTTGAATTCCAGATTGAGGTACGACCTGTTGACCGCCTCGCTCAGGTTGCCGAGTTCGGTACTCATCATCTTCGAGCCGATCACGTAAATTTCATTCGGCCCCGACAGATTGCGATTGGCCTGCTTGTCTTTGTTGGCTTCCGTTTTGCTGCGCCCGATCATATCAATGTTGAGTTGCGTGATGACCTGATTGAGCGGAACCGTCGGGTGATCGGTGAAGTAATCCGAACCCCACAGCCCTTTCTCCTCGCCGCAATGCCAGACGAAGAGGATCGAACGTTTTGGGCGCGGGCCTTTGGCGAAAGCCTCGGCGATGGCCAGCACGCCGGTGGTCCCCGAACCGTCGTCGTCCGCGCCGTTGAAGATGCGATCACCGGTGCCGACCTTTTTCATGCCGACGTGGTCGTAGTGCGCGCCGATGGCGACGTATTCGTTTTTGAGTACAGGGTCGCTGCCATCGAACACGGCCACGACATTCTGCGTCGGGGCGGTCTCTGTGTTAATCGCAACAGTGAAGCTCGCGTTCTTCGCCGCGCCGAGTTCGAATGCGTCGGGGTATTCTGCCGAAGCGGCGGCCTTGAGGATCGCCTCACCGTCCAGCTTTTCCCCATCGAACAAGGCTTTGACCATAGCGGCTGAGGCGGTAATGACCGGCATCGGAGTCGCCACCGACCCGGCCATCTGCCAGCCGCCGGGCTGCAGCGCATTCTCGCGACGCTGCTCCCAGGTGTTCAGCATCGCCGGATTCGGGATCAGGATCAGCCCCCTGGCGCCGTGCTGCAGCGCGTACGTCGCCGGATCGAGACGATCATCCGCTGAGAGTTTTCTGAGGTCGTTGAAGTTCATGCCCTTCGGCAGGGCGCCGCTGTGAATGACGACGATCCGGTCTTTGACATCAATGACCCCGTTCGGCCCCTGATACGCGTTGATGCCTTTCGATTTGATCGCCCAACCGTGCCCCGCGTAAACCAGAGTGCCGCTGGCCGTCCCCGGATTGCGACCGGCGATGAATCCCTCGCCAAAGGGGAAAGACGCACCGTTGATTTCGGCTTTGGTCTGCACCGGCTCGACGCCGCCGCGTTTGAGCGTGATCCGCTGAAAGTATGTGCCGTCGTCGCCCGCGGGCCTGAGGCCCCAGCGCGACAGATTGAAGGCGATGAATTTCGCCGCCGTGTCGAGCCCGCGCGAGGGCGTGTCGCGCCCTTCCATCTCATCCGAAGCGATGAAGGTCAGGAAATCCTTCAGCTCCGCCGCCGTGATGGCATCCGCGTTGCCATGAGCAGTTGCGGGAGCGGCAGCGACAGCTTTGCTCTTTTCTTTCTGACCATCTTTCTTCTGCGCAAAGCCGGCGGGAGTTCCGAGCGCCAGCGCGCCAGTCAGAAACAGACTGATAAAGACAGATTTTTTCAATTTCTCCTCCGCTTAAAACATAAAGCGATTTGCCCGATCACGGTTTCCCAGTCCACGCACTCTGACAGGAAACCTCACGATTCAGCAACCCGCGCGACAAATGATTATCTGGTTCTGAGTACCTGATCCAGCACTTCGGCGCATTCGGCGCTGCGGGCGGCGAACTGCGAATCGAGGTGATCCCGATCCTTGCGCAGCTTGTGCAGCTCGTCGGCGATGTGCAGGGCGGTAAGGATGGCGACTTTGAGCGAGTCCACAGTCAGCGAGCCGGCGGCGATTTCGCGCATGCGCGCGTCAACGAAGGACGCGAGCTGCTCGATGTATTCCGTGTCGCCGTCGTTACTGCGGATGTTGTAGGTCTGGTTGTAAATCTCAACCCTGACGGTCTGCGCGGGAGTTTGTTCCATAAAACCAAAACTTCGGTTACCGCTGCCGCTCACTTCCGGCTGGCCTCAGCCTCCAGCTCCAGCACCGCAATCGCATCGAGCATCGCCTCCACTTTCAGGCGCATCGCGTCGCGGTCAGCGAGCAGCCGTTCCACCTGGGCTTCCAGGCGATCCTTCTCAACCAGCACGGCATTGAAATCGCGCCGCACCAGTTCCAGTTCGCGTTCCAGCTCATCCTTCTCCTGCTTGTAAGTCTTGCACAGTTCGACAGTCCGGTAGATTTTATCTTCGAGGTGGGAGAATTTTTCCAGTCCAGCAACTGCCATGATGGCTCCGTTTCAGTAGTAGTGATAAAGCGGACACGGTCAGCAGCAGATATTCGGGGTTTGTTCCTGATAAATCAATAGCCGTAGACCGCCGCCGGCCGCGTCCGCCGGAAATTATCGTTGCTCTGCGGCAAACTTCGTGCGGAGCGCTTCCACGATGCGTTCGTGCGCGGAACTGATTTCCGCCTCCGTCAAAGTCCGATCCGCCGCGCGGTAGCGCAGCGAGAGCGCCATCGAACGCTTCCCCGCCGGCAATTCCTTCCCGGTGTAGAGATCAAACAACCGCACGCCGACCAGTTCGGGGATGCCGAGCGCGAGAACCTCATGTTCGATTGCGGCGAATTCGACCTGCTCATCAATCAGCACGGCCAGGTCGCGAGTGACGGTCGGGAACTTCGGCAGCGGCTGATAGCGCGATTCAACCCCGGGGGTGTTGAGCAGCGCGCCGAAATCAAGTTCAGCGAGAAAGACCGGTTGTTTGAACTTGTAGTCAGTGGCGACCCGTGGGTGAAGCTGACCGAGGTGCCCGATGATCTGACTTCCGCCGTTCACGGATATTACCGCAGCGCGTCCCGGATGCAAATAGCTGACGTTTTGCGTCGCCTGAAAAGTCAGGCCCGTCAGGCCGAGACTTTCGGCGACGGCTTCAACCGCGCCCTTGAGGTCGTAGAAATCCACCCGCTCCGAGGCCGCCTGCCAGCCCCCCTCGTTGCGCGCGCCGGTCAGGACGAGCGCGAGCTTCTCGATTTCGCGCGGGCGGTCGGCGCTCTCAGCCGACCGGTGAAAGCATTTGCCGACCTCAAAGAGCCGCACGTTGCGCGTGCCGTGGTTGAAATTGTGCGCCATGGCATTGAGCAGCCCCGTGTGCAGCGTCGTCCGCATCTGCGACTGCGTCTCGTCAATCGGGTTGCTCAGCACGAGGCGCGCTTCCGCCGCGACGTCGCTGAAGACCGCGTCGCTTTCGGCGTTGACGAAGCTGAAGCTGATCGCCTCGTGATAGCCGAGCCCGGCGAGCGTCAGGCGGGCCGCGCGACGCCCGGTCTCGCCTTCGAGATAGGCGCCCGCCCCGGCGCTGCCCGGCAGCGTCGTTTGCAGGCGGTCGTAACCGCCGATGCGCGCGACTTCTTCAATCAGGTCTTCCCCGATCGCGATGTCGGCGCGCCACGACGGGGCCACCGCGCGGATCGAATCTGATTGCGGATCGGCCTCGGTCTCCATCCCCAGCGAGCGCAGGATGCGTTCGGCTTCGCCGAGTTCGACATCGAGCCCGGTCAGCACGCGATACCTGGCTCGGTGAAAGACGGCCTCGCGGCGAGCGGGCCTGTTCGGGTACACATCAACGAGGCCGCTCAGAATTTCGCCGCCCGCAATTTCAGCGATCATCGCCGCCGCGCGGTCTGAGGCCACCGGCACGATTTCGGGGTCGGTGCCACGCTCGAAGCGGTATGAAGCTTCGGTGTTCAGGCCGAGAGCTTTCGCGGTTGTCCGGATCTGTGCGGGCTTGAAGTAAGCCGCTTCGAGCAGCACGTCAGTCGTCGAATCCGTGATCTCCGAATCCTCGCCGCCCATGATTCCGCCGAGCGCTACGGGCCTTTCCGCGTCGGCGATCACGAGCATCTGCGGCGTGAGCGCCCGGTCTTCGCCGTCGAGCGTGGTCATCCGCTCGCCCTCGCGCGCCGTGCGAACGATGATGCGCCGGCCCCTGAGCCGGTGGAGGTCGAAAGCGTGCAGCGGCTGCCCCAGCTCCAGCATGATGTAGTTGGTGATGTCGGCCACGTTGTTGACGCTGCGCTGTCCCATCGCTTCGAGCCGCCCGGCCAGCCACGCGGGCGAAGGCCCGATCTTCACGCCTTTGATCACGCGGGCCGTGTAACGCGGGCAGAGGTCGGGGTTCAGGATTTCAACCGAAGCCACGTCGCCGGATTTCTCCGCCCCCTCGCGGTCGCGGTACCGCTCAGGCGCGCGCAGAGTCCTGCCCGTCAGCGCCGCCACCTCACGGGCGATGCCAAGGTGCGAAAGACAATCAGGCCGGTTCGATGTCAGGTCGAAATCCAGCACGAAATCATCGCCGTGCTGCTCGACAGCGTCAACCGCGAGGCCGACCATCGTGAGCTTCGCGGCGAGGTCGCGCGGCGAGAGGTCAATGTCAACGAATTCCTTAAGCCAGTTGTAGCTGATTTTCATAAAGAGCCGGGAAATTATTGAAGCAAATCAAACGGGCAAGCCGAACGACTGGCGAATAACGCGCCGCGCTTCACGACAATCCTTCACTGCGTTCCTCGCATTGTTCTTTGTCGCCGAGTTTCCGGGGTAGCGAAACACAACGGAATAGATATCGAGCGCGGTCAGATGCGGCTGCAGGACAGTCCAGTTCGGTTCTGCCGCCAGAACCAGCGTGAGCAGATTAATCAGACTGTGCGTTTTGCTGAAAGCGATCCCCGCCTCTTCAAGCCTCGCCTTGAGATATTTCTCAACGCATTGCTGCGCGTGAAAGCAGGTTGCGTCGTAGTTGGGGCGCTTACGCGCCCGGTACTCACGCTGTGCCGAATCCCAGTCGCCTTCCGCTTTATCAATCCACTCAAGCGTGATGGGCTTCATACATCACCTCTCCTCGCTCGACGACCTCACGCATGAAACTGTCACCCATAGCCAGCCGCTGCTGAACCTGTTCAGGCGTTCTGACCAGCAGGTCAATCGGCAGCAGCACATTCAGCCGGTTCAGAATGCTGATGGCTTTTTCCAAAGGGTCACCTTCAAACCGCATGACCAGCAGCAGATCCAGATCAGATTCCGACCCCGGATTTCCGTAAGCATGCGAACCGAACAGGATGATTTTCTCCGGCCTGAACTCACGCGCAATCCGCGCGCAAAGCGCGCGGATTTGCGCGCGGCTGATCCCTGAGACAATAACTGGAGATTTTGATTTCACACCCATACTGTTGAAATCCTGGCAGCGATAATGCAATCACTTGAACTGCTCCAGGAAGCGCACATCGTTTTCATACAGCAACCGAATGTCATCCAGCCCGTACATCAGCGCACACAGCCGATCCAGACCCAGCCCGAACGCGAAGCCCGAGTACTCATCCGGGTCAATCCCGACGACGCGCAGCACGTTCGGATGCACCATCCCCGAGCCACCCATTTCGATCCAGCCCGAACCTTTGCAGACACGGCAGCCGGTGCCGCCGCATTTGAAGCAGGTGTAATCAATCTCCGCCCCGGGTTCGACGAACGGGAAGTACGAAGGCCGGAACCTGGTCTGCGTCTCCGGGCCGAACAGGCGGCGGACGAACTCTTCGACGGTGCCTTTCAGGTCGCCGAGCGTGACGTGACGGTCAACGAGCAATCCCTCGACCTGATAGAACATCGGGTTGTGCGTGGCGTCGGGAGTGTCGCGGCGGAAGACCCGGCCCGGCGCGATCACGCGCAGCGGCGGCGTGCGGCGCTGCATCGCGTGAATCTGCACCGTCGAAGTCTGCGACCGCAGCGCGAGCGTGTTATCACCCTCGCCCCGCAGATAGAAGGTGTCCTGCGGACTGCGCGCCGGATGGTTGTCGGGGATATTGAGCGCGGCGAAGTTGTAGAAGTTCGTTTCGATCTCCGGGCCGTCTTCAATCGTGTAGCCCATCGAAACGAAGATGTCTTCGACCTTCTGCCGCAGCAGCGTGATCGGGTGCAGGTGGCCGGCGGGCGGGCGGCGACCGGGCAGCGTCACGTCAATCCGCTCTTTCGCCAGCTGTTCGGCTTCACGCCTTGCGGCGAAATCGGCCTGAAGCTTTTCAATCGCGGCTTCGACGTAGCTCTTGAATTCATTGAGCCGCGCCCCGGCCACTTTACGCTCCTCGGGCGAGAAGCTGCCGAGGGTTTTCATCTCAGCAGTGACCACGCCGCTTTTGCGTCCCACCCAGCGGTCACGTAGCGCCGTCGCGTCAGCATCGGTCGCAACCGCCGACAGCTCACGATCAAAATCTTCACGCAATTGAATCAATCTGTCTGACATAACAGGTAAGTATGAACGATGAACGATGAACGATGAGTGACGGCTGCTTTATTCATCCTTCATCCTCCCGCCTTCACCCCTCAAAGAAACACCCAGGAACTCTAGCGCACCGGATCAGCCGTGCGACAAGTCCTGGGTGTGGGTCTGGTGATGCGTGATCGAAGAGACGGTCAGGCCGCGGCTCCCACCTCGAGCGCTTTCTTCACCGAACCCGCGAGTTCGGCAAACGCTGCGGGCTGATTGACGGCCAGGTCAGCCAGAATTTTACGATCAAGGTCAATCCCGGCGACCTTCAGCCCGTGCATGAACTGGCTGTAATTCAGGCCGTTCAGTCTGGCGGCGGCGCCGATCCGGACGATCCAGAGCGAGCGGTAATCACGTTTCTTGATCTTGCGCCCGACGTAGGCGAATTTCAGTCCGCGTTCGACGGATTCTTTCATCGCGCGGTAGAGCTTACTCTTGTTGGCGCGATAGCCTTTGGATAGTTTTTCCAGTTTTTTGCGCTTATCAAGGCGCTTGTTTCCACGTTTTGCGCGAGGCATAGGCTCCTCCTCGTTAATGATGAATTATAAGTTCAGAGTAATGAGTTCCGAGTGATTGAAGACTCAGGACTACTTTCTCCCATACGGCAGCATGTGTTCCACTCGCTCCTGATCACTGGCCGAAACCAGAACATCAAGATCGAGGAGGCGCTTCCGCTTGGTCGTTTTCTTGGTCAGGATATGACGCGCGTGCGAATGGCCGCGCTTGATCTTTCCGGTCGCGGTCGTGCGGAAACGCTTGGCCGCACCTCTGTGCGTTTTTAGTTTAGGCATAATTTCTCCAGATTAGCTGTCAGCCATCAGCTTTCAGCGATCAGCAGTGACAGCAATTCCGGCGCCTGCAGGAAAAGCTGAAAGCTGATGGCTGATCGCCGACGGCTATTTTTTAGGTCCGAAAATCACCGTCATCTGCATCCCTTCCAGACGCGGCCGGAATTCGACCGCGCCGCAATCGGCGAGGTCAGTGGTCAGGCGGTCGAGCAGTTGCGCCCCGAGTTCCTTGTGCGTGATCTCGCGGCCACGGAAGCGGACCGTGGCCTTGACCTTGTCGCCGCCTTTAAGGATTTCCCGGGCGTGCTTCATCTTGAAGTTGTAGTCATGTTCGTCAGTCGCGGGGCGGAATTTGATCTCCTTGACTTCGATGACGACCTGCTTCTTCTTGGCCTCGTGCGCCTTCTTCTTCTGCTCGTAAAGAAACTTGCCGAAGTCAATGATGCGACAGACTGGCGGGTCGGCCTGGGGCGCGATCTCGACCAGGTCGAGGCCGCGCTGGCGCGCAATATCGAGCGCCTTCTGCGGCGCCATGACGCCGATCATCTGCCCTTCGTCATCAATGACGCGGATCTCTTTGGCGCGAATGCGTTCATTCACTCGCACCGACGGGCCGCGCTGACCGCCACGCTGCGGGCCGCGGTATCCGCCGCCTGAAGGACGGAAACCGCCTCCGCCTGAATAGCCACCGGTTGAAATAAGGCCACCTCCTGGGGAATGCGGATTGCGGATTGCGGATTTGAGAATGACCCGGGCCTCTGCCCTGTCATTCCGCATTCCGCATTCCGCAATCGCTACGTTACAAGTGCGCGCGTGCGGGCCAGTTCGCCCAGGCGCGCGGCAAATTCGGCGACCGGCACAGCGCCCGTATCGCCTTTGACGCGGTCGCGCACTGCGACCTCGCCGGATGCGGCTTCACGCTCGCCGATGACGAGCATGAAGGGGACCTTCCTGAGCTGCGCGTCGCGAATCTTCGCGCCGATCTTCTCGCTGCGCAGGTCGGCGTGAATGCGGAAGCCCGCGGCCTGCAGCTCCTTTTCGACTTCGACGGCCCGGTCGTTGAAGCGGTCCGAAATCGGCAGCACGGCGGCCTGCACGGGCGCGAGCCAGACGGGGAAGGCCCCGGCGTAATGCTCGATCAGGATGCCGAAGAACCGCTCGAACGAGCCGAGGATCGCGCGATGCACCATGATCGGCTGATGCGGCTTGTTGTCCGAGGCGATGTATTCGATCCCGAACCGCTGCGGCAGGTTGAAATCCACCTGGATGGTCGAGAGCTGCCACGTGCGGCGGATCGCGTCCACGACCTTGAAGTCAATCTTCGGGCCGTAGAACGCCGCCTCGTCCTCCATGCGCTCGTACGGCAGGCCGTACCGATTGAGCGCTTCAGTCAGCGCCCTCTCCGCCAGGGTCCAGACCTCGTCGGCGCCCATGTACTTCGAATGATCCGTCGCATGGCGCACCGACAGTTCGGCTTTGTACTCGAAGCCGAACGCCTTCATGACGAAATCCACCAGGTCGAGACAGCCGAGTACTTCGTCTACCAGCTGTTCCGGCGTGCAGAAGAGGTGCGCGTCGTCCTGGGTAAAGCCGCGCGCGCGCATCAGGCCGTGCGTCACGCCCGAACGCTCGTAGCGGTAAACCATCCCGTACTCGGCGTACCGCTGCGGCAGGTCGCGGTAGGAGCGCTGCCGCGACTGGTAAATCTGGATGTGGAACGGGCAGTTCATCGGCTTCATCCGGTACTCGACGTCTTCCTTCTCGCCCTTGTCGCCCGTGTGCATCGCCGGGTAGAGGCCTTCCTGGTAATTCTCCAGGTGGCCCGAGATGCGGAAGAGTTCCGACTGCGTCACGTGCGGCGTGTTGACGAAGCTGTAGCCGCGCCGGTAAAGCTCCTCGTTCAGAAACTGCTCGATGACCTTGCGGATCAGCGCGCCATTCGGGTGCCACAGCACGAGGCCGGGGCCGATGGCGTCGCTGAAGCTGAACAGGTCAAGCTCAGGCCCGAGCCTGCGATGATCGCGCTTCTCGGCCTCTTCTTTCTGCCTGAGCCAGGCGTCAAGCTCTTCCTGCGAAAAGAAAGCCGTGCCGTAGATGCGCTGCATCTGCGGGCGCGATTCATCGCCCTTCCAGTGCGCGCCGGCAATCGAAAGCAGCTTGACCGCCTTGATCTTACTGGTCGAAGGAATGTGCGGCCCGAGGCAGAAGTCAACGAAGGGCGTGCCCTCTATCGTGTAGCAACTGACCGTGCTGCCGCCCTTCTCGTCAATCAGCTCGCACTTGAGCGGCTCGCCCATCGCGGCGAATTTCCGTTCCGCCTCTGCTTTCGGCATCTCGACGCGCCGGTATTCCAGATTGCGCTTGATCAGGTCGCGCATCTTCTTTTCTATCTTCGGCAGGTCTTCCGGCGTGAAGCGGTCCTCGTCGCGCTGGAAGTCGTAAAAGAACCCGCCCTTCGGATCGTCGAGCAGCGCCGGGCCGACGCCGAGCTTCGTGCCGGGATAGAGGTCGAGGACCGCGGCGGCGAGCAGGTGCGCGGTCGAGTGGCGGTAAATTTCGAGTGCTTCCGGCGATTCGGGCGTGATCGGTTCGACGCTCTCGCCGGGCTGGAGTTGATAACTCAGGTCAACCGGGTCTTCCCGTCTGACGCCGTCGCGGAACAGGCGTGCGGCGATGGCCCTTTTGGCGCTTTCGCGATCCTGCTGTTTGAGGACTTCGAGTGCCGTCAGGCCTGCGGAGACCGGTGCCGATGAAACTTCGTGATGTTCCTGATTCTGTATTTCGCTCATTGCTGTATGACCTGTTCAAGGGCGATACAGTCGGGACGTCTGTCGCCTGAAACTCGGGCCCGAGACCCGAGGGGGGCCTCAAACTGCGAATTTCAAATTCACATTTCCCAGCGGTGGACAGTCCCAAAAGCTGCTGCTTCTTAAGATCAGTGCTTCGGTAAGGTCCTACGCCAGCGGTTGTCGTGCAGAAACGCTGCGCAACCAGCGTCGGGCGACGCCGGATGATCGCAGCTACGTAGTTCGCGTCAAGCGGAACGGTGTAAATCGCTTCTGCATAAAAACTGACAACTCTTCGGGAGCTGACGTTGAACTCTCGGATCAACGATCCGGGAAAGTAACGGATAAAAATAGTAGGCTCGAGCGGATTTGAACCGCTGACCCCTACCGTGTCAAGGTAGTGCTCTACCCCTGAGCTACGAGCCTAAGGTCACTTCCAAGAGGGCGACAAAGTAACAAATGATTCGAGAGACTGTCAAGCGCGCGATAAATTGCGGAAGCTGTGCGCGCATCAATGATCAGCCCGTGACGGCCTTGACGAGCAGGCTGCCGGCTTCCTGATCCCACTCAGCCACTACACGACCGGCAGGCTCAAATCCGAGATACTGCGCCGGAAGTGTCGAGGCCATGAGCAGAACTTCATGTAATGAGACCCCGGTGAACTTCACGGTGTTCGCGACGGCCCGGTTCATCATCAATGCGGAACCGGCGAGCCACGAAGTGCCGGGTTCGGCCACGCGGCCATCCGCGCTCAATTCGACAGTCGTTTCGCCCAGCACATACTTCCCCGGCGCGCAGCCGGCAGCCGCAATCGCGTCGGTCACCAGAATCGCGCGCGCCGGAGTTTTGGCGCGGATCATCGCCTTCACGGTTGCGGGCGGCAGATGATGGCCGTCAACGATGAAGCTGGCCATGAGGTCATCAGCCGCGAGTTGTTCCCAGATGAAGTTCGGGTGTCGCGGCAGCAGATTCGCGCAGCCGTTGCCGAGGTGGGTGGAGAGCGTCGCGCCGGCTCTGATCGCATCGCGAATTTGTTCGGGCGAGGCGGACGTATGGCCGATGGCGACGCGAACGCCGGAGCCGGCCAGGTGTTCAGTCAACGCAATCGCGCCTTCAACTTCGGGGGCGAGCGTCACGAGGACGATGCGGCCTGAAGCGGCTTCCTGCCTGCGCCTGAAATCATCAATGGACGCCCGTGTAGTGTGCGCGCGCGAGTGCGCCCCGCGCGCGCCATCAACGGGTGAAATGTACGGGCCTTCCATGTGCAGACCTGCAATCGCCACGTCATGGCAATTCACGAGCGTCCGCGCGCAGCGTGCGAAGCTTTCAAACGAGGAAGTGACGAGCGTCGGCAGCAGGCGCGTGACGCCCGTCGCCCGCATCGCAGCAACCGCGTATTGCACCTGCTCCGCCGTGCAGTCCGGGTCGTTGAAATCAACTCCGGCGAAGCCGTTGACCTGAAGATCGAAGAAGCCGGGGGATTCAATCTGCATGGCGTTCGGAAATAGTCTCAGGTTCGAGAAGCGAGGAGGAATCGGTGTCGAGATAAACGGTCACGTCAGGGTGCGTCCGCAGAATCGAGGCCGGGGCCAGCGGGCTGATGTCGCCCGTGAAGCAGGACTGAATGGCCTTCGCCTTTCTTTTATCCGGCGCGATGCAGATGATCTTTTCGGCTTTCAGAATCTGGCGAATGGACATCGAAATCGCCTGCGTCGGGACTTCTGACAAATCGGCGAACCAGCCCTCGCCGACCTGCTGGCGGCGGCAGGCTTCGTCGAGGTTGACGATCAGGTATGGCTCTTCCGTCTCAAAATCAGCCGGCGGGTCGTTGAAGGCCAGATGACCGTTTTCGCCGATGCCGACAAAAGCGACGTTGATCGGTGCGGCATTCAATTCCTTCCCGACCTGCCGGCAGACCTGCTGCGGATCGCCCTTGCCGTCGAGCAGATGATAGCGTTCCATCCCGGTTTTGCTGATTAACCGCTCCATCAGATATTTGCGGAAGCTGGCCGGGTGAGTGATCGGCAGGCCGATGTACTCATCAAGGTGAAACATCTCGACTTTCTTCCAGTCCACTTCGCCCGAAGCGGTCAGGGCGTCGAGAAAGGCGAACTGCGAAGCGCCGGTGGCAGCGATGATTCGGGCATTGCCGCGGTGCGAAATGACGTCGCGGAGAATTGAAACGGCCTGCTTTGCCGCCGCCGCGCCAAGGATGTCGCGGTTAGCGAAGACTTTGACCTTCACGGCAGAGATTCCTTTCTTTTCAGGTAAGCAACCAGTTTGTCGGGGACGTTGGTGCAGATGCCGTCCACGCCGCGCTGGATCATCAATCCGAAGGTGCGCTCATCGTCCACCGTCCAGACGTAGAGCCGCTTGCCCTCACACTTCACCTGCGAGGCGAGGTAGCCGAAACACATTTCGGAATGCACGCTCAGCACCTGATAGTTGATCCCGCGCAGCGCGACCCAGGGCAAAGCCTCGCGCCAGCGGACGAGTGGGTTGACGGTCGGGGTGCCGATGATGACGCCCAGCTCGATGTCGTGAACTTCGTCGCCGAGCCGTTTCATCAGGGCGGTGTCGAATGAGGCGATCATCACTTCCTTCCGGCAGCCCATCGCGCGCACGATGCGCACCGTTTCGAGGCCCGCGCGCGCGTCCTTGATCTCCAGATAGAGCCGCGCCCGACCGCGCGCCAGTTCGAGCGTCTCCTTGAGCGACGGCACGCGCTCGCCTTTGCCCGCGTTGGCGAGCCGCACCTCATTGAAGGTCAGCTGGTCAACACGGCCTTCGCGGTCAGTCGTACGATCCAGATCGTCGTCGTGCAGCACGATGACGTGCCGGTCGCGCGTCACCTGCAGGTCGAGTTCGATCATCTGCGCGCCCTGACGGATCGCCAGATCGAAGGCGCGTAGCGTGTTTTCAGGCTCGGCGGCTGAAGCGCCGCGATGGGCAATCACCAGTGGAAGCATGCGGGGTGATGGTATGCAAATGCCGGCTGTCAGGCAATGGGGCGCCCGCTTCTCGTCAGTTTCATCATAATTTTGAAAGAGGGCGCGCACAGGCCCGCCCTACACTCCGGCACATTAGAAAGCTGGCAGGCAAATTCTGCCCCCGGCCCCGGAGGGTGAAGACGATTGAGATCAGCCGAATGACAGCCAGCCTGATGATGAACAAATATAATGAAAATCCTCGCTCCCTCATCACTTGATCCCCGCAGTCGCAGGCTGTGGCTTATAGTTGTGACCGCCGGGCTGGCCGGAATGATTTCCGGCGCCGCCGCGCTGCCGGGTCTGGGCCGGATCCAGCTCTGGCAGCTCATCACCCTGGCTCTGGTCACGCTCCTCAGCACGCGCCTGGCGTTCGCCATGCCCCGCGCCGTCGGCACGATCTCTCCGGCCGACGCCTTCATCTTTCTGACCGTTTTTTTCTTCGGCTACCAGCCGGCCACGCTGCTGGCCGGCGTGGCCGGGTTCGCCGCCGCCCGCCGCACAAAGCACTCGCTCGAGGAAAGTTTTTTCAGCGGCGGCTTGCAGGCGCTGGCGACGGTGCTGGCCTTCTCGCCTTTTTACCGCCTGCTCAATCTCCACGACCTGCCGCCGGTCAGCAATCTTTATCAGTATCAGGGCATGCTGTCGGGGATGGAATGGGTGCTGGCCTGTGCCGCCGTGATGGTCGTGGCCTGGTTCCTCATCACCTCGATTCTGACGGCGGCCTTTCACGCCTGGCGGCGCGATGAGTCGGTGAGTGAACTGTGGGTTCACCATCACCTGTGGTCGTCGCTGCACGTCTTCGGCGGGGGCTTTGCGGCGATCCTCGCCTGCTTTCTCGTGCGCAGCTACGGGCCGGTTTACATTCTCGCCATGGCGCCGATTATGGCCGCGGGCTTTGCCACGTGCCGCATCTACTTTGACAAGGTCGAGGCGACGGCAGAACACATGGCCGAGATGACGCGGCTGCATCTGGCGACGGCCGAGGCGCTCGCGACCGCAATTGACGCCAAGGATCAGACGACGCACGAACACGTCCGCCGCGTCCAGATTTACGCGACCACGCTGGGCCGCGTCTTCGGCCTGTCGGGCGCCGAGATCGAGGCGCTGCGCGCCGGGGCGCTGCTGCACGACATCGGCAAACTCGCCGTGCCGGACTACATTCTGAACAAGCCGGGCCGGCTGACGACGGCGGAATTCGAGAAGATGAAGGTCCACACGGTCGTCGGCGCGCAGATTCTGGAGCGCGTCGGGTTCCCTTACCCGGTCGCGCCGGTCGTGCGCTACCACCACGAACGCTGGGACGGCAAAGGCTACCCTGAAGGATTGCAGGGCGAGCAGATCCCGATGACGGCGCGCATCCTGAGCGTCGTGGACTGTTTCGACGCGGTTCGCGAAGACCGGCCTTATCACCGCGGGATGCCGCGCGAGCAGGCCTGCGAGCTGCTCGTGAGCCGCCGTGGCGGGCATTATGACCCGCAGGTGGTGGACGCGTTTCTGGAACTGCTGCCGACGATGGAACTCGAGATCGCCCGGGAGATGGGCGTCGGCGACGCCGAGGCGATCTACGCTTCCGAGCGGGCGGCGAATGACGAGGACGCAGTGTCAGATGCCGAACCGGCCGGCACGCAATTCGCCGTTGAGACCTGCTACCTCAGCCAGATCAAATCGGCGCACAGCGAGATTTATTCGCTCTACGAGATCGCGCGGACGTTCGGCAGTTCCCTCAACCTCGAAGACATCATGGCGATCTTCGTCAACAAGCTCCGCCACATCGTGCCGTTCGACACCTGCGCGATCTTCCTGATCGACGAGGAAGAGAACGTGGCCACGGTCGAGCGCGCCGCGGGCGAACACGCGGAGGATTTCCTCGGCCGGCAGGTCTACCCCGGCGAGGGCGTGACCGGCTGGGTGCTGGCCAACCGCGAAATGTTCTGCAACGCCGACCCGGCGCTCGACCTCTGCGTGCTGAACCTCAATGTCGGCAGTTACCGCACGATGACGGCGATCCCGCTCGTCAAGGATGAGGTGATGCTCGGCGTGATCACGCTTTACTCCTCGACCATCGAGCGCCACACGGCCGACCACATCCGGCTGCTCGAAACGATCTCCGGGATCGCCGCCGACTCGTTTTACAACGCGCTGCACCACGCGACGACGCAGGAGCATGCGCTGACCGACCCGCTGACCAGACTGCCGAATTCGCGGGCGCTCTACCTCCAGTTCAAGAAGGAGGCCAACCGCGCGAACCGCGAGAGCAGCCAGTGCTGCGTGATGATGATGGACCTTGACCGCTTCAAGGCCGTCAACGACACTTACGGCCATCACACTGGCGACGAACTGCTGACGAGCATCAGCCGCGTGATCGCGGGCGAAATGCGCAGCTACGATTTTCTGGGGCGCTACGCCGGTGACGAATTCGTCGCCATCCTGCCCGGCATCACTGAAGACGCGCTGGAGGAGCTGACCGGGCGCATCGTCAACGCCGTCGAATCATTCTCGCTGCCCGTGCGCGACCGGGACAGTGTGGACGTCGGCATCAGCATCGGCGCGGCGCGTTACCCGGCCGAAGGCACGACGCTCGAAAGGCTGTTGCGCATCGCCGACCGCCGGATGTACAAAAACAAGAACATGCGCAGGAACGACTACGTCATCGAGGCCGGCGACACCGGCGCGCAGGTGCTGAGCATGTGAATGCCGCACGAGACGGGGAATAATTCGCGATGGGGACAATTATCTTTCTGACTCTGATCCTGCTGATCCTGCTGGCGGCCTTGGTGGCGGCCATTGCCTTCCTCCGCCCGAAACAGGGGGCCGCGGGGGCTGACGACTCGTACAACAAACTGCTGCGGAAATCGCTGGGCGATCCCGTGCAGGTCGAGCGGCTGATCGAGGCCGAACGCAAACGCCACCCCAACGCCACCCGCGAAAGGCTGATGAGGCATGCGATTGAGCGGTGGGAGAGCCACAATCGCTAAACGACACCGGAAAACATATAGACAGGATTGACAGGATCAGAGTTGAAGAAAGAGCCTGCATTGGCTCATCTTGTTCATCCTGTCAATCCTGTCTGTTTGTTGCGGTCCCGATGTCGCCTGCCTCGATTCAGCAGGTTTTGCTAAACTGTCCCCGGCATGGC
The DNA here is from genome assembly GCA_035652435.1 of Blastocatellia bacterium. Classification (GTDB taxonomy): domain Bacteria; phylum Acidobacteriota; class Blastocatellia; order RBC074; family RBC074; genus DASRDU01. Next base: position 40,327 of record DASRDU010000179.1, read on the forward strand.
GACTTCCCAGGCAACCCGGACCAGCACGGAACGAAGCGAAGAACTCACCGACCGGCTCGACTCCTTCGCCGACCTGTCGCAGTACACCTTCACCGAGCGCCTCGTCATTCGCGCCGCCGGACTGCTGCTCTACTGGCTGATCCGCGTGATCGGCGCGACGCTGCGGTTTGAAGTGAGCGGGCGCGAATACCTGAGCGAGACCGCGCCGCAGATCTTCTGCTTCTGGCACAACCGCATCCCGGTGGCGACTTACTTCTGGCGGCACCGCCGGATCGTCGTGATGTCGAGCCGCAGCTTCGATTCCGAATACATCGCCCGCTTCATCCAGCGCTTCGGTTATGGCGCGGCCCGCGGCAGTTCGACGCGCGGCGGCAGGGCCGCGCTGATCCAGATGATCCGCGCCGTCAGGGCCGGCCGCAGCGCCGCCTTCTCGATTGACGGCCCGCGCGGGCCGCTTTACGAAGTCAAACCCGGCGCGCTGCTGCTCGCGGCCAAAACCGGCGCGCAGGTTCTGCCCTTCTCGATCTCGCTCGACCGCTCGTGGCGGCTGCGGAGCTGGGACCGCCTCGAGATTCCCAAACCTTTCGCCCGCGCGGTCGTCATCATCGGCGAGCCCTTTCACGTCGCCGACACTGACGAAATTGAGGGGGCACAGGAGAGGCTGCAACAGGCGCTCGATGAGTTGCGCCGGCGCGGCGACGAAAAAGTGGTTTGAATTCCCCGCGGGCATCCGGTAGATTCTAGCGTCAGAGATCTGCATGAAACGCGCACGACGACAATTTGTCGAAGGCCTGCTGCTCACCAGCGCGATGCCACTCGTCGCGTCTGCCGGGGGGGAGAGCCGTGATTCGTCCGCGGGCCGGAAAGATCAGCCGCAACCCGTCGTGCTGCGCGGGCGCGTCGTCTGCCTGACTGAAGAACTCGGGCGGCGGTACGGCGTCCAGCCCGAGTGCGAGACGCGGGGCCACGTTTACGCCCTCAAGACTGCCGACCAGAAACTTTATCCATTCCTCCCCACCGATCAGGCGGCGGCGATTTATGACGACCGGCGCTTCCGCGAACGCGACCTTCAGGTGACCGCGCGGCTCCTGCCCGACGCCTCATTCATTGAAGTCATCAAACTGCAATCGGCGCGCGCGGGCGGCCTGTATGATCTGTACTACTTCTGCGAGGTCTGCAACATCAGGACGCACAAGCCCGGGCCCTGCGAATGCTGTCAGGACCCGGTCGTCTTTCACGAAGATCCGGCGGAAGAAGAGCCGAAAGTCGCGCCGCCGGGGCGCTGACCCAAGGCCTGCCGACTGACAAATTCCGGTTCCGACAATTGTCACCCTTCTAATTTTCCTCCCCCGCCGCATCAATTATTTGCTTATTCCAGCAGCTTTTTCACCATTCTCCCCTGACCCGCCATCTGGCACGAGACCTGCCTTTTCAGTTCCCGGCTGAAAGTCTTTGGCCCGCAGGCAACGAACGGCAGTCACTTGATGCCTGCGCCATCAACTTACTTTCTTCAACCGCCAGGCAGGTAAATAAAGTGGGGAAGATTGCGCGCCCTGGAGGTGGCCTGATGAATCTGGCTCAAACCGAAACTGAACGATCCGCTGTTCGTCATGCCTCCTGCTCTCACGGCAGTCGGCAGCGCGGATTCTCACTAATTGAAGTGATGACGGTGTTGCTCTGTATCGGTATCCTCTCGGCCATCTCAATCCCGATGCTGGTGAAAGCCAGGGCCGATGCCCGGAGATCAGGGGCGTTAGCCAATCTGCGCCAGATCATCCAAGGCGAGCATGGGTATCATCTCGAGAAGAGGCGCTTCGCGCGGCTGGATGAACTCAACACATTTTGCAGCACCCAGCTCGGCGAACAGATCGGGGCCACGCTCCGCAAGACCAATTACACATTCCAGATGATCCCGTCCGCGCCGACCGATGCCGAACTGGCAACCACCTTCACGGTGAGCGCCACCGAAGTCCAGGCTGACGGCACGCTGGTCCAGTTCATCGGGGATCAGGGCGGGGGCATCACTCAGACCTACCCCTGACGGCCGCAGGCGGACACGTTTCCCCGCCGGCCTTTTCAGATTCTGACCGTCCCGGTTGCTCTCCGGAAAAGCCACCGCCCTCTCATCACGCCCCGGGAATCGCCCGGACAGCAGCAATATGACGATGTCACCACAGACAGCAGAAGTCACCAGACAGGCCATCAATGAGGCGACCGTGTGGCTGACCGGTCGCACGGAAGAGATCAGGTCATTGCAACTGACCGAACGCCTGCTGGCGAGCATCGAACAGACCCCCGCCGAATCGGCGCCGGAACTGTACGAGACTTCCGGGATGACGGAGGCTTGGGAACTGCTCAATCAGGCGATCAGGGAATCCGACCTCGCGCGAGTCGCCGAAGCCCGCGAACGACTCTCCGCCGAAATCTGCCGGTGGCGACTGAGCATTTCCGAACGCGACGTGCGGATGAGCGCGCACAGCCTGCGCCGCTTCCTCGCATGCGCCGACGAGTCGCCGGACGCCCGGGCACTCGCGGCGCTCCTGCGCTTTTACCGCAGCCTCTCATACATCGGCCAGGCACAGGGCAAATATGACCTCCTCGTCACGCGGCTCTTCACCCTGACGACTGAAGATCACCGCCGGAAGCTGCGCTTCGGACGCGACCAGCTCGTGACTTACCTCGAACGGATGTTCGCCGTCTGGGAGGAGGGCGAAGCGATTGTGCCGGATCAGGTGGTGGCTGAAATCGCGCTGGCGCAGTTCGCCCATTTCACCGTCGCCGTCAACCGGTTCGAGCGGCTCGATGAGCTGGTCAGCGACGGACTGTTCGACCGGATTCGCAATTTCAAGGGGAGCCTCGGCAAAACGTTCTTCACGCCCGAAGTCACCGCCGCAGTCGTCGAATGCAACCTGACCTGCGTCAACCAGTTCGTCGCGCTGATCGAGGCGGCGGGCGAACAGCTCCACGCCGCCCCGGACGCCTTCCGCGATATCGCCTACACTTTCTGCGACACGTCAACCGATGTCTCCGACCACCTTCGGAGCCTGCTCGACGCATTCCGGCAGGCGGACGAGCCCCCGGACGCGCCCGACCGCAGGCGGACTCAACATCTGATCGGCCTGCTCGGACTGGCTGACGCGCCTGCGATTGAACACGCCGGGGCCGCAACTCCGGTCGGGGCTCCGCCCGGATTTTCGGACCTGACCATAACGGATGAAGCCGTCCGGCAGCCGGACGGCGCAAATCATCAGGCCGCTCCCGCGGCCCTGCCGGGTCTGGTGGAGACGCCTGATGAGTTGGAGAGAAAGGACGAGAACCGGGTGATCGTGGCGATGTTCCGGCAATCATCGCCCGAAATTCAGAGTCTCGATTTAAGGCTGTTCCTGAGCGCCGTGGTGAGTGAAGAAACAGGCGACGCGTCCGAATCCGCCGCGGTCCGCCGCCAGGCGCTGCGACTGATCATCAACTCAGACCACCTCCTGCATCAGGAGCCTGAATCCGATGAGGATCCCGCCGGGGAGATGCAGACGAGACTGATCGGACTGCTGGATGAAATCCGGGAATTCGGCTTCGGCCTCCAGCAGGCGATCAACCGGGCGAAGCAATCCGGTCAGCACACCATCGCCCGGATCATGCTGGAAGTTTCCAGTCACCTGGCCAACGCGGAAACGACTTTGCAGTCGGGGATCGAGCAACGCTACGCGCTCGAACTCGCCCGCGCCGGGGAAAGGCGGCAGCGCGCCGCGAGAGAGCAGCGCCGGGGGGCGACACAATCACTCGGGACGGCCAAAGCGGCGCCGGTGGCACTCACCCCGCTGCAAAAGGTCGGCAGATTCAAGTGGTTGATTGCCGCCTCGATTCTGCTGGCAGTTGCCCTCACCGTCATGCCGCGCTTCACCCGGAATCAGGGTGCGGTCGCCGGAGTTGACTCCAACGTTCAGGCCATGGATTTGAGCCAGCTCCCCGACGGCGGGCTGCTGAAAGCCGCCCGCCTGCACAAACAGCTGCTCGTCTGCATCGTCTCCGAAAAGTGGCATCAGTTACCTGACGACCAGCGCCGCGACAAGCTGCAAGCCTGGCTCACCTTCGGCAAGGGCAAGGGGATCACGCAGGTCACCCTGATGAGTGACGAGGGGAAAGCCATCGGTAACGCTTCCGCCATACAGATCTCGCTGGAAAAAAGTTAGGACAGATTGTGCGGGGTTGCTGATGCAGAGAAGCGTAGTTTTTGACCGCTTTCGCATTATCATCCCGGCCACAAACCTTCAGTCCCCGGCTTCAATCATTCATTTCGACCCACTTGGAGGAGTCCCGTCATGCGCCTCTCCCTGCAAAATCTCATTCACCGCTTCAATCCGCCGGCAGTGGTTCGCTTCCTGTTTCTTTGCCTGTTTCTCCTGCCGGTTCCCTTATCGCCAGCAGCCCACACCAAAGCCCGACCGCTGGCGCCTGCCACTGTTGCCGATGGCCAGTTTGATGCTGTTACCATTCCGCTCACACCTGACTTGCCACAATTTGGCCTGCTTCCAACCAAGGGCATCGGAAATATTCAATACTCTGTCTTTGTTCCACCTGAAGCTAGGCAGCTGGAGGTCCTCTTCTTCGCTCAATTCCCACGAGAGAGGGTCTTGAGACTGTGTATCCGTTATGGAAAGCCAGTCACTTTCGAGAACGGGAAGCCAGTAGCTGACATTGTAGACAACTACTTCAATGGTTTTACGCAATTGAAGTTTGGCGGGGGTATCGGGGGTAGTTTCGTAGGTAGTTTGCAAACCGGCACTTATTACATTGCTATTTTCAATCCAACAGATGAGGTGGCTCAGTACTCCGTGGAGGCTAACATATCTGATCACACATACTCAGCCCTGTCCCATATGGAGTCTATCCTCAGGTAACAGGCTGGTCTATAGGTTGAGTCAGTAGCTTTGCGATCTTTTCCAAGGCTTCGCGTAGCGCCCCCCGGGTCAACCGGGTGACCGGGACAAGGCTTTGTTCGCGG
>DASRDU010000180.1:0-166948 GCA_035652435.1 Blastocatellia bacterium
CTACCAGGCAGTAAACGAAAATGATAAAAGTGTCTCGATCCATTGATGGCCGCCTCCTGTAAGGGTTTGATTTGGTCATCAATCATTTTACAGAAGCCCCATCAATGGATCATCGGTCATAAGAGTTGCACATCAGGTTCACATGTCCTCCCCTCGATGCAGCAGGCCGCCACAGAAAAGCTTGAGGGCCTGTTGTTCGCGGAGGAGTCGTCACTTTAGCTGCATCCGGCCTGCACCTCCGGACTGATGCAGGGTACAGAACCACGGCACGATTGTTGACCTCAAACTTCATCGCCTGACCGGCTTGTTGCGGGAACGTGGATCAGCGATGCCGACTGACTGAATCAGGACACATGGGAAGCGAAATCCCGATGTCTGGAGAAGTCAGTTCCGCCCCGTCAGGGCGCATCGTTTCCCGCAGCGCACACGAAACCCCGCGCCAGCCGCACGTCGATCAGGGCAGTGGTGCCACAGCAAGTTACGAACATCCGCAATTCGAGATAGTCTTGATAATCAGGCTGGCTCCGTATTTCAATTCGAACCTTTAGGCTCCCGGTACCAGCGCGGCCCGGAGAGGTATTCCTTATCTGTTGGCTTGAGCTGAGTGAGTGAGCGTTTGGGGTTGAGGTGAGCGCAGGCCACCTCAATCATATTGATCAACGCCATCGGAGCCACATACGAATTGAGAAACGAGGGGCTGACTACGGGTGCAACCAGATGACCGTCGCAGTAACGCGTGATCGGCGTCGTTTCACTGTCGGTGATCCCGAAGGTGGCTACCCCCTGCTCGCTGGCCCGTTGCACGGCTTCGACGGTGACCCGCAGGCACTGGCCAAAGCTGATGGCAATCAGCAGATCCTTGCCGGTCAATACCCTGACCTTGTGTTGCAGATTCCCCTCGCTCCCGGTCGGCGCTTCGGCGTCAAATCCCAGCGCCGCCAGCCCGTAGGCGAAGTAATAGGCCAGCGAAGCGGCGAAGTCTACGCTGACAATCAGAATGCGCCGGGAGCGGTGAATGAGCCTGGCCAGTTCGATGATTCGATTTCGATCCAGGTCGGATCTGAGCGCGTTGAGGTTTTCGAGGGCCTTATCGAGGCTGTGATCAATGTGGTCGGCGACGCTGCGCTTCTCCTGGGTCGCGGCCTTGAGGACCGTGTAGGGCGTGATCCGCGTCACGAAATGCTGCCTCAGGTCCACGCTAAAATCGGCAAAACCTTTATAACCCATCGCCTGGGCGGTCCGCACCACGGTGGCGGCGTCAACCTTGTAGCGTTTGGCTAATTCGCGTGAGGACAGGAAGCAGGTCTCTTCGCAGTGGTCGAGGATGGCGCGGATCAACTGCTGGCGGTGCGGCCCCAGCCGGGACTGCGTTTCGGCGAAACGGGTTTCAATGGCCGTCGGGGGAGCCTTGATACCATTCCGACTGAAATCATTGCGTGCCTTCCTGCGCGAGGCAGAGTTGCTCATCCCTGCACCTCCGATCAGCTTTTTCGTTCGATCTGCTCGACCTTCTCCGTACAACTCTCAATATAGTCGAGATCAACTTCGAACCCAAGCCCCGCGCCACCCGGCACCTCCGCCGTGCCATCGGCGGCCACCTTCACCTCCGGAATGATCACGTCGCGCGCGAAATAACGGGAGCTGGCCGAGATGTCGCCGGGCAGCGTGAAACCCGGCAGGCTGGCCAGCGCGAGATTGTGCGCCCGGCCAATGCCTGATTCGAGCATGCCGCCGCACCACACCGGAATACCTCGGTCGTAACACAGGTCGTGGATGGCCAGGGCTTTGCCCAAAAAGTCATGAGTGGCCACAAAAGATTGAATGCCGCAGGCACTGTGGCCCTGCATACTGTGCCTGCGTCTCACTTTTTGGGCAAAGCCGCGGCCAGCAGCAAGAAGGAGAGCGCCGGGAAGTCACGCCTCCTGCCACGCCTGGGCGGCTCTGGTGGTGGCGCCTGGTAGTTTTCCTTGACCCGTTCGACTAAGCTCAGGAGCGCGTCGGGATCAGTCGGAGTCTGGTTGGTAGCCATGCTCCTACTCTGCAATCACCGCGCGGTGATTGCGATCCCGACGCTGAATCTCAGGTCATCTGTCTGGTTTCAAAGAGCTTTTATTTGCACACTCTTCAGATAACTTCCTCGCTCCGCCGTCCTCCTTTACGCAGGATTGCTGCGAATCAGAACGGCCCCGTAACTCTGAAACCGAATGGTGAAAGGGTCGGTTCAACAGAGTCCCGGAGCGAGGCAACGAAATTCTTTGGGCAGGTAAGTTTTATGGAAAGCAATAAGGAGCAGGTGCTGATTACCCTGAGCGAAATTGAACTGGCCGAACGGCTGGGCATCTCGCGCGTGACCGCGTGGCGGCTGCGCCGTGACGGCAGGCTGCTGTACTTCCGCATCGGCCGTAAGGTCAGATACAGCGAACAGCACATCGCGGAATTCCTGAGCCGGTGTGAGCGTAAGGCGGAACGTGGCCGGAATTCGCGGCAGTGAGCGGGGAGCCGTGAACGTGACGAGTACGGACGACAAATCTCCCGACCCGGTTCTTCCCGCAGACTTTGGCAGTCACTCCCGGCTGCCCGAGGCTGAAGAGCATTTTGCCGGCGGTCCCGCAGGCAGCGTAACTTCCCGGAGAGAACTCAGGTCACGGAGCAGGGCGATGAGGCGCAGACCAGCGCCATCATCATTCCTCCGTGTGGAGGCCGGAAGAATTACTGGTCATTGAGCCGGCTTTGCCTGCTCAGGAAAACAACGCAGTCCGGTGCGAATCTTTCCGCACAGTCTGAAACCCGCAACCCGGGTTACGGCCTTCAGCGGCCGGACTGCGACCTTGCTGATGGAGTGTCAGAAATTCGGTGGCAGAGGCGCTCTCAGCAGGCTTGCACCATCACTGCAACCGCTCACACAGCTCTGCAACGATCTTCTGCCTGATCGCAGTTCGCACGGCCGCCAGCGTACCTGCCACAGGTGCGACAAACCACTTGCGCCGGTAGTCACCGGCGGATACATTTATCCCGTTCAGGCCCGCAGTCGAACGATCCCTCCAGACAGGCCCGGACAGACCTCCCCTTCCCCAGGCAACCTTTACTCCCTCTCTTATTTTCGGGACTGACGTCACGAAGGAGAAGGCGATGATCCAACTGACAGTGAATGGGAAAACCAGGCGCTTTGACGGCGATCCGGAGATGCCGCTGCTCTGGTTCTTACGCGACGAACTGCAGCTCACGGGCACCAGGTTCGGCTGCGGCATGGGGCTGTGCGGCGCCTGCACCGTACACGTCAACGGCAGCGCGACGCGCAGCTGCCTCACGCCGATGAGCGCCGCCGCCGGCAGGAACATTACCACCATCGAGGGGCTGGCGGCAGGCGGCGAACACCCGCTCCAGAAGGCATGGAAGGCCTGCAACGTGCCGCAGTGCGGCTACTGCCAGTCGGGGCAGATCATGCAGGCGGCGGCCCTGCTCCTGAGCAGGCCGAAGCCGACCGACAAGGACATTGATGAAGCGATGCGGGGCAACATCTGCCGGTGCGGGACCTACCAGCGCATCCGGCAGGCGATCAAGCTGGCCGCGGGGGTGAAGTCATGATTGAGATCACCAGTGTTTCACGGCGCAACTTTCTCGGCCGGTTCTTCTCGGCCGGGGCTTTCATCGTCGCCGCGCGGCTCGCCCCGACTTCGTCCGCGCACGCGCAACAGGCGGCGACCGCGGGCGATGCAAAAATCTGGCAGCCGAGCGTCTACCTGGGCATCGAGCCGGACGGGAGTGTGCTGATTGTCGCGCACCGGTCCGAGATGGGCACTGGCGCCCGGACCTGCCTGCCGATGATCGTGGCCGACGAGTTGGAGGCCGACTGGGGCCGCGTCCGCGTCGTGCAGGCCGTCGGCGACGTGAAGTACGGCTCGCAGAACACCGACGGGTCGTGTTCGGTCCGCGACTTCTACGACGCCATGCGGGCGGCGGGCGCTGCGGCCCGCACCACGCTCGAACACGCGGCGGCCGGAAAATGGGGCGTGCCCGAGGAGGAGTGTCATGGCCGGCAGCACTTCGTCGTCCACGACAGGACCGGGCGCAGGCTCTCCTACGGCGAACTCGTCCCGCTGGCCTCGACGGCCACCGCCCCGAATCAGAACGCGGTGCGCTTCAAGACGCCCGCCGAGTTCCGCTACATCGGCAGGGACGTGCCGATCGTTGACCTCGACGACCTTGTCACAGGCAAAGGTGTCTTCGGCATCGACGCGCGGATGCCGGGCATGGTTTATGCCTCGATTGAGCGCCCGCCGGTGCTGGGGAGCACGCTCAAGACTTATGACGACGCGGGCGCGAAGCAGGTCAGGGGCGTACGGCAGGTCGTGGTGATCGAGCCGGCGCAGCCCCCCTACGGCTTCAAGGCGCTGGGCGGCGTCGCGGTCGTCGCCGATAACAGCTGGGCGGCGATGAAGGGGCGCCAGGGGCTCAAGGTCGAATGGAATCCGAGCGAGCATGCGACCTACGATTCGGCAGCCTATAAGCAGAGTCTGCTCGAAACCGCCCGGAGGCCCGGCCAGGTGGCGCGCGAACTGGGCGATGTGGACGCGGAGTTCGCCAGGGGCGGCAAGGTCATCGAGGCGTCCTACTACACGCCGATGCTCGCGCATGCCCCGATGGAGCCGCCCGCCGCCGTGGCCGAATTCAAGGACGGCAAGGTCGTGACGTGGGCCGCCACTCAGAACCCGCAGGCGGTGCAGGACACGGTCGCCAAGGCCCTGGGCATCAGCAGGGACGACGTCACCTGCCACGTCACCCTGCTCGGCGGCGGGTTCGGGCGCAAGTCGAAACCGGATTACGTCGCCGAGGCGGCACTCCTGTCCAGACAGGTGGGCAGGCCGGTGAAGATCGTCTGGAGCCGCGAGGACGACGTGCAATTCGATTACTTCCATTCGCCCGCCGGCCTTTACCTGAAAGCCGCCGTGAATGAGAAGGGTCTGCCGACGGCGTGGTTGCAGCGGAGCGTCTTCCCGCCGATCGCCATGCAGAATAATCCGGACGAGCAGTACGGCGGCTTCCAGCTCAGCATGGGCTGGACCGACATCCCCTACCCGATCCCGAACCTGCGGGTGGAGAACGGCCCCGCCAGGGCCCACGTCCGCATCGGCTGGCTGCGCTCGGTCGCGAACATCTACCACGCGTTCGGCGTGCAGTCGTTCACGGACGAACTGGCCGCGGTGGCGGGGCGGGACCGGGTCGAATACCTGCTCGACCTGATCGGCCCGCCTCGCGTCATCGACTTCGGCAAAGAGGGGCTCAGGCAGGGCGGCCGGAACAACCCGAAGTACCCGTTCGACACGGCGAGGCTGCGCCATGTGATCGAGCTGGCCGCCCGGCAGTCAGGCTGGGCGAGCAGGAAGCCCGGGGCCGGGCGGGCGCTGGGCATCGCGGCGCACCGCAGCTTCCTGACTTACGTCGCGACCGTAGTCGAGGTCGAAGTCAGCGACAAGGGTGAGGTCCGGATCCCGCGCGTCGACATCGCGCTGGACGCCGGGCGGGTCATCAACCCGGAGCGCGTGAAGGCGCAGTTTGAAGGCGCGGCGGTGTTCGGCACGAGCATCGCCCTGATGGGCGAAATCACCGCCGCGGGCGGGCGCATTCAGCAGTCGAATTTCAGCGACTACCCGGTGGCGCGCATCAACCAGGCGCCGCTGGTGACCAACGTCCACATCGTCAACAGTGACGCGGCGCCGGCGGGCGTCGGCGAGCCCGGCGTCCCGCCGATGGCGCCGGCGATCTGTAACGCGATCTTTGCGGCGACCGGGAAAAGAATCCGGGAACTGCCGGTGAAGAAGCAGCTGGCCTGATCCCGGGGAGGGTGATTTGCCCCCCGCGGTCTGCCTGAGGGGGCTGCCGGCCGTGAGCCGGCCGCCGCTTCGGGTGCGTCGCTGCCGCCGTAATGACCCTGAACGATTGTCTCACTGCGCCTCCGGGGGGCAGGGTGCAGGCGGCCCGGGACTCCAGCTGCCGCCGACCCCGCCGGTTTCCCGGATGATATTTTCGCGCCGCTTGTCAGGTGCGGCTGAATGACTGCCCGGCCGTCCGACTTCCGGGCAGACGCTCAGGAGAGACGCCGGCGGGTACCGCGGCCTTTTGCCCTCCCAGGATCCCTTCGCAAGGAATCAAGGGCGTTGAGAATCTCGTGTACTATCTTTGCTGGCGTCTTGCCCGTGGTTTTGATCGTCAATTGCGATTCGGCATAGAGTGGTTCGCGGCGAGACAACAGGCTTTTCATATCGGTCATCACGGACGGGCGGCTGAGCAGACGCTGATTGCCTTTCCGCTTCGTTCGCTTCATCAGTTCTTCCGGCGTCGCATGCAGCCAGACGGTGAAGCAGCGCTGTTTGACCAGGTTCCAGCTTTCAGGGTCAGTGACGACTGAGCCGCCCGGCGCAAACACACCGCCGCGCGAAGCGGCGAAGAGCCGGGCCAGCGATCCGTGTTCAAGCGTGCGGTAATAACCTTCGCCGTGCGTGGCGAAGAGGTCGGCGAGGGGCATTCCGGCGGCCTCTTCGATCTCGTGATCGAGTTCGACGAAGTCGGCCTTCAATTGTTTAGCCAGCAACGGGCCGACGGTGGATTTGCCCGCGCCAAGGATGCCGATCAACGCAATGTAACGCGGCAGGGCGCCGCGGTCGTTTCTCTCAGCCAGCCATTGGCGCAACCCGTGCAGGTCTCCGTCATCGCAGTCGGCGAGCGAACGCCAGACTTCGGCGCGCAGGCTGTGATCGGTCTCGGGCGGCGGCAGCAATTCAGGCAATGTGCGTCCCAACGCCGCCGCCATCTGCGCCAGCCGTGCGACCGAGATGTTGCCCGTCCCGGCCTCGAGTTGATTGATAAAGCGCGGTGAGAGCGACGTGCGTTTTGCGAATTCCCCGACGGTCAGATCGTCAGCCAGACGTAAGGCGCGCACGCGCGCGCCGAGGCGGGCAAGCAAGGCTTCCTTCTCTTTCTGCTCTGCTTTCATATAGCGCAGTATAGTGCGCTTCTCTTTTCTGTCCAGCAGCGCAACAAGCTTCAGACACCACCCCCCCCAATAATCTTCCGGGACAGGGGCGGGACGATTATTCGTTTCGGGCCCGGGATATAGTGCGCTTGAAGGTCAGGATTGGCAGGAGTATAGTGCGCACGTCTTTCCCGGCTTATTCGAGCGACAAAATGTGAAAACAGGATTGAGGAGTGGTTCCCCGGGTTACGAAAAGCCCTCCGGGGGTCAAAAAGTAGTGCGGTCCGAAAACCGGGACTACCGGCCGCGCTTTGCTCAGGGCGGTTCAGGGATCACCCGTTATTTATTCAACTAAAAACCCACTCTTTTTTGTGGACGTGTCGTTAAAAAAGCTGCGCGGCAGTCTTTGTTCATAGCAGACGTAATCTCCAATTCAACCGTTTAGAGTACAGCAATGGCGCTTCGTCTTTTCAACCGGAATCCGCTTGAGGGCGCGACGGGTGAACTGTGTCTGGAACCGGAAGGGACTGCTCTGATGCGGGAGAATGAGACGCTCGAGCAAAAGGTCACGCGGATTTTTCAGGCGCTGCGGTTGCCGGTTTACTACTACCTGATGGCCTTTCTCGGCGATGCGCCGACCGCCGACGATCTGACGCAGGAGGTCTTCCTGCGGCTGTACGAGCATCTGCATCGTGGTCGCACGGTCGAGAATGTGCGCCTCTGGGTCTTTCGCGTCGCGCACAATCTGGCTTTCGATGAGCGGCAGAAGCATCAGCGTCTGGCGCAGCTTGATGAGTCGGCCTGGGATGGAGTTTGCTCGCGCCTGCCGGATCCGGCGCTCAATCCCGAACAACGCGCGATCGAGCGCGAGCGGCTGGCGCGGCTGGGCGCGGCGCTCGAATGGCTGTCGGCGCAGGAGCTACAGTGTCTGTTGTTGCGTGCCGAGGGGCTGCGTTACCGCGAGATCGGCGAGATTCTCGGTGTCGCGACCTCAACGGTGGGCGAATTCCTGCAGCGGGCGTTACGCAAGTTGATGAAGATCGATCCGGAGAATTGAGCGGAGAAGTGAAATGACATGCTGGGATGAAAACGACGGCCATTCGGCGGAAGGCCATTTACCGGAAGGAAGGCTGCTTCTGTATCTGGACGGTGAACTTCCGCCGAAAGAGGCCGCGCTGGTGCAGGAGCATTTGACCGCCTGCTGGTCATGCCGGATGAACGCCGACCGTGTGCAGGAGGCGGTCTTCGCGTTCGTCAAATACCGCGACGAAGCGCTGCGTTCACTCGCCGCGCCGCCGTCGGACGAGAAGAGGTTCGGAAGGCGGCTCGAGGATTTACGCGAGCGACTGGGCAACCGGTCGTGGCTGGCGCATCTCTACGATTCGGGGAGACGTATTTTTCCCGCCGCGCGTCTGGCGGCGCTTCCGCGTCCGCTGGTGTGGGCGATGGCGTGTCTCGTGGCGTCTTTTGTCGCCGTTGCGCTTCATACCTGGTCGGATCGCGTCCCGGTGGTCACGGCGAGCGAACTCCTGCAGAAAGCCAGTGAGGCACAGGCGCGGGAACTGCGCGCGACGGCGCAGCCGGTGGTCTACCAGAAGCTGCGGATCAGGCGCGGTGCGCGCGGTGCGACGTGGGAGCTTTGGCGCGATACAACGAATTCGCGGTTCCGGCAATCCGCGGGGAAAGCGACGGAAGGGCCGGTGCGCCAATCGGATGATCCGACGCTGGCGTCGGAGTTGATGGAAGTGTTGCGAGCCAACCGCATGAACCCGCAGCAACCGCTCTCGGTCGCTGCGTTTCAGACGTGGCGGCAGTCGCTGGCGGCGAAACGTGAAGAGGTTTCCCGCTCGCAAACGGAAGCGGGCGAGACTCTGACGCTACGTGTCTCTGCGGCCACTGCGATTGCCGTCGGGCAGATCACGGAAGCATCGCTGGTTGTGGGCGGGCGCGACTGGCGTCCACAGGCGCAGTCGTTGAAGGTGCGGGGCGAGAATGAAATCCGCGAATATGAACTGAGTGAGACGGCTTATGAAGTGATTCCGCTGGCCGCCCTCACTGTCTTCACGGAGCCCGCGCCCGCGCCCACGGCGACGCGAATTCCGGCTGCGCCCCCTCCGGCGACAGAGACTCCGCCGTTGGCGAATCCTCTCCCGACCAGAGCCGAATTGCAGAATGCTGAAGTCGCGGCGCTCTACGCGCTTCACCAATTGAAGGCCGATCTCGGCGAACAGATCGAAATCGCGCGCGAGTCGAATGAGCGGATCGTCGTGCGCGGACAAGTCGAGACGCCCGAACGAAAGCGTGAGCTGATTTCGGCGCTGAAAGGGATCCCGTTCGTCGCCGCGCGGATTCAGACGTTTGATGAGGCAACAGCCCCGGCCGCTCCGGCGCAGTTGCCGGCGACGATCGCGCCTCCTCCCGAAGCGAACGGCGACTCGGCACCCGCCAATGTCAATCTGTTTGAGCGCCGGTTGGTTCGCTACTTCGCCGAACGTGCCGCCGCGCCGGAAGACGCAGCGGCCATCAACCGCCGGATCGCGCAGTTGGCCAACAGCGCTTTCGCCGAATCCTCAGCCGCGCTGGCCAATGGCTGGGCGCTGCGCCGTCTGGCGGAGCGCTTCGATGACAGCCCGGACGAACAAATCAGCGGGGCGGCGGCTGCGCGGCTGCGCGAAGTCATCGGCAATCACCTCGCTGAAATCAACACACGAAGTCGCAATCTGAGAACGCTGTTGGAGCCGGCGCTCGTCTCCATCGCCAGGACACAGAGCGGGGCGGCCCCCTCGCCTCAACCTGCGGAAGGGACGCGCAAGGCGCGGGTGATGCAGCTTTTCAAAGCCGTCGAACAGGTTCAGCGATTGAGCTACCGCCTGTTCAATTCCGGGCAAACAATTGCGGCCTCGCCGGAAGAGGCGGCGCGCCGGATGCTGCAAGCGCTCGCTCAACTCGACGACGCCCGTCTGGCGCTGGAACAGGACGGTCACAAGTAAGACCACGGGGGTTCAGGAAAACCGAGACGCCCGCAGGCTCGCGCAATCTGCGGCGCCTCGTAATTCGCAGTTCACTCCATTCGATCCAGAAACACAGGAGGACGATCATGTCAAACCATCGCATCAGCAGAATTTTGTTCGCCGTTGTGACCCTGGTGGCCTTTGGCGCAACCGCTTCTGGCCAGACCGCGCAGATTACAGGCCGCATCAGCGATCAAGGCGGCGCGGTCATCCAGAAAGCAAGGGTCACGGTTACCAACGAAGGCAACGGATTCAAGCGCGAGACTTCCTCGAATGAGGAAGGCTACTTTACGGTCCCGTCGCTGCAGCCGGGTTCGTACCAGGTTTCGATTCAGAAGGATGGATTCAAGCCGGTCCTGCAAACCGGTCTGGTGTTGCAGGTGGAGCAGGTCGCACGTCTCGATTACACACTGAAAACCGGCACGGTGACGGACGTCGTCGAAGTACAATCGAGCGCCGTAGCGCTCGACAGTGAGTCCGCCTCAATCGGACAGATCGTCACTCGACGACAGGTCAATGATCTGCCATTGAACGGACGGAACTTCCTGCAACTGTTGTTTATTGGCGCGGGCGCGGTCGAGACGGCCGGCGAGCAGGGCACGATGCGCCAGGGCGCGGGCAACGCCATCAGCATCAACGGCTCCCGCCCGACCTCGAACAACTACACGCTTGACGGGACGTCAAATACCGATACGGCCCTGGGCACGCCAGCCGTCATCTTATCGGTGGATGCCATCCAGGAGTTCAAGGAGCAAACCACGACCTATTCGGCGGAGTACGGCTTCAGCGCCAATCAGATCAACATCGTCAGCAAGACCGGGACAAACAACCTGCACGGCACGGCGTTCTGGTTCGGGCGCAACGACGCGCTCGACGCCAACAACTACTTCAATAATCTGGCCGGAAATCGGAAATCGAAGCTGCGCCAGAATCAGTTCGGCTTCGTCGCCGGCGGCCCGGTCTGGGTCCCGAAACTCTACAACGGGCGCGACAAGAGCTTCTGGCTGGTCAACTATGAAGGGGCGCGTATTCGCAGGGGATTCCAAAGCTTCAACAACGTCCCGACTCCCGATCAGTTGGCAGGGCGGTTCACGACCACCATTATTGACCCGCTGACGGGCCAGCCTTTTGCAAACAACACCATCCCGCAGTCGCGTTTTTCGCGCCTGGCCAACCTGGCGCGAGCGAAGTTCTTCCCGGCCCCGAATGCCAATCTCTCACAAGGCAACTACGTCCTGGGCCGGACACTGCCCAACGACACGGATCAGTTGACCGTCCGGGGTGATCAGAACCTGGGCAAGTGGGGCACGGTCTTCGGGCGCTACACGAAGGCGGACTACACCAACACCTCTACCGGCAGCATCACGCCGCTCGGAGATAACTTCTTCATTCAGAAATCAACGAACTGGCAGGTCTCGCACTCACTGCCCATCCGCCCGACGCTCTTCAACCAGTTCCGCTTCGGTTATATCGGGGCCACCGCCAACCAGAACGGTCCGACGGCGGATCAGGCGGATATCGCCGCGCTCAAGCTGACGGGCGTCTTCACCAACACCTTGAGTGACACGCAACGGGGCTACCCGGGCATAGCCTTTGCCGTCGGCGGGCTCGCGCGCGTCGGAGGCGCGGTTAATGATTACACCACGAGCAACCAGCCGATGTGGGACATCGGCAACACGACGACCTGGAACCGTGGTTCTCACACCCTGAACTTCGGCGTCAATTACCGCCGCTGGAAACTGAATCGGGACGTGGCGGCGGATTTCCTCGGCGATTTCACCTTCAACGGCAGTTTCACCGGCAACCCGGTCGCGGATTTTCTGCTCGGCTACTTTTCAGGCGCGACCGCCTTTCAGCCGTCTCCCTTCAGCGATCCCAGCCGGGCGGGCAATCCGCGCCAGTATAACTTTCAGTACATAGCGCCCTTCTTCCAGGATGACTGGAAAGTGAATACTCGGCTCACTCTGAACATGGGGCTGCGCTATGACTACCGCACCGCGCCTTACGAAACGAATGACCACTTCGGCTGGCGGGACCTGTCCAATCCCAGAGGCGGGTTCCTGGTGGCCGACAAGACTCTGGTCGATAAGGGCATCATCGGCGACGGCAGCATCTACAAGTATGCCGGGCGGCGTACCCCTGCCGACGCACCGAAGAATGTCTTCGCCCCTCGGTTCGGCTTCGCGTACCGGCCCTTCGAGAAGACCGTGATTCGCGGCGGCTACGGTCTCTTCTACGACTCCGCCGAAAACCGTGAGATTGACGGTTCGGCGGACATCTACCCGTATGTCAGCCGGGCCGCTATCCAGCAGTCAATCACTACTACTCCCCTTGTGACGACCGACACTCTGTTCCCCAGTTTTGCCGCGGGGCCGGTAACGGCAGCCGCCAACAGCTTCATCGCAGTCATGGTATCGCCGGAGCCGAGATACCCTTACGTCCAGCAGTGGTCGCTGTCGGTGCAACGCGAGATCGCCAGCAATACGACCCTTGAGGTGAACTACATCGGCAACAAGGGCACGCACCTGTTGATGCGGCGCAACATCGCGCAAGCGCTGCCACCCAATCCCAACATTCCGCTGACCGATCCGCGGAACTCGGTGGCAGCCCGCAAGCCTTTTCCCAACTTCGCTGTCTTCATTGACAGCGACTGGTCGGGCAATTCGATCTACAACGCGATGAACGTCAAGTTCGAGCGCCGCACAACCACGATGGCCGCGACGGTGGTTTACACCTGGGCCAGGAGTCTCGACACCAAGTCCGCAGCCGCGGGCATCGGCGGGCAGCAGTTCAACGGCTGGCAGGGCTTCCTGAACAATCACGACCCGAAGCGTGATCGCGGGCGGTCGGACTTCGACGTTGATCATCGTTTGGTGGCCAGTTTTATCTATGACCTGCCCTTCGGGCGCGGCAAGCGTTACGGCGGCAGCCTCAACAAAGCGGCAGATGTAGTTGTTGGCGGCTGGCAGGTGAACGGCATCGCCACGTTCCAGAAGGGATTCCCGATCACGATCACGGCGGCTGACGTCGGCGGCCTCCTCGACACCTTCGGGACTAACCGGGCGAACCTCGTCGGCGACCCGAAGGGCGGCGCCACCGGCACTATCACCTCGTGGTTCAACAAGAGCGCCTTCGCGCAAACAGCGGCAGGCGTCTTCGGCAGCTCCGGCCGCAACATTCTGCGCGCGCCGGGCATCAACAACTTCGACCTGTCCCTGTTCAAGAACTTCGCGCTCACGGAGCAACTGCGCTTTCAGCTACGATTGGAGTCATTCAATGCCTTCAACCACACGCAGTTCCTCGGCGTGTCAACGAACGTGACATCCCCGCAATTCGGGCAGATCACCAGCACCCGACCTGCACGCATCAATCAACTCGGAGCGAAGTTTATCTGGTGACGGCAGCAGGTTTATACTTGAGGAAATTCGCCCGCCGTGTTTGTTCCGGACCCGTCGGGCGAATTTCCTTAATGGGGAAACCGATGTTGCTTAGATTGATGATACTTCTGTGCCTGCCGGCTATTTCTGTTTTGGCCCAACAAGCCAGTTCCGCCCTGTTGCAGCGGTATTCGCAGGAAGGTGAAAAGGCGCTGGCCGAGCAGCGCTACGACGAGGCCGCCAGAGCCTACGAAAAAATGCGTGAACTCGCCCCGAACACGGCTGAAGTCCATGCCCGCCTCGGAATCATCTACTATCAACAGGGCAAATTCGAGCAAGCCGTCGTGCCGCTGCGTCGTGCGCTCAAGCTCAAACCGACGCTGCCGAATCTGGATGTGCTGCTGGCGATGTCGCTCTCGGAGCTTGGGCAGTACGAAGAGGCTCTGCCCGTGCTGCAAAAGGGATTCAAGCGCACGGCCGATCAAACGCTGAAGCGGTCGAGCGGCCTGCAACTGCTGCGCGTCTACACAGGCTTGCAGCAGGACGACAAGGCCGTCGAAGTCGCGCTGGAATTGACCAGGCTTTATCCCAAAGACCCGGAAGTACTCTACCACGCCGGGCGTCTGTTCGGGAACTACGCATATCTTTCGACCGTGAAGCTGGCAGAGGTCGCGCCGGATTCGCTCTGGCTGCACCTGGCCGCGGGTGAAGCGAATGAAAGCCTGGGGCGCACCGAGACCGCAATTCAGGAATATAAGGGAGTCTTGTCGCTTCAGCCCAACCGTCCCGGCGTTCATTACCGCATCGGGCGCGTGTTGCTCGCGCGGGCGCGCTCCACGGACGACGCCGCTTCCGAAGCCGAAGCCCTGAAAGCCTTCGAGCAGGAATTGCAACTTGATCCGACCAACGCCGACGCGGCCTATGAAGCGGGCGAAATCCATCGCAAGTCGGCGCGCCTGGACCGCGCGCTGGAACTGTTTTCACAGGCCGTCAGGCATTACCCGGACTTTGAAGAGGCGCTGGTCGCGCTTGGGCGCACGCTGGTGAGTTTAGGCAAGGCCGAACAGTCACTCGCGCCGCTCGGCAAGGCGATTGCGCTCAACGCGGCGAACGAGGTGGCCTGGTTTCATCTCGCCCAGGCGCAGCGGGCGCTCGGCAATGCGGCGGAACAGCAAAAGGCGTTGGCGGAGCTTCAGCGGCTGCGCGAATTGAAGATCCGGGCAAACATTGACTTCCTGAAGCGACAGGCGGTGACTAAACAGTCGCTGGACTCAAAGCCTCCGCAAGAATGAATGAAAAGGGAAGCAACCCCGCTTACAATCTGATTCCGTATCACAAGGCCAGGCGAAATAACGAAAGGAATACGTGTATGCATCGCACCAGTTCAAAGCTGACCGGCGAACTCGACCGCAGGGCATTTCTGTACGGGATGTCAGCGCTGGGTGGCCTGTTGGTGGCCCCGACGCTCCGGGCACAGACGAAACCTGAAAAGACTGTCATCACCAAAACCACGCATGGTCAGTTGCGCGGCGCTCTGCAGGACGGACTCAATATCTTCAAAGGCGTGCCCTACGCTGGCTCGCCTGCGGGCGAGAATCGCTTCAAGGCTCCGCCTAAATTAAAAGCGTGGGGTGGGGTGAGAGATGCGTTGAGTTACGGGCCGCAAGCGATGCAGAATCCAGACCCGGCGTGGCCCAGGGACTGGAAGCCCGCCGCGTCAAGTGAAGACTGCCTGTTTCTCAACGTCTGGACGCCGGGGCTGCGCGACGGCAAGCGCCGCCCGATTATGTTCTATTCGCACGGGGGCGGGTTCGCCAGCGGCAACGGCGGTGCTGATCCGTACCCGCAAAACATTTCGCACGACGGCGCCTCGCTGGCGAGGAGCTATGACGTGGTCGTGGTCACGCACAATCACAGGCTGAATCTGTTCGGCTATATTTATCTCGGCGACTTGCTTGGTGAAGAGTATGCGGCTTCGGGCGCGGCGGGGATGCTGGACATTGCGGCGGCGCTGGCCTGGGTACGCGAAAATGCAGAGGCATTCGGCGGTGACCCGAACAACATTATGATCTGGGGCGAATCGGGCGGCGGCGCAAAGACCAGCACACTGGTCGGCCTGCCCGCGGCTAAAGGCAATTTCCACAAGGCCAGCATCGAGAGCGGCGCGACGCTGCGGCTGCGGACGAAGGAGGCCGCGGCGGAGGTCACGCTGGCCACGCTCAGCCGATTGGGATTGGACAAGAGCCGCGCCCGCGAACTGCTCAAAGTGCCTGCCGAACAACTGCTGGCGGTGCAAATGCCCGCACCGGGCGCGAATCCACGTCCGGGCGGCACAGGGGCGATTCGACCGATGTCCGGCGCGAGTTTCGCGTTCAGCCCGGCGGTGGATGGCCATTTCATTCCGGCTCATCCGTTTGACCCGGTGGCACCGCCCTCCGCCGTGAACATTCCCATCCTGGTCGGGACCAATAAAGACGAGGCGGTTTTCTTCATGCGGGGAATGCCCCATCTCTTCTCGTTGGACGATGCGGGTTTGCAAAAAGCGCTTGAGCCAAGTCTGCGAGACAATACCGCTCGTGTGATTGAGGGGTACCGCAAGAGCCGTCCCGGCGCTTCGCCCACTGACCTCTATGTGGCGATTACGACCGCCCGCATGATGTGGAACAACGCCATCACATTGGCCGAGCGCAAGGTGGCACAGAGGGGCGCTCCGGTGTTTATGTACCTGTTCACCTTCGAATCGGAGACGCCCGCAGCGCAAGGCGTCACCTATCCGACCAAAGCCGCGCACGCGTTGGAGATTGCTTTCAAGTTCAACCACCCGGAGAGCGTCCGCAGCCAGCGCCGGGAGCGGTTCAGGGCGGCGCGCAATATGAGCCGTGCCTGGGCCGCTTTCGCGCGCACGAGCAACCCCACGCACGACGAAATCCCGAACTGGCCCGCCTACACATTGGAGACGCGTGCGACCATGTTTCTGGATGCGGAGTGCAGGGTCGTCAACGACCCCTGTCGGGAAGAGCGGTTGCTGTGGCAGCAGCTTGCATAGTCAACCGGAAAGGAGGATCGCATTGATTGGAACCAAGGAGTAAGAGATGAACCGCTTACACCTGTTACGTCCGGCGATTCTTTTCGCGTGGCTATTGGTCGGGGCAGTCGGAGAGACAAGCCCCTTCGCAGGTAACGACGAAACTCCACGCATCAACCCCGAGCTGCTCACAAAAACCTGGAGCGCGCGTTGGATCACCGTGCCGAACGTATCGCCGTTCGATTACGGCGTGTATCACTTCCGCCGCACCTTCGAGCTTCAGTCCAGGCCGTCATCGTTCGTCATTCACGTCACCGGCGACAACCGCTATCAGCTTTTTGTGAACGGCGAGCGTATTGTGTGGGGGCCGGCGCGCGGAGACTTGAACCACTGGCGGTTTGAGACAATTGATATTGCGCCGCACCTGAAAGCCGGAAAGAACGTCATCGCGGCGGTGGTGTGGAACTTCGGTCAATACGCGCCGGAAGTGCAGGTTACGGATCGTACTGCCTTCCTGTTGCAGGGCGACACCGAAGCTGAGCGCATTGTTGATACGAACACCCAATGGCGATGCATACGCAATACGGCCTATCAGCCGCTGCATTACACGCACGCACAGATGCGCGGCTATTTTGTCGCGGGGCCAGGGGACAAGGTGGACGGGGCGAGTTATCCGTGGGGCTGGCAACAGCCGGAATTCGATGATTCAGGTTGGGCAGCGGCGCAGACGGATGGCCGCTGGCGGGGCGCTCCGCGCGATTCGCGCGACGCACCCAATCGCTGGCTGCTCGTGCCGCGCAACATTCCGCTGATGGAAGAGAAGCCGCAGCGGCTTGCCGTGGTGCGGCAGGCGCGCGGCGTGAGCATACCCGCTGGTTTCCCACAACAGCCAGCCGCTCTCAGTATCCCTGCGAATACGACGGCACGCTTGCTGCTCGACCAGTCGCATCTGACAACTGCTTTCCCTGAGTTGATCGTGAGCGGCGGCAAGGGCGCAATCATCGAACTCGGCTACGCGGAATCGCTCTTCGCTCCCGGGGCGGGTGGCAAGGGGAACCGTAACGAAGTCGAGGGCAAGGAGTTTATTGGCTGCTACGACATTTTCACGAGCGACGGCGCCAACCGCCGTCTGTTCCGGCCGCTCTGGTGGCGCACTTACCGCTACATTGATTTGAAAATTGTGACAAAAGAGGAGCCGCTGACAATCGAAGATTTGCATGGCGTCTATACCGGCTACCCTTTCGAGCTGAAAGCGAAATTCGAGGCGGGTTCCGGGCGGCTCAACAAAATCCTTGAAGTCGGATGGCGCACGGCGCGGCTGTGCGCGCATGAGACTTACATGGACTGCCCGTACTACGAGCAGTTGCAGTACGTGGGTGACACGCGCATTCAGGGGCTCGTTTCGTATTACAACGCAGGCGACGCGCGGCTGATGAAGAACGCGATTGCCCAGATCAACGATTCGCGCACCGCCGAAGGCGCGACGATGAGCCGCGCCCCGACGCGACAGCAACAATACATCCCGCCGTTTTCTCTCTGGTGGATTGGGATGGTTCACGATTACTGGTGGTATCAGGACGACGCCGCGTTCGTGCGCGAGATGCTGCCCGGTGTGCGCGCCGTCCTCAGCTTTTTTGCGAAATACCAGGCCCCGAACGGGTCGCTCAGGCAGTTGCCCTGGTGGAACTATGTGGACTGGGCGTGGCAACAGACGATGGGCGTGCCGCCGATGGTGAACGACGGCTCTTCTGCCGTGATTGACCTTCAGCACCTGCTCGCGCTGGACTGGGCGGCTGACCTTGAGGAGTCCCTGGGATCGAAGCGACAGGCGGCTGAATTCCGCGAAGAAGCCGCCAGGTTGCGCGCGACCATCCGACAGCTTTACTGGGACTCGACGCGACAACTTTTCGCCGATACGCCCGCCAAAACAGTATTCTCGCAGCAGGCCAACTCGCTCGCGGTTCTCGCCCGCGCTATCGAGGGCAATGAGGCACGCGCGCTCGTCAATCGTCTGCTGAGCGATTCGTCGCTGACCCAATGCACATACTATTTCCGCCACTACCTGCATTCGGCGGTGAACCAGGTGGGGGAAGGCGACCGTTACCTTGACCTGCTCGGCGAATGGGACAAGATGCTCGCGCTCGGCCTGACGACGTGGGCCGAGACGCCTGAGCCGTCGCGCTCCGATTGCCACGCCTGGAGCGCGAGTCCGAACTTTGAACTCTTCCGCACCGTACTCGGCATTGACTCGGCAGCGCCGGGATTCAACCGCGTCTCTATTCGTCCGCATCTCGGCAAACTGACGCAAGCCTCCGGCTCGATCCCGCATCCCAAAGGGGAAATAGCGGTGAGTTTGAAACTCGTCGGTGGAAAGCTGAATGCGGAAGTCAGTTTGCCACAAGGTGTGGAAGGAGAATTCGTCTGGCGCGGGACGCGGCGGCCACTCAAAGCCGGTCTGAGCAAGCTGTCCTTTTGAACAGAGACGAATCATATTCAATCAGGAGAAAAGGCATGCCTAACAAAACCTTTCGATCTGTTTTTGCTCTTGTCTTTGCCGCCACGCTGGCTGTTTTCGGACTGATGAGCCAGCGCGATGCCGGCGCGCAAGGCAGCAACCCGTTCGACACGGGCGGACGCGATGACAAACCTGCTGCAGAAGTTTTCAAGAACATCCAGACTCTGAAGAACCTGCCTGCCGGGCGTCTGGCCGGTGTGATGAACGGCTGGACCAGGGCACTGGGCGTCAAATGCAACCATTGCCACACGCCGGGCGCATGGGAAAAGGATGATGCGCCTGCCAAACAAATCGCGCGCGATATGGTGACGATGACTTCCAGGATCAACAATGAATCGCTCAAGGAGATCAGGAATCTGAAAAGCGAAAAGCCTTCGATCAGTTGCTACACCTGTCATCGCGGCGCTGTGAAACCGGAGACCGCGCCGCCGACGCCAACCCCGGCGCCGCCCAGGTAAACATATGGAGTGAGGGCGAAGAAGAGAATTTCACCTGTGCGAGCAGATGGGCGCGTGCGGCGCTATACACCAGATGCCAGCAGAGAAATCAAATGAATTCGTTCCCGTCAACTTCCTTCCGGCAAAAGTTGATTGTGAGCGGCGCGCCGACGGCACGCTCGTGCTGCGCTCGCCTGAACCGCTCGGCGATTACCCGCGCCGCACCGGCGATCACCTGGAACACTGGGCGCAGGCACGTCCCGACGCAGTGTTTCTGGCGCAGCGCGACGGCGAGGGCTGGCGCAGGCTGAGCTTTGCGCAAGTGATGCGGCGGGTGCGCGGGCTGGGAACGGCGTTGTTGCAGCGCGACCTTTCTTCCGAACGCCCGGTCGTCATCCTGTCGGAAAATTCGATTGAGCATGCGCTGCTGGCTCTCGCGGCAATGCACGTCGGCATTCCTTACGCGCCCGTGTCGGCTTCGTATTCACTGGTTTCGCGCGATTTCAAAAAGTTGCGCACAATCTTTTCGCTGCTCACGCCGGAGCTGGTCTTTGTGGACGACGCCGAGCGATTTATCCCGGCGCTCGCGGCGTTGAGCGATTTCGACTTCGAACTCGTCGCCACGCGCAACGGCGAGAAGCTGCCGCGCAGGGCGACGGCTTTCGATTCGCTGCTCGAGCGCGAAGACGGGCCAGCGGTGGCGCGCGCGTTTGAGTGCGTCGGCCCTGATTCGATTGCCAAATTCCTGCTGACTTCGGGTTCGACCGGCGAGCCGAAAGCCGTCATCAACACGCAGCGGATGCTCTGCTCCAACCAGCAGGCGCACGCGCAGTGCTGGCCGTTTCTGACCGAAGAGCCGCCCGTCATTGTGGACTGGCTGCCGTGGAATCACACGATGGCGGGCAACAACATTTTCGGCGCGGCGCTCGCGCACGGCGGCTCGTATCACATTGACGAAGGCCGCCCCTTGCCGGGGCTGATCGAAAAGACCGTGCGTAATTTGCGCGAAGTCGCGCCGACCGTCTATTACAACGTGCCGCGCGGTTACGACGCACTGCTGCCTTTCCTCGAAAGCGACGCCGAATTGCGGCGCAATTTTTTCTCGCGGTTAAAGCTGCTGTGTTACGGCGGGGCGGCGCTGCCCGTCACCGTGTGGGAGCGACTCAACCGAGTGGCCGAAGCCGAACTGGGCAAGCAGGTTCACATCTGCGCCGGCTATGGCTCGACAGAGACCGCGCCGGGCCTGACCCTGGTGCATTACAAGGCCGCGCACACCGGAGTCATCGGGGTGCCGATTCCCGGCGCCGCTTTGAAAATGGTTCCGGCGGGTAACACCGGGAAATACGAGTTGCGGGCGAAAGGCCCCAACGTCACGCCCGGTTATTGGCGGCGCGACGATCTGACCGCCGCGGCCTTCGATGAAGAAGGCTTTTACAAAATGGGCGACGCCGCGCGCCTGGTTGACGCGGATGATCCGGCCAAAGGCCTCGAGTTCGCCGGGCGCGTTGCGGAAGATTTCAAACTGACCAGCGGTATCTGGGTCCACACCGGCGCGCTGCGCGTCAAAGCCATCGCCGCGCTCTCGCCGGTCGCGCAGGACGTTGTCATCGCCGGACAAGACCGCGATGACGTTCGGTTTTTGATCTTCCCGAATCTGGCCGCTTGCCGCAGTCTGTGCGCTGAATCGGGCGAACAAACACCGCTTGATGAATTGTCGGTGGAGGAACTGGTGAATGATGCGCGAGTGCGAGAACGCGTGCGCGCTGGCCTGGCAAAGCTGAAAGCGGAAGGCGACGGCAGTTCGACCTGCGCCACGCACGCGATGTTTCTGACCGAACCACCCTCGATTGACGCGGGAGAGATCACGGGTAAAGGCTACATCAATCAGCGTGCGGTGTTGGAACGACGGGCGGAGTTGGTTGAGCAGCTATACGCCGCGTCCTTATCGGCGGAAGTTATCGTGGATCGTTGAGCAATACTTCATCTGTTTCATCTGCTACAGAGAGATGAAAGGAAATTTCGTCATGATTGACCGAAGACAATTTTTAGGAGTGCTGGCTGCAACGCTGGCCGCCGTGGATACGAAAGCGCAATCAACAACCGCGCCTCTTTGGGGCGGGCCGGTGCTGGATATTCACTCCCATTTGCGGCAGGGGTTGGACGCCAACATGGTTCACATGGAAGGTTGCGGCGTAACGAATGCCGTCCTGCTGGCGCGCGCCACCGCCGTCGAACAGGTCAAAGCCATTCAAGCAAAATATCCCAAACGCTTCGTCTGGTCAGCGAGTACAGACATCACCAGGCCCGACGCTGTCGAAGCGTTGACCAGGGCCGTTAAGGATGGCGCGCAGGGCTTCGGCGAACTCAAGTTTCACGTCGAAGCCGACGGCCCGGAGTTGCGCAGGATGTATGCGCTCGCAGCGGAATTAGACGTGCCGATTCTGGTGCATTTTCAGGAGGTGCCGCACTTCGAGGGCGAAGGCGTCTGGAGTACCGGCTTCAAGCGGTTCGAGGCGATGCTGAAGGCGTATCCGAAGACCAGATTCATCGGCCACGCTGATGCCTTCTGGGCGAATGTGAGCGCCGATTATGCCAATGAAGCCGCCTATCCAGCCGGGCCGATCAAACGCGGCGGCATCACGGATAAGTTGCTCGGTGATTACGCCAATTTGTTTGGCGATTTATCGGCGAATTCCGGTAACAATGCTTTGTCGCGCGATCCTGACTTCACGACGGATTTTCTCGCGCGCCATCAAAACAAACTCGTCTTTGGCAGCGATTGCTCTTGTCTGGACGGACACGGTGGCGGTACCAGCCAAAACAACAACCCGCCAGCGGCGCGCATGCGCGGCAAATGCGTAGCGAGGGAAACGCTGACCGTACTCAAGCAACACACCAAACCCAATGTGTTTCGCAAACTCACGTGGGAAAACGGACACAAACTTTTCAAGATCAAAGCCTGAAGGAAAACTCTGTTCAGAGAGGAACAAAGATGAAACGCAAGAAACTGTTCGCAGCTTTTGTCGCCACAATCGCCTGTGTGGCGTTGTCAGTTCCCGCGCCGGCGCAAGCGCCGAACGCGGCGCCACAAGTCACTTCGCCGGAGGTGCAGGCGGACCGCAAAATCACTTTTCGCCTGCTGGCGCCCAAAGCGGAGAGCGTGCGACTGTCTGGCGGCGACATTCCCGGCATGGGTGGGGGCAAGGACATGACGAAAGATGACAAGGGAATTTGGGAAATCACGATTGGCCCCGTCGAACCCGGAACCTATCGCTACAGGTTTGACCTGGGCGGCGTGGCGGTGATTGATCCGCGCAATCCTTCGGTCAGCGAATCCAACGGCAACGTCTGGAGCATGGTTCACGTCCCTGGCTCTGAATTTCAGGACACGAAAAACGTCCCGCGCGGGGCCGTCAGCGCCGTCACGTACTATTCGACAGCGCTCGGCAAATTCCGGCGCATGCACGTTTACACGCCGCCCGGTTACGAATCCGGCAAGGGCCAATTTCCGGTCTTTTACCTGCTGCACGGCGCAGGCGATTGCGATGAGTCATGGACTTCAGTTGGGCGTGCCGGGTTCATCATTGACAATCTGATCGCCGCCGGCAAAGCCAAACCGATGGTCATCGTGATGCCCGCCGGACACACGCGGCAAAACACGCGCTTCACGCCTCCCCCAACAACGGGAGCGCCGCCGCCCGATGAATTCGTGCAGGATTTCGTCACGGACATCATGCCTTACGTCGAAAAGAATTATCGCGTGCTGACGGATCGCAACAGCCGCGCGATTGCGGGGCTTTCGATGGGCGGCAACCAAACGCTGAACATCGCGTTGCCGCATCTGGAAAAGTTTGCCTACATCGGCGTCTACAGTTCCGGTTTGTTCAGCGCGTTTATGCGTGCGCCGCAACCCGGCGCCTCGCGTCCCGCACCGGACGTCATCCCGACCATCACCCCGGCGGGCGAAGCTTGGGTCAAGCAACATCAGGCCAAACTCGATGACGCGAATTTGAAAAAGGGCCTGAAACTGCTCTGGTTCGCCACCGGCAAGGAAGACTCCCTGGTGGGCACAACCAAAGGCACGCTCGACTTGTTGAAAAAACACGGCTTCAGCCCTGTTTATCAGGAGACTGCGGGCGGGCATACCTGGATTAACTGGCGCAATTACCTGACGGAATTTGCGCCGCAGTTATTCAAGTAAGCGAACAATAAGGACACATGCACATGATGGAAACAATACTGAAGAGGTCGCTTCTCATTGCATCTCTGATCTGCGTGGTGGCGCACGCGGGCCAACAGCAGCCCGCGACCGGACAGCAACCCAATCGCCCGGCCCAGTCATACCCTGTGCCGGCAAGCGGTGACGAATCCGGCTTTGAGCCAATCTTCGACGGCAAGACGCTCAAGGGCTGGGAGGGCGACCCGAAATATTGGCGCGTCGAGCAGGGGTGTTTAGTAGGCGAAGTCACCCCTGAGACGATTCTCAAGCAGAATTCCTTCATCATCTGGCGCGGCGGCGTGACGCGAGATTTTGAGTTGAAGGTGGAATACCGCGTCTCGGCGCAAGGCAACAGCGGAATCAATTATCGCAGTGTCGAGTTGCCTGGTCAGCCCTGGGCGATGAAGGGGTATCAGGCCGACATCGAAGGGCAGGATCGCTGGACGGGGCAGGTCTACGAGGAACGCGGTCGGACTTTCCTGGCTTTGCGTGGCCAGGTCACGCACGCGACAGAAGGCGGCAAGCGTGAAATCATCGCGTCGCCAGGTGATGCGAAAGAACTTCAGGCAGGGGTGAAAAAGGAGGATTGGAACCAGTATCACCTGATTATTCGCGGCAACGTACTGATGCACATCCTCAACGGCCACGTTATGAGCGTGGTGATTGATGATGACACGAAAGAGCGGCGCTTCGACGGGTTGCTGGGAGTCCAGGTGCATGTCGGCCCGCCGATGAAGATCGAGTATCGCAACTTTCGGTTGAAAAAACTGTAACGACGATCTACGTCCACACTATGCGGTTGTCTGGCTTAACTCAATAAACTCTGAAGTGGATTACAACATGAAAATCAAATACCTGCTCGTTGCAGCCTGGATGCTTACGCTGTCATTGTTTGTCTTTGGGCAGAAGGCCAATCCTTACGTCAATGTATTTCCGCAGGGGACGATCATTCACGATAACGTTCCCTATAACAACGAGGCTGACCCCGGGCACTTGTTGGACTTTATTTGCCGGCGAATGCGAATGGCAAAGTTCCCCTGGTCATTTTTGTTCACGGCGGAGGCTGGATTTCCAACGATAAATACGCCGATATGGGCTACATGAAAAAAACCATTGCAGAAATCGTAAGCAGCGGTTTTGCCTTAGCCTTTCAGCACAGGCCGCAGCAATCATCCTTCAGTCTGACCAGCAGTGACGGGCGTCACAGGTAAGATAATCGCACTGTGATGGAAAGGCATCACCGTATGCACTCAATTCATCTACGCTCCCGGCTGTCCTGAAACAACGCACCCGACAGGTATTTTATTGGTCGTTTGCGGGGAACAGAGCTGATGATCAGCGGACGGCCTGTGGCACATTCATTGCTCCCGTCCGGGCGGGAGGTTTGCAAAACCCTTCCCGCACTTTACACTTTTCGCTGACGAAGAAGCTCGCAGTGATTTTCCAACAAGGAGGATGAGTTGATGAAAAGAGCGATACTGGTTCTGCTGATCACGATGGCCTTTGCCGGCGAAGCCCTGACCGCGCCGTTCGTCTTTCTACAGCCTGAAACCAGCACTCAAAGCCCGAAGAAAAAGCTGAAGAGGGGGGTAAAGAAGATCGGCAAGGGGACGAAGGAGGTGGGGAAGGCCACGGCGGAAGGGACTAAGGAGGGCGCAGAAAAAGTCGGCGAGGGCACTGAAAAGGTCGGTAAGAAGACGGTCAAAAGCGTGAAGAAGGCCGGCAAGAAGACCGTCCGGGGGACTAAAAAGGGCATCAGGAAAGTTGGCGCGGGGACTGAGAAGGTGGGGAAGAAGATCAAGGACTCCGGTAATAATGACTGACGGGCCGGAGCGCACAATCAATATTTGACAGACAAGCGAAAAGGCCGGGAATGTTCCCAGCCTTTCGTCTTGATATCGCAGGCCCTGACGGGTGGAGACGGCCCGGGCCGGCTACACCTTCATGATTTCGTCTTCCTTGTGCTTGCCCAGTTCGGTGATTTTGGCGACGTACTGGTCGGTCAGCTTCTGCACTTCGTCGAGCCCGCCTTTTTCCTCGTCCTCGGAAATCTGCTTGTCCTTGAGCGCCTTCTTCAGTTTGTCGTTGGCCTCGCGGCGGATGTTGCGGAGGGCGGTTTTGTGATCTTCGGCGAGTTCGTGAACGACTTTGGCCATCTGCCTGCGGCGCTCCTCGGTGAGCGGCGGGATCGGGATGCGGATCAGCTTGCCGTCATTCATCGGGTTGACGTTGAGGTCGGAAGTGCGCAGCGCCTTTTCAATCTCGCCGATCAGCGACGGGTCGAAGGGCTGGACGGTGATCAGCGCGGATTCGGGCGCGTTGATCGTCGCGACCTGATTGAGCGGCATCTGCGAGCCGTAATATTCGACATGAATATTATCGAGCAGGCTGGTCGAAGCCCGGCCGGTGCGCACCGTGCCGAGTTTGCGCTTGAAATCTTCGATCACGTGATCCATGCGGGTTCTGGTGTCTTTAGCGACGTCCTTGACCATAAGTTTCCTCCTCCGAAAGCGCGGCGCGGGTCGTCAGTAGTCCGGGTGTTCTGACGCCGGCGCGATTCGCGTGAACCACGCGATGATTTTTTCCCGAATCGAAGCCCGCTACCGTCAGGGCACGGGCGGGGAGACGTGATGAGTCCAATCAGACCGCTTCTGCCCGGGCCCTGTCAATCCTGACCCGACGTTTTAGTCTTATGTTTCGATTTAGCCCGGACGAGTGAGCCGATTCGCTCGCCCATCACGACGCGCCTGATGTTGCCCGGCTCGTGCATGTTGAAGACGATGATCGGCATATTATTATCCTTGCAGAGCGAAATGGCCGAAGCGTCCATCACTTTCAACTCGTCGCGCAGCAGGCGCATGTAATCGAGTTCCTCGATCTTGACGGCGCTCGCATCCGTGCGCGGGTCGGCGGTGTAAATGCCGCTGACGCCGGTGGCCTTCATCAGCACGTCGGCCTTGATTTCGAGCGCGCGCAGGGCGGCGGCCGAGTCGGTCGTGAAGTACGGGTTGCCGGTCCCGGCGGCGAAGATCACGAGGCGGCCTTTTTCCAGGTGGCGCACGGCTCGCCGGCGGATGAACGGCTCGGCGACTTCGCGCATTTCAATCGCCGAGATGACGCGCGTGAACTTGCCTTCCTTTTCGAGCGCGTCCTGCAGCGCGACGGCATTCATCACGGTCGCGAGCATGCCCATGTAATCGGCCGAGGCGCGATCCATGCCCTGGGCGCTCGCTTTCAACCCGCGGAAGATGTTGCCGCCGCCGACGACCAGGGCCACTTCGACGCCGAGGTCGGCGACCTCTTTGACTTCGCGGGCGATGCGCCGGGCGACTTTCGGGTCAATCCCGTAACCGGCGTCGCCCATCAACGCCTCGCCGCTCAGTTTGAGCAGGATGCGCTTGTAAGCGGGCTTTTTCGACTTCTTGTTTCCGTCGGTTGTCTTGGACACGATGCCCCGGGTCGTTATGACCCGCGGGGGCTCCGGCGAAGTGCGTCTTCCGGGCGGGAGCCCCCCGCGGGTTTTTAGTCCTGCTTGACGGCCGCCGCGACTTCGGCGGCGAAATCATCCTGACGCTTCTCCAGACCCTCGCCCATCTTGAAGCGGGCGAAGCGGCGGATGCTGACCTTCTCGCCGGTCTTGGCCGTGAGCTGCGTCGTCAGGTCGCCGACCGTGATCGTCTGGTCGCGGACGAAGGGCTGTTCGAGCAGCACGGTCTCGGTCAGGAATTTAGCGATGCGGCCTTCGACCATCTTCTCCAGGATGTTCTCAGGCTTGTTCGCGTTCTTCGGGTCGGCTTTGGCCTGACCGAGGGCGATCTCCTTCTCCTTCGCGATCACGTCTGCCGGGACCTGATCCTTGCTGACGTACTGCGGCTCGGACGCGCAGATGTGCATCGCCACGTCCTTGACGAAGTGCTGGAAGTCTTCGGAGCGCGCGACGAAGTCGGTCTCGCAGTTGACTTCGACCAGCACGCCGACCTTGCCGCCCATGTGAATGTAGGAGCCGACGCTGCCTTCGGCGGCGATGCGGCCCTCGCGCTTCTTTGCGCTCGCGAGGCCCGCCTTGCGCAGGATCTCAATCGCCTGCTCCTCGTTGCCGTTGGCCTCGGTCAGTGCCTTCTTGCAATCCATCATCCCCGCGCCGGTCTTCTCGCGCAGGGCCTTTACTGCTTCCGGATTAATTGCCATTTTTATCTTACCTCCAATAAAAGCGGTGAGCAGCGGGCAGTGAAAAACTTCGGGCAATGCCCGCCTTCTGATACTTTGCAAAACGGCGCAGCCGGGACGTGATCTGCGCGGCTGCGCCGTGGTTACTTCAAGCGGCCTTCTGTGATGACAGAACGCCGCGGGGAATTCTGAAATCAGACGAGTTATGCGGTGCCGCTGTCAGCGCCGGGTTCCGGGGCGGGCGATTCCGCCGCCGGGGATGGTGTGGGGGCCTCAATCGGCGCTGTGGCCGGAACCGGAGTCTCGGCCACGGGTGCTGCTTCCGGAGCGGGGGCCGCTTCAGCCGGAGCCGGTGCGGTCGGGGCCGCTGCCGGGGCTGCTGCTGCGGCAGCCGGGGCCGCTTCGTGATGGCGCTCGCGCCGTTCTCCATGTCCGCCGCGCCCGCCGCGCCCGCCACGATGTTCACCTCGCCCGCCGCGCTCGCCGCGACCGCCACGTTCCCCTCTTTCGCCGCGTTCACCACGCTCGCCACGCTCACGCCGCTGCCGCGCCGCAGGCGCTTCGCTCACGCCCGCCGCCGCCGCGCGTTCGGCCGCCAGAGCCTTCTCTTCGGCCTCCTTCGTCATCGCCAGCTGCGAGCCTTCGAGGATCGCGTCGGCGATGCGCGAAGAGAAGAGCCGGACGGCGCGCAGCGCGTCGTCGTTGCCCGGGATCACGAAATCCACGCCGTCAGGGTCGCAGTTCGTGTCCACGATGCCGATGACCGGGATGCGCAGGCGGTTGGCTTCCTTGACCGCGATCTCTTCCTTCTTCGTGTCAATGACGAAGATCGCGTCGGGCAGCCGCTTCATCTCCTTGATGCCCGCGAGGTTCTTTTCCAGCGCCTGACGCTCGCGCTCGATCATGAGCCGCTCTTTTTTATTGAACGCCTCGATGCGACCGTCGGCCTGCATCGCTTCGATCTCCTTGAAGCGCTTGATGGATTTCTGAATCGTCTGGAAGTTGGTCAGCAATCCGCCGAGCCAGCGCTGATTGACGTAATACTGTTGACAGCGCACCGCCTCTTCCCTGATCGCGTCCTGCGCCTGACGCTTGGTGCCGACGAACAGGAAAGTCTTGCTGCTGCTCTCCGACGAAAGGTCGGTGACGAATTTGATCGCCTCCTTGAAGAGGCGCTGGGTCTTCTGAAGGTCAACGATGTAAATGCCGTTGCGTTCGCCGAAGATGTACTCTTTCATCTTCGGATTCCAGCGACGCACCTGATGCCCGAAGTGGACGCCCGCTTCAAGCAGTTCTTTCATAGTAACGGTAGCCAAACAAAATCCTCCGTATCGTAATTGGTTTGTGTACTCGCCAGCTTCGGGCCGCTGATGCAATCGGTGCAACAACCAATCGGGAAGCTGACAATGGATTAAGCTTTCAGCCATCAGCTTTCAGCCATCAGCTTTTTGCACTTTAGCTGATCGCCGGGATCTGACCGCTGACAGCTTCTTTAACGCTTCGAGAACTGGAACCGCTTGCGGGCGCCCTTCTGCCCGTACTTCTTGCGCTCCTTGGCGCGCGGGTCGCGAGTCAGCAGGGCGGCCTTGCGCAGCTTCTTGCGCAGTTCGCCGTTAAATTCGAGCAGCGCGCGGGCGATGCCATGACGCACCGCGCCGGCCTGCCCTGACGTGCCGCCGCCGGCCACGTTGACCACCACATCGAACTTGTTGAGCGTGTCGGTCAGCTGCAACGGCTGGCGGATGATCATCCGCTGCGTCTCGTTTTTGAAGTAATCATCAATCGGTTTGTGATTGATGACGAAGCCGCCCTTGCCCGGCCGCAGGTAAACGCGCGCAGTCGAACTCTTGCGCCTGCCGGTTCCGTAATACTGAATATCAGCCACGATTGAAATCGCTCCTGTAATAATGTCGCGCGATCTGTCCGGATCGCACGCACTGATCAAGCCTTGACCTTCATCACCGCCGGTTTCTGAGCGCCGTGCGGATGCTCGGCCCCGGCGTAGACCTTGAGCTTGCCGCCCATGGCGCGGCCCATCTTTGTCTTCGGCAGCATGCCTTTGATCGCGCTTTCGATCACGCGTTCCGGGTGCTTCACCAGCTGGTCTTTGGCCGCGACGGTTCTCAACCCGCCGGGGAAGCCGGTGTGACGGTGATAAAGTTTGGCGTTGGTCTTATTGCCCTTGAAGACAACTTTGGCGGCATTGATCACGATCACGTGATCGCCGGTGTCGAGGAAGGGGGTGTAAGTCGGCTTGTGCTTGCCCATCAGCAGGCGGGCCACGTGTGAAGCCAGACGGCCGACGGTCAGGCCGTCAGCGTCCACCACGTGCCATTGCCGCATGTTTTCCAATCCCTTGCCGCTGGGATACCAGGTTGACATAGATGTAATCTCCTGAAAAAAGGCGTCAAAAAGCGAACGGCAAGGATATGGATTTTACCGAAGGGTGTCAAGGCAGAGGGAGTAAAAGTTGTCAGCGCAGGGGTTGACGTTGCGCGCCAGTGTTACGCAGGATACCCGGGGCGACACGATTGACGCCCCGGGGGGCGAATGGAGACCGGAACATTTCTGACCGCGGAGTGGCGCTGGCTGGCGATGATCAATTACGAAATTGACCCCGCCATCCTGCGGCCTCACGTGCCGAGTGGCACGGAACTCGACTCCTGGCAGGGTCACACGTTCGTGAGCGTCGTCGGTTTTCTCTTCCTCAACACCAGGGTGCTGGGCCTGCCGATCCCGTTCCACCGCAACTTCGAAGAGGTCAATCTGCGCTTTTACGTGCGCCGCAAGGGGCCGGAGGGCTGGCGGCGCGGCGTCGTCTTCATCAAGGAGATTGTGCCGCGCCCGGCCATCGCGACGGTTGCGCGGGTGGTTTACAACGAAAACTATGAGGCGATGCCGATGCGCCACCGTCTCGAAACTGAATCAGCCGCGCGCGCGCCGAAGCTCAAACAGAATGGCACAGTCGAATATGCCTGGCGGCACAAGGGCCGGTGGAATTCGCTGAACGTCAGAACGAAGGGCGAAGCCCAAGCGCTTGTGCCGGGTTCCGAAGAGGAATTCATCACCGAACATTACCGGGGGTATGCGGCGCAGCGTGACGGCGGCTGCGTCGAATACCGCGTCGAACACCCGCCGTGGCTCGTCTGGCAGGTGAGCGAGGCGGCGCTCGATTGTGATGTCACGGCGGTCTACGGGGCGCAATATGCCGGCTGTCT
Source organism: Blastocatellia bacterium (assembly GCA_035652435.1). Taxonomy (GTDB): domain Bacteria; phylum Acidobacteriota; class Blastocatellia; order RBC074; family RBC074; genus DASRDU01. The sequence continues at coordinate 30,940 of DASRDU010000180.1, forward strand.
GCGTGCCGCCCCGAGTTCAACTTTTCTGGCGGCCGGCTCGCCCGTCAGCGTCCGCCGGGGAGTGCGAATCTGACGCCGACTGCCCGCGCAGCCCGGTAAATTGACAAATCAGGGAAATAGATTGATGATCCCGCTCGCACCCGTAGTAAAACCGTGAGCCGAAACACGTGCGGCAGCCGTCGCGGGATCAGTCGCCCGGGCCGCACACGCTCCGTCCTTTCTGTCTGATTCGATTTCACGAACACGACATCTTCAATCACAGACATCAGGTGAGTTCAGCAATGACACCTACTGACGAACCGCGCACGATCAATGAACTGTTTATGCAGGCCGTCAGCCGCCGCGCCGACCGAGTGATCATGCGGTACAAACGCCAGAAGGTCTGGCACGAGATCACCGGCGCGCAACTCGACGAGCGCGTGCGCAACGTCTCGCTCGGTCTGGTCCGGCTCGGCGTCGAGCCCGGCGACCGCGTCGCGCTGCTCGCCGAAAGCAGCCCCGAATGGAGCATCGCTGATTACGCGATCCTCGCGTGCGGCGGCATCAACGTCCCCGTCTACCCGACGCAATCGGTCGAGCAGGTCGGGTTCATTCTCAGAAACAGCGGCGCGCGCGTCCTCTTCGTGTCAAATCAGAAGCAGCTCAAGCGCGTGCAGCCGGCACTTGATTCGCTCGGCGGCAGCGGGCCGAAGCTGATCATGTTCGAGTCGCCGAAGGAAGAGATCAGGGCGGTAACGCTGCTTGACGATCTGGAAAAACGCGGGGCCGAAGAGCGCACGCGCCGGCCGGGGATTTACCGGGAAATGGTCACGAAAGCGCAGCCCGATGACCTCGCCACAATCATTTACACATCCGGCACGACGGGCGAGCCGAAAGGCGTGATGCTGACGCACCGCAATCTGGTCACCGATGCGCTCCGCTCGGCGGAAGTCTTCAGCCTCAACCCCGATGACGAGGCGCTCAGTTTTCTGCCGCTCGCGCACGTGTTCGAGCGGACGGTACTCTACATTTACATGCACCTCGGCGTACGGGTGAGCTTCGCGCGCGGCGTCGAGTACGTGGCCGAAGACATCAGGGAGGTTCGCCCGACTGTCGTGACCGCCGTGCCGCGCCTGTTCGAGAGAATCCTCGCGACGATCAACAAGAAGGCCGCCGACGCGCCGCCCGCACAGCAGAAAGTCTTTCAGCGCGCGCTCAAAATCGGTCGCGAAATCGCCGCGCTCAGGGATCAGCGCAAATCGGTTCCGTTCACGCTCCGGTTGCAGTACGGGCTTTACGACCGGCTGGTCTTCTCCAAATGGCGTGAGGCGGTGGGCGGGCGCATCCGGTTCTTTGTTTCCGGCGGGGCCGCGCTGCCGACTGAGATCGCGCTGACCTTCGCCGGGGCCGGGCTGATCATCCTGCAGGGCTACGGCCTGACCGAAACTTCGCCGGTCGTGGCGGTCAACCGCCTCGACGACAATCGCTTCGGCACGATCGGGCAGGCGATCCCGGGCGTGAAGGTGAAGACCGCGGAAGACGGCGAACTGCTCGTGCAGGGCGACATCGTCATGCAGGGTTATTACCAGAACGCCGAAGAGACGGAAAAAGCGCTCGAACGGCAGGGCGACGGCGTCTGGTTCCGCACGGGCGACATCGGCACGATTGACGAAGGGGGCTTCATCCGCATCACCGACCGCAAGAAGGATCTGATCAAGACGAGCCTCGGCAAATACATCGCGCCGCAGATGATCGAAAATCTGATCCGCGGCATCCCGCTGGTCGAACAGGTGGTCGTCATCGGCAATTCCCGCAAATACCCCGCGGCCCTGATCGTGCCGGGTTTTGAAGGGCTGCGCGCTTACGCCGATTCGCTCTCGCTCAATGTCAGGGACAAAGCCGAACTCGTCCGCCACCCCCGCGTCGTCGAGTTCTTCAAAAAGAAAGTTGATGAAGTGACGAGAGAACTCGCCCCTTACGAGAAGATCAAGAAGATCGCGCTGCTCGAAAAGGAATTCACCATCGAGAGCGGAGAACTCACCCCGACACTCAAGGTGCGTCGCCGATTCGTCGAGGAGAAATACCGCGAAGTCATTGACGCGCTCTACCCCAAAGTTGAAGTTGAAGCGTGAGGGCGGTTGCCCCGGTTGAATTGCACGCCCGGCCTGCGGTTTTTATGAACACGTTTGCGCGGAGTGTCGTATCAACCGGGCGAACGTCTTTCCCCGGGAGTCAACGCGCGTCCGAGACGTTATGCCAGCTCACACGGATCACCCATCATTACTGCCCGGATTCGTCCGGAACCTGATGCCGACCACGCTGATGGGGCGGGCGATGCTGGTCGGGATCGCGGTCTGGTTTATCAACTGGGTCTTTGCGAACGATCATGCGAACACGCTCTTCGGCAGTGGCCTGCTCAAGCAGGTGTTCGACGTCGCTTCCGTCCTCGCGCTGGTCCCGCTCGGCTACTTCGGCTTCAAAGCCACGCGCTGGGTCGTGCGGAATCTGCTCTGGCGGCTCAGGCAGCGGCTGATCGTGACTTACTTTCTGATCGGCGTGCTGCCGCTCGTGCTGCTGGCCTCGCTGGTGGCGGTGACGGGCTATGTGGTTTTTGTGCAGTCCAGTTCCAGTCTGGTGTCACGGCAACTGGAAGGATACATCACGCACTCGCGCTCGGCGGCGCAGGCCATCAGCCGCGATCTGAGCAGCGGCGAAATGAGCCGGATGGACCCCACACAGTTGAAGCATGAGTTGCAGGATCGCGTGAATGCGATGGCCTCTGTTTTCCCGGAACTCCGGATCGCGATGCGACGCGTTGGTGAGCAGGGTTTTCTCATTTCAGTGACCTCCGATTCGTCCGCGATGGCGACCGCGCCCTCTCTTTCATCCCCCCAGCAATTACTGCCCCCCTGGATGAATGACCGTCAGGAATTTCATGGCCTGGTGGTCGAGAAAAACTCCGGCGGCCGGCATCAGCTCGTGGTGCGGCACGTCATCAAAATCAACACGGAAGGCCGTCTTCCGGCCCCCGCAATTGTCGAGTTGAGCTACCCGGTCGGCGCGGAAATCAGCCGGCAGATCAGCCGCACGGTCGGCGGCAAAGTTGAGCCGGTCCCGGGAGTCCTGGCGCTTGAACACGTCCCGTCAGGTCACGGGGAGGTGGCTCCGGGGATTCAGCCGCCGGAGCCGGGAAACCGAAACAGCAGTCCCGGCGCCAGGGCGCAGCGGCCATCGCCGACAGTGGTTAATGAGGCCGGCGGCGAGTTTGACGGGTATCCGATCTTTATGCCAGCCGTCCAGTGGGAGACGGGAAAGCTCGTGGATACCAGCGTCGTCGTGATGGACTGGGCGGCGCTCAGACCCGGAGCCATCCTGCGCAGTATTGAGGATTTTCGATCAGGGAGTACGTTCGGCGGGGTGGTCGTTTATCTGATCACCGTGCTGTCAGTCGTCTTTCTGGTCATCGCTTCCATCGCCGTCATCTCCGCCGCCTTCCTCACCCGCTCGATCACCGGCGCCGTCCACCATCTGTATCAGGGGACGAAGCGCGTTGAGGCCGGAGACCTCGAACACGAAATCCCCACCAAAGGGCAGGACCAGCTGGGCGCGCTGGCGATGTCGTTCAATCAGATGACCCGGTCGGTGCGCGAACTGCTGCGCGTGTCGGCGGAAAAGCAGCGGCTCGACCAGGAGATGAACATTGCCGCCGAAGTGCAGTCGCGCCTGTTCCCGCGCACGGTCCCGAAAACTGAAACGCTCGATCTCGCCCCGGGCATCTGCATCCCGGCGCGCGCGGTGAGCGGCGATTACTATGATTTTCTGGACATCGCGCCCGGCGTGATCGGGCTGGTGATTGCCGACGTTTGCGGCAAGGGCATGTCGGCGGCGCTGCTTATGTCGAACCTGCAGGCCAGCCTGCGCGGTCAGGCTCAGGCTTACCGTGATGCCTGGCAGGAGAGGTATCGGATCGCTGCGGCGACGCCGGAAAAAGCCGAAGCCATCGCCGCCCCTGATGAAACTCCGACGGGCCGTCGTCGCGTCGGGCGGATCGTCGAGGTCGTCAACCGTCAGATCGAAAATTCGACTTCCGACTCGCGCTACGTCACGATGTTTTATGCGGAAATTGACGAGCAGTCGTCAACGCTGCGCTACACCAACGCCGGCCACAACGCGCCCCTGCTGTTACGCCGCGACTCAGCCGGCGCCGACCCGGTCGTCGAAAAACTGGACACCGGCGGCACGGTACTCGGGTTATTCAGCAGTGCCGAGTACGAAGAGGGCGAACTCAGGCTCCTGAGCGGCGACGTGCTGGTCGCCTGCACCGACGGGGTGATCGAAGCCCACAACCCGCAGGGCGAGGAATTCGGCGAAGACCGCCTCGCGGGGATCCTCAGGAGAAACTCCCACCTCCCCGCCATCGAAATCGAACGCCTCATCCTGCAGGCCGTCAAAAACTGGACCGGCGGAATGGATCAGGAAGACGACCTGACGCTCGTGGTGTTGAAGAAAAAGTAGGAAGTGATCCAGGATTATCGCGGGCGTTGCGCAATAACGGTCTTCCTGCTTTTACTTTCCCCGGTTTTTTCTGGAACTTTTCCCTGGTTTCATCGTGCAAGCTGGTGTATTCGGTGAGTTGCAGCCAACCGGAGCCGGTCAGATTCCGGTTACTTTCTCCAACTCTTGTGCAGCCCCGGCGGGTAGTCTCGCGGTCAAGGTCTGAACAGAAGAGGTCGTAAACATGATGAAAAGAGCAGCAGGCCTGTTCGCCGTTGTGTCATTACTCGTCACCGGGGCGCTCGGCAGTCAGTCGCTGGCTCAGTCGGGCCGGGCGAAGGTGACGCCGGCCCGGGGGGAACTGACGCCGGGTCAGAATGGCGGTTTTCTGGGGGTCTTTCTCTCCGACGTGAGCGACGCGCGCGCCAGGGAACTGAAGCTCGGTGAAGTGCGCGGCGCGGTCGTCGGTCAGGTCGTGAAAGACAGCCCGGCTTCGGCCGCCGGGTTGCAGGAAAATGACGTCATCCTGAGTTACAACAACGAACAGGTGCAGAGCGCGGCGCAGGTGCATCGCCTGCTGACGGAGACGCCGCCGGGCCGCACCGTCACGCTCGGCATCAGCCGTGACGGGAAGCCTCTGACAGTGCAGGCGACGCTCGGTGAGCGGCAGGGAGGGACGCTCGGGGTCATCGGCGGCGGGGCGGATGAATCGGAACTGCTGAAAGAGCAGGCCGAAAAGTGGCTGAAGGAATCTGCGGAACTGCGCCGGCAGTTTGATCAGAGTCACGATCAGAAACTGCTCGATAAGGCTGAAGAGTTGAAAAAGCAGGCCGAAGAGTTTCGCAAACTGGCCGAGGATCACCTGGCCGAAGTTGAAAAGTTCCGGAGCCAGGGGTTGATTCGCGGCCCCCTGGGTTCGAGAGGCCTGCTGCCGTCAGCGCGCCCTTCTTACCGCCTCGGCGTGAAGGTGCTGCCGCTCAGTGAGCAGCTCGGCAAATACTTCAACGTCCCGGATCGCGGCGGCGTGCTGGTGACGGAAGTCGAACCGAACAGCGCCGGCGCGCGCGCCGGGCTGAAGGCCGGCGACTGCATCATCGAGGCGAACGGCGAGAAAGTTCATAACGCTTCAGACCTGACGCGCCTGATCAGTGTTGCCGAGGGCGGCGATAAAAAAGAGGCGGGCGAAGGGACGCTCAAGGTCGTCCGCGACCGCAAAGAGCAGACGCTGAAAATCGAGGCGGAGCGGCGCTGAAATTCAGAAAGATTTTTCGCCCAGCCTGCCGTCAGCTGACGGTCACGGGCGCGCCCGGGCTTGTGAGTTCTGTTTGTTCTGGTGTTTTAGGGTGAGGAGTCCGAATAGTCTCGGACCCCTTTTGAAGGGGAGGCAGCAATGTCTCCTCTTTTTTTTCGCCCCGATCAAACATCTTCGCCATCACCGCTGCTATGCCGCCGGTAACGTGATCCTGAACCGCGCGCCCGCACCGGATTGCGATTCAAGCTCGATCCTCCCGTTGTGCAGCTGGACGGCGCGGAACGCCTGCGCGAGTCCGATGCCGCTCCCCTGCGGTTTGGTCGTGTAGTAGAGGTTGAAAATCTTGTCGCGCACCTCTTCGGGGATGCCCGGCCCCTGATCGCTGACCGTGATCTGCACCTGTCCGCGCGCGTCGCGCGCGGTCGCAACGCGCAGCTGCCCGCCGTCGGTCATCGCCTGGCACCCGTTGATGACGATGTTGAGAATCGCCTGCTTGAGCAGGTCGGCGTCGGCCTTGATCCCGAGCGGGCCTTCGGCGTAACGCTCGACTATTTCGACGCCGTCGGTGCGCGCGTCGGCGGCGAGCAGCATGACTTCGCGCACGAGCGTGTTGGCGTCGGCGGCAACCAGCTTCAGCTCGACCGGGCGCGTGAAGTCGAGGAAGGTCTGGACCACGCGGTTCAGGCGGTTGACTTCCGAAGTCAGCACCTGCACGTGCGTCTTCGGGTCGAGCCCGGCTTCGAGCTTGGCGTTGAGCAGTTCGAGGTGCAGCACCATCGCGTGCAGCGGGTTTTTGACTTCGTGCGCGACGCCGGAAGTGATGCGGCTGAGCGCCGCGAGTTTCGTCGCGTAATCGAGCTGCGTTTCCAGCTGCCGGAGTGACTCGAAATCGCGCAGCGTCAGCAGCGCCCCCGCCGGTTTGCCGTGGTCTTCAAACAGCTGCACCGACGCGAGGATCTTCTGCGGGTCATCGCCGTTGGCCGCCACGGACGTGGTCTCCTGCAGCGACTGGTGTGAGGCGTAGGCGCGCTCGGTCAGCGCGGCGAGCGGGTGCTGCGCGCCGAGCGCCGCGGTGATTGATTTGCCGCGCAGAGTGAAATGGCCGCCGCTCAGCAGCCGCTCGGCCTCCGGGCTGGCCATCAGCACGCGCCGCTCGCGGTCGAGCAGCAGCACGCGCTCCGAGAGGCTGCCCAGGACCTGCTGCAGCTGGTCGCGCATAGTCTCCAGCTCCAGCCGGTTGCCCGCGAAACGTTTGCCCAGCACGCGCAACCGCTGCGTCACGCTGTTGGGGTCGTTGCTGCCATTGGCCGGAGCCAGCCGGGCAACGGGCTCGCTCGCGTGTGCCTCCTGCAGGAGGACGGCGGCGCTCTCGGCTTCGAGCTGTTCGATGCTCTTCGTCAGCTCACGCAGCGGGCGCAGCACTATGCCGGAAGTCAGCAGCGCGACGAGCAGCGAGAGACCTGTGACGGCCAGCAGCGCGATCACCGTCATCCGCACCGGCATCTGCAACTCGGCGGCGAGCGCGCCGGCCGACACGCCCATCAGGATTTTTCCGAAAGGCCTGTCGTTCAGGCCCAGCGGACTCACCATTTCGTAAACGACGTCCTTCTGCCGCAGCGCCCGCAACAGACGGAACCAGGAGGCCTGCTCCAGCTCCTCGAATGACCTGACGCGCGCGTTGGCCTGACGAATGCCATGCGGGTCGGCCAGCGCGATTGTTTCGCCCTCAATCGAAACAATCGCGAGGTAAGCGAAATCTCCGTTCTTCCCCGTCCCCGATTCGAGCAGCGTCCGCAGAGCCTTGTCTTCGCCAATCGCCTGCTGCGGTCGAATCTGCGGGTTACTGAGAATCGCCTGCTGCGCGAAGGCGAAGATCTGCGCGTAAGTCACCTTCTCAGCCGCATGCCGCGCCGCGATCCGGGCATTGATCAGCCGTGAAAGATTGATAATTGTCAGCGTGCCAGCTATCGCCAGAATTAGTAAGGAAATTACCAGCAGATGTCGTGTGCGAACGCTCGGATGCCACATCATTCGGCCACTCTGTAATTGCGCGCCCTTGCGGTTCAGGCAGGACGGGGGGCTCCCTTTTAAGAATGTTGACTGTGTCGGGTGACAATGTAGTCTGTTGTCATTTGCCTTTCAAGGCTGGTTGCATCAACAATTGTCCGTCACATCACCCGGACTCATTCAGTTACCACACCAGACTGCCGCAAAGGGGAGGCCTTCTGGCAGGCTTCGGGCCCCGGGCCGAATGGTGTCTTTAGCCCCGGGCTCGTGGGAGTGAATTCCAGTCGGGCGGCAATCATTACCCGGGTCACGCGGGCGTTCGCGTGACTATCTGTCAACAACAGGAAGTTGATCAAAACCACGAAGGAGTGCCCATGAAGATTCGACAAGCTGCAACCCTCGCCGCAACTCTCTGCCTTGTACTCGTGACGAGTGCCGTCTGTCTGGCGCAGGGTAACAAAATCAAGGACGAAGTCTCACAGGCCACCAAGGCCTCAACCGTCTTCCGCGAAATTATGGCGGCGCCGGACAAGGCCATCCCGAAAAACGTGCTGGATGACGCCGAGTGCATCGCCGTTTTCCCGCAGGTCATCAAGGCCGGCTTTGTGGTCGGCGGTCGCGGCGGTCGCGGCGTGGCGAGTTGTCGCACGGCCACGGGCTGGAGCGCGCCCGCTTATTTCACTCTCGGCGGCGGCAGCATCGGGTTGCAGATCGGCGCGCAATCCACCGACTTCGTGCTGCTCTTTATGAACAAGAATGGCCTGAACAGCCTGCTCTCGGATAAGTTCGAGGTCGGCGGTGACGCTTCGGTGGCCGCCGGGCCGGTGGGCCGTCAGGCGGGGGCTTCGACCGACGCGAAACTCAGCGCGCAGATCCTTTCCTACTCGCGCAGCAGGGGGCTCTTTGCGGGCCTCGAACTGAAGGGCGTCGTGATCAAGCCCGACAAGGATGACATGCGTGATGTTTACGGCGAAGGCGTCACGGCGAAGGAAGTTCTGAAGGAAGGCAAGGTCAAAGCGCCGGCCGCCGTGCAGGTCTTCCCCAAAACTCTGGCCGGCTACTCCGCGCGCAGGGCAAAGAAGTAACTTCATCAGTATTGAGCAGAACAAACGGAAAGACCGGCCGGACGCCGGTCTTTCCGTTTGTTCTGCTGAAGTTGCTTGTTCCGTCTTCTCGAATTTTCCCTGATTGGGTCACCTGTGCCTGCCGGGCTATGGCAGGTCAAACGTTTGTAAAATCTGCCGCTTTGATCCCTGATTGCTTGACATTAAAAGCTCTGACAGGTAGAAGAATGAACGTTCATTCCGCGTCTGCGGGGGCGGAAACATCTGATCCCGGAATTATTCGTCAATGACCAACATCGCACACTCAAAAGTCACGCACCTGTACGACAGCAGCGAAGCCGGCGGCAAACGCGAGGCGATTCTCAAAGCCGCGCTTCAGTTATTCACCGAGCGCGGCTTCCATGGCACGGCCATGCCGCTCGTCGCGGAACTGGCCGGGGTCGGTGCGGGCACTATCTACCGCTACTTCGAGAGCAAGGAGGCGCTGGTCAATACGCTTTACCGGGACTGGAAGGAGTTTCAGCTGGCCACGATCCTGCGGGATATGCCGCCTGAGGCCCCGTTGCGCGAACAGTTTCACATCTACTGGAACCGGCTCGCCGATTTTGCCAAAGAGTACCCGACCGCCTTCGGGTTTCTGGAGCTTCATTTCCACGCGCCTTATCTGGACGAGAAGAGTCGCGCTATCGAAGAGCGCGGTCACAACGCGATGGTCGGCTATTTCCAGGAGTGCCTGCGGCAGCAGGTCGTCAGGGACGCCCCGGCCGAGGTGCTGGGGAGCCTGGTGATGGGCGCTTACATCGGCCTCGTCAAGGCCAGCCGCAACGGGTGCCTCGAGCTGACGCGGGACGTACTTGATCAGGCCGAGGAGTGCTGCTGGGCGGCAATCAGGCGCTGAATCTATGAACCGGCGGGGATCAGCATTCGTATCTTTCGTATCTGTTGATCTCCTGGGCATTAACAAATCATCGGTGGTATCACCTTCACCTGAACTTTTCGGAGCTGAGTCAGAGCATGAAACGTATCGTCATCAGTAGTCTTCTCATCACTCTCGTCGCTGGTCTCTTCCTTTCACAGCAGGTCGGCAGCGCGAAATCCACGCCGGCAAAACAAGTCACCTTCAGCAAGGATGTGGCGCCGATCTTTTACGCGAAGTGCGCCGAATGTCACCGGCCCGGCGAAAGCGCGCCGTTCTCGGCGCTCGCTTACAAGGACGCCCGGCCCTGGGCGAAATCCATCCGCGAGAAAGTTGTTAATCGGACGATGCCGCCCTGGCACGCCGACCCGCACTACGGGGAGTTCAAAAATGACCGCCGCCTGACGCAGGCCGAAATTGACACCATTGTCGCGTGGATTGATCAGGGCGCGAGGGAAGGCAATCCGAAGGATCTGCCGCCCGCGCCGAAGTTCACCGAAGGCTGGATGATTGGCACGCCCGATCTCGTCATCCCGATCCCGGAAGAGTACACCTACAAGGCCGGGGCCGATGAGTATCAATACTTCGACGTGCCGACGAATTTCACCGAAGACAAATATATCCAGATGGCCGAGGCGCGACCCACCAATCGCAAAATCGTCCACCACATCATCGCCTTCATCGTCCCGCCGGGCACCCCGAGCATGGGGAAGATGACGCCGGAGCAGCGGTACAAGGCGATGGAAGCGGCGCTCAAAAATTCGCCCTTCTACCGCGACGGTTACCTGATGCGCATGAAACCGGATCAGCCGGTAGTGGATGACGGCTGCGACCCGGCCAACGCGCGTCGCGGCGGCGGCAATGACAACATCCTGACCGGCTACGCTCCGGGCCACAACTCCGACATCTTCGCGCCGGGACTGGGCAGGAAAGTTCCGGCCGGCTCGACCATCCGCTTCCAGATTCATTACTCGAATCAGACGCTCGGCGGCAATTCGGTTGAGAAAGACCGTTCGATGATCGGGCTGATCTTCTCGAAGGAGCCGCCGCAGAAACTGGTGAGTACGAACTCCATCGGCAACATCTTCTTCAAAATCCCCGCCGGCGCCGAGAACCATATGGTGACGGCATGCCGCACCCTCAGGCGCGACACGACGCTCTACGGGCTGCTGCCGCACATGCACCTGCGCGGAAAATCAATGGAATATAAAGTCTTCTACCCTGACGGGAGGTCGGAAATTCTGCTGAGCGTGCCGAAGTGGGATTTCGGGTGGCAGACCAATTACCTGCTGAAAGAGCCGAAGCGGATTCCGAAGGGCAGCCGGATTATGGTCACCGCCTTTTTCGACAACTCGGCGAAGAACAAGTTCAACCCCGACCCGACCAAAGACGTTCGCTACGGCGAGCCGACCTACGATGAGATGATGCTCGGCTTTATGGATTTCGTCACCGACGCGCCCGTCGTGGCGCAGGTTGACCCGAAGATTCTGGACAGCTACACCGGCAAATACGAAATCAGGCCGAACGTTTTTGCCACCGTCACGCGCGACGGCAACAAACTCGTCGTGCAGGCCCCGATGATGGCGCAGATGGAATTCCTGCCGGAATCGGAGACGAATTTCTTCATGAACAAAGGCGGCGCGGAAGCTTCCTTCGTCAAAAACGACAAGGGCGAACTGGAGGTCATCCTGTTTATGGGGAACAACTCCATTCGCGCGAAGAAGGCCAAAGACAACGCCCCTGCCGCAGGCGGCGGGCAGCAATAGAATCTGAAAATCACAGATTCGCACTTAAACCATCAGCCACAGACACCGTGTAGCACGGTGTCTGTGCCGCATTCAGGGAGCAGACGGCAATGAAGAGAACCCGCATTACTGTGATCGCGCTCGCCTGTTTCGTGGCAATCGCGTTGTTTACGTTGCCATCAGGCCAGGCCACCGGAAACAAAACGGCGCCGAAGAACGTCACCTTCAACAAGGACGTGGCGCCGATCTTTTACAAGAACTGCGCGGATTGTCATCGCCCGGGTGAGGCGGCGCCGTTCTCGGCGCTCACTTACAAGGACGTGCGCCCATGGGCGAAGTCCATCCGCGAGAAGGTCGTCAACCGGACGATGCCGCCCTGGCACGCCGACCCGCACGTCGGCGAGTGGGCAAATGACCGCCGCCTGACTCAGGCTGAGATTGATACCATCGTCGCGTGGGTTGACGGGGGCGCGAAGGAAGGCGAGGCGAAAGACCTGCCGCCCGCGCCGAAGATCGTCGAAGGCTGGGTCATCGGCAAGCCGGACATCGTCATCCCGATGCCCGAAGAGTTCACACTCGAAGCGAGCGGGCCGGATGAGTATCAGTACTTCGAGACCGACCCCGGGTTCAAGGAAGACGTGTACGTGCAGATGGCCGAAGCGCGTCCGGGCAATCGCAAGATCGTCCACCACATCATCGCCTTCATCGTGCCGCCGAGTAAGGACGGCAAGCGCCCGCAGCTGAGCAAGGAAGAGATCGAGAAGATGCGCGCGAAGATGGAGAAGGAATCCATCTTTTACAAGGACGGCTTCCTGAATCGCGTGAAGATGGACGCGCCGGTTTACGACGACGGCTGCTCGCTGCCGAGCGGCGGCTCGGGCTCAAGCCGCAATGCCAATGAAAAACGCGGCAGGGGGGCGGAAGAGAGGGGCATGCTGCTCTGCGGCTTCGCGCCCGGCATGAACCAGGCCATCTGGGAGCCCGGCACGGTCAAGAAGATTCAGGCCGGCTCGAAGATCCTCTTCCAGATGCATTACTCGAAGACCGCGGGCAGCGTCCAGAAGGACCGTTCGAGCATCGGTCTCGTCTTCGCGAAGAATCAGCCGCAGAAGCTGCTGATGACGCGCCCGGTATCGAATAACTACTTCCTGATCCCGGCGGGCGCCGACAACCACGCGACCACGGCCTGCTGGACGGTCGAAGAAGACATTCACATCCTCACGCTCATGCCGCACATGCACCTGCGCGGCAAGGCGCAGAAGATCGAAGCCTTCTACCCGAACGGCAAATCCGAGGTGTTGCTCAATGTGCCCAATTATGATTTCTCGTGGCAGACGGTCTATTACCTGAAGAAGCCGGCCGCGATCCCGAAGGGCACTAAGATCCTCGTCACGGGTTACTTCGACAATTCGGCGAAGAACAAATACAACCCCGACCCGACCAAAGCCGTGCGCTGGGGCGACCCGACCTACGACGAGATGATGATCGGCTGGATTGATTACACGGTGGACGGCAAGGGCATCAAGCCGACCACCGCGATGAACGATACCGAGACTAAAAGTTCATCGAACAGGTAAGCAAATGTCCGGCGAACAGGAGTTGAGTGGCTACGGATACGATGGATTGGAGACAGGACCTGCAACGCCGATTTCCAGACTGGCAGTCCGCTGAGGCCATTGCACAATGGCCCGCTGTCACCGACACGCTTTCGGTCGGGCAGCGGGTAGTCGGTGAAGTTATCGCAATAGCTGAATTTGGTCTATGGCTGGACATCGGCGTTGGATTCCCGGCACTCCTGCTCCTGCCTTATGCAGGCGCGGCACAACGCGCACCAGCCCGCTCTGAAGAGATCGCACACATCGGGGAGATCATTGATGCTCGAATCCGTGTAATGGGACCCAGGGGGGAAATCGGGCTCACACAAAATAGAATGACGTAATCCAACGAAGCTGCTTTTTCGCCGGACGTTACTTTCAGAAGAAGGTGAACAATGAGACGCGCATTATTCCTGACTCTGCTGCTGACGGCTGGCGTTGCTTCTTCGTTTATCTCAACGGGCAGCGCCAGCAGCGGCAAAACTGATAAGCGGAACGTCACTTTCAATAAGGACGTGGCGCCGATCTTTTTCAGGAACTGCGTGCAATGTCACCGCCCGGATGACATCGCGCCGATGTCTCTGCTCAGTTACAAGGACGCGCGTCCGTGGGCGAAATCAATTCGCGAAAAGGTCGCGAGCCGCGCGATGCCCCCGTGGTCTGCCGACCCGCATTACGGCGAGTTCTCGAACGAGATGCGGCTGACTCAAGCCGAAATTGACGCTATCGTCGCGTGGGTTGATGGCGGCGCGAAGGAAGGCAACCCAGGGGATCTGCCGCCCGCGCCGCGATTCAGCGAAGCCTGGGAGGTCGGCAAACCCGATGTTGTGCTGACGATGCCGCAGGAATGCGAACTCCCGCCTACGGGCGTTGACGATTATCTTTACTTCCGCGTGCCGACGAACTTCACCGAGGACAAATGGATTCAGGCCGCCGAATTCCGCCCCGGCAACAAGCGGGTGGTCCATCACGCAGTCGTCTTCGTCGAAACGCCGATGATGTACAGGATGGCACAGGACGCCGCCCGCAAAAGCGGCAAGGACGTGATGAGCCCGCTCTCGCTTTTTGAGATGGAGCGGATGCCCAACTCGCGGCACGAAGGCACGGTCAACCGCACCAAAGCCGACGCGCCCGTTGTCAACGACGCCTGCGCGAAGGGCGGCAGAGGCACTCCCGGTCATGGCGGCGGCGGCGGCTCGCCACTGCTTTCGGCCTACGCGCCCGGCAGGAACGCAGATGTCTATCCGGCGGGGATGGCCAAGCGCATCCCGGCGGGCTCGAATCTGATCTTCCAGATGCATTACTCCAAGACTACGGGCAAACCGGAAAGAGACCGCACGAGTATCGCACTCGTCTTTGCGAAACAGCCGGTCGAGAAGATGATTGAGACGCTGCTCGTTGTGAACGACCTCTTCGCCATCCCGCCCGGCGCCGAAAATCACGAAGCCAACGCCTGCTTTACCTTCCGCCGCGACGGGCAACTGGTCAACTACATGCCACACATGCACGTGCGCGGGAAGGATATGAAGTACGAGGTCATTTACCCGGACGGTAAGCGTGAGACGCTGCTTTCGGTCAATTACAATTTCAACTGGCAGACGCTCTACAAGCTGAAGAACCCGGTCGCGGTTCCGAAAGGCGCGCGCTTCGTCGTCACCGCGCACTTCGACAATTCGGCCAGGAACAAGCTCAACCCTGATCCGACGAAGACCGTGCGTTTTGGCGAACCGACTTACGACGAGATGCTCGTCGGCTTCGTGGACTACGCGCGCGAGAAGCCGCAGGAACACGTCATCGCCAAAGTCGCGCCGCAGGTTCTCGACGCGTATGTTGGCGAATACTCCGCGGGACTCGGGCCCCGGTTCCAGATCACACGCGAAGGCGATAATCTTTTCATTATCCTGCCCGGACAGCCCGCGCTCCCGGTCACTCCGGAATCCGAGACGAAATTCTTCTTCAAGGACATCGAGGGCGCGCAGCTGACATTCGTCAGGAACGAGCAGGGCGAAGTGAGTGAATTGCTGGCCGAGTTCGGCCAGCAGAAAATCAAAGCGAAGAAGATGGATAAAGCTGCGGCAGGCAGCGAAAACAAATAGCGGATCAAAGGTGAAAACCATGAGAAAAATGACAATCGTCTCCTCTGTTACCTTAATCCTTGCGGGATTCTGCCTGTTCACGCTTCCCGCGACGAACGCGAATGGTAACGCGAAGGCGGCTAAGAACGTCACCTTCAACAAGGATGTCGCGCCGATCTTTTTCAAGAGTTGCGCGGAATGTCATCGAGCCGGCGAAATCGCGCCAATGTCGCTGATGACATACAAGGACGCCCGGCCCTGGGCGAAATCAATCCGCGAGAAAGTGGTCGAGCGCGTCATGCCGCCCTGGCACGCCGACCCGCATTACGGCACCTTCCGCAATGACCGCCGCCTCTCGCAACAGGAGATTGACACGATCGTCGCGTGGGTTGATGAGGGCGCGAAGGAAGGCGAGGCGAAAGACCTGCCGCCCGCGCCGACATTCACCGAAGGCTGGAACATCGGCAAGCCCGACGAGACCTTCTCGATCCCCGAACAGAGCGTCCCGGCCGACGGCGTGATCAAGTATCAGTATTTCGTCGTGCCGACGAATTTCAAGGAAGACCGCTGGATCAGCCGGGCTGAAATTCGCAGCACCGGGCGCAGCGCCGTCCACCACGTGATCGTGTTCATCAAGGAGCCGGGCGCGGCGAGTGGAGTCGAGGGCAGGCTGCTCGCGGGCGTTGCACCCGGCGAACAGCCCGCAATCTTCCCGACCGGTTATTCAAAGAAGATTCCCGCCGGGTCGCAGCTCGTCTTCCAGATGCATTACACGCCGAACGGCAAGGCGACGAAGGACGTGACGACCATCGGGCTCGTCTATGCGAAGGAGCCGGTCAAACACGAGATCGTGACGCGGCCCGTGCTGCAAACGAAATTCGTCATCCCGGCGGGCGACCCGAATTACGAAGTGAAGTCGTCTTTCCTTTTCAACCGCGACGCGCACATCACCAGCCTGATGCCGCACATGCATCTGCGCGGCAAGGATTTTATTTTCCGGGCTATCTATCCTGACGGCACTTCAAAGATTCTGCTCTCGGTGCCGAAATACGATTTCGGCTGGCAGACTTACTACCTGCCGACCGAGCCGATTGCGGTCCCGAAGGGGACACGGATCGAATGCGTCGCGCACTTTGATAATTCACCCGGCAACAAATACAACCCCGACCCGACCAAAGAGGTGCGCTGGGGCGATCAGACCTGGGAAGAGATGATGATCGGCTGGCTCGGCTGTTATTTCGATGATGCGACTCCGACGACGTCGAAACCGGCGGCTTCAGCCACAGGTGACAAATAGAAATGTCCGGCGAATTTGAGTTCGCCCGACAAGTTCGTGATGTCTTTGTCAAAGCTTTATCCCGCACGGCGAATACCGAACGCCCTGAAACGCAGAGTGCTGGCGGGCGCTTTTGCCGTTTTCATCTCCCTGCTGCTGGTTTCCAGCGGAAGTTCGCACGATCCGATTACTACGAACATCACTTTCAATAAGGAGATCATTCGCATCTTCGAGCGAAGCTGTCTCGCCTGTCACGGCCAGAGCAGCCTGACCGACATCACGCTCGCATCGTATGAGCAGGCGCGCCCGTGGGCCAAGGCGATCAAGGAGGAAGTCCTCGAAAAACGCATGCCGCCCTTTCAGGCAGTCAAAGGGTTCGGCAGCTTTCACAACGCATACCTGCTGCCGCAGCGCGATATTGAATTGATCGTCTCGTGGGTCGAAGGCGGCGCGCCGAAAGGCGAAGAGAAAGACCTGCCGCGCGACCTGGCTGCCGCAAACACGTGGCCTTTGGGTCAGCCCGATTTGATCCTGCAACCCGCGGCGGAAACCGCGATCCCGGCCGGCCAGGGTTATGAAGATCGGCGCTTCACACTGCCGACGAATCTCGCCGCCGACGCCTGGGCGAGCGCCGTTGATTTTCAGCCGGGCAATCGCTCTATCGTCCACAGCGCCACGTTCGCCATCGAACGTTCGGGCAAAGGCCGGGGCGGCGGTCTGGTCAGCGAAAAACTCGGCGAATGGGTTCCCGGTCAGTCTGCTGCTTCGTTACCCGAAGGCGTCGGGCGACTGCTGCCGGCCGGCGCACGCATTGTGCTGAAGATTCGCTATCGCAAAACCAGCGAGGCCGCGAGCGACCTGAGCGCCGTCGGAATTTACTTTGCCAAAGGTGAGGCGATCAGGCAGGCGAATGAAGTGAAGATTGCGCCGGTGGCCACAACGATTCCGGCGGGAGTTGAGAAGCGGCGCGTCAAAGCGTCCTGGCTCGTGAAGGAAGCAACCGAAGCGCTGGCCGTGCGCCCGCTGCTTTACCCGCTCGGCAAATCAGTCGAAGTCACTGCTTATCGCCCTGACGGCACGGCTGAGGTTCTGATCTTTGTGAAGAATTATCGCCACGACTGGCAGCCGGGTTATTACTTCAAAAGCCCGGTGCCGCTGCCCGCGGGAACGCGCCTTGAAGTGACCGCGTATCTCGACAATTCGGATGACAACCCGAACGTTGAAAAACCGAAAGTCAGGAAATTCGCCGAGCCGCTCTGTCAGCTTTTGCTCGCCAGGGCGCCAGTGACGC
Source organism: Blastocatellia bacterium (assembly GCA_035652435.1). Taxonomy (GTDB): domain Bacteria; phylum Acidobacteriota; class Blastocatellia; order RBC074; family RBC074; genus DASRDU01. Next base: position 48,634 of record DASRDU010000180.1, read on the forward strand.
AACCCGCTGTGGTCAGTTCGTCAGCTGATTCATCCGCGGGACATAAACATTGAATGAGACGGTCGTGATTCTGTTGTTCCGCTGGAACTGCGACCAGATGCGGTAATTGCCGGGACGCGGGAAGAAGGTGTCGAAATCAATATCCGCCTTGCTCGCGAGCCGGCTGCGGTCAACGCCTTCGGGAATCATTTCGGTCGGGTGGGAGTGCAGGTAATCGGTCGCGTCTTCGCTCAGAATCAGCGTATGACCCCACGCGCCGAGGTAAGGCTGAAGGTCAGTGACGGGTTGGCCCGTCCGGGCGTCAGTGATGTGATACTTCAGAATGGCGGGCTTGCCGGCGACCGGCGCTACGGGGTCGAATTTCAATTCAAATCGCATCCCGTCGAGCGTCCTCGTCAGATTTTTATCGGGCACGAGGTTCGCCTGTGATGCCGCAACGTCTCCGGCAAAACCGGCGGTGATCAGGTTCTGGTGAATCACCTGCGGCAGGCCGCCGTCGGGGAAGAAGTCGCAGTAAACCTGATAGACCCCGACTCTCGGCAGGGCGGTTTCAATCGTGAAGCTGCCGTCGGGTTGTTCGGTCGGGTGGATGTGATCGAAATGGGAAAAATCCTGGCTGACGACGAAAAGATGAAAAGGCATGTCGTGCAGGATGTTGAATTTTTTCACCTGCACGCCGGTCTTCGGGTTGAAGATTGAAAACCGCAGTCGCACCTTCTGCCCCGGCCTGATCAGTTTCGGCGTGGTTTCGATGCTGACCTGAAACTCATCCGTGACGGGCGCGGCCATGCGCTTGAGCGTCATGCCGCACTTCGGACATTTGCCAGGCTGTGTGGTCATCACGTCGGCGTGCATCGGGCAGGCGTAAAATTCCTCGTCCTGACTGGCCGAAGCGACCAGCGTCATGCCGCATTTCGGGCATTTGCCGGGAACTTTGGAAGAGACGTCGCGGTGCATCGGGCAGACGTAAACCGCCGGCTGCTGTCCGGTTTGCTGAGGCGTTTGAGACGAGCCGGCCGGTTCCTGCGCCGACGATGAAAATACAAGGCTGACGGCCATGACAGTCAGCAGCAGGAACAGAGCAGGTTTGCTTTTGGAGCAGTTGTTTCCGATCATAATCACTCCCATCGCGCCCGCACTCCGGGCAAAACAAAGGATAGCAGATTAACGCATGACCGCAATCACGCAACTCCCCGGATTTCGCCAGGTCTTTCTTGTCATCGTCATTGCCCTGCCGCTGATTATCGCAGTGGGGCAGGGTAAAAAACCGTCAGTCAGCTCACAGAAGGATAACGGCTGGTCGGTCTTTGGCCGGGATGTTTCGGGCTCGCATTACAACCCGGACGAAAGCATTCTGACGCCCTCGACGGTGGCAAATCTGAAAGTTAAGTGGATCTTTGAGGCTCAGGATGATGTTTCCAGCCAGCCCATAATAGTGAACGGCGTCGTCTACTTCGGCTCGTGGGACGGCAGGGAATACGCGGTTGACGCGAAGACCGGGAAGAAGATCTGGGAATACGATTGCGGCCAGTCAACGCGCGGCGCGGCGGCGTACGAAAACGGGGTTCTGTATTTCGGCGATATGTCGGGCCACCTGCACGCGGTTGACGCGGCCACGGGCGCGCCGAAATGGAAGAAGAAGATTGATTCGCACCCGGCGGCGCTCGCGACGAGTTCCCCGATTGTTCACCAGGGGCGCATCTATATCGGCGTTTCGTCGCGCGAGGAGCTGTCGGCATTAAGCCGGAGAGATTACGTCTGCTGCACCTTCCGCGGCAGCGTGGTCGCATTTGATGCCGCCACGGGCAATGAGATCTGGCGCTGGTACACGCTGCCCGAAGCCCCCAGAGAGCAGGGGCCGGATAAGCGTGGGAACAAGCAGATGGGGCCCGCCGGCGTTGCGGTGTGGTCAACCGTGAGCCTCGACCCGGCGGCGAAACGGGTGTATGTCACCACCGGCAATCAATACTCCGGCCCGGCCATGAAAAACGCCAACTCCGTCGTCGCACTCGACCAGACGACGGGCAAAGAGGTGTGGGCCTGGCAGGCGATCCCGCGCGACATCTGGACGGTCGCGTGCAAAAACCAGCCCGACTGTGACGACCTCGACGTTGATTTCGGAACCGCTCCGATCTTCTTCAAAGGCGCAAACGGCCGCCGGCTGGTCGGCGCGGGTCAGAAAAGCGGCTGGTTTTACGCGCTCGACCCGGGCGACGGAAAACTGATCTGGAAGACCGAAGTGGGGCCGGGAGGCAAACTCGGCGGCATCGAATACGGCACGGCCAGCGACGGCGAACGCGCTTACGCCGCCATCTCGAACGTGCCGAAACAGGGCTCGGTCAGCGCGCTCGACGGGGCTACGGGCAGGATTCTGTGGCAGACCCCCAGCCCCGACGGCAAGGCGAATTTCGGGGCGATCACGGTGACGGGCAAAGGCAACAACCGCCTCGTCTGGGCCGGATCATCGGGCGGCTTCATTCGCGCTTACGACGCGGCGACGGGGAAGATTCTGTGGGAATACGATACCGGCGGCGCGGTCGGCGGCGGGCCGACCGTGATTGACGGCGTGCTGTACGTCGGTTCGGGGTACAAGCTCTTACGAATCGGGAAGGGTAACAATAAACTGTACGCATTCGGATTGTAGAGCAAACTTTCCAGTTTGCTCAGGCTTTCGGCGGACGCGCTTCTGAACCTCAACAAGCCTTATTACAAAGACAGCGGCAAACCACCAGGTTGCCGTACATCAATGAAGGAGCCAGCAATATGTGGATTCGCAAAGCACAACGAGACAGGAAAAAAGGCGTGATCTCGCCGATGCCGACGCAGGTGGTGTCGAATGAAGAGATCATCCCGCGCCCCCAGTCGGAGGCGCAGAAGCAGGTCGAATACCTGATCGGCGAGATGTCCGAACACCGGGCAAAGAAACTCGGCATGGATCGCCGCACCTTCATGTCCACGACGATGGGGCTGGCGACCTGCTTCCTCGCGTCGAACAAAGTCTTCGGCAACAACTGGGACGTGGACGAGGCCGAGACCTGGGAGCCGGCGGCCTACGACGAGAAGTGGCCGAAGGATGAATACTTCATCATTGACGTGCAGGCGCACTTCACCAACGGCGTCGCCATCCCCGGCTTCCGCACGATGGAGTTCGTCCGAAACATGGGCTTCCAGCTCAAGGAAGACGTCGAGTCCTACGGCTTCAGGAATTTCGTCAAGGAGATGTTCTTTGACAGTGACACCTCGATGGTCATCATCTCCGGCGTGCCCGGCAGGGAGATCAACCGGGACGCCGAGGGCAAAATTCTGGAAGGCAAGGCGCGCACGCCCGGACTCAACCGCGTGCTGCCGAGCTGGGTGATGGCCGAAGCCAGAAAGCAGCTCAATGACCTGGCCGGCTCACAACGCGCGCTCAATCAGGGCAACCTCGCGCCGAACCATTACTGGGACAAGGTCGCCAACAAAATCAACAAGGCCGAATTGCTCGAACAGATGGAGCGCGAAATCAACGTCTACGGCATCAGTTCGTGGAAGTGGTACTGCCATACCGACCCGGCCCAGACGGGCAACGGCTTCCAGATGGACGACGACAATGCGCAATTTTTTATTGAGGAGTCGCGCAAGCGGGGCCTCAAACTGATCAGCGTTCACAAGGGCTACTCGTACCAGTCGCGCACGCTCGGACACCTCGCCAACCCGAAGGATGTCGAGAAGGCGGCCCTGCGCAACCCCGACTTCAACTTCGTCGTCTACCACTCGGCGATCAAGCACGGGCCGAACGAGAAGGACTGGAAGGAGTCGAACAAGTACGACCCGACCACCGGCGATTTCGAGTGGCACAGCGTGCTGATGGACATCAAGAAGCGCAACCCGAAGATGAACAACGTCTACTGCGAGATCGGCAGCTTCTTCAACATGCTGGCCGTGACTGACCCGGTGATGGCGATGCACGGGATGGGCAAGAACATCAAATACTACGGCGCGGATCACGTCATCTGGGGCACCGACTGTCTGTGGTGGGGGTCGCCTCAGTGGGGGATTGACGCCTTCAAACGCTTCCAGATCAGCGACGAGATGTGCGAGAAGTTCGGCTACAGCAAGATCACCAAAGAGGACAAGGCCAGGATCTTCGGCCTCAACGCCGCCAGGCTCTACAACATTGACGTCAAGGCCAGGCGCAAGGCCTTCCCGGCCGACGCGCTGGAGAAGGTGAAGGTGGTATACCTTGACGAAGGCGGGCAGCGCGAGAATGCCGCTTACGGCTGGGTGCGTGCGACCGATTGATAAAAACAGGGCGGGCCGCGGACGTCCGCGGCCCGCCCTGTTTTTAGTCATAGCAGCAAAGGTAATGAGAATAGCATTGACAGTTTTCCTGCTGAGCATTCTGCTCCGCCCGGCGGCAGGTCAGGCGAAATACGACCTGCTGCTCAAAAACGGCCACGTCATTGACCCGAAAAACAACGTCAGTGAACAGCGCGACGTGGCCGTTGCCAAAGGCGTGATCGCCGCCGTCGAAAAGAACATTGACCCTTCGACCGCGGCGAAGGTGGTTGACGTGAAGGGGCTCTACGTCACGCCCGGCCTCGTTGACATCCACGTCCACGTCTACGCCGGCACTGGGATGAAGGCATACACCGGCGACCTGAGCGTTTACCCGGACGGCTTCAGCTTCCGCTCCTGCACGACGACGATGGCGGACGCGGGGACTTCGGGCTGGCGCAACTTCGAGGATTTCAAGCAGCGCGTGATTGATCGGGCAAAGACGCGCGTCTTCGCCTTCATCAACATCGTCGGGCACGGGATGGGCGGCGGTCAGGTCGAGCAGGACACTGACGACATGGACCCGCAGCGCACGGCTGAGATGGCGAAGAAGTACCCGGACACGGTCGTCGGCTTCAAGACGGCGCATTACGCGAAGCCCGACTGGACGGCCGTTGATCGCGTGCTGGAAGCAGGGAAGCTCGCGAACCTGCCCGTGATGATTGATTTCGGCAACGTCAAACCGGAGCGCCCGCATCAGGTACTCTACCTCGAAAAGCTCCGGCCCGGCGACATCTACACCCACATTTACCGTCCGTTCGACCCGACGCTCGACGAAAACGGGAAGGTCCGCCCTTACCTGTTTGAGGCGAAAAAGCGCGGCATAATTTTCGACGTCGGCCACGGCGGCGGCAGCTTCGTCTGGCGCTACGCGGTGCCCGCGATGAAGCAGGGCTTCGTGCCGGACTCGATCTCAACCGACCTGCACACGGGCAGCATGAACGCCGGGATGAAAGACCTGGTCAACGTCATGTCGAAGTTCCTGAACCTTGGGATGCCGCTCGACGAAGTGATCCTGAAATCCACGTGGAACCCGGCGAAGGAGATCCACCGCGAAAAATTCGGGCACCTCGGCGTCGGCGCGCCCGCCGACATTGCCGTGCTGCGCCTCGAGCGCGGCGACTTCGGATTCATTGACATGGACAAGCTGCTGATGAAAGGCTCGCAGCGGCTGGGCTGCGAAATGACGCTGATGGGCGGCAACGTGATGTACGACCTGAACGGCAGGAGCAGCGAGCCGTGGGAGAAGGCGGCGGGCCCGGTCAGGAGGCCGGCTCAATAATCATCGCCCCGTTCGTTTCAGCGTCGTGTCGCTTCGGTGCTGCGCATTCTCCATCCTTCATTCTCAATTGTTTCCCCAGGAGAAAGCGGCGGGGGCGATTCATTGCAAAGTAATGGAGAATGGAGAAAGGTTTGACGCTGACTCTTCGCTTATTTCCCCAGCCTCAGCCGCCCGAACGCTTCGGGCACGTGATAGCTGTTGTTGTTGGTCGGCTGCCACGCGATGCCTTTGCGGGCCGGCGGCGGCCCCTGCAGCCGGTAGAAATTGATCCGCATTTCAAGCCCCGGCGCGGCCGCGCGTTTGTCAATCTTATCCATCGGGATCTTCATCTCGCCGTACCAGATTTTCTTTTCGCGGTCGAGTCGCGCTTTCACTTCATACCCTGAATTCCACTGGACGTTGTGAACGGCCGGCTGCGGTTTGCGGTCAATGTCCAGGTCCACCCACTCGCCCTGCGGGGAGACCTGAAATTCGGTGTAATGTTTGATGTCCTGAAGGTCGGTGCCGATGAACACTTCGGCCACGTCCCAGTCCCAGAGCTTGTTGGTTTCGGCCGTCGTTGACGGGTCGGATTTCAGGTGCAGTTCTTCGTAAGGGCAGATGAAGAGAAAATAGATGTTCTTCTCTGTCCATCGCGACCGGATTTCGGTGCGGTGGCCGGGGACGGGCTGGCCGTGACTATCCCGGTCGGCGATCACGCCTTTGACGTTTTTCCACTCCTTCGCATTCGGGTCGGCGGTGAGCGTGAAATCCGATTTCGCGCGCTGGCTCGTGATGATTCCCGAGCCGTCGGGCCTGGCGGGGCCGGCGGCGGCACCGAAGCTGAGCAGCAGGATTGTCAGCCACACGGCGCGGGCGAATTGATGAGGTGAAAAAGGTCGGGACGATTGCATTGAGTTCTCCTCCGGTTGAAGCGGGCCTGATACGACAGCTGCGCGAGCCGGGCGGGCAGCAGACACTCGTGGAGATTTCCGCGCGCCCGGCGCTCGCGGTACTGTACCGGAATCGGCTACGATGAACCAGTGAAACCCCTCCGACTTCAACTCATCAGCGTCGGGCTGCTCCTGCTGACTTCTCTCCATCGCGCCGCGGGGCCGGACGAACAGGAAAAGCTCGTTCGTTATGAAGACAGCCGCGTCTCGATGGCCTGCACTTACACCGTCGTGGTTTACGGACGTGACGCACGGCAACTGCCGCGCGGCGTGAACGCGGCCCTTGATGAAGTTGATCGCCTTGACCGGCTGATGAGCCACTACAAATCCGAGAGCCCTCTTTCGCACGTCAACCGCGACGCGGCCAGCGGGCCGGTGAAAACTGACCCGGAGCTGTTCGACTTCATCGCCGAGTGTGTCAGGTACAGCCGCGCGTCCGACGGCGCATTCGACATCACGGTCGGGCCGCTGATGAAAGCCTGGGGCTTCTTTCGCGGCGAGGGTCGCCTGCCCGATGCGAATGAGCTGGCCGAAGTGAGGAACAAAATCGGATACCGGCATCTGATGCTGAACCCGCAGGAGAAAACGATTCAGTTCGACCGGCCCGGCGTTGAACTCGACCTGGGCGGGATTGCCAAAGGTTACGCGGTTGATCGCGCGGTGGGCGTACTCAGGGCCCACGGGATCGAAAGGGCGCTCGTCAGCGCAGGCGGCAGCACGATTTATGCCCTTGGCGCGCCACCAGAGAGCCCCGCCTGGGAAGTGAAGATTCAGGACCCGCTCGATTCGCGCAAGGTGGCGATGACGGTTCATTTGAAGGATCAGGCCGTGTCGGTTTCGGGCAGCTCCGAGAAATTTTTCGAGGTCGGAGGCGTGCGCTATTCGCACGTTATGGACCCGCGCACCGGGCGGCCCGTGCCGCGCGTGCTGAGCGTGGTCGTGCTGACCGGGACCGGCACGGCGGGTGACGCGCTCGACAACGTCTTTTACGTCGAGGGAGTGGGGAAGGGCAGGGAATATCTGAAACGATTACCCGAAACCGAAGTGTTTTTCTTTCTGCCCGGGGCGCGGAAACAATGGCGCATGGTTCATCTCACTTCGCCCGCCGCAGCTCGACCATCGCGTAAACACCCATCCGCGGGATAGAGAATTCTGTGGCCCCGTCCGCCACCACAAAATCTTCGAGCGCCCGGCTGTCATATCCGGCCGCGAACGCTTCGCCTCTGGCGAAAGACCCGCTCAGCCGGACGCGCAGGCTGTCAATGTCGCGACCGCCGTAATTGAGCAGGTGCAGCCGGACGCGCGAGCCGTCGCCCGCCAGCCGGCAGATGACGAGTTCGGTGCCGTAGACGCGCAGCGATCTGTTCTCGTCGGTCAGCTGACGGCGAATCTTCTGAGCGAAGGCGCTCGGGTCGGCGGCATCTGCCTTCGGGTACTCTTTCGTGCCGAGTCTGATGTTGAGGCGGAACTTCGGTGACGGGGCGGTGACGACCTGGAAGAGCAGGTTGCGCCGCGTGAGCAGGTTCATCACCTCGCCGGTCAGTGGCGAGCCGTCATCCACCACCGCCATGTCGGCAACCGGCGGCAGAGGGTCATTCGGCAGTTCCCGGAGAAAGGCAAACATCCTGCTCGCCGCTTCCAGATCAGCCGGGTCAATCTTGAGAACCGCATCCGCGCCGTAGGCGAAGGCTTCAGCCGCGGCCAGCGCCGCTCTCCCCGGCGGGAGGTCGTAGTAAAACTTTCCCGACGGGTCCCGGACAAACCTCCACCCGTTGGAATCAATCCAGGGGCGGCGCGTGGCCGACGCGACGTCAACCCTCCCGCCCAGCCGCGGGGTGAGGAGTTTTTCGCGCGCTTCGAGTTCAGAGAGACTCATCGGCACCGGCGAAAATCCGGCCCTGCGCCAGGCGTCCGCCTGATCGGGCGGCACACATAACCGCTCGATGCCTGCCTGCTTGAGGGCCGGAGCGCTCTCGATGCCCTGCTGCCAGTAGAGCAGTGGCAGCGCGAGCAGAAACAGCAGGGACTTCATACATCGATCTCCTTCACCTGAATCTTTCCGAGATCGCACACGCCGAGGCCGAGACTTGAAGCGTATTCCACGTGACCGGGCTCGCGGATGATGATGTTGACGTTCGGGTCGTTGTCGCGCGCGCGGCCGTCGTCCGCCTTCAGAGACTCGGGTGACCGGTCCCAGATCGAAATCGCGCCTTCGGCTTTCCGCTTGTTGTCAATGATGTCGAGCAGCAGCCGGTCTATCGCCACCGGGTCGGTGCCGAAGAGCATCTGTTTCGGGTAAAAAACATAACGTTTGGTCCGCGCGAACGGCCCGCCGTGCCAGACGCCGCGCAGCCCGTCCATGATCTGCAACACCGTGCGCGAACGAACGGGCTCGACCGAAGCCAGCGTGCCGACGAATGTTTTCGTATGCGAGACGCCCTTGTAATGCGTCCGCGCGACGTTGGAAAAACTGCCGTAGGCGACGTTCTTGAGGCAGCCAGTGGCCCCGGTCGCGCCGTGATCCTTCATATTCGGGATGTTGATGATCTTCGTCAGCTTCTGTGATACCAGCCTCATCAGATTCGAGCGCGTATCCTCTTCGCCGAAGAAGTCGGCTTCCACATAAGTCGCCGGATCGTAGCCGTGATTATCAATGCCCCTGTTCCGGCTTTCGGCCGCGACGATCTGTACCCCTTCGGGCAGCCGCGGCGCGTAATTCACCTCGTCCAGCTGATTCTGGAATCGCTCGTAGATGTAAATCTGTGACGGTTTGACGCCGACTTCACTGAGGTTGCGGATGACTTCGGCCACGACCTCATGTGATGAGACGACCCAGGGGTGGCCGCCACAGTTGACCTTGATGCCAACGACATCGGCGGGCTCGAAGAAGCGCCGCCACGCGTCAACCGGTTTTGCCCGTCCGGTCAGCTTACACATCCCGCGCGCCATCATTTCGCGCACGACTTCGGCGTTGATCTTTTCGCCGGATTCATCCAGGCACCTGGCCGATCTGACGGAAATTACCTGACCGGGGTAAGGGCCGGGCATGCCGGGCTGGGCGGCGGGCTTGTAGCCGCTGACGACGTGGTACTTCGGCACTTCTTCGGCGAAGGCGAGCGGCGCGAGTTGAGAGGCGGCGAGAAGCTGGACGAAGGTCCTGCGATCCATAGGGCTTTCCTTTTCGGCAGAGTTTGTCGGCGGCGCGTCAGGCAGACCTGCCCGGGCTGCCGATGCCCGCGCGGGCGGGCTGCCGCGAAGCCATCAGCAACCGGGAAGATTCGCCAGACAGCTTCAAATGTAGGCGATCACGTCAATCTCGACGAGCGAATCGCCGGGTATCCACGCGGCGGCGATCGTCGTGCGCACCGGAGGCTCTTCGCCGAAGCGCCCGCGGAAGGCCTCGTTCATCGCCTGGTAATCCTTGCCGTCGGCGAGGTAGACGTTGCACTTGAGTACCTTGTCCATCGAGGAGCCGGCGTTCTTCAGTTCTTTTTCGATCTCGTCGAGGACGTGTTTCGTGTGTTCCTTGATGTCGCCCTTGAAGTGCGCGCCCTTGCCCGCGATGAAGAGCAGGTTGCCGTATGACACGGCGCCGGAAAAGAGTGGCGGCGGGCTGTCGGGCTTCCGCTCGGGCTTCTTCCCACCTTGATAATGAACCTTCTTCATCGCGCCGTCGGATTTCTGCGGGCCGGTCGCCGCTTTGGCGACGGGGGTGACCGCAGCAGTGACGGCCGCTGCTTTCAGGATTTTTCTTCTCTGTGAGTTCATTGGTCGTTTCCCCTGATTGTACGGCAAACCTTCCAGTCTGCCGGTGATTGCGCGAAAGAAGCGCCTGATGGTTGAAGTTTACTTTGCGGAGAAACCGCAAGTCGGAAGTCCCACGCGGATAAAACTACTCTTTGACTGCCACCACTGAAATTCTGACCAGCGCGGGATTGCCTTCTGCGCGGTCGGCGGCAGGGAACGGCTGCACCGTCGTGCGCGTCGGCGGGGCGCCGGAAAAGAATGTTGCGTAAGTTTCATTCATCGGCCTGAATTCCCTGATGTCGTCAAGGTAGACGTTGCTGGCCGTGACGTGCGACAGGTTCGCGCCGTGCTTCTCCAGCCCGGCAAGGAGTTTCTGCATGGCCTGCTTCACCTGATCCCGCACGGTCTTCCCGCCGTCACGGGCGCCGCTCTGCACCGCGCAGAAAATCGTTTTGCCGTCGGCACGGCAGACGGCTGATTGATTTTTGTTTTCAGTCGTCTTCTTCGCCGCAAAGACGGAGATGGCGGCCTGCATCTGATCGGGCAGCTCACGCATCGGGATCGTGGCCGCGGGAGTCGTGCCGTAATCGTTGCGGAACAGAATCTGGCGCTCACTCAGCCGCGCGGCCTCGAGCGCCCGCTTCAGATTCTGATCGGCCTCGGCCACGGTCCTGCCGTACACCGCGGAGAGATAGACGCGGTTGCCGGCCGCGACGGCGGGGCTGGCATGGCCGACGGGCTTGAAATTTTTGAGCGACAGTACCCGCTTCATTTTCAAATCCCGCACGGCGACCGCGGTCATCTCCACGGTCGTGTCGGTCGGCATCTTCGCCACGCCGGCGACCACGCGGGCCGGGGGCGCGCTCGGAAAGTAAGTCGCATAGACCCGATCCACTTCGCCGAGATCGCTCATTCTCTCCAGGTAAAGCTGCATGTGAACGACAGGCTGCATCGTCAGCCCGGCGGCCTCGACGATGGCCCTGACGTTTTCGAGGCACTGTCTGGTCTGCGCCGCGATGCCTTCGGGCATCGCACCATTCGCATCGCGCACGCCCTGCCCCGAAACGTAGAGGTAGTCGCCGACGAGTACGCCGGGGCTGTACGGGCCGACCGGTCTGGCCGCATTCGCCGGGACGATCACTTTGCGCTCGGGCGTCATCAGACTGAGCAGCACGATCAGGCTCACCGCCAGAGCAGATTGGATCATAGTGTCGTGATTATACGGAATGCGCCCTGATCATCAACAGCGTCGGGCGGTAGAGCGGTATCGAACCTTGACAAGCAAAATGGGCAGAGGGTATGGTCTGACCAGTCTTATTATCAACGCCACGAGCTGTGACACGGGCAGTTAACGACGCAGTTTCCACCCTTAACCGGAGGTCCACGATGGCAAATCGCTTCGCAAGGCAGGGCTGGCGGTGGCTGCGCCTGTCGTCACTGGCCGTCTTCCTTTTCGCGCTCCCGGCGGCGGCACACTAAGTTCTTCGAGGTTCTTTGTTGTATTACTTCGCGCGGCTTCGTGGATACTCAATCGAAAGCTGTCATGAGAAAACCGGCCCTGATCTCGTGTCTTTCCGCCCTGTCAGCCTGCGCGCTGATCATCACTACTTTTGCAATGTGGCCGAACGATGCGGACGCGGCGCTCAACGAAATCAGAATCGAACGGCACCGTGAAGTGCCGATGCGCGATGGCGTGAAGCTTTACGCCGACGTTTACCTCCCGCGCGCCGAGGGCCGCTATCCGGTACTCGTCGTGCGGACGCCTTACGGCGTGCAGCGCGACGGCGTTCACGAGCCGATGATCAAATTCGCGCAGCACGGTTATGCCGTCGTGGTGAATGACGTGCGCGGGCGCTACGAATCCGAAGGGCAGTGGGACCCGTTCCGCTACGAGGCGCGGGACGGTTACGACGCGATCCAGTGGGCTGCGAAACAACCCTGGTCGAACGGCAAAGTGGCGACGCAGGGCGGCTCATACCTGGGCCATGTGCAGTGGCGCGCGGCGAGCCTGCAGCCGCCGAACCTCGTCGCGATGTTCCCGGCGGTGGCTTCGACCAACATCTACGCCAACTGGATCACGCTCGGCGGCGCGTTCCGGTTGTCATTCAACTACGGTTGGGGCGTCGTGCGGATGCCGAACCGGATCATGCTGCCGCAATACTGGCACACGGAAAATTACTCGCCGGAGGAACTGAAGTACGAAACGATTCTCAGGCACCTGCCGCTTAAGGACGGCGACCTGCAAAGCGCGGGTTACGCCGTGAAGCATTACCGGGACTGGATCGCGCATCCCGGGTACGACGATTACTGGAAGGAGATCAGCGACGAGGAGCAGTTCTCAAAAATCAACGTCCCGGTTCACACGAGCGGCGGCTGGTTCGACATCTTCCTGCAGGGGACGATCAACGGCTTCACCGGCGCGCGCAAACACGGCGCGAACGAAAAGGCGCGGCGCGAAACAAAAATGATCATCGGCGCCTGGGGGCACGGCGCCAGCCGGAAATACGGCGACGTGGATTTCGGCCCGCAGAATATGCGCGCCCAGTTTGACCGCGAACTGAGCTGGTTCGATCATTACCTCAAGGGCGCGGACAACGGCATTGACCGCGAGCCGCCCGTCGAGATTTTTTACATGGGCGCGAACCAGTGGCAGCACGAGGCCGACTGGCCGATCCCCGGGACGAAGTTCACGCCCTGGTACATCGCGAGCGGCGGCGAAGCGAATTCCGCCGCGGGCAACGGGCAACTCGTCGCGGGCCCGCCGACAGGGGCCGCGAGCGATCAATACTCGTATGACCCGAACAACCCCGTGCCGACCGTCGGCGGCAACAACTGCTGCGGCACGCCGACGCTCGCCGGGCCGAAGGATCAGCGCGTGATCGAGAATCGCAAAGACATTCTGGTTTACACCAGTCAGCCGCTCGAACAGTCGCTTGCCATCGCCGGGCCGGTCAGGATGAAGCTGTTCGCCTCAACCGACGGTCCCGACACCGACTGGGTCGTCAGGCTGATTGACGTTCACCCGGACGGCTTCGCGATGAACATCTGCGAAGGTATTCTCCGCGCGCGCTACCGCAAGGGCACGGATAAGATGGAGCTGCTCAGGCCGGGCGAGGTTTATGAATTCGAGATTGACCTGGTCGGCACGGCGAATGTCTTCCAGCCCGGCCACCGCATTCGCGTGGACGTGACCAGCAGCCACTTCCCGCAGTTTGATCGCAACCCGAATACCGGCGAAGCGTTCGGATCGTCAGACCGGGTGCGCGTGGCGAAGCAGACGATCTTTCACTCTGCGCAGCGACCATCGCAAATTATGCTGCCTGTAGTTCCGCTGCCGAAGAGCAAATCGCAATCTGCAATGAAGTAATTGAAGGCTGTGCATCAATCACGGAGCGCCTGGGAGCGCGAGCGGGACGCTCGCCAGGCATGGAATCAAGGCCCCATGGAATTCGATCAGGCTGTAATTCCATGCCTGGCGAGCGTCCCGCTCGCGCTCCCAGGGTAATGCTCAGACAATCTCACCACGAGGCAACGAAGAGAGGAAACAGACTGGTTTTTCTTCGTTCTCTTCGCGTCTTCGTGGTTATCATCCATAAAGGCAGGTGCAATATGCCCAACCGTCGCAACTTTCTCCAGGTCATCTCAAGTCTTCCGCTGATCGGCGCATTGCCGGGTTTGTCCTCTGCCGCCGGCACGCGCGCCGGCGGGCGTGATTACTTCAAGGAGCTGGGCGTCCGCCCGTTCATCAACGCCGCCGGGACCTACACTGTGCTGACTGCGTCGCTGATGCCGCCCGAAGTGGTTGAGGCGATGGTTTACGCTTCGAAGCAGTTCGTCGGCCTCAACGAATTGCAGGAGGCCGCCGGCAAACGCATCGCCGAGCTGATCGGCTGCGAAGGGGCGATGGTGACTTCGGGTGCCGCCGCGGCGCTCACCGTCGGCACGGCGGCGTGCATCGCCGGCAAGAATCCCGACTTCATCAAACGCATCCCCGACCTGACCGGGATGAAGAGCGAAGTGATCATCCAGAAGTCGCACCGCTACGGCTACGACCACGCGGTGCGCAACTGTGGGATAAAGATGATCGAAGTGGAAACAGCCGAAGAGCTGGAGAAGGCCGTCAGCGAGAAAACGGCGATGATGCTCTTTTTCAATGATGCCGACCCGAAGGGGAAAATCAAAATTGAAGAGTTTGTCGCGCTCGGCAAAAAGCATGGTGTCCCGACATTCAATGACGCCGCCGCCGACGTGCCGCCGACCGAGAATCTGTCGAAGTACACGAAGATGGGCTTTGATCTGGTGACCTTCTCCGGAGGCAAGATGCTGCGCGGCCCGCAGAGCGCCGGGCTGCTGCTCGGTCGCCGGGACCTGATCGAAGCCGCGCGCCTGAACTGCTCGCCCAACAGCGATTCCATCGGACGCGGGATGAAGGTTAATAAGGAAGAACTGCTCGGGATGATGGTCGCCGTCGAGCTGTACCTGAAACGCGACGCCGCCGCCGAGTGGAAGGAACTCGAACGCCGCGTCAAAGTGCTGGCCGACAGCGTCGCGGGCATCAGGGAACTCAAAACCGAAACGCACGTGCCGCCCATCGCCAATCACGTCCCGCACTTGAAGCTCAGCTGGGACAAGACGCTGCTCAAGCTTTCTCTAGCCGACGTGCGCAAACAGCTCCGCGAAGGAAAGCCGTCAATCGAAATCTCGCCCTACGCCGCGCCATCGGACTCGAAGGTCGAAGAGATGATGATCGGCGTGTGGTCGCTGCAGCCCGGCGAGGTGGACATCGTCGCGCGCCGGCTGCGCGAGATTTTTCACGCGGTTTAGGGAGTACTGAAAGAACGCGGCGGACGGAGAAATTCGAGGGCTATCGACAATCTCTCCGCCTGTTCCGTTATTTGCGACTGTTTCGACCTTTCCTTCCAGTCACGTTCCATAGATCATGGTGAAATCAAGCCCGGTCAAAGCCACCTGCCTGAGCCTGCTGATTGCGGCATTACTGATCGCCTTCACCCTCACTGCTCAGGTGCAGCAGCCCGTCCCCGCGTTTGAAAAGATCACTGCGATGATCCCGATGCGCGATGGCGTGAAGCTGAACACCGAAATCTTCGTGCCGAAGGGCGCGAGCGCGCCGCTCCCGTTCATTTTTACGCGCACGCCTTACGGCGTCGGCAGCGACAACAAAGGTTCGCACCCAGCCCTCGCGACGAGTTACAAAGAGCTGGCCGACGAGGGCTACATCTTCGTCTGGCAGGACATCCGCGGGCGGTACAAATCCGAAGGGCAGTTCGTCATGAGCCGCCCGCCGCGCGACCAGAAGGATGCGAAGGCGGTTGATGAAAGCACCGACACTTACGACACCATCGAGTGGCTGCTCAAAAATGTGCCGAATAACAACGGTCGCGTCGGCGTGCTGGGCATCTCCTACGGCGGGTGGCTGACTGTCATGGCGATGCTCGACCCGCACCCGGCGCTGAAAGTGGTGTCGCCGCAGGCCTCGCCGGCGGATATGTTTCTCGGCGATGATTTTCACCACAACGGTGCCTTCCGTCTGAGCTACGGCTTTGAGTACGCGGCGCTGATGGAGACCTCGAAGGAGAATTACAGCTTTCAGTTCGACAGGTACGACACCTTCGAGTGGTATCTGAAACTCGGGCCCCTCTCGAACGTCAACGAGAAATATTTCCATGGGAAGCTGCCGACGTGGAATGATTTCGTCGCGCACCCGAATTACGACTGGTTCTGGCAGAAGCAGGCGTTCGCGCCGTACCTGAATCGCGTGACCGTGCCGACGCTCAACGTCGCGGGCTGGTGGGATCAGGAGGATTTTTACGGGCCGGTGAAAATTTACGAGCTGCTGGAAAGGCACGACCGGCAGAAAATGAATCACCTGGTCGTCGGCCCATGGAATCACGGCGGCTGGGCGCGCAGCGACGGCGCCAGTCTCGGCAACGTCAAATTCGACGGCAACACGAGCAAATATTATCGCGAGAAAATTCAGGCCCCGTGGTTTGCGTACTTTCTGAAGGACAAGGGGAAGCTCGCGCAGCCTGAAGCCGTGACTTTCCAGACCGGCGCGAACAGGTGGGAGCAGTACGACCAGTGGCCGCCGCGCAACGTCACGACTGATCGCAATCTCTATTTTCACGCCGGCGGTAAACTCTCGTTCGACGGGCCCCAAAAAGATGAAGGGGCGGCCTTTGATAGTTACATCTCCGACCCGCATAATCCTGTACCGTATCGCCCGCGCCCGATTGAGCCGACTTATTACTTCAGGGGCTCGGGCTGGTACACCTGGCTGACCGGTGATCAGCGCTTCGCCCACAGGCGGCCCGACGTGTTGAGCTGGGAGACCGGGACGCTCGCCGAAGACGTGGTCGTCACCGGCAACGTCGCCGCGCACCTGTTCGCTTCGACCACGGGCAGCGACGGCGACTGGGTCGTCAAGCTGATTGACGTTTATCCGGAGGAGTACGAGAAAGATCCGAAGATGGGCGGCTATCAGCTGATGGTCGCCAACGACGTGTTTCGCGGGCGCTTCAGAAAGAGCTTTGAAAAACCCGAGGCGATTGAGCCGGACAAGGTCAACGAGTACGTGATTGACCTGCACATCGCCGATCACCGTTTTATGAAAGGCCACCGGATCATGGTGCAGGTGCAAAGCACGTGGTTTCCGGTGATTGATCGCAACCCGCAGAAGTTCGTCGAGAACATCTTCATGGCGAAGGAGTCGGATTACATCGCCGCGACGCAGCGGGTCTTCCGCTCAAACGCCTTTCCGTCGCACATCAGACTGCCGGTGCGAACGCAGTGATGAACTTCGTGGTTATTACTCTTCCAATCTGCAAACGGCATCGCCGAAGGCGCATCGCCGCACTTTGTACGCTCCTGTTTGCCGTCGTCTGCCTGATCACTTCGGGCGCTTTGACAAGGGCTCAGCAGACCGGCCCGCCCGGAACCGCCGCACAAAAACCTCTCGACCCGGCGGCGTGGGGCGCGAGTCACGTCGGCAAGCCTGTGCCGGAATACATTCACGGCGACGAGTGCCTGTTCTGCCATCGCAACACGGTCGGCGCGACGTGGCAGGGGAACGCGCACGGCGTCGCCGTTCGTCAGCTCGAAGACGCGCCGCAGCTGCGCGACCTGCTCAAACAGCCGGAACTCTCTTCCGCCGCCGAGGCGATTGAATATTTCATGGGCAGCCGTCATCGCGTGCGATTCCTCAAAAAGGATGGCTACGGGAAGTTTGCAATCCTCAACACTCAGGCGGTGATTGACGCGGATTCAAAACCCAGAGGCTGGGTTGAGAAAGACAAGCCGGCCTGGGACAGGGACAAGTTCGCGAATCGCTGCGCGGGCTGTCACGCGACCGGCATTGACGCGAAGGCGAAGACGTTCTCGGCCTTCGGGCTGGATTGTTACGTCTGCCACGGCGATGCGACGCTCGAACACACGAAAGACATCTCGCTCATGTGGCTGTCGAAAAAGAAGCGGAGCGACGCGCAGGCCATCACTTCGATTTGCGCGCAATGCCACCTGCGCGAAGGGCGGTCGCGTTCGACGGGGCTGCCTTACCCAAACAACTTCATTGCCGGCGACAACCTCTTTCAGGATTTCGCGGTTGACTGGGCGAAGGCGGATGACGAGAAGCTGAACCCCGGCGACCGTCACATTTACCGCAACGCGCGCGACGTAGCCGTTTACGGCAAAACTTACCCGACCTGCATCAACTGCCATCAGGTCCACGCGGAGACGGAGAAACAATCAATCGCCAGGCACAAACTGCCGCCGCGCGCGCCGATCTGCTTCGACTGCCATACGAATGAAACTCCGATCAAAGGCGTGAAGCCATACACGGTGACCAGCGGGTTGTGCGAATACTGATACAATGGTCGTCCACAACGGAGATATCGGGCATGGCCAGATTGTTTTTATCCTGGGCGTTACTTTTTTCAATCGCCTTCGGACAGGCTCCGGCCTCACTGCCGGCTGCCTCGCCGTCATCGGTCGGCATGTCACCGGTGCAGCTCGCTTACATTGATCAGGCGGTTGAATCCGAGATCGCGAAGAAGCAGCTGCCCGGCGCAGTCGTGCTGGTCGGTCGGCAGGGCAAAGTCGTGTGGCGGCGCGCTTACGGCAACCGCGCGCTCGAACCCGCGCCCGAGCCGATGGCCGTGGATACGATCTTCGATCTGGCCTCACTGACGAAAGTCGTGGCGACCGCCACTTCGGTGATGATTCTGGTCGAGCGCGGTCAGGTCAGGCTGGGCGACCCGGTGGCGCGCTACATTCCTGAATTCGCTGACGCGGGCAAGAAGAACATCACCGTCGAGCAACTGCTCACGCACCGCTCGGGTTTCATGCCGGACAACAGGATCGAAGACTATCAGCAGGGGCCGGAGCAGGCTTTTGCGAACATCTGGAAGCTGGCGCCAATCGCCGAAACCGCGTCGAAGTTCATCTACTCGGACGTGAATTACATCGTGCTTGGTGAACTCGTGCGGCGCGTCGGCGGCAGGCCGCTCGACGAATTTGCGGCGGAAAACATCTTCCGCCCGCTCGCGATGAAAGACACGGGGTTCAGGCCCGCGGCCGGTCTGCAACCGCGCATCGCGCCGACTGAAAAGCGCGGCGGCAAAAGTCTGGTTGCCGGCACGGGCGAGAAGACCGAGGCTGGCGAAGATCACTGGATGCGCGGCGAAGTCCACGACCCGCGATCATATTTGCTGGGCGGCGTGGCGGGACACGCTGGGTTGTTTTCCACGGCGGACGATCTGGCGATCTACTGCCAGATGATTCTGAACGGCGGCGAATATCAGGGCGTGCGAATCCTCAGTCAGATGGGTGTGGCGCGGATGACTGAGGCACGACCGACCGGCGGCAATGCGACCGATGGCAGCGCGCGCGGCATCGGCTGGGACATCTTCACCAGCTATTCGGCCAATCGCGGCGACCTGTTTCCGGTGGGCAGCTTCGGCCACACGGGGTTTACTGGCACAGGCTTGTGGATTGACCCGGCCAATCAGACGTTCGTCGTTTTTCTGAGCAACCGCGTCCATCCGAAGCTCGATCCGAAACAGCCGGCGGACGTCACTTCGCTGCGCGGGCGAGTGGCTTCGATTGTGGCGGCCTCAATTCTCAATCCTTCACTCAGGCCCCCTGACAGCGCATATCAGGCCTTCACTGCAAAAACCTCGTCAGGCGAGATGGGGTTCGGTTTGAGCGCCGCGAAGACGAGCAGCCCGCCTTCACTCAACGGCATTGACGTTCTTGTCCGCGATAACTTCTCACCACTCAAAGGCCGCCGCGTCGGCCTGATCACCAATCACACGGGCCGCGACCGCGAGGGGCGCAGCACGATTGATCTGCTCAAAGCCGCGCCCGATGTCACGCTGGTCGCGCTCTTTTCGCCCGAGCATGGCATCCGCGGCGTGATGGATGAGAAGGTGGCGAATTCCACAGACGAAAAGACCGGGCTGCCGATTTACAGCCTCTACGGCGAGACGCGGCAGCCGACGGCGGAGATGCTGAAAGGCATTGACACGCTGGTCTTCGACATTCAGGACGTCGGCGCGCGCTTTTACACTTACAGCTCGACGCTCGGTCTGGCGATGGAAGCGGCGGCGAAAAATAACATCAGATTCGTCGTGCTGGATCGCGTCAACCCGATCAACGGCGTGGATGTCGAAGGCCCCATTGCCGACAGCGACAAGCTTTCATTCGTCGCTTACCACCGCGTCCCGGTGCGGCACGGGATGACGCTCGGAGAGGTGGCGCGGCTTTACAATGCCGAGCGCGCCATCAACGCCGACCTGCATGTAGTCCAGGTGGAAAACTGGAAGCGCGACGAATGGTTCGATGAAACGGGCCTTGTTTGGGTAAACCCTTCGCCGAACATGCGCAGCCTGACCGAAGCCACGCTCTACCCGGGCGTCTGCCTCCTCGAACCGACCAACGTCTCGGTCGGGCGCGGCACCGACACTCCATTCGAACTCGTCGGCGCGCCGTGGATTGACGGCCGGAAGCTGGCCGAGGCGCTGAACAACACGAAGCTGGTGGGCGTGCGGTTCGTTCCGGTGCGCTTCACTCCGAAGGCGAGCGTCCACAAGGATGCGGAATGCGGCGGCGTCAATATCATCGTGACGAATCGCGCCCAGTTCGAGCCGGTTATTACGGGCTTGGAGATCGCCGCGCAGTTGCTGAAGCTCTACCCGAAGGATTTCGCGACTGACAAATTCAACCGCCTGCTCGTGAATCAGAAAGTTTATGACGCCTTCAAACTTGGCGCGGAAGCGAAGGCGATGAAGCAGGTCTGGGAAGGCGAACTGGATGGCTTCAAGGCGATTCGGCGCAGGTATCTGCTCTATTGATCTGCTGATGTTGCAAGCTCTGTGGCGGCCTCCGTTCAGGTGTTCGTGGAGGTGAGTGATGAAGAAACGTCAGAATCAGATTGATCGCGTGAAGCTCGCCAGGCCCTGTTCGACCGAATGGGAGGTGATGGCAGGCAATGAACAGGTGCGTTATTGCCAGCAGTGCGAGAAGAACGTTTACAACTTCTCGCAGATGACCAGAGCAGAGGTCGAAGAACTGCTGGCCGGGACACAGGGCAGATTATGTGCGCGGTTTGAGAGGCGGGGAGATGGATCAATATTGACTGATGATGCTCTTTCATTGCCGTCAGCCAGACGGCCATTGTCTTCAGGTTTTTCCCGACTCGCTGTAGCAACAATCAGCGCAGCTCTGGGTTTCAGCATTCCTGTTGCAGCATCTCCGGCAACAACGAGTGGCAGCAGTGTCCTGCTGAACAGACAGAATAAAACTGATCAGCCTCAGCCGAATCAGGGCAGGCAGACCAGACTTGCCGGAACAATCTATGACGCAAGCGGGGCCGTTATTGTCGGCGCGCTGGTTATTCTGACCGAAGAGATGTCTGGAATGAGTAAAGTCACTATCTCATCAGCGCAGGGAATTTACGAATTTACAGGAATTGGCTCCGGCACATATACTCTGAAAACAGGATCCGCCGGCTTTGTCAGCAGTATTTATCATGGGATACAAATCCAGGCCGGGCAGGAACTGTTCAGGGATGTAACTCTTTCTGTCAGCAATGAAACTTTGATCGGATCCATAGCCATTGCTGAAAGCCGGGCTTCTAAAATCAGAAGAAAGGCTGCAAAACTGGTTTCGTGGCCGTATCGGGGGTTGAAGGCTTTGATCGGCAGTTAATAAGGCATATCACTGAATCGCATGCGTCGCGCCCTCCTCATCATGCTGGCTTACTCGCTCTTCTTTCTGAGCGCCGTCCTGGCTTTGCAGAAAGCCGCCGCGCCGGAATCGAGTTTCGTCCCGCCGGTTACCGACGCCGTCCCGCGTGAAGTGCGCGCTCTGTGGGTGGTTCGCACTTCGCTGACTTCGCCCGAATCCATTATTGAAATGGTGCGGCGGGCCAGGGAGGCGGAGTTTACCGATCTGGTGGTTCAGGTACGCGGGCGCGGTGACGCTTACTACAATTCGCGCTGGGAGCCGCGCGCGGCGGAGCTGGCAGGCACGAGCAAAGATTTCGACCCGCTCGCGCTTGTGATCAGTCAGGCGCACGCTGCCGGAATCAAAGTTCACGCCTGGATCAATACCTTTCTGGTTGCCAACGCCAGGGAACTGCCCGGATCGCGCGAACACGTCATCTACAAACACCCCGACTGGCTGGCCGTGCCGAAGGCGATTGGCTTTGAGTTGTACAAGGGCAATCCGCGGTCTTCGACTTACTTCAACCGCCTCATCTCATTCGCCGCGGGCGGCGGCGAAGAGCTGGAAGGCCTCTACCTCTCGCCCGCCCACCCGGCGGCGAGGGAGGAGATTTATGGCATCTGGATGGACGTGCTGGAACGCTATGACGTTGACGGCATGCACTTCGATTACATCCGCTACCCGAACCCGCAGTTCGATTACAGCCGCACTTCGCTCGAACGCTTCCGCGGCGAGCTGGAAAAGACTCTCGACATCAGGGAGCGCGCGCGCCTGGCGCGTCTGGCCGAAGACGACCCGCTCGTTTACGCCGCCGCATACCCTGACCGCTACGCGCAATTCCAGCGCGATCAGGTGACTGACCTGGTCGAGCGCGTCTACACGGGCGTCAAGGCGCGCAAGCCGAGAGTCATAGTTTCGGCGGCGGTGTGGGCGAATGACGAGGACGCATACAGCGCGCGGTTTCAGGACTGGAAGCTCTGGCTGCGGCAGGGGATTCTGGATGTCGTCTGCCCGATGGCTTACTCGAAAAACACAGAGACCTTCACGAGCCAGATCGAAAATGCCGTGACGAGCGCCGCGGAGCGCGACGGGGCGCAGGTCTGGGCCGGGATCAGCGCCTGGCGGCAGCCGGTCGAAGGTTCACTGGAAAAGATCAGCGCGGCGCGGGAGGCCGGCGCCGGAGGGTTCATTCTTTTCTCTTACGACAGCACGGTGAAAGTTTCCGAGAACAACCCGGAGGGCGATTACCTGCTGCGCGTGCGTGACGCGTTGAAATCAAAGCCAGTGATGGCGGCAGACTGAGTCTCGACTCCCTCAATGTGTTTCCTGATTCCGCTTCTCGCTCTTTCCTTCCTGTCACAGCAGGCGCAGAACCCTTCGCCGATGGTCGAGTCGACGCGCGCCCACACGCGACTGAAGGAAGAACACCCGCCCGGTCGCCGCGAAAAGCTGGGACTCGGCACGCTCTTCATCCCAGCGAAACTCAGGCTCAAATCAACAGTCCCTCTCCTGATTCACTTTCACGGCGGCGCGTGGCTGCCCGAAGTGGCGGCTGCACGGGCCGGTGGCACGGCTGTGATTTCGATTCAGATCGGTTCGGGTTCGGGCGTTTACGCGAAGGCTTTCAGCGACCCGCTGCGTTTCGACAACCTGATCAGGGAGGCCGAAGCGAAAGCCGGGGTCAGGTTCGCGCCCGTGACGCTCGGCGCATGGAGTGCGGGTTATGGCGCGATTCGCGAGATTCTGAAAGTGCCGGAGAATTACGCCCGCGTTGATCGCGTGCTGCTGATTGACGGGTTGCACACAGGCTACATCGGCGGCACGCCGGGCCCGCGGGAGTCACAGCTTGAGGCGGAGAATCTGGAAATTTTCGTCAGGTTCGCCCGCGACGCCGTCGCCGGAAAGAAGCAGATGATGATCACGCATTCGGAGATCTTCCCCGGCACTTTTGCCAGCACGACTGAGACGGCGGATTACCTGCTCGGGCAACTCGGGCTCGGGCGAAAGGCGGTTGTGAAGTGGGGGCCGATGGGCACGCAGCAACTGAGCGAAGTGAGGCAGGGGAAGTTTCTGCTGATCGGTTACGCCGGCAATACGGCGCCCGATCACGTGGACCAGTTGCACTCGCTGCCTGATTACCTGAAGAAATTTATCCCGCGATGACCATGCAGACATTCAAAACACTGGCCGGAAGACTTGTCGCGTCGCTGCTGATCGGATTCGTCTGTTCGGCGAGTCCATCAGATGCGGCGGGGCCGGCCGGGCAGACGGCAGAGACTGCGGAAGCGCATCACGAGCAGGGCGTCAGGTATCACGAGCGGCGCTGTCTGGATGATGCGAGCCGCGAATACGCCCAGGCGCTCAAGCTTGATCCGCCGCGCGAACTGACGGCTGAGGAATGGAAACTCGCGCGGCGATTCGCGCCGCGCATTTACACGACCCCGACGGAGTTTTTCCCGCTCAAGGATTTCGCGGTGATCATTCATCCGACCGCGCGGCTGATCGCTTATCACTTCTTCTGGGAAGATGACATTGATTTCCCCGAAGACAACGACCCATGCGATCACGAACTGATCTGGGTGCAGTATTCGGAAGATAAATCGTCAATTGAGAAAATCTGGACGTACTTTCACGGCCACATTCTGGAAGGTGGCGAAGCGGCTCTGCGTGACGCGCGCAGTCATGCGATGCGCCCGCACGTCAACGTGCAGTGGGGCAAGCACGGCTCGCTGCTGGTTGGGTGGGAAGAGATGAAGATTACCGTCAGTCAGGATGACGCGGGAAAAAAGAACCCATCCCCCGACCAGCAGATAACGCTCAGGAGCTACAACGAAAGCACCTTCCGCAGGCTTTCATCAGAGGGCCGGCGGCTGGCAGATCACCCGCTCGGCGTGCGGCTCGGCTGGCCGCGAAAGTTCCCGGGCGCGTGGGCTGACTTCATCAACTTTTCGCGCCTCGTCGAGCCGCTCGGCCTGCTCAACAAAACGAAAATGGCCAGAGTCTCACGCTGGAACAGCGCGACGATCAATCAGCACTTCCTCCCGTACAACTTCCGCCCCAAGACGGAATGGCCTGTCGCGGTGCCTGCCAGATAGCCTTCTGCTGAATCAGGATTTTGTGCCCTTCAACTGCTTCGAGACGCGCTCGACGTCGCCGAGCAGACGCACTGTGTTTTCGCCGAGAATCTTTCTGATGTCGGACTCGCTGTAGCCTTTGCGCAAGAGGGCTTCGGTGATCTTCGGCAGCTGTGTGCAATCGTCCATCCCGGCGGGCATTGAACCGCCGTCGAAATCCGACCCCAGCCCGACGTGATCGGCGCCGACGAGCTTCACCGCGTGGTCAATGTGATCAATGATCCTCTCCCAGCTCGCCTTCGGCGCGGGGCCGAACTGCTTCTCAAGCTCTTCGCGGATTTTGTCGAAGTTTTCGCGGCCCGGGTATTTCTGCGCCAGCTCGCGCCGCGCGGCCTGAGTCTTCTGGCCCCATTGATAGAGGTCGTTGTCAATGAAGCTGTCCAGATAATTGATCTGAATCACCCCACCTTTGGCCGCGAGCGATTTGATCATCTCGTCGGTCATATTCCGCGGGTGACCGGAAATGGCGCGGCAGGATGAGTGCGAGGCGATCATCGGGGCGCGGCTCACTTCCAGCGCGTCCTGAAAGGTCTTGTCCGAGACGTGCGAAATATCAACCATCACGCCCAGCCGATTCAGCTCCCGCACCACGTCTTTGCCAAAGTCGGTCAGGCCGTTGTGCTTCGGCTGATCGCCGGAAGAATCGGCCCAGTCGGTATTGACCGAATGCGTCAGCGTCAGGTAACGGATGCCGAGCGCCGCATACATTCGCAGCACCGGCAGGCTGTTATTGATCATATGCCCGCCTTCCATGCCCATCAACGCGGCGATCTTCCCCTGTTTGTGGGCTTGACGCACGTCATCGGCCGTCGTGCAGAGCATCACCTTGTCGGGCATGTCTTCGGCGAGCTTGTGAACGGCGGCGATGCGCTGGAGCGCGTTGTTGACTGCCGTCGGGCCGGTCACCGTGCCGGGCATGAAGATAGAGAAGAACAGGCCGTTGAGGCCTCCTTCCTTCATCCGCGGCAGGTCAATATGGCCGGTCGTGTGACGTTCGGTGAACTTCCAGTCCGTTTGCAGCTTCGGCGTCACGTCAATGTGCGTGTCGAGGACGAGGGAAGAGAAGTGAATCCGCTTCGCGCGTTCGGCGACCTTGTCCGCATTCTGAGCCAGCGGCAGTGAGCCGCACAGGATCAGCAGGGAAACAACAATGATCGGGGCAGAATGTCTTTTCATATCTGATCTCCAGTCAGCTGAGTATGCGTTGGCGCGTCTGAGAAATGACTGCACCGTTTACTATCGGGACTTATGGCTAAAGGCTTTGTTCGATGGCTTCGGCCCAGAGTCTTATTTTCTGCACGCAGCGCGCCACCTGATCAACGCCCTGATCCCCTTCGAGCAGGATCGGGTGATGAAGAACCACCATTCCGGCATCGGCGGAGGTTGCCGCCTGACTCGCGGTCTGGCGGAAATGCCGCGAAGACCGGCAGAGGTGAAAGGCGCGAAAGCCGGCGTTGAAATCTATCCCTTCAGCCCGCGCCGCGCGCACGAACTTTTCACGGGAAAGCCCGCCGAAATTCTCCGGATCATACTGGAAGCCCAGCTTGTAATAGCCCGGCGTGGCCGACGCTGCCCGGTTCATCAGCGGACGAAGGCCGGGCACGCCCGCCAGCCGCTCCCTGAGGCCGGCGACCGCGGCTGTACGCTGCCGATTTCTCCCGTCCAGCCTTTCGAGCTGGGGGACGAGGACTGTGGCCTGAAGTTCCGAGAGTGGATAGGCATGATTCCCACGGTTGCACCAGAGCTGAGCCCTTTGTCTGATTTCGGCAGATGAGGTAATCAGTGCGCCGCCACGCCCGGCACTCAGCAGCTTGCCGCCGCCGAAGCTGATGACGCCGGCGTCGCCCCAGGTTCCGGCCTTGCGCCCCTCGATCACGGCGCCCGGCATCTGGCAGGCGTCTTCAATCACTTTGAGGTTATGCCGGCGGGCTGCCTCCATCACCGCGCTCATTGAGACTACCCCGCCGTGGAGGTGGGTGACAAGAATGGCGCGGGTGTTCGGGCCGACCGCTTCGGCGATCAGTTCGGGGTTGAGGTTCCAGTTATCGGGGGCGAGGTCAATGAGTACGGGCCGTGCGCCGAGGGCAACGATGTTGTTGAAGTTGCCGATGAAGTCGTAGCCCGCGAGGATTACTTCGTCGCCCGGCCCGATGCGCAGCGCCCTCAATGCCAGCTCAACCGCGAACGTTCCGCTGCAGCACAGCTCGACAAACTCGGCCTCGTGGTACGCGGCGAGACGCTCGGCGAGCAGGCGGGTCTCGGGCCCGTGATAATTCCCCCAGGTTCCGGCCTCCAGACTCCGCCTCAGGGCGGCTGAGACTTCCTCCCATGCGGGCGGCCACGACGGCGGCCCTTCGGGGCGGACAGGCTCACCGCCGAGAATGGCGGGCGGCGACTGGTCAGTTATCCCGGGCATGGTTTTGTCCTTTTGGATTCGGCGTCCGCAGGTCTGTTACAATGGCGGCGCTTGCTTCATCACCGGAAAAATCACCTCCACGTTATAACAGGATCGGCGAAGATCAGTCTATGAACAGAATGCGCTTTTTGATGGTCGGCGGTTTCCTCGGGGCTGGTAAGACAACCACCCTGGGCCGTCTGGCGAGGGGCTACATGACGAAGGGCTTGCGCGTCGGGATCGTGACGAACGATCAGGCGAGCGATCTGGTCGACACTCAGAACCTGCGCCGGCAGGGGTTTGATGTCGAGGAGGTGCCGGGCGCGTGCTTCTGCTGCCGCTTTGATGATCTGGTCTCGTCCATCAGCAGGCTGGGCACCGACCAGGCGCCGGATGTGATCCTGGCTGAGCCGGTGGGCAGTTGTACCGACCTCGTCGCCACAGTGGTGCAGCCGCTCAGACAACTTTACCCCGACCGCTTCCGGATCGGCCCTTACTCGGTCATCCTCAAACCCAGCCATGGGCGGCGGATTCTGCGCGGCGAGGAGAAGGCCGGGTTCTCGCCGAAAGCGGCCTACATCTTCCGCAAGCAACTCGAAGAGGCCGACGCGATCCTGCTCAATCGGATTGATGAGCTGTCGTTTGACGAAGCCGACGAACTGATGACCCTGGTCAGGGAAGTCAATTCGGACGTCCCGATCCTGCGCGTCTCGGCGAAGACGGGGCAGGGGTTTGCGGCGCTTGAGGAACTGCTCGATCAGGACGGGAACTTCGGCCGGCGCATTCTCGACCTCGATTACGACCTCTACGCCGCGGGCGAAGCCGAACTCGGGTGGCTCAACAGCAGCGTCAGGTTTGCGGGGGAACGGGAGTTCGAGCTTGACGGGCTGCTGCTGGAAGTCGTCCATGACCTGCGCGACAGGCTCGGTGCAGAAGGGTTCGAGACGGCGCACCTGAAGGTCATCGGTTTGTGGGAGGGATTTTTCGGCGTGGCCAATCTGGTGAGCAGCGACAGCCGCCCGGACCTCTCGCTCCCGTCGCACAGCCGCGTGCGCGAAGTGGACGTGATCGTCAACGCCAGAGTGGCCGGCGACCCGGACCGGCTTGAGCATTTCGTCAGAGAGGCTGTCCTGAGGGCGGGAGAGGTCAGAGGGAGTCAGGTCGAGTTTAATAACACTCAGAGTTTCCGGCCCGCGCGTCCGGTGCCGACACACAGGTTCTCGTGAATACCTGTCGGACGCCACTGCAAAATCAAAGGGTGTGTTGTGAGTGAGTTTTTCACCGCGGAGGCGCCGCAGGACGCAGAGAAAGCGCAGAGAAAAACAAAACCTCTGCGTAATCTCTCTGTCCTCTGCGCCTCCGCGGTGAACTCTTCTCCAAGCCTCCTGACTTCACACTAAATGATCAGGGCGGAGAGCCGCCTTTCAATAATGCGAGAGTGCCCAGCCCGTAAAATGTATATTCCGGGTCGGCCTCTCCATCCCACGATGCGCCCCGGAATCCGCCGCCGCTCAATTCAAGACTGCTCGCGAACTGACGGCAGGATGCCGAGTCAATTCTGCCTGCAAGGCCAAGATCATCCGCCATCAGCAGACCGGTAAAGGTCGAGAGCAGGTCACAAAACGGAATCTGAGTGTTTGCCCGCAGGCCGCCTTCAGGCCCCTTCACATTGTCCAGAAATGATTCGATCCCGCGGAATACCTCCGGATTGACGGCCTCAAGGCGCCTGAGCAGGACAGCCGCCGCGGCGGTCGGGTTGGTGCCGCTGCGCCGCATCGGGCCGATCTCGACAAAGCCGCCGTCGTCGCGCCGCCTCGACAGCAGGAAGCGCACGATGCTGTCCGGTTCGGGTGGGATCAGGCCGAGCAGTTCGTAACAGAGGACGGCGAGAAAAGTGTGGTAGGTGCTGCCGGATCCGCCCTCGCCGGTTTTGGCATAACCGCCGTCCGGCCTGCGGAATGATTCGAGCGCCGCGGATACTTCATCCGCCATTACCTTCAGGTCGCCGTCGAAGGCCGCCGGCCCGCCGGCAAGCCGGATGGTGGCGGCTGAATAAAGCCAGCTCACCAGATCAATCAGGCTGTAGCTTCCCCTTTCGGCGGCGCTCTTCAGGTAACCGGCAATGACCCTGCACCGGGATTCATTCAGCCCGTCCAGCAGCGCCAGCCCCCGCACCGCGAAGCTGGTGTAATACAGATCAGACCCGCCCTCGCGCCCTGCGAATCCGCCGTCGGCGCGCTGGAAGCCCAGCAGAAAATCACGGTGCCGTGCGGCCCGATCAGATTTCATGCCCCGCAGCCCTGCCGCCAGTCGCGCGGTCAGGCGAATGAGGTAGCTGTTTTGAATGTCGCCGGTCATGCCACGCGTCCGCTGCCGAAGGCCACCTGGCAGCGGGCTTCAGACTCCACTCACCCGATGGCAGTCAGTTGCTGGTTGAGAACTATGAGGTTGTGTGATGGTGCGATCTCAGGTTCGGCGGATTCCTCCGCGAGCGCGGTGTCAACCAGGAAGTAGAGCAGTTCGCGCAACTCTTCGGGCTCCACGTCGTCGGCGATGGCTTCGGCCCGCTGGCGATACTTCTCGACGAGCTTCCCGGCCTTCTCGAACACCCGACAGGATTCGTAGATCCTTCGCACCCGATTGACCGATGACTCGCCCCGCGCTTCGGCCGTGATCAGTTGCAGGAGTTCGTCGCGCTGCGCGGGCGAGGCCGATTCGAGCGCGAGGGCCAGCAGCAGTGTCGGGCGCATGGCCAGCACGTCCTGTCCGGAGACGCGCTTGTTCTGCGGGTCGGCTGACCAGTCCTTGAGGTCGTTGACGATCTGGAAGGCCACGCCGAGGTTGCGCGAGAAGCTGGTGATCATCTCCTCGTACTGATCAACCGGCCCGGCAAGGCGCAGCCCGGCGTAGAGGGCCGCTTCAAATGCGGGCGCCGTCTTGAGGGCGTAAATTTTGAGCGCGTCGAGGGGCTGAAGCGATTTCTCTTCCTGCCCGCCGTCGCGCCAGAGCAGTTCGGCGCCCTGTCCTTCGGAGAGCTTGACGTGTGCTTCGGAAAGCCGCCGCATGATTGCCGCGACCGCCTCAGCCGGCAGGTCATCGCCCGCAGTCGCCACCAGTCGGTAGCCAAGGCCGAGCAGGTAATCGCCGACGTTGATCGCGGTGGAAATGCCGTGACGCCGGTGCAGCGTCTGGTGGCCGTAGCGGTAAGAGTCGTCATCCTCAATGTCATCGTGGACGAGCGAGGCCTTGTGGAAGGCTTCCATCGCCATCGCGACCCGGCGCACCGAATCGCTGAAGACAGGCGTTTCAGACGGCTGTCTGTCACCGGCTTCAGCTGCTAGTGTCGCGGGGGCGCCGCGCAGTGCGTCGTAAGCTGCCAGAGTAATGAAGGGGCGGAATCGTTTTCCGCCTCTGACCAGAAAGTCACAGGCAATGGCCTCCGTGCCCGCCACGAGGTCGCCCGTGTAAGGCGAGGAGCCATTTTGCGCCGCGGTGCGCCGCCCCGGCAGGAGCGTCGGGAAGGAGTCGCCGAACATATCGTTGGCCGCGCGCAGCAACGGGACGTAAGATCGCGTGCGGACCGCCGGCCGCTCCTGATAAGTTTCGAGTACTTCCAGCACCCACTCGTTATCAACCGTCGTACTCTTGCAGTTGCTCGAATGCAGCGGGATCGCGTAGGCGGGGACGCCGCTTTGAACGACCTTCTCGAATGCCTTCTCCAGGACGTTGAGGCAGGCGATGCCGAGAATGCCATCAATCATGCCGCTGACGATGACCTTGAGGACTATCGGCGTTCCTTCGGCGACCATGATCTTGTAACCCAGCTGTTCGGCCTTGAGCTTGAAATCGCCGATGGCGCAGGCCCCGCAGTTCTCGCAGTGCAGGCCGAGTTCGTCGTAATGGGCCGCGCAAGCTTCCACGTGCTTCAGGCAGTGGGGCAGGAGGAGGATGCGCTTGTCGAATGGGATCGAGACGAACTGCTCCTTCCAGAAGCCGTTGCCGAGCATGACCATGGCGAAGCCGAGATAGCCTTCGGGCAGCCCCATCCTTTCCAGCAGGGCGCGGGCATGTTCATCCAGCTCTTTTTTGCTGAGCGGGCGGCTGCGGTCGAGCGTGTGGGCGAAACGGAAAGCTTCCGACCTGATCCGTTCCCTGAGGTCAAACGACTCGGGGTTGAGCTTGAGCAGCTTGCTCCCGAGTTTCGGTTTGGCTGGGGGCGGCGTGGCGACCGGGTCGGTCTGCGTTTCCGGAGCAGCGTTAGACATAGGTTTCTCCTGCAGAGTTTTCAATCTGGATGTGAGCCGGCCGGGCCGCCCTTCATCAGTCGAAGGGCGCGTCCCAGTGCGCCGACAGTGAATATTACCGGATAAAGCTTCTCGAAGTACCAGAGCCTGGCGAAATAGAACCCGATCGGCGAAGGTCGCCGGAAGCTGTCATCTTCCACACGCCCGATGAGCCAGCGGAGGCCGCGTGAAGCAGCTTCTGCTGAGCCGATAACGCTTCTGCAATCGAGCAGTGCCTCAGTGGCAAGGGCCGTCTCCTCGACG
Source organism: Blastocatellia bacterium (assembly GCA_035652435.1). Classification (GTDB taxonomy): domain Bacteria; phylum Acidobacteriota; class Blastocatellia; order RBC074; family RBC074; genus DASRDU01. The sequence continues at coordinate 80,229 of DASRDU010000180.1, forward strand.
CTCGACGGAGTGCCCGGAGTCCCACCCCAGCCGCCATCACTGTTCCGGCTGGCGATCAGCCACTGCCAGCCGCGGCATGCGGGTGCCGTATCGTGCATATTCAGGTCTCGGTAAGCTGCCAGGACGCGGGCGGTCCCGTAAGTCGGGTTTACGTCGTCCGGGGCGTGCTGGTTCCCGAACCAGAGCGGAAGCCACGAGCCGTCGGGGCGCTGATGACGTTCGAGGAATCGGAACCCGTTGTGAATGGCACGTCGCAGCCGTCCGGAAAAGTGCGATAGCGCGGGGTCTGTGCCCCAGGCGTGCAGGGCGCGCAGTGCGTGAGCGGTAATATCCGTGCTGCTGCGGTCAAAGGGCAGATACCCCCAGCCGCGGCAGAACGTGGGCCAACCTCCGTCGCGGTTTTGCAACTCCAGCAGCCACGTCAGCCCGGCTGCCGCAGCCCGACGTGAATCTTCAGTCACCCCGAGATTTCGCAGCGCGAGCAGCGCTCCCGCCGTGTCGTCGGCATCTGGCACCGCGCCGGCGAGCGGCGTCCACCCCCACCCTCCCGGTGCAGCCAGGGTGAAGGGATGCACCGAGCGGTACTGCTGATCAATCAGCCAATGGCGCAGTCCGTCAGTAGTGCCTGAACGCCCGTCAGATGAAGTCCCGCTGACTCCTTCACTTGCTTCGCAGAGGGCATTGATCGTCAGAGTCGTGACCCAGGTTGACAGGTTGGTGTCAATGGGCCAGCTCCCGTCTGATCGCAACGAGTTCACCAGGAAATCAACCCCCTTCCTGACTACCGGGTGGTCAGCGAAGCCGGCCCCGGCGAGGCTCATGGTGACAAAGCTCGTGAGCGGCGTGGCCTCAAGAAAACCGCCGTTAGCGGGCTGAAGTGATTCCAGCTTGCGCAACGCACCCGGCAGGGCTTTCTGACGGAGCGCCCGGGTAGCCGGATTGCGCGTACTGTGCAGGGTGTAACGCACAATGCCAAGGGCGATGAGCGCGGGAAGCGCGTAACTAACCACAGGCAGGTTTACCCACTTGTAAACAGAGCCGGGGAGGCAGGCCAGCTCGAAAGGGAGTTCAGGCACCTCATCCCACGGAACCACGCCTGACAGGGCGCAGCAGGAGAGAATGGGCACGGAGAACGTGCGATCTTTTCCGTAACGCGCCCGGATCGCACGCGCCAGCGCCTGTGGCCCGTGCCCGCCTGCAGCGCCCTCAAGGTAAGGTGCCGCCCGGTGCAGGCTCGCCTCAATGTATTCGGGCGATGAAATCTCAGCAGCCTTCCCCCCAGCCACCAGCGCGGCGTGACAAAGCGCGCTGGTCGAGATGTTCGAGAAGCTAATGACCGTATCGCCCCAGCCGCCGTCTGAATTCTGGTGATCACGAAGCCAGCGGACGCCGCCAGTGATGAGAGGGGCGAAGCGCTGCCGATCAACCAGAGCCAGTGCGCAGACTGCCACCGCGGTCGAGAGCGCAGAGCTTGCCAGCTCGCCCACCCAGAAGCCCGCCTGATCCCGCTCGGAAAGCAGGTGTGAGCGAGCCCTGTCATAGGCTGCTTCTAACCTCTCCCGAGTCAGGGGTCGCCGGGTGTCAGGTTGTGGCTCCAGGGTCTGGGAAATCATTTCGTGCTTAAGCAAACAGCCTTCCTGATCTGCGGATGAATTGCAATTGCCACTGGACCGTCTGCAGGCGGCCGGTGGTCTGAATGAACAATCGCCTCCACAGGCTCGCGCCCGCCCCCGTCTGGTTGTCCCAGTACATCCTGGGAATCCATTTGAAGTTGAGGTTGTAGGCCAGACGAAACAGTCGCCAGTGCATCGGCGTCATATCCTGAATCGTGAAATGACGGCCCATCCCGGGGATCACAGGGGAGTAGAAGATCGGGAAGATCACCAGCCGCTCGTGGTAAAGATTCTCGATCCAGCGAACCGTCTGTGCCACGTGTTCCGGCGTTTCGCCCGGCAGCCCCATAATCAGGCTGACCAGCGGAAAGTATCCGGCCCTGATCAGACGGCGCACCTGCGCGTCGCAGAGTTCACCCCACTCCGCAGGCTTGAAGGGCCGAATCTTGCCGCCCTTCTGATTCAGATCAAGCAGCTCACCGTTGGCAGTCTCAACCCCGAGATTGACCCACAGGTAATCATGGCGCTGCCCCTGGACGAGCAGGTCATGGACTTCGCGCAGGTCGTCATCGGAATACCTGGCGACTGAGATGACATTGGCATGATCAATCTGGATGAGCTTCAGTTGTTTGACCTCGCGCAGCCGCCGGAGGAGCGCTTTCAGGACGGGCGGGTTGACCGGCTCGCGGTGCGTGTGGCCGTAACGGAAAAAATCCTCGCTCAGGGCGCAGATTGAAGTGACTCCGCGCTCGACGTTTCTTTCCACATCCGAAGCCACTACTTCGATGGGGACGTGGATCATCCGTTCGGTCGCGATGGTGCAGAACTGGCACCCCTTGCCGCAGCCGCGACTGATCTCGACCACGCCCATCGAGGTCGGCCCGTGAATCGCCGGAATCTCGTCCTCGCGCGCGCTTCTGGCGTAAAGCACAGGCGGGAGTTCGCCGCCATCCATGATCTCGCGGAACCAGCCGGCCACCTGATTTTCGGCATAGCCGACGATCACGGTATCAACGCCCAGACTCTGGCGGGCCGGCTCGTTCTGCTCCAGTTGCCAGGCGCCGGCGCCACCGGCGACGACCCTGAACGGGGACTTCCGCTTTAGTTCTTTCAACTGAAGCAGCATGCTCTTGTACCAGGTGTGAGTGTACAGGACGCCGCCGGCCATATCCGACATCGTGCTGTTCGACATGCCGCGACCGAGTGGGTCTGAAGAGGAAACGCCGACGATCCTGGTTTCCGGGCCGATGCAGGCTGCGAGGTCTTCGGGCGCGCACAGAATGACATCCTCGCGGCCAAACCCGCCGCCGAGCAGCGAGGCCTCGATGCGCCTGAGCCCCAGCGGGGCCTTGCGGGCGGCGACCCCGTCAGTCGGCATGCGGGGGGCGACCATCGTGCGCATGACCAGATCAGGCACCGAGGTGGTCTGGATCGTCCCCATCATCCCGTCAAAGAGGACAGGATAATCGGCCATCAGCGTTCGATCCGCCGTCAGAACAATCGGGTACCCGCCAGTTTTCAATCGAGGCTCCTGTCAGACGAAAGCGTTTTCAGTGGTGAGTCGGGCCCGCCCAGGGGCCGGGGTGACGTCTTCAGAGTTCCAAACGATCAAGATCGTCCATAAGTTTATCGAGATCGTCCTTTTCTCCGGGGGAGTTGCCGGCCTGACGTTTTGGAATGCCCACGGTCAACCCGACGGCTTGGCGCCCGTCCCTGACCAGTTCGGTGTCGCGCTCCTTCGCGGCCAGCTCGATGGCGCTCGGGGCGCCGAAAAGTCTGGAGAGGTCTATCTTCAGACCGCCCGGCCCCTCGCCCGGGGCGCCGGCAATGGCGGGCATCTTGTGTTCGGGGAAGATGATGGCATTCTCCGGGCAGACCCGGCTGCACGCCGGGCACCCGCGTTTGCAATTGTCCTGGCTCTCGACCAGAATTTTGTCGGCGTGATCAGTCCCGTAGACGCCGAAGAGGCAGAAATCAATGCACTCAAGGCAGTTGGTGCAGCGCGTGTAATCAATCACCGGATACCACCGCTGAGCGCGCGGTTCACCGGTGATCACAAAACCCTTGTCGTCTTTCCCCGGGATTGTGAACTGCTGAAATTGCGCCGGCCTAGTGCCTTCCTGAATCAGACCGGCCAGCGGGACGAATTTGACCGAGGCTTCCTGTGTAATGCGCCTGATCTCGTTGACATAGACCTGCGGGTCATCATAAGCGCGCAGGTCGAGGCAGAAGATGTGGCGATCTGGAATGGCGTCGGACCCGACACCGTGATGATCCTCTTCCTCGCCTCCCGCGTCTTCCTCGTCTTCCTCCTCGCCCAGACTCTTCAGCAGGGTCACTCCCGACTTGCCTTTGATCCCGTTGCGATCAAGCACCCAGTGCGCGGCCCGCGGGTAGAGCCAGGAGAGGAAAACGATGTGTCCCTTCACCGAACTGAGATAGAGCAGGCCGGTGTCACCCGGGTAGAGGTCATAAATGTGAGGCACAACGGCGAAGTCTGTCCCCGATTCCAGCAGCAGGGCCGTGGCAATCTCTTCCTCCAGGTGCCGCTTGATCGGATTTTTACTGCGCGTCTGCGACAAAACAACGCTGATGTGAGCCATGATGATTTCCCTGTGGTTGTATGTTCATACGACGGACGTTCCGGTAGCGGGCCGCTTCAGTCATGCATCTGCCCCTTGATCATCCGCTGAGTCTCGTCCCACGTCCCCTCCAGATGCCCAAGGTAATCCGCCGCGGTCAGAAGTTCGGTGCCGGCCGGTTCAAATTCGAAGAGCCATCCCGTCCCGTAGCAGTCAACGTTGATCGGGGTGGGGTCACCGAGCAGTTCCTGGTTGAAGCTGATGAGCGTCCCGTCGGCCGGGGCATGAATGGTTGAGATGGCTTTGGAGCTTTCGATCTCCCCTATCTCCTCTCTCGCCACCACCGCGCTTCCCGGCTCAACGTTCCAGCACAGAAAGTAAACGTCCTGCAGCAGCCTGACCGCGTAAGCTGTGAATCCGACCCGGTAAGCGCCGCCCTCAACCCGGAACCACATGTGGGTTGGCACGTAAGAACGGTCAGTCGGAATCCGCGCTTCATACTTCCCCATCGAAAAAACGAGATGGTCAGACATCAACGGTCAATCTCCGGCTGACCCCCGTTCTGCCGAAGTGTCAGTAGCCCGACCGTGAGGGAGGGCTTGACCGCATAACCAGCCCTCCCTCACGGTCGGGCTACTGACACTTCGGCAAGAGGCCTGGTCTTTTGTTAAGGCAACTGCGTTTGAAGATTCCTGACTGCCCAATTATACGGTTGAAATGATAAAAGGGAAGAAATTCACCCCCGAGCCCAGGAACCCAAAGACCTGAACGACCCGGCCCGAACCACTGTTCCAACATCTGAACGTGTGTGTCCAAAATTTTACTTGTCGCTCCACACCGGAATGCGGCCCGGCGTCCACGGCGCGCCTGCCGCTTCCAGGGTCTTTTCGAGCTTTGCCAGATCGCCTTCGATCAGGGTGCGCAACCTGCCGAGCGCCTCCTGAAATTCCTGCGCCGCGATGCGGTACTGCTCCATCTGCGTCTGTGTCGGACGCGAAGTGGACATCCGCTGATCGCTGACGATGGTCTGGACGCGCTGGTTGATCGAATGAGGCACGTTTTCGTTGCGCGCCGCGAGGATCGCATCGCCGCGCAGTTCGCGCAAGAGTTCATTGGTCTTTTGATCAAGTGCTGCGGTCGCGTCAATCAGCTTCTGATCGGCTGAAGGGGTTTCGAGCAGCGCGCGTTTGATCAGGCCGAGGCGCGTCTTCAGCTCATTCGCCGATTGCAAGCCACCGGTCACCGCGCGTTGCAGCCTCGCGACTTTCTGCTGAAACTCGACGAGCGCGGCGCGATCAGCCGCAGCCATCGTGGCCTGGCCGTCAACGCTGACGTTGAATGACTGCGCCTGGGCGAGTTGTGTCGTGACCCCATTCACCCGCCGGGCCAGGCTGACAGTGTATTTGCCCGGCATCACGAGCGGGCCTCCGGGCGGTTCGGCAAAGATTGCCGCTTCGGGGCTGGGCGGCGTGAGGGCAAGCGAGGCAGCCGGGTCTCGCAAGTCCCACGTCACGCGATTCATTCCCGCCGTCACGGGGCCGGTGAGCCGGCGCACGACGCGGCCACTGGCGTCAGAGACGGTCAGAATTACTGCCGGTGCCTCTTCCTCTTCTTCGGCGCGCAGTTCTTCCCCGGTCGGGTAAGGCGGCATGATTTTTTTCTTCGCCGCTTCTTTTTCAGCGTCCTGACGTTTCTGCTTTCTGGTCTTGAGCGGCTCTTTCAGGTAGTAAGTGAAGGTTGCGCCGAACGGAGGATTCTCCGCGTTGTAAAAAGACTCGCCCTGAAACGCCTTGCCGCGACCGCCGAGCGGCTGCGACTGGATGTACATGAACGCATCCCTGACTGGGAACAGTTCGGCCTCCTTCGCCAGAGTCTCCGGCTTGAGCGCGCGCAGCGGGGTGTAATTGTCCAGCACGTAAAACCCGCGCCCGAACGTCGCCAGCACCAGGTCGTTCTCGCGCTTCTGAATCGCCAGATCGCGCACCGCGATGGTCGGCAATCCGCCTTTCAACTGAATCCATTTCTTCCCGCCGTCAATCGTAAAGAACAGACCGAATTCGGTGCCGACGAAAAGCAGATCGGGATTGACGTGATCTTCGGCAATGGCCAGCACCGGGCCGTTTTCGGGCAGGTTTGAGGCGATTGAAGTCCACGTCGCGCCCGCGTCTGTACTCTTCAGCAGGTAGGGTTTGAAGTCCGCATTCTTGTGATTATCGAAGGCCGCGTAAACGGTCCTCGCGTCGTGCTGCGAGGCGAGCAGGCGGCTGACGTAAGTCGTCTCGGGCACGCCGGGAAACTTCTCGATCTTCTTCCAGCCCCCGCCGCCGTTTTCGGTCACCTGAATCAGGCCGTCGTCGGTGCCGACGTAAATCGTGCCCTCTTTCTTCGGCGATTCGGTGAGCGCGACGATGTTGCCGTAAAACGAAGTTGACTGGTGTTTCGCGACGGCGTCCGGCCCCTGAATCCTGCCCATCACCGGCAGCTTGTCGCGGTCAACCTCACGCGTCAGGTCGCCGCTCACGGGCTTCCACGAATCGCCGCGGTCGTCGCTGCGGAAGAGTTTGTTGGCGGCGAAATAGAGGCGGGTGTGCGAGTGCGGGCTGATGATCAGCGGCGAATCCCAGTTCCACCGGAGCGGCGGCTCGCCTCGCCCGGGCTGCGGCTGAATGCCCATTCGTTCGCCGCTGCGCTTGTCAAAGCGCACGAGTACGCCGTGCTGCAATTCGGCGTAAATGATGTTCGGGTCTTCGGGGTCAACGCGCGAGACGAAGCCGTCGCCGCCCTGCGTGACGAACCAGTCGGCGTTGGTGATCCCTGAGACGCTGCGCGTGCGCGAAGGGCCGCCGAGCGAGTTATTATCCTGCGTGCCGCCGTAGATGTTGTAAAACGGCAGGGCGTTATCAACCGCGACGTCGTAAAACTGAGTGATCGGCAGGTTCGCCTTGTAATCCCAGTTCTGGCCGCGGTCGAAGCTCTCGTACACGCCGCCGTCGCAGCCGACCAGATAATAGTTCGTGTTGTTCGGGTCAATCCAGATCGCGTGGTTGTCCACGTGCTTTGATTTTTCACCGAGCGGCCTGAGCGTCCTGCCGCCGTCATCCGAGACCATCACCAGCACGTTCGGCACGTAAATGCGGTCAACGTTTTTCGGGTCGCAGACGATCTGGCCGTAATACATCGCGCCGCTGTCGAATTCGTTGCGCTTCTCCCACGTCGCGCCGCGATCACCCGAACGAAAAATGCCGCCCTGTTTATTGGCGGCTTCAATCGCCGCGTAAATCACGTTCGGGTCAGCGGGCGAGACGGCCAGCCCGATCCTGCCCATCTCAACCGTCGGCAGCCCTGCCTTCAGCTTCGTCCACGTCGCACCCGCGTCGGTTGATTTGTAGATCGCCGACTCGGGACCGCCGTCAATCAGTGTCCAGACGTGACGGCGGCGCTGATACGACGCGGCGTACAGCACGTCAGGGTTTGCGGGATCAACTACGACATCGGTCACGCCGGTGTTTTCGCTGACGGTCAGGGCGGCCTTCCAGGTTTTGCCGCCGTCAGTCGTCTTGTACAAACCGCGGTCACCGCCCGGCCCCCACAATGGCCCCTGCGCCGCGACGTAAATGACATCGCTGTTGCGCGGGTCGAGGACGATGCGGGCGATGTGTTCGGATTTCTTCAGCCCCATGTTCTTCCAGCTCCTGCCCCCGTCATCCGAACGGTAAATGCCGTCGCCGTAACTGACACTGCGTTGTGAATTGAGTTCGCCCGTGCCGACCCAGACGGTCGAAGGGTTCTTCGGGTCGAGCGCGATGGCGCCGATGGAATAGGAGCCTTCGCCGTCAAAGACCGGAGCCCAGGTGGTGCCCGCGTTGACCGTCTTCCACACGCCGCCCGAAGCCGCCGCGGCGTAATATTTCGCGCGGTCAGTCGGATCAACCGCGAAAGCGATCACGCGACCGGACATCAGTGCGGGCCCGACGGAGCGCAGCTTCAGGCCGGCGAAAGTCGGCGCGGAAAGCGGCTCGGGTTTCTTTTCAACTTCCTGTCGGGGTGTTTCCTGAGCGGGCTTGTCACCGGCAGGTTTGTTTTCCTGCGTCTGCCCGAGGACTGAGGAGGAGAGTGTGAGAAGCAGAGACAGGGCGAATGACAATATGTTTCGCAGTGTTCGCATGGCGACGACTCCTTTGCGTGGCAAACGTTTCCTGAGGCTGAATCGGGTACTGCTGATTGCGGAATGACAGCCGGATTACGTGCGGGATTATCCAGTCGGTGAATCAGGTATTTCAAGAGCGGTCAGAGTGCCGCAGGTCAGATTCCATTTTTTCGGATTCTCATCGGAATTTTCGGACGCCTGATGGCCGGCACATCAATTCTGCTGGTCGGCTGTCTCTCCGTCTGAATTTTATCTGCTGATATAACGGCAGATACCCACCCGTGAGAAAAGTTGGCAGGAGTTTTGTTTCGTGTCCCGCCGATGGAATATAAATTGCGTTTCTACCTGACGAACTATCTTCAATTACCTGCGGCACCAGTATTTCTAAAGATTTTGATTTTCCTGCGAGATCAGGCAGGTAATAACGTTGATCAGCAGTCCATCTGATTATCTCCGCAACAAGGTCCTGAGTGGTTCACACGGGATTCGCATCAGTGCAAGGATCAACTTCCAAAGGAGAGATTATGACCATACTTAACCGAAAGTTATCTACTGCCCTGCCCGCCGTCGTTTGTTTACTCGCGATGTTTGCAGCCGCGACGGTCGCCCGGGCGCAGGCCACGTCGCGCGTCAGCGGGACAGTAACTGACGCGGCTGGCGCGAGGGTGGCCGGGGCGAAGGTCACGGCCAAAAACGAAGCCACCGGCGTGGCTCAGACGCAGACGACCACCGAGGCCGGGTTGTATTCATTCACGGCGCTGCCCGTTGGCACTTATACGATCACCGTGGAAATGTCCGGCTTCAAGACTGCGGCCCTGCCCGGAGTCGTGCTTGAGGTCAACACGCCTTCGACGGCGGACATCACGATGGAAGTCGGACAGGCGAGCGAGGTCGTCAACGTCGCCGGGGGCTACGAGAAATTACAGACCAACAACGCGACCATCGGGAATGTCGTGCAGCAGAAAGCCATCGAATCGCTGCCGCTCAACGGGCGCAACCCGCTGACTCTGATCACCCTCGAACCGGGCGTGGTCCAGCGGTCATTCGGCGGGGCCGGTTCGGGCATCCATGTCAACGGCTCGCGTGACCGCGCCTTCAATGTCACGATTGACGGCATCGAGGCGAACGAGTCCACGGTGCCCAACCCGGTTTCAAACCTCTACCGCATCAACCCGGACAACATTCAGGAATACAAAGTCACGACCAACAACGCGACGGCCGAAGAAGGGCGCAACAGCGGCGCGTCGATTTCGATTGCGACACGCGGCGGGACCAACGAGTACCACGGCACGGTCTGGGAATTCGCCCGCAACACCGCGCTCAACGCCAATGACTTCTTCGCCAACGCGAAGGGCGGGCAGAAGCCGGACATCAAGCTGCACCAGTACGGCGTGGAAGGCGGCGGGCCGATCATCAAAAACAAGACTTTTTTCTTCGGCAGCTGGCAGGGCCAGAAGGTGAAGTTCACGCAGCCGATTGACCAGACCTTCGGCTTCCCGACGCTCTTCACGCCGACGGCCCTGGCGGGCAAATTCCGCTACCTCAGGGGCGGCGTGAACAGCCCGGCACTCGTTGACCGTAATACTGGAGCGCTGGCCGCGGGCGTACGCGAATGCACGGGTGCCAGCGACACCAACTGCATCGCCACGTATGATGTCTTCGCCAACGACCCGCGCAAGATCGGCATTGACCCGGTGATTTCCAAGCTCTTCAATTCTTATCCCAAACCCAACGACTACTCGACCGGCGACGGCCTGAACACGGCGACCTACGCGTGGAACCCGCCGACGGAGAATCAGGGGCCGAATTACGCGATCCGCATTGACCACGTCATCAACGAGAAGAACTCCATCTTCGGCCGCTTCCTCTACGCTGATCAGAACACGAAACAGGGCGACCCGCTCAACGGGCGTCCGCAGGTCTTCCCCGGGTTCCCGCCGCTCGGCGAAGTCTTCCGCGCGTCGAGGAATCTGTCGCTGGGCTGGCGCTCGCAACTGACGCCGACCATCAACAACGAGTTCATCGTCGGGTACGCCCGCTTCTTCTTCCTCTTCACTCAGGGCGAAGCGAACCCCGATTTCCCGAATATCCCGCCGTTCTCGTTCAATCTGGCGAGCGTGCCCTTCATTAACACGCCGCGCACGGCGCGCGGGGTGACGACCCCGCAGTTTCTCGATAATGTGGGCATCCTGCGCGGCGCGCACCAGATCGGCGTGGGCGTCAACGTACGCTTCTACGAACACAACGACCAGCGCGGCCAGCCGGGCGGCATCAACGTGACGCCGTCGCTTTCCTTCAGCGCCAGCGTCCTGCCGCCGACGATCCCGGCGGGCACCACGACCGGCATCGGCTCGACTGACCTGACCCGCCTGCGCAGCACGATCAACGACCTGTTGGGGATCCCGGCGCGGCTGTCGCAAACCTTCATCGGCGATATCAGCAGCGACGCCTTCCTGCCCTTCGTCAAGGACGGCAAGGTGTCGCTCTTCGACGTGGGCACGCGCCTGAAACAGTACAACATCTATGCGCAGGACGAGTGGAAGCTGCGCCCGAATCTGACAATCAACTACGGCGTGCGCATGGAATTGAACACGCCTCCGAAGGAGGCCGCCAAGAGGATCTACATCGCCGACCGGCCGATTGACGGCTCACAGGGGCTGGTCACCTACGGGCAGGGCAAGAGCTTTTACACGGCCGATCACGACCTCGCCTTCGGCCCGCGCCTCGGCATCGCCTGGAGCCCCGGGAAGAACAACCGGTTCGTCGTCCGCGCGGGCTACGGCATCGCCTACGACCCGATCTCGTCATTCCAGGTGACGGCCGTCATGGGCCGCCCGCCTGGACTGGTCACCACCTGTACGACGACCGTCGGCACGACGCCGACGCCGGGGTGCGGGGGCGTGCCCTCGAACGTCCGCATCGCCGAAGGCTTCCCGCAGGCGCTCGCGGCTCCGACGACCAGGCCGTCGTCGTTCTTCACTCTCCCGGCGACGTTGCTCAGTAACGCGCCGCCCGTCGCCGCCTTTGACCCGAATTATCAACTGCCGACGGTGCATCAGTGGAACCTGAGCCTGCAACATGAACTGCCGCTGGGTTTCGTCGCTCAGGCAGCATACATCGGCCGGCGCGGCACTCACCTGCAGCGCGCTTACGACATCAACCAGATTGATGCCGGGCCTATCCTCGGCGACTTCCTGAATATGCAGTACAACCTCAATGTCGCCACGAACTGTAACCCGGACGGCGTCACCCAGCGCAACACCGCTGCCGGCCAACCCGCGTGCAGCGGCGGCAGGCGGATCGGGATTGTCAATTACAATCTCACGACCACGGGCGCGAACACTTTACTGGCGCCCAGCTTTGTCAACTCAGGCACGACCATCACCGACCTGCAACAGAATGGCGCTGGCAACTTCGCCGGGCGCGTCGAGCAGACGACGCTGGCGCTGAAATTGCGCCCGAATCAGCAGTTCGGCGTGATCACCTACATTGACGCCGGCGGCGATTCGTACTACCACGCGGCGCAGTTCACGCTGCGCAAGCGTTTCGAAAAGGGCCTGTTGTTCGGAATGGCCTACACGTTCGGCAAGTCCATTGACGACCAGTCGGTGGATCCGGTGGGCGCGTCCTCCGGCGGCGGCCTGTCCACGACCAACTCGCGCACGCCGACCAACATTCGCAACTGGAGAGGCGAGCGGTCGCGTTCGGACTTCGACCGGACACACGTAGTCACATCCAGTGGCGTGTGGGAACTCCCGGTCGGCAAAGGCAAGCGGTTTGACGCCCGGAACGGCTTCCTCAATACGGTGGTCGGCGGGTGGACCCTCAACGGGATCTACACGTTTATGACCGGCGAACCATTCTCCGTCACCAGCGGCATCAGAACGGCGAACTTCTCGCACGTTTCGCGCGCCGACGTCATCAGGCCGATTGAGGCGAAGTTGCAGGAAAGTACGAAGCCGAATGTATTCGGCCCGGTGGTCTTCGCCGACGCCAGCGCATTTGCCATTCCGGCGCCGGGATCGGATGGCGCGGGTCGTAACATCTTCCAGTCGCCGAGCTACTGGAACCTGGACCTCGGCATCAACAAGTCATTCCTGTTGACCGAGCGATTCAAGCTCGACTTCCGGGCGGAGCTGTTCAATGCCCTCAATCACACCAACTTCGACAACCCGCGCGACGCGTCAACCGGGTCGCCGAGCATTCAGTCAACGGTTTTCGGCCAGACCTGCTGCGCGGCGGTCGCCCCGCCCACGACGCAGACCATCATCCAGACGGGTGAGGCTTCGCGCGTGATCCAGTTCGCACTGAAGCTGAAGTTCTGAAATAGCAGCCGCCCCAGTTATTGGAGGCTGAATGACTGAGGCCCGGTCGGCCTCAGTCATTCAGCCTCGTTTCGTTTCAGCCGACCTGGAATTGAGGGTGATGGCCGTCCCATGAATGACAGTCATCCGACGACAGCCGGTTGTGCAGGATAAGTGCGAGGCAGGAGAGACCCGGATTGTGAGTGACAGGTTACCTGCGCGACTCAAGGAGGTCGAAAGGTGAAGTAACGCCGGTGAGTTCGAGGAACCGCTTGTCTTCGCGCAGGCCTGAAAAATCGGCGTCGTTCAGGGCCTGTGAGCGCAGACGCGGCTGCATCTGGATTGAGCGAGTCAGGTAATCAAGCGCCTGATCATGCGTCCCCGACTGGGCATGGGTGGCCGCGAGCGAGTAAAGCACGTACGGCTCATTGGGCCGCAGCCGCAGGGCCTTCTCGAAAAAGCTGCGGGCCTGAGTGAAATCACCGGTGTTGAGCGCCACCACCCCGCGGTCATAAAGTTCGTCGGCGTCACGCGGGGAGGATTGCTTGTGCGCCAGTTTCTGGTTGCAGACGTGAAGGTAGGTCTGGGCCCGCGCCGCGACTTCGACTTCCTGTGGGTAGCGACTCAGCAGGCCCTCGAAAAGGGATCTGGCTTCGGCAAAGTCGCGGCGGTTGAAAACCTTGACGGCCTGCTCAAAGGCGCGCACCACGCCCGAAGCCACCTGACGACGCGGCGGTTCCGGCGGCAGCGCGGGCTGAACTTTGGGCGGAGCGTGCTTTACAGACCGGCTGGTGGTTTTAACTCCGGGGCTGGTTCGCCTGACGGCAAGACCTTTGGTCTTGAGCTTGCTGCTGACCGGTTTGGGTGATGCCGCTCTGGGCTTTTGAGTAGTCGCCGGCTTCGACGACCGGCTGCTTCGAGCAGCTTTAGTCCTGATTTTGGCGGCTGATTTCACCACTTTCCTGACAGGCTTGGCAGCAGACTTCCGTGATGCTGATGCTTTTTTGCCGGACGCAGTCCTGCTGCCTGCTGATCTTAACCGCGTGGGAGACGCGGCTGCTGACTTACGAGATTTCTGTGGACTGCGTTTCGATGCAGCGCTGGCTTTGGAGCGAGATGACCCAGCCGCTGTTCTGGTTTTTGTCTTTTTGATCTTCGGCATGCTTTGCGACCCTTGGGGGTTGGCGAGAGTTTTTCTCGCTGTTATCTTATGCAAAGATACTTCAGTTGCCGGGGCATTGCTGCCTGTTAGCTGCTAAGTGCCTCATTTATAACTGATTAGGAGACAGATGTCAAATTAGAGCTTAAACCACGCCGGGGCTGTTTTTGATTGCAGGCCGTCCGATTGCCTGTAAGTCGCTGGCTTTATAGAGCTTCGGAGTATACAGTGGTTGCCCGAATGGCATCATGGAATGTTCTTGAAAGAACTTCGTTAAATGTGTTATAAACCGCACCAGCCCTGCCGAGAACAACGTCCCGCGCTCGTATCGCCGTCAAAAACCTACAGTTAGAGCGTATGTGCAAGTTGAAAGCCAGTTATTCTTCAGGCAGGTACTGGTAGTCACGAGAAGAGGTTACGCTAATGCCAGAAGCCACAATGGTCATGTATGAGGAAGAGTATCAGCGGATCAAGGCGATCATCGCCCGGCTCCGGACTGACGCGAATGCGAAGATGGTCTTCCTCATCGACAAGAACGGGCAGCAGATCGCAGCCAATGGTGATATCACCGGTCTTGATACAACCAGCCTCGCTTCGTTGACCGCCGGTAATGTTGCTGCGACTGACGGTCTGGCGAGGTTGATTGGTGAGAAAGAGTTCCCCGTGCTGTCTCACGAGGGTGAGCGGGATAATCTGCATATCACGGTGGTCAATGGTCGCGTGATCCTGGTCGTGATCTTCGATCAACGGTCCAGCCTCGGGCTGGTGAGATTGCGCGTCAAACGCGCTTCGACGGAACTGGGCGAGGTCTTTGACGAACTGATGCGCAAGGTTGAGCAGGAGAAGAGCAGCTTTAACGGCAGCCCGAAGACTCCCTTCGCGGAGATTACTGACGAAGACATTGACCGCCTCTTCGGCGAGGACGGCCTGGGCATTTAAGAGGTTGCGGATCGTGGACTCCGGGATGCAGATTGAAGCCCGAGGCGACGCCTCCTTCATTGCTTCCATTCCCCACTTCCCATTTTGCACTTGAGAGAGGGTAGACAACTTGACTTTCATCAATTACGCATCGCGCGAAATCAATTGCAAGATCGTTTACTACGGGCCGGGGCTGGGTGGTAAGACGACTAACCTGCAATACATTTACGACACGACCAATCAGCAGCAGAAAGGCAAGCTGATCAGTCTGGCGACGGAAACGGACCGGACGCTGTTCTTTGATTTCCTGCCGCTCGAACTGGGCACGGTCCGCGGGTTCAAGGCGCGCTTCCACCTTTACACCGTGCCGGGGCAGGTCTTTTACGACGCGAGCCGCAAGCTGATCCTCAAGGGGGTTGACGGCATGGTCTTCGTCGCCGACTCGCAGCGCGAGCGAATGGATGCCAACATCGAGTCAATCTACAACCTCGAAGAGAACCTCAAGGCCCAGGGGTATGACCTCATGAAAATCCCCTACGCGCTGCAACTCAACAAGCGCGACCTGCCCAACATCCTGACGGTTGACGAACTCAAACGCGAACTGATTCGCCGGGACGAGCCCGTGCTTGAAGCCGTCGCCCCGAAAGGCGTCGGCGTCTTTGAAACGCTGAAAGTCGTCGCCAAGCAGGTGCTGACCGATCTGAAGAAGGGGGTCGGGGCCTGAGCAGCCATATCTCAGGCATCCCATCTCCGTTTTACATCATTAGCGGCCGTCACGAATTTGCGGCGACAACCTCGAATGAGGTCAGCTATGTCTCCGGCCGCGAGAGAATCCGCCGCCCTTACCACCGCGACTGCTGACCCCTGCCGTCGAGAGATTTCACCATCAGGTAGCCGTCATCCCCGTTCGAGTAGTACCGCTCCATCCGCTGCACGACGACGTAGCCGATCTGCTCATAGAGGCGCTGCGCCGCCAGATTACTGACGCGCACTTCGAGACGAACCGTCGTGACGCCGCGTTCCAGAAAGCCGAGTTCGACTTCGTGCATCAGCAGGCGCGCCAGCCCGCGCCGCCGACATTCCGGCGCGACCCCGATGGTCGTGATATGACCGACGCCGTCGGCCTCAATCACTCCGATGACGAATGCGCTCATCTGTGCGTATTCGTCGCGCACCTGGCGGGAGATGGTCTGCGGGTTCGAGAGCAGATACCGGAAGGTCTCGCGTTCGTAAGCCTCGCCGTCAACGAAGCAGCGCAGGTCGAGTTCCCACAGCTCCCCCACGTCCGCGAGCGTCATCGGGCACAGCGTGCCTTTGAAAGGTCTGGCTGGAATTCTGAGTGCCTGCATCAGTGATCAGCGATCATTGATTACCGCGCAATTGCTACGAAATGAACATGCAGTCGCCGTAACTGTAAAAGCGATACCCTGATGTTACGGCATGCCGGTACGCATTCAAAATCAATTCGCGCCCGGCGAAGGCCGAGACCAGCATGAGCAGTGAGGATTGCGGCAGGTGGAAATTCGTCACGAGGCCGTCAGGCACGCGGAAGCGGTGGCCCGGGTAAATAAAAAGCTCCGTCGTCGCGCGACCGGCGCGGACGATGCCGGCCTCGTCAGCCGCGCTTTCCAGTGCCCTCGTGGTCGTCGTGCCGACGGCGACGACCCGGCGGCCGGATTCCTTTGCGGCGTTGATCGTCGCCGCGGCCGCGGCTGAAATCTCAAAGCTCTCGGCCTCGATGTGATGCTCTTCAATCTGTTCCACTCGCACCGGCTGAAAAGTCGCGAAGCCGACGTGGTGGGTGATTTCGACTACGCGGATGCCGCGCGCGCGGAGTTCGGCAAAGGTGCGCCCGGTGAAGTGTAATCCGGCAGTCGGCGCCGCAATCGCCCCGCGCCGGCTGGCGTAGATCGTCTGGTACTCGGGCTCATCGAGCCTCGCCGCGCCCGCCGACTCGGCATCGCGCCGGATGTAAGGCGGCAGCGGGGTGTTGCCGATCTCATCAATCAACTGATCGAAGTTCTCTGCCCGCTCAAAGCGGATCAGTCGCCGGCCTTCTTCGAGTTGCGCGACGACCGTGGCGCGCAATCGCCCGTCGCCGAATTCGAGCGCCGCCCCCGCACGTAGCGCGCGGCCCGGTCTGGCCAGCACCTCCCACTCGTTCGGCTCTACCGAGATGCGGCGCAGCAGCAGCGCCTCGACTTTCGCCCCGCGCTCGCCGCCGGTGATGCGATGGCCGATCAGCCGCGCGGGGAAGACGCGCGTGTTGTTGAGAACCAGCGCGTCGCCCGCCGCGAGCAGAGTTGGCAACTCGGCAAAACCGCCGTCCCGCCAGGTTCCTGCCGCCCGGTTGACCACGAGCATCCGCGAGCGGTCACGTTCCGTCAGCGGGTGCTGCGCGATCAGTTCGGGTGGCAGGTCGTAGTCGAATTCTGAAATGTGCATGCCCGGTGACAGCCTGTTATCTCAAACTCCGGCCCGCAAGCCGCCTGTCAGTGGCTGCTTTCAGCAGTCAGATTCGTGTCCACGCATTCACTCTCGTCATCAGCGGCCTGACCGCCGAAGAGGTGGCCGCAGTGCAGGACGGCAGTCAGTTGCGCGCCGAAGAGCAGGATCAGGCTCGACAGATAGCCCCACGTCAGCAGCGCGACGCCCGCGCCGATTGAGCCGTAGAGCAGGTCGTAATGGAACCAGGGCAGCGTCCATGCGAACCCGTACTTCGCCAATTCCCACAGCGAGCCGCAGAGGATGGCCGCAGGAACCACTTCGATCACTCGGATTTTAGTGTTCGGCATGAACCGGTAAATCAGCCCGAAGAGTGTGACGGCCAGGACGAGCCCGATAAATACCTGCCAGCCGACGGAACCGGAATCCATCGCCGGCAGCCGCCTCATCGGCAGCCGCTGCGCCGCCCCCTGGAGTGCGACCATCGCCGCAGTGAAGACGAGCGAGGCCAGCAGCAGTAACCCGCTCGCCCCGATCATGCCGATGGTGATCAGTCGCCCGTGCCAGAACGAACGCGGGTGCGTCCCCCAGATGCGGCACATGGCGCGCTCGATCACCGTGAAGATCCATGACCCCGCCCACAGCACGGCCAGGGCTGATCCCACGAGAATTGCCGCGGACGCCTGCCCGATGGCCGCGATGTTGCGTTCGACGGCTTCGTTCGAGCCGGGCAGGAAAGCGCGCATCCGCAGCACCAGATCGTGATACGACCCGGCCCCGAGAAAGTGCTGGCTCAGGTTCAGCACCAGAACCATGGTCGGGAAGAGGGTGAGCAGGCCGAAATAGGCCATTGCGGCGGCTGAGATATTCAGATCGTTTTCGAAAAAGCTGGCGAAGGTGCGATACAGAATCGAGCGGACGGGCGCGCGGTTCTTGATGTCGAACATCAGTCTGCCGGTCAGGCCTGTTCCTGATGTGCTGCCCATACTTTCTTTCCCTCCGGCGCACCCCGGTCTTTTATCTGCCCGCGAACAGATCCGGCTGGTCAGTCTCGGGCGGGTTCTGACCGCTGCCCCAGTTGATGCCCAGATGCTGATAGGCCGCGGGCATCACCACACGACCGCGCGGCGTGCGGTTGAGGAAGCCGATCTGAATCAGATAGGGCTCGTAAATTTCTTCGATGGCTTCCTTGTCCTCGCTGATGGCGGCGGCGATTGAACTGACGCCGACCGGGCCGCCGTTGAATTTCTCGATGATCGTGGTCAGCATCCGGCGATCAGTCTCGTCGAGCCCATATCGATCCACCTCCATGCGGTTGAGCGCGTCGTTGGCGACCGCTTCGGTGATCTCGCCGCTGTACTCGACGTCGGCGAAATCGCGGACGCGGCGCAGCAGGCGGTTGGCGATGCGCGGCGTGCCGCGCGACCGGCGCGCAATCGCGAGCGCGCCCGCCTGATCAATCTTCACGCTCAGGATTTCAGCCGAGCGCGTGACGATAATCTGTAAATCCTCGACCGGGTAAAAGTCCAAATGGAAGTTGATTCCAAAACGCCCGCGCAACGGCGCGGTAATCAGGCCCGCTCGTGTGGTCGCCCCGACCAGTGTGAAGCGCGGCAGATCGAGTTTGACCGAACGCGCCGACGGCCCCTGACCGATGACCAGATCAAGCTCGAAGTCTTCCATCGCCGGGTAAAGAATCTCTTCGATGGCCGGGTGCAGGCGGTGGATTTCGTCAATGAACAGCACGTCGCCCTCTTCGAGGTTGGTGAGCAGCGCGGCCAGATCGCCGGGCTTTTCGATCACCGGCCCGGCGGTCGAGTGGATCTTCGCCCCCATTTCTCGCGCGCAGATCTGCGCCAGCGTCGTTTTCCCCAAACCCGGGGGGCCATTGAGCAGCACGTGATCCAGCGCCTCACCACGCGTGCGCGCGGCTTTGATAAAGATGCTAAGGTTGTCCTTGACCTTCTTCTGGCCGATGTATTCGCGCAACAGTTGCGGGCGGAGCGAAAGTTCCGCCTGCTGCTCATCGTCCACTGTCGCAACTCCGGTGACGATACGCTCTTCGCCGGAATCGGCCGTTGCACTCGCTGATTGTTTTCTGCCTGCCATAATCGGGGATATGAATCTGAAACAGTTTATCTCGCCAGCTTCCTCAACGATTGTTTGAGGACGGCTTCAAATTTCGCTTCGGGCATTTCTCTGAGCGTCGTCGTGATCGCCTTCTCTGCCGCCGCCTTCTGGTAGCCGAGATTAATCAGCGCCGAAACCAGATCGTCACGTACCGCACCCGGCGCGGCAGCCGCCCCGACCTGAAACTGCTCTTCAAGCTCCGGCGATGAGAGCGGCGCCAGCTTGTCGCGCAATTCGACCACCAGACGTTCGGCGGTCTTCTTCCCGACGCCGGGAATCGCGACCAGCCGCGCCAGGTCGTTGGTCCGGATCGCCGGGATCAGTTCGTCGGCGCTCATGCCTGACAGAATCGTGATTGCGAGTTTCGGGCCAATGCCTGAGACACTCGTGAGCAGCAGAAAGAGCTTCTTTTCACGTTCGGTACGAAAGCCGTAAAGCTGCAGCGCGTCTTCGCGCACGTAAGTGTAAGCGCGCAGCAGAACTTCGGTTCCCACTTCGCCCAGTTCGTAGAAGGTCGAAACCGGCACGATCAGCTCATACCCGACGCCGCCGACATCCACGATGACCGAGTTCGGTTGCTTTTGCAGCAGATTCCCTCTGATGTGCGCGATCAATTCAGTCTGCTCCTCCACCCCAGTTACGGACAACGGTCACAATTTGTGTAGTTTCTGTCCGAAAAGCCTTCACGAGAGGCAGTGTAAGGAGTGGTTGCAACCCTGTCAAATCGCGCCCGGAGCAGTGACCACCGGGCACGGATGACGGATCGCGAATCACTAATTTGACAGTCAGAGCAGGGCTGCGCTATCGTTCGGGCAGTGCTTGTGAAGCTACCGACAAGCAACGGTATCAAAGTTTTATCCGAAATTTACCTGATGAAAACGGAGAAGATTTCTGAGCTGACGACCAACCGTTTATCGGTTTATTTGCGGTGCCTGAACGAACTGGACGGCGCCGGGGTGGAGACGATCTCATCACAGGCGATGGCCGAACAGTTCAACCTGAACTCGGCGCAGATTCGCAAGGATCTGGCCTACTTCGGCGAATTCGGCGTGCGCGGCGTGGGGTATTACGTCAAGGAATTGCGCGAACACATTCGGCAAATCCTCGGCCTGACCAGCGACCACCACATCGCCGTGATCGGCGCGGGCCATCTGGGCATGGCGCTCGCGAATTATCAGGGATTCAACATCAACAGCTTTCACATCGTCGCGCTCTTTGACAGCGATCCTGAGAAGGTCGGAGAGACTTCACGCACCGGGATGCCGGTTTACAATATCAGCCAGCTGACCGAGGTAATTAAACGTGAGGCGATTGACATCGCCGTGATCGCCGTCCCGGCGGCGAATGCCGAGCAGGTCTTCGAAGTGGTGATAGACGCGGGGATCAAGGCGGTGCTGAACTTCGCCCCCGTCCTGCTGAAGCCGCCGCCGGGCGTCAAGATCAAGAACGTGGACATGACCATTTCGCTCGAAAGCCTTTCCTATTTTCTCGCGCGCCCGCAGTCGGCTGGCGCGAGCGAACCCGGCGAAGCACTTAACGGCTTTCCATATTTTGATGATCAGGAAACGTCCGGCGCAGACAATGCGAGCAATCAAAGCAGGTGACAGGCCCGAATGCCGATTGACGAGCAGAAAATCAGGGAAGAGATAGTCGCGATTGCGACCAGATGCTACGACCGCGGGCTGCTCGTGGCGGGCGACGGCAACATCAGCGTGCGCGTCGGGCCGGACCGCCTCATCGCCACCCCCTCCGGCGTCAGCAAGGGCTGGATGAGGCCGGAGATGATGGTGGTCGTTGACGTGAACGGCAACCCGCTGGAAAAATCGGATTACCGCGTCTCGTCCGAATGGCCGATGCATCAGGTGATTTATCAGGCCCGCCCTGACGTGAACGCTGTGGTTCACGCGCACCCGCCGCACGCCACCGGCTTTGCCGTCGCCGGCCTGTCGCTCGACAAAGCGATCCTGTCGGAAGTCGTCCTGACCCTGGGGTGCGTGCCGCTGGCGGCTTACGGCACGCCTTCGACGCGCGAACTGACGGATGCGATTGAGCCGTATTTGCAGTACCACGACGCCCTGCTGATGGCAAATCACGGCGCGGTGGCATATGCTGAGACGCTCGAAAAGGCTTTCAATAAGCTCGAAACGCTCGAACACACCTGCAAAATCAGTTTCATCGCCCGCGCGCTCGGCAACGAAAACACGATCCCCGACCGGGCGATTGAAAAGCTCTTCGACATCCGCGAGCGCGGCGGCATGATGCGCCCGGAAGCGCGCGCCGGGCAGGTCTGCGGGATCGGAAGAGTGGGGGAGCGGGGGAGCGGGGGAGCGGGGGAAGCGAACGGACACGAGCAGATTACGTTGACGCGGGCGGAACTGGTTGAGTTATTAGTGGAATCAGCGCGGCTGCTCGGAAAGTAATTGTGCAGTGGGGAGACAACAATGGACACCAATGACAAAACACGCATCGTGACGGCGCCGCAGGCCGGGACGACGGATTCATCGGGGCAGCTCATCAGCGTGGAATTGCACCCTGATGAGGAAGTGCTGTGGCACTGGACGCATTACCCGGACGGACATAGTTCCGTCACCGGCTACGAAGTTGTCAGGAAAAGCGAAAAGTAAACCCGCGCGCGAGCCGGTGCCTCTGCGCGAGTTCGCACCAAACACATCCTTAAAAGGAGCGACAATTAAATGGAAGCCCTCGGAATGATCGAAACAAAGGGACTGGTGGCGATGATCGAAGCCGCCGACGCGATGGTCAAGGCGGCCAACGTCACGCTGATCGGTTACGAGAAAATCGGCGCCGGCTTCGTCACCGCCATCGTGCGCGGCGACGTGGCCGCGGTCAAGGCCGCGACTGATGCCGGCGCCGCCGCCGCCCGCCGCGTCGGCGAACTGGTCAGCGTCCATGTCATCCCGCGCCCCCATTCCTCAGTTGATGAAAGTCTCCCGGTCACCAACGAATCACGCGGCAGAAAGTAATCTGATTGCAGATTGCGGATTTCAGATTGCAGATTGGGTAAGCCCGGCTTACCCAATCTGCAATCTGAAATCCGCAATCTGAAATTCATATGATCATCGGACGCATCCTCGGGACAGTGGTCGCGACGCGCAAGGACGAGCGTCTTCAGGGCGCGAAGCTGCTGCTCGTCCGCCAGCTCAACCTTCAGGGCGAAGACGAAAACAGCTATCTGGTCGCGGTTGACACGGTCGGCGCCGGCTACCGCGAAAAAGTGCTGGTCGTCGCCGGCAGCAGCGCGCGCATGGCCGAAGGCATGAAAGATCGTCCGGTTGATGCCGCGATCATCGGCATTATTGATACGGTGGAAGTCACCGATTGAGGCGCCCAAGTAGCAGGGCTTTCATCAGACTGATGCCCGGAGTCCCGGTGCCTGATCTTTATGAACACCATCCGCATCGCGCTGGCACAGATCAATACCGCCGTCGGCGATTGCGCCGGCCACACCGCAAAGATTATTGCCGGCATCGAACGCGCCCGAACCCGGGGTGCGGATATAATCGCCGTTCCTGAACCAGCCATCACCGGCCACCCGCCGGAAGACCTGCTGCCCGGACCTCGGTTGAAGGTATGAATCTTCCGAACGCACTCACACTGCTGCGAATTTTCATCGTGCCGCTGCTGGTCGTGGTGCTGCTGACGAAGTTTTCGGAAGACTGGATCGGCGTGCCGCAGCACATCGCGGCGGTGGTGCTGTTCCTGACCGCCGCGCTCACCGACATGCTCGACGGCTGGCTGGCGCGCCGGTGGCAGCAGATTTCGCGCCTCGGCATCCTGCTCGACCCGATTGCCGACAAGCTGCTCGTCTCATCAGCCTTCATCTCGCTGGTGGAGAACCGGCTCGCCCCGGCGTGGGCCGTCGTGATCATCATCGGGCGTGAATTCGCCGTCTCGGGCCTGCGCTCGATTGCGGCTTCGGAGGGCTGGGTGATCGCGGCCTCGACGGCGGGGAAATTCAAGATGGTCTCGCAGGTGGTGGCGATCACGCTGCTGTTGCTCTCTTCGGTTTCCGGCGAGCCGCCGGTCGAAACCAAAGCGTTCCCGATCATCACCTTCTGGACGGTGCCGGAAATGCACACGGCGATCAGGCACCTGTTCGGCGAGGGTGACGTGACGCGGCTCGATCTGAGCGTGATCTTTTACGGGCTGGGGCGCGGCGTGCTGTGGATCGTGGTCATCTCTTCGTGCTGGTCAATGTACGGATACTTCCGTCAGTTTTACGTCAATGCGCGCGACCGGCTGGAACTCGAAAAAAAGAAAAAGCAAAAGGCAGGAGATTTTCAAGCCGTGAGCAAGTAATAAACCGGTCTTTTCTCCGAAGGGCCTCCTTCATTCATTGGTAATGCGGAATGAATCCCGGAATCTGGTGACTGTTTCCGCCCCGGCTTCAGAGGCTGGAACTGCCATCATCGTCACGTACATTCTGTGGCCCGCCAGATAGACCCTGATCCTGGAGACAACGTCTTCCTGCAGACTTACCACTTCAAGTTCTCTCCCCGGATAGTTCTGCCAGGAAATTTCCTTCTCGTTGCGCACCCTGCTATTTGAGCCTTTGACCAGGGCTTCCTGCATTTTATCAAAAACAAATTTCCTCAGTGCCGGGTCACTACTCGATGAAATGTTGAAGCCATCCGCATAGCCTGCTATGCAGACGAGGCCTTCTCTCGTTACCTGAAAACGATGAAAATCGTCTTTTGATCCATAACCGGTGGGCAGGTCTTCTCTGATAGGACCCCCCGGCATCAGCACTGCGAACGCACCTTCCTTCGAGACGAATTCCTTCCAGTCCGAAGCCGCTGCCGAATCTTTAGTGGCTTTTGTCTCTTCGGGTGAAGGCGACGAAGACTTACGAGCCGGCTCCTGCTTTGCCGCCTCAATGTCATCATTTGAAAGTGAAGGGCGTTTGCGGGGCGGTTCCTGCTGAAAGGCGCTGGTGGGCAGAAACAGCATGCTGACAATGAGCAGGGTGGCTGCCTTTTTCATGCGGGTTCTCTTTCCCGATTAATCGTGAGGCTGAGTGGAGTTCGGTGATGATACCGGGAAGCCTGAGGTAACAAGCTCCCCGGTGGCTGCCGCCGTGGATGATTACTGCGCCTCGATGTGGTCGCCGGTATGCACTTCCTGCGTCGTGCGGGTAATCACGGCCGTCGCGGATTTCGGCTGGATGGAGATGACGACCAGCTCGCCGATGATCGTGCGCGGGATCTGCTTGCGCGCGTTCTTGACCTTCTGGCGCCCTTCGCGCGGGTGGTCGTTGGAGTAGGTCCCG
This sequence comes from Blastocatellia bacterium, assembly GCA_035652435.1. Lineage (GTDB taxonomy): Bacteria > Acidobacteriota > Blastocatellia > RBC074 > RBC074 > DASRDU01. The sequence goes on from DASRDU010000180.1 coordinate 104,817, forward strand.
CCCCGGTAAGTATCACTCTCGAAGCCACCGCTGCGGCGCTGCTGAATGTCGTCATCGTTATAGCGCACCGGGTTTGAATCGTCGGGGAAGTAGCGGAAGATCGTGAATTTGTCGCCGACGCTCACGCCGTTTTCTTTGCCGAGGTCAATGTAAACCACGTCGCGCGCCGCCAGCACCTCCTTCTGGGATCGCTGAAGCACGATGCGACCGGGCTTGTTCCCCGAAGTCGGCTGGTAACGCGGCAGCGGTTTGAGCCAGTCGGTCGTGGGCGCGCGCCGTTCCTCGAAGCCGCGCAGCTGGTCGCCGAACTGGATGTCGGCGCACGAGAAAATGATCTTCGCGACCGAGGTGTTTTCCTGCACCGAGATCACGCGCAGCACGCCGAGTTCCGACGTGAAGACGCCGAGGTTGCGCTGGCCCGAGGTGTGCGCGAACGGGCTGCGGAAATCCCCGTGCGGACGCACGATGGAATAGAGCAGACCTTCTTCGACGCTCTGCGCGCGGCCTGCGTTGAGGTAGACGATGTCGCCCTGGGCGAAGTGCGCGCGAATGTTCTCATGCTCCGCGCCGACGATCTGAAGGTAATTCGGCGTCGGCACGGAGTTGATGAAGCCGGCACAGTACAGGTCATCGCCGATGGCGGCCTTCGGCGGCATGAGCGCCTTCGTTTCACTGTTGCCTTTATTCTCAGTGATGTTCAGGTTGGACGGCAGCTCGCGCTGGCCGAGAGCCTGGGCGAAAGTCTGAGTCTGCGAAATTCCGATTGAGACGGTCAGTAATAAGGCTGGGACGAATGCTTTGTTCAGCACGCGGGCGACTGGAAAACTCGTGAGACGCACGGTAGATCCTCCTCGAAACTGCTTGACCGAAGGAGGCCACCCCGGTTGCGTTTTTCTGGCGGGCATACTGACAAAGCTGTCACGCTAAGTCAAGTTACGATTTTCGGCAGGTGCCGGCCTTTGTCAGCCGCGGGTTTTTTCAGCCCTCGGCACTGTCTGATTCGTAAAATCCGGCGCGCCGATACGACTCGTCAACCAGTTCGATCACGTGCGCGACCCGGCAGTCGGCACCGAAGAGTCGCGCGCCCGCGCCGAGCTGCATATGACAGCCCGGGTTCGCCGTCAGCAGCAGTTTCGCGCCGGTCGCTTTCGCTTTGGCGATCTTGTCGAGGAGGATCTTTCCGGACATTTCCGGCTCGCTCAGATTGTAAGTGCCCGCGCCGCCGCAGCAGTCGGTCATCCCTTCGAGCGGCGCGTAGGCGAGATCGGGGATCGCGGCTTTGAGGACCTGCTGCGGCGCCGATGTGACGCGCTGGGCGTGATAAAGGTGGCAGGGCGCGTCGTAAGTCACACGCTCGCTGACCGGCGCGCCCTGTCGCGGGCCGATTTCCGCCAGATATTCTGAGATGTCCCTGACGCGCAGGCTGAACAGATGCGCGCGCCGGGCGTAAGCCGAATCATTTTTGAGCAACTCGCCATACTCTTTCAGCACCGAGCCGCACCCGGCAGAGTTGATGATGATGGTCGAAGGAATTTCCGCCTCTTCACCCGCCGCAAAAGCGTCAATATTCTGTCGCGCCAGTTTGCGCGCCGTTTCGACATCGCCCGCATGCGCATGCAGTGCGCCGCAGCACACCTGAGTTTTCACCGGGTGGAAGACGCAGCCATTCGCCGCCAGCACCCGCGCCGTCGCCTCGTTCGTGTGTCTGAACAATCCGTCCATCACGCACCCGGTGAAGAGGGAGACGAGGCGCAATTCATCGGCCTGCTTTTCGTCAATCGCCACTGAAACGTCCACGCCTTCTTCCTTCGCCTTCTGCTTCCGCCCGGCCGCCTTCCTGAACACTGGCTTGCTCGCCAGCAGCAGCGAGAGCGCGAATTCGGATTGCGGCGCGATCCGCTTCATGAGCCACCGCACCGGCGCGAAGTGCAGCGGGATCAGAATCAGACTGCTGTCGCGGAACCAGCGGGTCAGCGAAAGAATCCGGCTGAGGCGCTCCGGGTAAGGGAACACTTTGCGCAGCGCCAGCTTGAGCATTCGCTTCTGCGCGCCGGCCTTCGCACCCTTTTCCTGATTGAGGATCTCCGACCGCGCGGCTTCGAGCAGGAAGCCATAATTCACGCCCGCCGGGCAGGCCGTCTCGCAGGCCCGACAACCGAGACACAGGTCAATGTGCCGCGCGAATTTTTCATGCCCGGCGTCCAGCTTCCCTTCGGCCACGGCGCGCATCAGGTAAATCCGCCCGCGCGGGCTGTCGTTTTCGTTGCCGACCTGGTTGTAAGTCGGGCATGCGGGCAGGCACAGCCCGCAGTGAATGCAGCCGAGAACCTTATCCATCTCGGCATTGAGCGCGTTCTGAAGTGTCGGGATTAAAGTAGGCATGAAATCGGTTGTCGGCTGTCGGCGTCTGGCGGTCGGTTCGTTGCTCTGAAACTGTAGTTGCGGCTGAGACGTACTTTCACCGACAACAGGCTGCCAGTCACCGGCCACCTTTGGTTTTCAGATCCCGGCCACGAAGCGTCCGGGGTTGAGTTGCGAGAGCGGGTCAAATTTCTTCTTGAGCGCCTGCATCAGTGTCGCAGTCTGCCCGATGTTGCCCCACGCATCAAGGTGATCCCTGAGTTCAGCCGGCAATCGCAGAATGACCATCTGCCCGCCGCGTGACTGCGCGTACTGCCTCAGTTCAGCCAGGCGGACGGGGCGCGAGCGCTTTTTGAATTCGCCGAGCGTCTCGGCCATGGCGTAGACCCGAATGACGCCGCTGCCCGCGTGGGCGCGCAGTGATGATTGCGGGAGCGTGGCCCCGATCTCAGCGATCATCGAAGCCGTGTCGGAAGGCAGCACGCTGACGCGCAGGATGATGTCCCAGTCATTCGCCGACTCCTCTTCGTGATAATCCTTCCAGAAGGCCGCCGCGTCGTCCACGCCCGGGAGCGTGTGCCTGAAGCCCGAGCCGATGCGGACGGCTTCAGCGATCTGAGCGGCGATGGTTTCCGGCTCATTGAGAAGCCGGAGCGCCAGCGTAAAGCGCCCCTCCCCGTAATCCAGCCTGACGTGGTTGACCTGCCACGTGAAGAGTTCGAGCGCCGCGGGCTGAACGTCCGAATCCGCGATCTGCGCGGCTAGGGCGCACAATTTAGCCGCATCCTGACTGTAAAAAAACATCGTGCGTTCGGCTGACGGCAATGCGCGCAGCTTGAAGCTCATCTCAGCGATGATGCCGAGCGTGCCAAAGCTGCCGGTGTAAAGCTTGCACAGGTCATAGCCCGCGACATTCTTCACCACCTTACCGCCGGCTTTGGTGATCCGTCCGTCGGCGTGAACCACCCGCATCCCGATCACCCAGTCGCGCGGAGTCCCGAAGCTGCACCGCATCGGCCCGCTGCTCGCCGTCGCCACGACGGCGCCAATCGTTGATCCGGCCTCGCCGAACGGGTCGAGGGGAATCCACTGGCGGTGTTCCGAAGCCCGCGCGTTGAATTCCGCGAGCGTGCAGCCGGCTTCGACCGTCGCCGTCAGGTCGGCGGGTTCGTATTCGAGAACGCGATTCATCTGCGCGGTCGAGATGATCAGGTGGGCGCGCACCGGTTTGTTGCCCATCTCCAGCCACGAGCCCGCGCCCGCCGGGATCACGACCAGCTTCTCGCTCGCCGCAAAGCGCAGCATCTCGCCAAGTTCGTCAATGCCGCGCGGGAAGATGACGACGCGCTGGGTCTCGTCGGCGATGCGGTAAAGTTCGCCGATCGCCATCAGCACGCGATCCTGCCCGAAAGTTTCGGCGCAACGTTGGGCGATCCGGTCCGGTGGTCGTTCGAGTAAGGTTGCCGTCATGATTTTTGTCGTTCGGCGAGCGCCGCTCGCAGCGCATCAATCGCGAGAATCGAGCAGTGTTCCTTGTTCCGCGGCAGCGTTTCGAGCGCCCGGGTCACATCGCCGGGCGCGAGCGCCCCGGCTTCAGCAAGCGTGAGGCCGGTGATCATTTCTGTCAACACCGAACCTGCCGCAATGCTCGGCGGGCAGCCCCGCACCTGAAAGCTGGCGGCGGCGATCCGTCCCCGCTCGATTTTCAGGAACAGATGCAGCACGTCACCGCAGACCGGATTCACGGCCTCGCCGCGCGCCGACGCTTCGGCCATCTCCCCGACGTTACGCGGATTTTCCAGATGTTCGAGGACTGTGGGACTATACATTGCCAACCCGGCTTTTGTCAGATTGTGGCTGAAGTCGGTTCAGAAATCACGCCCGGCATCCGCTTCTGTTTCGCCAGCGGCGAGATGCGGCGGAGCTTTTCGACAATCGGCGGCAGCGTTTCCAGCACGTAATCAAGCTCTTCCTTCGTCGTGTCCTTACCGAGACTGAAACGCAGCGAGCCGCGCCCGGTGTCGCTCGGCAACCCAATCGCCACGAGTACGTGGGACGGTTCGAGCGAGCCGGATGAGCAGGCCGAGCCGGTCGAAACCGCGACGCCTTTCAAGTCGAGCGAAATCATCAGCCCTTCGCCTTCGACATGCTCGAAGCTGAGACTGGAAATGTGCGGCAGCCGCGGCTCGGCGGCCCCGTTGCGGATCGTGTCGGGGATGCGCCTGAGGATTTCGGTCTCAAGGTAATCGCGCAGTTCGCGCACTCGCGGGACGAATTCAGCCAGCCGCAGGCGAGAAAGCTCCGCAGCTTTACCCAAGCCCACAATCAGCGGCACGCTTTCGGTCCCGGCCCGGCGGTCGCGTTCGTGGTGGCCTCCGTGCATCTGCGAGCGCAGCCGCACGCCGCGGCGGACGAAGAGCGCGCCGACGCCTTTCGGCCCGTGAATCTTGTGAGCCGAGAGCGACAGCAGGTCAACGCCGAGTTCCTTCACATCAACCGGAATCTTGCCGACCGATTGCACCGCGTCGGCGTGCAGGTGCAGGTGACGCTGGCCCGCGGCGCGGCGTTCTTTGACGAGCGCGCTGATTTCCCCGAGCGGCTGGATCGTGCCGATTTCGTTGTTGGCGTGCATGATTGTGACGAGCGTGGTCTCATCGGTCAGCGCGTCACGCACGTCTGAAATCCGCACGATGCCTTCCTGATACACGGGAAGATAGCTCAGGCGCCAGCCCTGCTTCTCCAGCTGACCGCAGGTAGTCAGCACTGCCGGGTGTTCGATCTGCGAGGTGATGATGTGGCGTCCCTTTTCCGCGTGCGCCTCGGCGATGCCTTTGATGGCGAGGTTATCGGCTTCGGTGCCGCCGGAAAGAAAAGTGATTTCGGTCTTGTCGGCATTGAGCAATGACGCGACCTGCTGGCGCGCCTCTTCAATCGCCTGCTTCGCGCGCTGGCCCCACTGGTGCGTGCTGGAGGCGTTGCCGTAAATTTCAGTGAAGTACGGCAGCATCGCCCGCACGACTTCGTCATCAACGCGGGTCGTGGCGCTGTGATCAAGGTAAATTCTCTGCGGATGAGTGCTGCCCATCATAGCTTTCGCTGCCTCTCGGGATTCCGTCTGATGAATCTGCCAGTGCGGTAAGCTCAAGCATAAATCCCGAATGTCAGTTGTCAAGCGGTCGGTGTACAGAAAGCACGGGAATGCGGCGGCTTGTAAATGTGATTTCAGCAATGGATACTCAAATTCGGTGCCGCGGACGTGAGCGCCTGTAAAGAATCGAATCTCGCTCGCTCCACCACCGCACCCTCACGAAGGAGTCATGATGGGCTTTTTCAATAATCCTTTTGGCGACGAAAAGTATCAGTCCGGGGAAGCGCCGCGCCCGCCGGATGAGTCAGATGTCATCATCAGCCCCGACACACGCCGCGAGAATCGCCTCCCGCCGAGCCAGTCGCGCACGCGCCGCTGGCCGGTGCTGGACGCTTCCGGGCCGCCGCAGCTTGAATCGAAAAACTGGAAGCTGGAAGTCTTCGGCCTCGTCGAAAACCCCGGCTCTCTGACGCTGGATGAGTTCAGGCGGCTGCCGAAGGTGAAAGTCTTCTCGGATTTTCACTGCGTCACGCGCTGGTCACGGCTCGGGAATCTGTGGGAGGGCGTCGCGACGCGCGAGCTGGCCGGACATTTCAAAATCAAACCCGAAGCGCGTTACGTCGTCGCCCACGCGTATGACAACGGCTGGACGACGAACATGCCGCTCGCGGCCTTTCTGGCCGAAGACGCGCTGCTCGCTTACCTGCACGACGGCCAGCCGATCTCGCCCGAACACGGAGGCCCTGTGCGGCTCGTCGTGCCGCAGCTTTACGCGTGGAAGAGCGCCAAGTGGATTCGCGCGATTGAATTCCTCGAGGAAGACCGCGCCGGGTATTGGGAAGATGGCGGCTACCACATGAACGGCGACCCGTGGCGGGAACAACGCTTCAGGTGGGACGGGTGAAAGGAGAAGGATGAAGGATGAATCAGAAAGCGTGCATTTATTCATCCTTCATCCCTCCGCCTTCATCCTTACATTTGCGGGATCAGTTCGTAACGGTGCGGCTTCGGCTGGGCGGCTGCGCGCTGCTGGCGGATGAGTTCTGCCTCCAGTTCATCGAGTGCTTCCATCGCCTTGCGTGCCTGCGCCGGGGCATCCTTTTCCAGTGGAACCTGCACTGACCGCCAGCGGGTGAAATGAACGTTGTTGTGTTTGAGTGTCAGCGCATGAACTGCGGCTGCCTGCCTGGTCATCGGCGTTGGCAGCGTCGCCAGGTTGAGGCCTTCGGCCAGCTGCTCTTTCGTAAATGCCCCCACCTCCTCGCCGTCAATTTTCAGCGCGTAACGCGGCCCGGTCAGCCCGGTGATTTTCAGCGACTGCTGATTCAGGTTTTCCACCACCTTTGACGAACGGACGGCGAGCGCCAGCAGCGCATCATTCAGATCCAGCGGCATTGGCAGCGCGCTGTCCGTCTGCATCCACCAGATCGCGCCCTCACCGCCCAGTCCGGTTGCTTTGGTGTTGTCGGCCCGCACCACCTTCCCCTTTGACGCGTCAATTTCGACTGCGGTGACCAGTGAGGGAGCTTTCCAGGCCCTCAGCAGCGCTTCCGCCATCAGCAGGTGGCCGCCGGCACCGGGGTGGATGCGGTCAGGAATGATCTTCTGCGCGCCGGTGGCATCAATTTCACCGGCGCGCTTCAGCGCCGCCACCACTGAAGTATTGAGATCGGCCATGTCCAATCCCTCACGCTTCGCCAGTTCTTTGACGAATTCACCGTAGCGGATCAGCACCGCGTTGTATCCTCCCTCGAATTTCGGCGGCTGAGTCACGTCGTCGTAAGGCGACGGCTGAATCAGCGTCATCCGCAGTTTCGGGAACGCGGCCTTCATGGTTTTGACGATACTTTCATAGCCGGTCGCATACTCGTCGAAGATTTTCTGATCCCAGGCCCTGTACCGCGCGTCATTCATCCCCAGCATGACCGTCATTACGGTCGGCTGATAAGCGATGACGTCGCGCTGCAATCGCACATCAATCTTCCCGCCGCCGCCACCGCCCACGCGGTCGCCGCCCCAGCCCGAATGGACGAAGCTGACATTCAGGCCGGGGAAACGCGTCAGCACATAAGTCTCCACGAAGGTTGTATACAGCCGCTGATCGGTAATGCTGTCGCCGTAAAAGACAACCCTGTCGCCATTCTTCAGGTAAAAGTCGCTCTGCGCGCTCGCCGCCGCGCTCAATGCCAGCAATACCACACACAGATACAGACACTGCTTCAGTGTTTTCATTAATCCCTCCCGGAGGTTGAGATGATCACCGTTTCGTACCGCAGGGTCAGACAGGAGCAGAATTTAACAGCAGCACAAGCCTGCGGCAAGCCATCAAGCCAGCCCCGCAAAAGACCTGCATCGCCCCGGTCAGCCGGTGTGGTATATTGAGAGCCAAAGGTTCGCCGGAAGCACCGCCCCTGACGTTCACCAGCCGCTTGAGGCAGAGAGGTAGTTATGGACAAGGAAGTTAGAGAACTGGAAAAGGCGCTCGAACAAATCTGGGATATTGCGACCAATAAATTCGGACTCGACCCTTACCCGACGAAGTTCGAGATCGTGCCCTCGACCGTCATGTACGAGGTCGGCTCATACGCACTGCCGGGCCGCTATTCGCACTGGAGCTTCGGCAAGGCGTATCACAAGATGAAAACGATGTATGACCTCGGCCTTTCGAAGATTTACGAGGTCGTCATCAACTCGAACCCGTCCTACGCCTTCCTGCTCGAAACCAACTCGCTGCTGCAGAACAAGCTGGTCATCGCGCACGTGCTGGGCCACGTGGATTTCTTCAAGCACAACGCCTGGTTCGCGCCGACCAACCGCCGGATGCTTGATGACGCCGCGATGCACGCCTCGCGCATCGCCGAATATGAATTCAAATACGGGCGCAAGGTGGTCGAGCAGTTCCTCGATTCCGTCCTCTCCATCGAGGAACACATTGACCCGAACTTCTTCATCAAAAAACATCGCGGCGAAAAGAACCCGGAGGACGCCGAACCCAGAAGGCCGGTTCCCGGCCGCTACGACGACCTGCTTTCGCTCGGCGAGCAGAAAATCCTCGACGACGCCGAGGCCCTCAGGCAGCGCGAAGAGCTGGATCAGCCGGAGAAGGATCTGATCTGGTACATCATGCAGCACTCGCCGATCCTGCAACCCTGGCAGCGCGACGTGATGAGCATGATCCACGACGAGATGCTCTACTTCGTGCCGCAGATGCAGACCAAGATTATGAATGAGGGTTGGGCGTGTGCGACCTCCGAATCATTGCTGCTGACCGAACAGGGGATTGTTCGCTTCGACGAATTGTACGAGGCCGGAAAGAAAATTCACGTTGCAGGTGGTGGCAAGGGACAGGTTTTCCCAATCACCGACTTCCACAAAGAAGAAAAAGTTCCCACGATTCGCGTCCGTACTCGTCGTGGATTGACAATAGAAGGAGCCTTCAAACATCGCGTGCTGATGGGGGACGGAAGCTGGGCTTATCTGAAGGATATAAAGTTCGGTGACCGTGTTGTCATCGAGTATGGCACAAATGTCTGGCCGCAGGAGAAGCAGAAGATTGATTTTGAACCAGTTCAGCCAACCCCGACGCAGAAGGAGGTTGCGGCTCTGGCAGGCACTTCAATCTGGAGTCTGACCCGACATCTCAGCGGGCTGACAACAAGACGTTCTACAGAAATAAGCGCGGTATTGGAAGCAACTTCTTACCAACCGATCAATGCCGGGCGAGTTCTACCTACGCGGACATCATTGCGAGTGCCTGAATATTTAACCGAAGAGTTCGCCTGGTTTCTCGGGTACTTTGCTGGAGATGGTCACCTGACTAAATCAGGCATCGGGCTGACGACCGGTGATGAAGAACTGGTGCAGAGACTTTCTGAAACGATTGGCTCCTTGTTTGGGCTGCGGGCTTTCGTGAAACCTGACACCAGCGAAGAACACAGTCGCTGGCGTGTGATCGTTTATTCACGCGAACTCTGGCGGTTGCTTAAATCAGCCGGTCTCAATCTCAAAGATAAGGCTCGGAGCAAGAAGATTCCTGCCGCAATCCTGCGTTCGCCCAAGTCGGTCGTTTCGGCTTTTCTGCGCGGCTACTTCGATGCGGACGCTTATGCCGGCTTTGAAGGCGTCCGGCTCTCTTCCTCAAGTGAGGAGCTGATTCGCACTGTTCAGATTGTACTTCTCAATTACGGCATTCTTTCGACGCAGCGGCGACATCCGAAAGATATTCTTCAGCTTGAAATCACCGGGGCTTCAGCCGCGCGCTTTCTTGAAGAGATCGGATTCGGCCTCGAACGCAAGCAACAGGCACTGCGTGACTACGTTGAAAATCGTCAGTGGTTCAAGAAGGAGGACACGACCGACGAGATCGTTTCGATTGAAGAAGGCTGCGCCGACGTTTATGACATCACGGTTGATGTGAAACACGCCTACGTTGCCAACGGATTCGTCAATCACAACTCATTCTGGCATTCGCGAATCATGCGAGAACTCGACCTGCCGACTGAGGATCATCTGGAATTTGCCGAGTTGCATGCCGGAGTCGTTTCGCCGCACCGGGGGCAGCTCAATCCTTACTACCTCGGCTACAAGGTTCTTGAAGACATCGAACGCCGCTGGGATAACCCGACCGAGGAGCAGCGCAAGAAGCTGGGGTGCAAGCCGGGGCACGGTCGCGCGAAAATGTTTGAGGTGCGCGAAATGGACAACGACGTTTCATTCCTGCGCAATTACCTGACCGAAGAGCTGTGCGAGGAACTGGACCTGTTCGTCTTTGAACTCGTTGACGAGGAGGAATGGACGGTCACGGAAAAACGCTGGGAGCGCGTGCGTGACCAGCTGGTCGCGAACATGACCAACTTCGGTTTCCCGTACATCGAAGTGACCGATGGCGATTACGACCGCAACCGCGAACTATACCTGATGCACCGCTACGAGGGCGCGGAACTTGACCTGAAGTACGCGCGCAAGGTGCTGGAGTACGTTTACCAGTTGTGGGGCCGCCCGGTGCATCTGGAGACGAAGGTGGACGAGGAGCCGCTGGTGATGCATTACGACGGCGAAGATCACGACGAGAACTAAGCAGCACTTTCGCTTTGTGGTTTCCCACAGGCCGGACTGTGGCGCGGACACTGGCTGAATATCACCGCGCTTCCGTAAGCTTCCGGCTATGGAAATCGCAACACATCACAGACCGATTAACCCCATGTCCATCCTCATTGCCGAAGACAACGTCGCCCAGCGCGCTTACCTGCGCGAACTGCTCGAACGCGAATTCGCCACCTACAAGCCGATCCTCGAAGCCGCCGACGGCGAGGGCGTCGTGAAACTGGCGCTCGCCGAGCGACCGAAGCTCTGCGTGCTGGATATTCAGATGCCGGGGCTGTCGGGGGTCAAGGCGGCGAAGGCCATCTGGAAGGGATTCCCGCAGGCGCGGATCATCTTCTGGACGCAGTTCCCGCACGAGATCTACATCAACGAAATCCGCAAGCTCGTCCGCAGCGTCGAGCCCCAGCCCGCTTACGGCTTCATTGACAAGAACAACCCCGAAAGCCGCTTCCTGCGCTTCATTGCCGCCGTACTCGAAGACGGCGCGGATATGATTGACCCGAACTTCAAGGACTCGTTCACGCAGCCACTGCTGACAGACTTTGAAGCCGAAGCTTTGTATTACCTCGCGCTGGGACTCTCGAACTGGGCGATTGCGCGCAAATGCCACCTGAGTCAGCGCGGCGTCGAAAGCCGCCTGACGACGCTCTACGAAAAGCTGCTGCCGACCGACGCCGAAGGCACGGCGGATGAGGCTTACGACAAGATGGCCTTCAACATCCGCACCCGCGCTTACTTTGAGGCGCTCAGGCGCGGCCTGATCAATGAAGACGAACTGGCAAAGGCGAGCGAGTCGCTGGAGGCGTGGATGGAAAAAGATCGGAAGAGGTTTGCGGCGGAGCCGGCAGGTGAGATGAAAAGGTAACTGCCGATGGCTATAATCCGTCTGTCTTTCGCTGCCGAATGAAAGGATGATCGTTTATGTCACGTCAGCAGGTCACTCTGGTTAATGATTCCCCGGTGTTACTGCTCTCGCCGGAGTTGATGGAGAAACTGGGAATCAGCATTGGCGATGAGCTTGAGCTTGCAGTTGAGAATCGCACTTTGATTGTACGACCGCTTGATGAGGTCGAGCGGGAGGCGAAAATGGATGCGGCGATGAAAGACCTGATGGAGCGTCGCCGCGAGGTGTATGAGAAACTGGCCGAAGGGGCAAAATAGAGATGGATGTCATCTTCCCCCGAAAGGATGAAGTCCTGAAGTATCATTCCTGGTTGATTGAAAGGTTTGGCGGAAGTCACGGGGTGCGCGATGAAGGGGCGCTGGAATCGGCACTGGCCGCGGCTCGAAATCGTCACCACTATGAAGAAGCTGATCTGATCATCTGCGCCGCGACTTACGCCTGTCATCTGTCGCAGGCCCATGCCTTCATTGACGGCAATAAACGCATTGCCGCAGCCGTCGCTGAGCTTTTCCTGAACGTCAATGGCGTTCATCTGAAAGCGACCAGTGAAGAGGAAATCGAACTATTTCTCGGTATCGCCGCCGGGCAGGTGAGCCGTGACGAAGTCGAGCGGGTTTTCGCACAATGGGCCTGGAGCAGAGAGTGAATCCACAGTGTTCCGGTCACGCCGCATCAAAACTTTCTGCTTCATCCCTGCCGTCGTACTCCTGACGGCCCTTGTCTTCTCCCAGTCCAATCCTCCCTCGCCTGATCAGCCAGTCGAGATCAAGTCATCCGAAACCGCCGAGCCTGCAACGGCCGCCGCGACCGACAACGCCACACTCAACCTGCATCGGTGGGGCGCGGTGACTCTCTTTCACGGGCTGCCATCGGATCGCGTCAACGCGATTGCCGAAGACTCAAGCGGGGCCTTGTGGTTCGGCACTGACAGCGGGCTCGTGCGTTACGACGGGCGGCGCACACAGCTCTTCACCGGCGAAGGCCCGACGGCGCTGCCGTCCGCGCGCATTCGCGCCCTCAGGCTCGATGCGGGCGGCGGGCTGTGGGTCGGCACCGAAGCCGGAGCGGTGCGTATCGCCGACGGGCGAGCCCGAGCAGTTGCCGAGACTCAGGGCCGCGCGGTCACAGGCTTTGCCGAATCGCCTGAACGTGAAATTACGCTGGTCACCGGTCGCGGCGAAATCCTCCGCTTTAATTCCTCGGGCGCGGCGGACGGTAATGCGATCAAACGCAGCTCGCCCTATGCCGACCCGGATTTCGGCAGAGTCGTCGCGCAGAAACTCGACCCCGCTTCATACTGGCAGCTCAGCAGTGAAGTTGAAAAAAACAGCGAGCCGCGACCGACGGAGCTGACTTCGGTTGTCTTCAGTGAAAAATCGGGCGAGTGGTGGGTCGGTTCGCAGCGCCGCGGCGCACTCATCAACAAGGGCACTGAACTGCGCGAAGCCATGCTGCGCTCGCCGCGCCCGTACTTCGTCGAGGCCGTCTACTCTACGCCCGAGCGCGTCTGGGTCGGCTCGCAGGCGGGGAAAGACGGGGGCGGGTTGTGGGTCGAGATCAACGGCGCGCTGGAGCGCTTTCCGCTCAACACCGGCACGGTAACGGCGATTCATGGCGGCGACGGCGACGTCTGGATCGGCACGGGCAAACAGGGGGCTTACCTGCTGCGCCACGAGCAGCTGATCGAACATCTGACGTTTGAAAACACCGCGGGCGGGCTGCGCTCCAATCACATCAACACGATCTTCCGCGACCACGAAGGCATCGTCTGGTTCGGCACTGACCGCGGCGTCTGCCGCTATGACCGCGAAAGCTTTCGCGCGTCAACGGTCGGCTCAAACGCGGACAGCAGCTTCATCCGCTCGCTGCTCGTGACGAGGCAGGGCGAGACGCTGGCCGGGTCGAATCGCGGGCTGTTCAGCCTGACGCGCGGCGCCGACCTGGGCCCGTGGGTGCAGGTCGCCGAGATTCAGGAGCGCCCGGTTTACGCGCTCGCCGAAGACGACACCGGGGCAGTCTGGGCCGGCACAAACAGCGGCCTCTTCGTCAGGCGAAACCAGGCTTCAGGTTTCGCCCCGGCGAATGCCGATGAAACTCAAAATGTTGAAGCTGACCCCGATTCAGCCCGCGATCCGCAACCCGCAATCCGCAATCGTGACAGCGTGCGCGCCGTCGTGAATTTTCGCGGGCAGATTTATGCGCTCGTGTTCGGGCAGGGGATTGAGCGGATCGAAACGGGGAAGCGAGTGATGGTGCTGGGCGGTGAAACTGCCCGGCGTGCGCTCTGTCTGGCGGTCGAGCGCGGCGAAGCGGGGAAACCGGACGCCGCGCTCTGGTTCGGCACGACGGCGGGGGAAGTTATGCGCTTTGACGGTGGCAGCGCGAAGCCGGTCACCCTGCCCGATGGGAAAAAACTCTTCGGGACCGAAGACGCCGTGCGCGCGATTGCCTTTGCGCAAGGGCGCGTTTGGTTCGGCACGGCGAAAGGGCTGTCTGAATGGGACGGGAAACAATTGCAGCGTGTCATCGCGGACGCCGACGTTTATTCGCTGATCGCCACCCGCGAAAGCGGCGCTCCGGAAGTGACTCCACAATCATCGCTGGGCCGCCTGGTGGCGGGAAGCGGCGCGCGGGAGTCGGCGGAATCAGTTCGGAAGGAAGGGCCAGCAGAGGCACCCGAATTCCAGAATCAGGATCGCGAGGTCATCTGGTGCGGGACGAAGAACTCGGGACTCTACAAGCTGCTCGCGCGCGGCAAGGTCTGGATTCGCTTTGACACCGAGCAGGGTTTGTCTTCGCAGCAGGTCTTTGCGGTCGCGGCTGACCGGCCTGCTGATTCGGCCAGAGCCGCGGGCCGCGTCTGGATCGGCACGAGCCGCGGCATCGTGCTGCATCAGCCCGGCGCCGTCGTGCCGCGCATCGAAGCCCGCCGCTTCGTAGCCGACCGCGTGTACTCGCCCGAATTCCTCGACGCGCAACTTAACCTGCCGCACACCACGACCAGCATTCTGCTCGAAGTCGCCGCGCTCGGCAGCCGCACTTTCCCGGGGCAGTTCCAGTACGAATTCACCCTGCGTGACAGTCTGGGCCGTCAGGTCAGGACGGTGCTGACGCCGGATAGCCAGTTCGCGACGGAAAAACTGCCGAGCGACTCATACATCATCTGGGTGCGCGCGGTCAGCCGTGATCTGGTCTACTCCGCGCCGCTGAAGGTGCGCTTTTACATCGGCCGGACGCCGTTCCCGCGCACCACGGTGATGCTGGCGGTGCTGCTGGTCGCCGCGCTCGGTGCCGCCGTCTACGCCTTCCGCCAGAACCGCCGCATCGCCCGCACCAACGCGCAGCTTGAAGAGACTAACGAAGAGCTACGTGAAACGCGCATCCGGCTGGCGAGGGAGACCGAGGCCGAGCGCAGCCGCATCGCCCGCGACCTGCACGACCAGACGCTCGCCGACCTGCGCCACCTGCTGGTGCTGACCGACCAGATCGAGAAATCCCAGGCCGACGGCAACGCTCCTGCCCCGAGTCCCAAATCCCAGGCCCAGAACCCTCCACCCACGCCGGCCTTGTTGCGCCGTGAAATCGAGGCGATCTCGAGCGAGATTCGCCACATCTGCGAAGACCTTAGCCCCTCGGTACTCGAAAACATCGGCTTCCTGCCCGCGCTCGAATGGGCGTTGAATGACGCCGTCGCCCACCTGCCCGCCGAAGAAAAATTCGCCTACGAGTTCGTCTGTGAAAGTGAGTTGGAAGACCGGCTGGTACTGTCTGAAATCGAACGCATTCAGCTTTATCGCATCGTGCAGGAGGCCATCAACAACATCTGCCGCCACGCCGCGGCACGTCACGTCCGCCTGGCGGTACGCGCCGAAGCGCCCGCCGAAAAGTCATGGCTCGAAACCGAAAGCCGCCGCGATCTGGTGATTGAAATGACTGATGACGGAATCGGGTTCGATGGCAATCCGGCAGGCAAAACCGGGCACGGCATCCTCAACATCCGCTCCCGCGCCAACCTGATCGGCGCTCAGGTCGCCTGGAAGGGCGTGAAGCATGGCAGCGGGTGTCAGTTCGAGGTTCGCAAGGCTGCGTGCGTGAAATGAAAATTGGAGCAGGCAGGAGGGAACCTGCAAGCAGGTAGCTCACTTTACCCGCCTGTGTGCTTCGGACTCCGTCTGTCGCAGTAAATTCATTGCCCGCTCCGCCACCTCATCTGCCGCAATGCGGGTCATGCAGCGGTGATCAATCGGGCAGTCGCGGTGCATGCAGCGCGCGCACTGGATGCCCTCGGCGCGGATGACCTCCGCCCGCGGGCCCAGCGGCGCAGTCTCAAATTCATTGGTCGGGCCGAAGATGGTCAGCGTCGGTTTCCCCAGTGCCGCCGCGATGTGCGCCGGGCCGGTGTCGTTGGTGATGAGCAGGTCGCAGCGATCCAGCACGCCGATCAGTTCGGTCATGCTCGTCTCGCCGGCCAGATTGATTGCGCCCGCGTGCTTCATCTGCGCGATGACTCGCGCGGCGTTGTCGCGTTCGGAAGGCGCACCAATCAGGATGACTCTGGCGTTGAGGTTATCAATCAACCGGTCGGCTAGTGCGGCGAAGCGGTCCTCGGGCCAGCATTTGGCGCGGCTGTTAGTGGCCCCGGCGTTGAGCGCGATCAGCTGTTGTTCGCGAGTGGTGATCTGGTGACGTTGCAGCAACGCTTCTGCGGCGGCGAGGTGTGTGGTGGCAGCGGTGATTGAGGGGTGAGACGCTGCTGCCGTCGTTTCGATCTTCAATCCGCAGGCCCGTTCGGCGGCGATGACAATGTCCAGATAATCCTGCGTCTGGTGGCGGTTGCGGTGTTCGGGCGTGTGATGCAGGGCGTGGGTCAGCAACGTGCCGCGGCCCTCGGCGGCAAAGCCGATGCGCAGAGCCGCCCCGCCCAACCACGCGAGCAGGGCGGCTTCAAACGCATTCTGAAACAACAGCGCCAGATCGAATCGGTTGCGGCGCATCATCCTCACGGCATCGGTGAATGCCCGCACGCCCTCTTCGCGCCGGCGATAGAGGGCGACTTCGTCAACGAACGAAGAAGCGATGAAAAGGTCAGCCGTGCGCGGCGTGGCCAGCAACACGATGTGCGCGGCGGGGAATGATGAGCGCAGGCGGCGCAATGCGGGCGTGGTCATGACCGCATCGCCGAGCCAGTTCGTTCCCCGAATGATAATCCGTTCGACAGAGCTGTTGGGCATGCAAAAGGATTGTTGCCGGGAGCGGCGGGAAATTCAAATCCGTTTCGATTGTCCCGGTACTGTACCGTAGTGTCAATCTCACAGAAATCACAACGCTCTGTACTTCAGCTGGCAAGCTCAGTTTCAATCTCCTGTTTCACTTCCGCATGCTTCAGCGCGACTCTGGCCAGCATGGCTGCTGAGACCGCGCTGCAAATGAATGTCGTGCCCCAGAGCATGCGCGCGCCGAAATGTTCGAGCAGGTTGGTGCCGGCCCACGGCCCGATCACGAAGGCCAGACTGAAAGTCATCTGAAAGATTCCCATGTACTGCCCCCGCCGCTCCGGGTCGGCGATTTCGGCGGCGTAGGCGGCGGCGCAGGGGAACAGAATTATTTCCGCGAAAGTCCAGATGACAGCCGCGGCTGTGACGCCGGCAAAGCCCCTCGCAAACGTCATCGAGCCGAAACCGATGCCGCAGAGCGAGGCGCCCAGGGCGAGCGACAGCCGGTGCGGCCAGTGCGCCGTCGCCGAGTTGAGCGGCACTTCGAACAGCACGACCATCAGGGTGTTGATGGTGAAGAGCAGGCCGTAATGCGATTCCGTCAGGTGCAGATCGCGCACCAGAAACAACGGCATTGACGACTGGTACTGGAAGAAGACCATCACGACCGGGAGCATCGCGGCCAGAAACCACAGAAAAGCGTGATCGGTCAGAATGCCGCGGCGCTGATTTGAAACACCAGCCACAGCCTTCGATTTCGCTTCTGCTCTCGCGGCTGCCGGTGCGACCGGCCAGCGCGAAGCGGCCAGCACTGTCCCGGCCAGAATTGCCGTCGCGCCGTCAACAAAAAACAGTGCTTTGAATGAAAGCGTTGCCAGAAAGCCGCCGACCGCCGGGCCGATGCTCATCCCCAGGTTGGCCGCCAGACGGTGGAGCGCAAAGCCCGCCTTGCGCTGTTCGGGCGTGACCAGATCAACGATGGTCGCCATGCTGGCCGGGCGGAAGGCCTCACTGACGATGGCCCAGATGAAAGTGAGGACGAAGATAGCCGCGAGGCTGCGGGCCAGCGGGAAGACGAACAGGAGCGCGCCCGTCAGGAAGAGCGACGACTTCATAATCACGAGCGCGCCGACCCGGTCAGAGAGCCTTCCGGCGAGCGGCGCGGTGACGAGTGCGCCGAGGCCGTAAACGGTCACGACCAGCCCGGCCCGGCCCGCCGACAGCCCACGACTCTGCGTCAGGTAGAGAATCAGGAACGGCAGCGCCATCGTCCCGACCCGATTGACGAGGGTGGTGGTGGAGAGGATCCACAACTCCCTCGGCAGCTTGTTCAGTCCGCGCCACGGGTTCATCTCAGTCTCCGCCGGCCGCCGGAGTGGCTGAATGCCGCATCAGCGCGGCAAAGACTCCCGTCGCCGCCGCCAGACTGAGCAGGATGACGAGCATCGTGACGCGCGCCCCCGTGGATTCGAAAAGCTGCCCGATCAGCCAGGGCATCGTCATCGCGCCGGCGCTCGCCCCGACCAGAAACCAGCCGGTCGTCTGCCCCGTGATCTTCATCCGCCGCCCGGCGAAAGAGAGCGTCGTCGGGAAGATCGAGGCCATCGCAAGCCCCGTCCCGAATGTCCCCAGCCAGACTACAGTTGATGAATGAGGCCAGAGCAGCATAACTACGATGCTGACCATTCCTCCGAGCAGGTCGGCCAGCAGAATCGTGCGCGGCCTGAATCGCACGGCCAGCGGGATCGCGAGCAGCCTGCCAATTGTGAGCGAACCCCAGAATGCCGAAGTCAGATACGCGGCTGTTTTCGCGCTGCCGAGGTTGAGCCTGACTGCGTAAGTGTAAATCCAGCCGCCGAAGCTGACTTCCGCGCCGACGTATAGAAAGAAGAGCAACGCGACGAGGGCGATCAACTGGTAATTGACCGGCCCCGCTGCACCCCTCTGTGAGGCCGCCTGAGTTGTGGGGCCGGGCAGGCGCAACAGCCAGAAGGCAACCGGCAGCACGAGCAGCGCCAGCGACCAGTAGGCGAGGGCGATGCCCGATCTGTATGAAAGCACCTGCGCGACGATGATCGGCGAGATGAAGGCCCCGAGGCCGTAGCAGAAATGCAGCCCGTTCATGAGCGGCCCGACTTTCTCGCCATACGCCCAGACGAGCAGCGTGTTGCCGCCCGCGTCGAGCGTGCTTTCCGCCGCGCCGAGCGCCAGCATCACCGCCACGAGCGCCCACAGCACGGGCACCGCGGGCACGAGCGCCATCATCGCGGCCATCACCATCATCATCGCCGCCATGACGCGGTGCCCGGGCATCCGGTCATACAGCTTTCCCCCGCGAAACGCCCCGAGCAGAAAGCCGAGCGAGCGGGCCATGAAAAGAAAACTGATTTTGCCGAGCCGAGCCTGCGTGTTTTCCGCCAGCCCCGGCAGTGTCGGCCCGAGCGACGCGGTCGTCAGCCCCATCGCGACGAAGGCCGCAAAGTAAGCCGCGGTCACTGAGCGCGAACTGGTTCCTTCGGGCAACGGCGATTCAGTTGTGACGGCTGCTGTGGCCTGGCTCATTACAGTATGCTTCGGCTGGGATTCGCCCCTCGCCCGCTCAGTATAGTATTCGGGAAAAAGAAATGTACCGTAGACTGTCCAGTCTGCGGAAGTCTCAGTCCGGCGACAACCTCAAAGGCTGCCGGGGCCTCGGCGAACGGCTCTTGTTCTTTGACAATTTTCGAGTGGATGATGTCATCCGCAGACTGGACAGTCTACGGTACATCGGCGCCGCTGATTTCGTCTCCTCGGGAAAACGTTTTCCCGGAAGTTATGCTGACCGATTTCATGGCCTGAACATTACCCATTCTGCCTGCCGGTCAGAAAGCCGTGGATCGCGGGCGCAAGGTTTTCGGCGACGAGCAGGTTTTCGTCCCGGCTGAGGTCGGAGACGACGAAGGCCAGATAACCGCCCGATTCGAAGCCGGTGACCTCGAAATTCTGCAACCGCGCCGGGTAAAGCGCGATGGCGGACGGGTTGGCCGCCTGGCGGGCGAGGGGCGATTCGGCTTCATTCTTTCTGGTCAGGATCACGGAGAGCAGCTTCTCGCTGTTTTTCAAAATGAGGTGAATGAACTGGCGGCCATCGAAGCGGCAGCGGTGGGCAACCATCACTTTGAAATCCCGCGGCGTGTGTTGCTGTGCGACGGTAACCAGCCCGATGTGATCCGGCCCCATCTTTTCGGTCATCTCGGCCAGGGTGTACGAGCGATCCTTGAAGCCGGCGTCGAAAACGCAGTGCAGGTGGTCGCCCGATCCGACTTTGAGAATCTGCAACGCCTCTTCAGGCAGTGACTGCACGACAACGATTTCATTGCCCGACGCGCCGCCAGCAGCGTTTCGCGCGTTCCAGTATCGCGCCGCCGTCCAGCCGCCGAGCGTCAGGATCAGCGCGGCTGCTGCTGCGTAAAGCCACCTGTTGACCTGGGGAGATGAAGAAGACCTGAGCTGCTGTCGGACTTTGTCCTGCAAATCACTGGGGACCGGTTCACTCTGCACGACCTCTTTGAGCCGCCGCTTGACGCGCTCCAGCGCTTCAAATTCACCGCCACAGCTTTCGCACTTTTCGAGATGCTGCCGGATTTCCTGACAGGCCCCGGGCGGCAGCTCGTTGCTCAGATACTGGTCAATGTATCTGCGGATTCTCTCGCAGGATTTCTGCTCGAAGCGGGTCACGTTCATACGTTGCGGTCCTCCTGCCGGCACTGCGGGTGATGGGGCAAGACGAGAATGCTTTCCTGAGGCAGAATCCGGGATGCCGGTCGAATTATTCCCGCCGGCAGCAAAATATCAGGTGAAGTGACAATCAGGAAGGCTATTCGTAACGGAGCGATTCAATCGGGTCGAGCCGCGATGCCCGCACCGCCGGCCACAGCCCGCTCGCCAGTCCCACAAAAACCAGAATGCCGGTGGCGACGAGCAGCACGTCGGGCGAGAGCGACAGGTGAATGTCGGTCTGCCGCGAGGAGTCGTTGAGCAGGTCGGCCAGGAAAGGGCGCGAGCCGACCAGCCGGACGAGGGCCCAGGAGAAAATTATCCCCAGCAGGCCGCCGAAGAAAGTGATCACCATGCCTTCGAGCAGGAACTGGATCATGATGTGCCGACGTCTGGCCCCGATGGCTTTGCGGATGCCGATTTCGCGCGTCCGCTCGGTCACCGAGACCAGCATGATGTTCATCACCCCGACGCCGCCGATCATCAGCGTCAGCGTGCCGATGAAGGTGAGGATGACTTTCAGCCCGCCCGTGATCCCGTTGATGACCTGGCTGTTTTCGACCGAGTCGTTCATCCCGACGGCGCGTTCGTCGGTCGGGTCGAAGCCGTGCCGCGTGCCGAGCGTCTCGCGCACCTGCTTGAGCGCGAGCGGCTGCTGCAGCGGGTTGACGGTCTGAAAGACCATGTTGTCAACGTATTCCTGATTCCAGAGTTGTTTGACCGTCGTGTACGGGATGAAGACGCAGTATTTATCGGGGCTGTAGTAAGCCGACATCTGCACCTTGTCTTTCATCAGGCCGACGACTTCAAACGACAGCCCCTTGATCCGCACGGTTTCGCCGACCGCCGGGGCGCTGCCGAAAAGTTTCTGCGCGACTTCGTGGCCGATGAAGACGACGCGGCGCTGCTGCCCGACGTCTTCGGTGTTGATGAAGCGCCCGGTTTCGGCCGTCTCGCTGCGCATAATCCCGTACTCGGGCGCCACGCCGCGCACCGGGGCGGTCGTCTGCCGGTTTCCGTAACTGATCGGCAGGCGGCTGACGTATTCGGGGCTGGCGTATTTGACGAGTGGCAGATTCCTGACCGCGTCCACATCCTCTTCCTTCAGCCGGACGGGGCGGCCCGCTCGCTCGCCCCCGGCCTGCTTGCTCGTCTGCCCGTTCCAGGTCACGACCGTGCCGTCAGAAAAGGCCCCGCGAAAGCCGTAAAAGATCGCGCGGTGAAAGCCGTTGCCGTAAGCGATCATCACGACCACGCAGACGATGCCCCACGAAATCCCAAACATCGTCATCATCGCGCGGAAGCGGTGGCTGACGAGCGATTGAATTGCCTGGAGGAAGACTTCTTTGATCAGCATAGATCGTATCAAGCGCCGGAACAGAGCCTTATTGTCTGGGAATGGCAGTTGATTGCCCGGCGACGCATTGCCATTTCCCGTGACGCTTCACAAACAGATGAGAGAACCGCGATGCCGTGACGACCTCTCCGTCCGAGGTCTTACCGACCAGCCGTCCGGTGAAAAGCGCGGTCTCTCCGAACAGCCGGACACTTATTTCGTCGGTCGTGAAAGTCACTCCGGGGTCATTGTTTTTGAAGATGGCGAACAGTTGCTCCCTGTTGATCAGCCGCCCGTTACCGATGATCCCGGAGAAATCGTCCGCGTAAATTTCGTTGAGGGATTTGAAATCACCCTTCGCGATAGCCTGCCTGCGGGCCTCCTCAATCTGCTTCAGCTCCTGTTCAGCTTTGCCGGCAGGGCCGGATTTTTTATCGTCGGGCTGGCCGGCTGTCGCCACTGATCCCGTCATTATCAGCAGGGCAATCAGGAAAATCCTTTTCACGTTTTTCCTCCCCGGTTCACATCTCATACCGCAAAGCTTCAATCGGCATCATCTCCGCCGCGCGCCGCGCCGGGTAAGTCGAAGCCAGCACGCCAACCAGTGAAAGCGCGCCAATGGCCAGCACTGCGACCTGCCACGTGATGGTCATCCCGGAAAACCGCTCGGGCATCGGCAGCAGGTTGACGAGCGCGCACAAACCCGTGCCGACGCCCAGACCTATCATCCCGCTGAGCAGAGTCAGAAACAGCCCCTCACTGAAAAACAGCCACTGGATGTTGCGCGAAGTTGCGCCGAGCGCCTTGCGGATGCCGATCTCTTTGGTGCGTTCGCGGACTGCGATCAGCATGATGTTCATCACGCCGATGCCGCCGAGCGCGAGCGTGATGACGCTGACGATCAGGAAAAATTCGCGCATGCTTTTGATCATCTTGCGGAACATCACCGACTCCATCGCCGTGTTCCATGTCGGCGCGGCCTCGTTGTCTTTCGGGTCGAACCCGTGGCGGCGCGCCAGAATCGCGCGAATCTCCTGATCAACGGGGCCGCCGCGCTCGAAATTGATCGTGCCTTCGGCGTCAACGATCCGGTTGAGTTCTTCGACGACGTGATCGTATGGGCTGCAAATGATCGTCGAAAGGGTGTCCGGCGTGTCGAGCGGCCCGGAGAGCGGAAAGTCCTTTCGCGTCGCCCCGTGTGTCAGGAAGATGCGCCCGTTGTCCGGCCCCGTGTAGCTGGAGTCCTGATCCTTGCGCCGCATCTTGCCGATGACGGTGTAAGGAATTCCGTTGAGCATAACCTGCGCGCCGACGGGGTCGCGGTCGGCGAAAAGCTGCTTGCTCACGTCATAGCCGATGATCGCCACGCGCCGCGCCTCTTCGTCATCGGCGTCAGTGAATAATCGCCCGCGTTCCAGCTCGATGGTGCGAATCTTCTGATAGACGGGCCAGATGCCGCTGACGCCGGGCGAGGCGGCGTTGAATGCGCTCCTGACCTTGATGCCGCCGCGCGTGATTTCCGCCGCGACGTATTCGAGCAGCTTCGATTCCTGCCGTAGCGCCATCGCATCCTCGACCGTCAGGCGGACGGGAGTGCCGGCGCGTTCGCCGCCCGCCTGCATGCTCGTGCGACCGGGGAAGACGATCACGATGTTCCTGCCGAATTCATTGAGGACTTTCGCGTTGCCCCGTTGAAAGCCTTCGCCCATCGCCGAGAGCAGCACGATTGAGGTGACGCCCCAGATGATCCCGAACATCGTCAGGAAGCTGCGCAGCTTGTTCGCCAGCAGGTTCGATAAGGTTTGTGCGAGCAGTTCACGCATCGTCAAAAAAGTTGTTGCTGTCGGGGCTTCACCCTGGGAGCGCGAGCGTCCCGCTCGCCAGGCTGCCGGGCAAAGCCCAATTGAATTTCAAGGGGCCTTCCCCGCAAGTCTGGCGAGCGGGACGCTCGCGCTCCCAGGGGGAGCCGCTTTTATTCAAATGCTCCGCCGGATCAGGTAAGACATCTTGATGAAAAACGTCCTGCCGTTCCGGTGAAAGCTCGGCTCATGCGGATTATTGTTGAGCGGGCTGTAGCCGTTGTAATTCAGGTCGTCGTTGTAACCGACGTAAAGAGACGTGCCGGGGCTCGGTGTCCAGCCGAACAGAAGCTGCCCGCGCACGTTCGCCGAGAGGGTGGAATAATCGGCCCTCGCCCTGGCGAAAATGAATCGAGTGAATTGATACGTGGCCTTCAGTGAATAGATGTTGTCATCGTACGCCAGTCGCCCGGTGTCGTTCCGCACGAGTCGGCTCTTCGTGTAGTCGAGCGAAGCGCGCAGCGCATCGGTCGGCTGATACGTGAAGCTGCTGAAGAGAAAGAACTGATTGCCCGGGCCGGGGTCTTTGGCCGCATCGGGGTTAATGAGCGCCGCGGGGCTGACGCGCGGGAAACGGTTCCCGGCCCCGAAGTCGAAATCCAGCGCGCCCCATGAATATTCGCTGCCGGCATTGAAGGCGTATTTCTTGCTCGGTCTGGTTTCGATAAAGCCGAAGAGGGTTTTGTTATAAGCCGAACGCTCGGGGTCGGGGCCGAAAAATGCGCCGTCGCGACCGGACTGACGTTTCGCGCCGAACTCCTCTTCAAACACGCGCTCGTAACCGGAACTGTAGCCGAAGCCGACGAAGGTCTGGTACTTCAGCTGGAGGTTGCCGTTGCTCCCGCCGGACCATTGCTGCATCCGCCCCCGCCAGTCGTAGTTGGTGAAAAAGCGGCTGAAGATGCGCCACGAAACCAGCTTCGCCTTCGGCTTCGGCTCGCTGCTCAGGCGCACGAAGACGCCGCTGAAATTCGTCCCGGTGCGGCGCGTGAACCCGACGTCGGCGCGGTAATCGCGCGTGCGCCCTTCGGAGATGGCGAACATCCCGAAGTGCCGTTTCGTCAGATCGAGATTCACCAGATAGCCAAAACCGTTGCCCGTGCGAAAGACGTCTTTGTCCTGATCGGGGTCATAGAAATTTCGCCGCGAAGTCGTGCCGAGCGCCTGGAAATTGACGGTCGTCTGTTTATTCAGACGGAATTGTCCGTCAATACCGCCGACCTGATTGTGCCGCTCGATGAAGTTATAACTCGTCGCGACCAGACCGAGGTTCGACTGGCTGCCGACGTCGCGTTTCAGACGCAGCACGCCGATGTAGGCCTTGTGATCAAGAAATTTTTCGATGTCCGGGCGCGTGTCGGGGTCGTTGCGTTCGTCTTCGCTGTAATTGCCGGGGGCGCGATCCACGGCCATCATCAGCCCGAAAGTGTTGCGCCCGCGCTTGCCCGTCAGCTTGGCGGCGTAATCGGGGTCAACGATGGTGCGCGTGTGGACGACCTGCAGGTCGGTCTGAAAGATTTCGATGCCTTCGAGGAAGAACGGGCGCTTTTCGGGGAAGAAGAGCGGGAATCGCTGGTTGGCCGTCACGAGGGTCTGATCGGCTTCGACCTGCGCGAAGTCAGGGTTGGCGGTGAAATCGAGCGTGATGTTCGGCGTCAGCCCGACTTTCACCGTCAGTCCGGGATCAAACGCGACTGGCTGGTTGACGAAACGTCCCGGATCATTGAGCGATGAATCCAGCCTGAGCGCGCCCGCCGGCAGGGCCGAGACGCGCCGGCCTGTTTCCGAGAGCGTCAGGCTCGGAATGATTTCGAGCGTGCGTTCGGTCGAGATGCCTTCGAGTCCGGTGATGTGGCCTTCCTGGTTGAGCAGGCCCGACTGGTCGCGGTTGATCGGCATCCACGAGCTGCGTTCGTCGTTGACGTGTTTGATGGCGCGGAAGACGTGAATGCCCCAGAGCTTTCCCTTGCCGGCTTCGTAGCGCAGCGACTTGAACGGGACCGCCACCTCGATACTGTAGCCATCATTCAGCACCACGCCTTTCGATTCCATCACGATGTCAACGCTGTAATCCTCGCTGTTGCCGAAAGCCCCCTCGGTGAAGATGCCGTCGGCCTGCACGCCGAGCGGGTTGAAGGAGAGGATGAAAGCCTTGCGCCGGTCGTTGAAGGTGTCGAGCAGCACGCGCACGTTATCGTCGTCGGAAATGTTGTCGCGTTTGGCGACCGTCGCGCGCACCTTGCCGGGTTCGTCCCAGGCGCGGAAAGCCAGGTATAAAAACTTCGCGTCATAACCGATGCGCATTTCAGTCGGGTAAGACGGCGCGATGTTATCGCCCGGCTGGTGCTGGTAAAAATCCCGGAGCGTTACGGCGTCCTTCCACACCGCATCATCGAGCCGGCCGTCAATCACCGGCGCTTTGTCAAAGCGCGCGATGCGGACCGGGCTGGCTTTTTCCGGGGGCAGCCCGGGCATGGTTCTGGTTTTAGCCGGAGAGTCTTTAACGGCTGGTGTTTTGTCGGATGATAATGCTGAGGGGGCGGGCGTGGTGTTTTGAGCCTGAGCTGTGACGATTGCCGCCGAACAAACCAGCAGCGCAATCAGCAATTCGTGTTTCGCGTGTCTCGTCAAATTCATACTGACTGCTTTCAAAGACTGCCAGAGGGTGGCGGTGAGGTTGATTCAGGGCGGCTGATTCTACTCTGCTATCATTCCACAACTCTCATCCCGCCCAATTAATTTCCCGTCACGAATCAGACGAATCACGCGGCTGATTTCTTCCGTTTTTTTATTGCAGGATCACTTTCTCTCCCTCGCTCAATCCTTCCAGCACCTGCGTCTTCGAGCCATTGCTGACGCCCGCCTTGATCGGTTTCTTTTCTTTGCCTTTGGGCAGCGCAGGGTTGGGCACTTCGACCGAGGCGTTGCGCTTGTCGTCGTAAATGATCGCGCTTTCGGGGATGAGCAGCGAATCCTTATGCTCCTCCTGCACGATCTCGGCGTTCGCCGTCATGTTCGCGCGCAGCAGGCCCTGCGGGTTATTGATTGAGACACGGACCTCAAAGGTGATGACGTTCTCCTTCTCGTTGCCGAGCGGGGAAATCTGCGTGACGTGGCCCTCGAACTGCCTGTCCTTGAAAGTCTCGACCTTGATGCGCGCGGGCTGATTCATCTTCACCACGCCGATGTCGGCCTCGTCCACTTTGCCTTTGACGTAAACTTCGCTGATGTCGCCGAGCGTCATCACCAGCGTGGCGGCGGAGCCGAGGTTGAGGATTGACGAGACGGGGCTGCCGATTTCAACGTCGCGTGACAGCACGACGCCGCGGATCGGCGAACGAACCGTCGCATAGTTGAGTTCCTCTTCGGCACGCTCGACCGCGGCCCTTGATTGCGCGACTTCGGCCTCGGCCTGATGGACTTTGGCCTCGGAGACGCCGAGCTGCGACCTGGCGATGTTCTGGCGGTTCACGCCGAGTTCGAGCTGGCTTGAGGCGTCATCGAGATTCGATTTCGGCAGCAGGCCGTCCTCGACCAGTTTTTCGATGCGCGATCTGTTGCGGTTGAGGAAGGGGACGTCGGGGCCTTCGGCTTCGACCTTGTTCTTCTGATATTGCGCCCTGGCGGCGGTCAGATTGGCTTCGGAGGCCTGCAACGCGGCTTTGGCCTCGCGCACGCGCGCCGCCAGGTTGTCCTTGTCGAGTTCGGCCAGCACCTGGCCCGGCACGACGAAGTCATTCACGTTGACCTTCAATTCCTTGATGATGCCGTTGGCCTTCGATTTGATCTCGACTTTGGAGATCGGTTCGATGCGACCGGTGGCGACGACTGAGCGCGCGATGCTGCCGCGTTCGACCGTCGCCAGACGTGAGGCGTCAATCCCGCCTTTGCTGCGCGAGAGCGCCGTGAAACTGTAAGCCCCTGCGCCGCCCACCACCGCCAGGGCGATCAGAGCAAACGCCACCTTCCGCGACTTCTTCATGGCCATACTTCTTCCCCAGTTGTTATTTGATGTCGTTGATTAATCAGTGCGCAGGCCGCCTGTTTTCCGGTTCCTCATACGGAGGCTCGATGCCGACAGTTCCCGTCAAATGATAATTACGGTTGCCCGCCGGTTCGAGAATGCAAAAAAACAGACACACTTCGCCATTTCGGCTGAGTAAGTGTTATTGGGGTGGGAAAAGTTTCATCGCGGGACGAAAAAAGAAAGGCTCGCGGGTTGTGAGCCGACGCGGGCCTGTCGCGGGATGGAGTCCCTGATCCTTTCACCTGGTGCTGATCCGGAGAGTATTGGCCGTTTTACCGTCAGCAGTCAGTCTGATGTCCACTTCGCCGCGTCCGATCAAAGCGCGCGGCAGGATGGTGTTGATCTGATCGAGGCCGACGAAACCGGGCGCGGCTGCGGCGTACAGCACTTCGGCGTTCTCGCCGCCGATCAGACAACTGACTGCCGACTGCGCGCTGCGGCCCCGGACGCCTGTGCCATACAACACCAGCACCATTACGTCGCCCGGCGGCCCCAGGTCGAGCGGCTTCGGGACGAGCTTTGTCCCGTCAGACTGAGAGACCTGTTCGATTGTTTGCGAGCCGTCAGGTTTGACCCTCACCGCGTAGGCCGCCGCGACGCCCTGCCCGTCGGCATTGGCGGCGAACAGAGTCGGGGCGACCGTGGTGATCTGCTCGGTGCCGATTGAGACCACGCCGTCGCCGCTGGTGATTGTGACGATCGCGGTTCCGGCTGCCGTGCCCGGCGGGATCTGATAGTTGATCTGATTCGGCGAGACGAAGAAGAGAGGCGCCGGACGCTCGACGCCCGCACCGTCTCTGACCACGACTCGCGTGCCGGCGAGCTGTGTCGGCAGCGGGATCGAATTCGCCACCTGGACGGAAGTCGCCATGCCGGTGCCGAAGGCCGCGGCGATGCTCGCGCCCGCGAGCCCCGTGCGGCTGTAATCCGCCGCCGAGACGCTCGTCACCGAGCGCGACAGGAGCGAAAGCCGGTAGACGCCGCGCCCGTGCGTCGCCGCAATCAGGCTCCGGCTCGCCGCGTGATAGCGCAACATCAGGACCGCGACTCTGGGCATCCCGTTTGACAGCCTGACCCACGTCGCGCCGCCGTCCGCCGTTTGAAAGACTCCGAGGTCGGTGCCGATGTAAAGCGTGTTATCGAGCGCCGGATCAATGGCAATCGAAGTGACCGGGATGTCGGGCAGGTTACCGCTGATGTCGGCCCACGTCGCGCCCTGATCGTTCGTCATAAAAACGTGGCCGGGCGTCGCGGGCGTGCCGGAATTGAAACCCGAGTAAGTGACGAACGCGCGCCGCTGATTACCTGCGTCGAGCGCGATGTCAGTGACGAAACGATTGGGCAGCGGCGCTTTTGTAGCGTTCGTGAAAGACGCGCCGGAGAGCGCGCCCGCGCCGGTCGTGAACTGCAACAGGCCGTCGCCGGTCCCGACCCAGACCAGTTCGCCCGGAGGATTCAGACCCGCGTCGAGCAAGGGGTGCGCGGCAATCGCGGAGATGAATGAAGGCGAGTAACCGGAGGCTGGCGGAATATTCTTCGTCAGATCCGCGCCGAAGTTATCAGCGCTCGCGCCGAGTCCGGTCCACGTCACGCCCTGATCCGCCGTGCGGTAGAGCCGGTGCGTGCCGAAATAGATGACGTTCCCGTTCGCGCCGGTAAAGCCGGTCTGAAGAGCCATCGGCGCATAGTAGCTGACCCGATCAGACGGGTTGAAGTTGCCGGACTGCGTCATGCAACCAAAGCATCCCCGGCGCGCCCAGGCATTGCCGCCGTTGAAAGAGATCTCGGGCCCGATCTGAGCGCGCTGCCCGCCGGCATTATTCTGATTGAAGAAAGTGTGATACATCACCATCGGGTTTGACTGATCAATCAGCGCGAAGCCGCCGTCGCCGTCGCGCGAATGAAACCAGCTCGGATTGCCGTTGTAGCGATTTGTCCCGTTGTCCTGCGTGCCGCCGAGCAGCAGTGAGGAATCGGTCGGGTGCAGCGCCATGGATTGGAACTGAGTAAGGTTGAGTGCCTGATTCAGACCTGTCCAGGCGACCACGTCAGCCGTCGAGTTATCCGTCCGCCAGACGCCGCCGTCGTTGGCCGTAAAAAGAACGTTGCGATTGGCAGGGCTGATGGCGATCCAGTGTGTGTCCGCGTGCAGGCCGCCGCTGATGCCATTACCGCCGCTGAGATCCGCCCAACTCTGGCCGCCGTCCTTACTGCGGAAGAGCGCGCCGCCATTGTTGACGCTGTTGGCCGCGGTGCCATAGTAGATGATGCTGGCGTCCGTCGGATCAACGGCGAGCGCGATGTTGTAGTTGGCCTGTCCAGGGGTCTGCGGCCTGGTCAGCTGGACCCAACTGGTGCCGCCGTCAGTCGAGCGCCAGATGCCGAGCAGTGTGTCGTCCTTTGAAGCGAAGGCGGCGTAGAGCGTCGCACTGGTCGAAGGAGCAATCGGCGGCCCGGCGGCAATCACCAGGCGGATGAAGGGAGGGTCCTGCGTGTTGGTCACTTCCGGCAATCCGCCTTTGAGCAGTGTCCATGTTCCCGACTCGCCTCCCGAGACAGAGCGATAAATGCCTCTCGACCGAACTGCCGCATAAACGACCTGATGGTTCAGCGGGTCAATCAGGATGCCGTGTCCGCTCTGGCTGCCGCCGCTGCTGTCGGGATCAACGTTCTTCCACGTCCCGCCGCCGTCAGTAGATTTCCAGACGCCGCGCTGTCCGAGCGGCGGGTCGTCAAAGCCGGCGGCGGCGCTCGTAGTGCTGCCGAAAGTAGTCACCAGAAAGATCGTCGCGGGCGCGACCGGGTCAATCGCGATCTGCCCGATGGCCGCGTTGATGAAAGCGGGCTGCCGGGGATCGCTGGCTGAGGTCGGGCCGGCGATCTGTATCCACGTCGCGCCGCCGTCCACAGACTTGAGCAGGCCCGCGCCGTAGTAACTGTCGGGTGCCAGGTGGCCCTCGCCCGTGCCCGCATAGATGACGTTCGGATTGGTCGGATCAATGGCGATTGCGCCCATCGCGAGCGAAGGCTGATCATCGGTGAGCGGCACCCACGTCACGCCGTTGTCGCGCGACCGCCAGACGCCGCCCTGCGCCGCGCCGAGGTAAACCGTCTGATTGCTCGTGCCGTTATAACCGGGATCCAGCGCGACCGTTGACACGCGGCCTGAAACCGCCACCTTCGGATTGCCGAAAGTCTGCCCCTGCCCGATGGGCACAGGCCCCAGCGCCGTCCACGCCGGCTGTTCATCCGGGAGAGTCGCTTCCCCCCGCGCCGCCGCGTTCAACAGCCGCTGCTCTTCCTGTGCCAGTTGCTCAATGGCATGGGAGCGTGCAGCGCGGGGAATCGTTTTGAGCGGGTAAGCACGCTGCGCATAGAACCAGTCAACGCGGCGCAGCCCTTCCCCTTCTTCCGCGCCGCCGATTGACGTTCGCGTCGCCGGCTGCGCGTCTTTCTCACCGTTGTATGAAACGGGCCGCGTCGTGATTGCGCACAGCGCGAGCAGGGCGGTGGCGAGTGGTGTGATGACTGGAGATCGTCTGCGCATGGGGGAGAATCTCCTGCCAGTGGGTTGTCTTCCGTCGCGGCGATGATCGCCCGGTGCGAATCACCGGCGCTGATCTGGCGCCGCGAGTGAACCGTTCGAGTGAAATGACGGCGCGAGTACGGGCGCCCGTCATTCCTGTTCGCCATCTTCGTTGTCTGTGCCAGGCGCATCAACGCCCGCGCCGCGCAACATGGCGGAATGGACGGCCCGCGTCACGGGCATGCAACTGGTCACGTGCAGCCGGTCAATCTGCGTGCGGGTCTCGTCCGTATGCCAGAGCCGAACCCAGAACGTCCGCGTGTCGGCGTGAATCACGAACATTGAATTGCTCATCACCACCGGGACCGGGGTGACGACGCAGCCGTCAC
This sequence comes from Blastocatellia bacterium, assembly GCA_035652435.1. Lineage (GTDB taxonomy): Bacteria > Acidobacteriota > Blastocatellia > RBC074 > RBC074 > DASRDU01. The sequence goes on from DASRDU010000180.1 coordinate 136,379, forward strand.
GCAGTTCTTCGAGCAGCTCGGGCAGGTGTGGCCGGAACTCTTCGCGCTCAAGCGTGATGCCCTCTTCGTTGATTTCGGCCTCCGGCAGTTCAATCGGCGTGGCTGATTCGAGCAGCAGCCGCGCCGCCGCGCGCCCTTCATCCTTCTTTTTGTGAATTGCCATTACGGTCTGCCCTTCAGTAATTCCAGCGGCACGCGCGCGCCATACCTGGTTGATCGCGCCAGCCGCGCAAAGTAGTCGTAAGCGAGCTTCGAGATTTTCGCAATCGCCTCGTCCGCACCCTCGCCATTGTAGTTGCTCATCACGGCGATGGCGTAAGGGCGGTTGGGAACGAATACCAGCCCCCAGTCGCAGCTCGCGCCCTCGATGTTGCCGGGCTTGTTGGCGATTTCGACGGGGGGCAGCAGCTTCGGGATCGGGCTGCTTTTCGGCAGCCTGAGCGTTTTCAGCACCGCATCGCTCAAAGCGCGGCTGACTGCTTCACCGCGATAGAGCATTTCCATCAATCGCACTGCCTCGCGCGGGGTCGCCGTGTTCTCATCGCCGCGCGCCGAAGCCGCCTGATCAATCATCCTGCGCCGCAGCCGAATCTGTTTCAGCCCGAGTTCGTCGAGCGTCTGGTTGACGTTCGTCATCCCGACCTGATCAATCAGCATGTTGGTCGCCGTGTTGTCGCTGAGCGCGATCATCAGCACGGCCAGATCGCCGAGGCTCAGGCTGGAGGTGTGATCGCCGAAGTTGTTGATGACGCCGCTGCCGCCGACCTGATCCTTCTTCTCGACCCAGCGCTGATCCGTAAGTTTGTATTTCCCGGCGGCAGCCTGCTTGTGCAGTTCGATCAGGATAGGGATCTTGATCGAACTGCCGGTCGGGAAGGTCAGGTTCTCATTGATCAGAATCTCCTCGCCGCTGGTCAGGTCTTTGATCGCCGCGCCCATCATGCCGTCGTGGGCGCTGATGATCTTCGTGATTTCGGCCCTCAGCTTGTCGCGCAGCGCCGCGCGATTGTCATCCTGCGCCGCGACATTCAGGAGCAGCAGGGGCAGCAGTAAAACCACAGGCGGGAGTCTGTTCAGTTTCATGGGCGTTTGCCTTTCGGGTCAGTTGATGCGGGGATTATAGCCGCGCGTGGCGATAAGAAGGAAAACGAATGCGAAATTTGCGCGCCGATTTCTGTCAGGTTATAAAATGGCAGCACAACTCTGGAGCAGGCAACTATGAGCGACGTGGCGGCAAAACTGATCTGGCAAAGTGGATTGAAATTCACCGGCCTCAACTCCGGCGGGCTTGAAACCGCGATTGACGGCGACCGGCAGGCGGGCGCGAGCCCGATGGATCTGCTGCTCGAAGCCGTCGGCGCGTGTTCGGCGGTTGATGTGGTGATGATCCTGCAAAAGCAGCGCACGCCGCCCGAGCGGCTGGAAGTCAGCCTCGAAGGCGAGCGGCACTCGCCGGAGCCGCGTTATTACACCATGATCCGCGCGCGGTTCGACCTGTGGGGCGAACTGAGCCCGGCCAAAGTCGAACGGGCGATCAGCCTGTCATTCGCGAAATATTGCAGCGTTTTTCACTCGTTGCGGCCTGACCTGAAGCTGCAACCCGAATACCGGATTCACGGGGTCGGGGAGGCCGCCCAAGGGAATTATCAGGCCGTCACTATCGAATCACTGTGACGTGGGCGCCGCTTTGGGCTGCGCCGATTTCCACTCCTTCAGCACCTTCTCCGCTTCGGCGAGCGCCGGGTCGCGTCTTTGCCGGAGGTCGGAAAGCCTGAGCGGGACAACCCTGTCGGGAATCACGCCGTCGCCTTCGAGCCTGCGCCCGCGCGGCGACAGGTAGCCGAAGATGCTGAGCGTGAGTTCGCCGCCGCCCGGCAGCTTTTCTTTTCCCGCCGCCAGCAGACAGCCGCACGTCTGCTGCCCGATGACGATGGCCCTCCCTGCTTCCTGCATCGCCCCCGAAAATAATTCCGAGCCGCTCGCCGAAGCTTCGTTGACAAGGATGACGACGGGGCCGCCGTAAAGCTGCGAGCCGCCGGCGCTAAGTTCGACCGCCTTGCCCGAGCGCCTGATGAAGCGGCCGAACGAGACCTTGTTCGCAAAAAAGTAGTTGCCGATTTCCAGCACCACGCCGACCTCGCCACCGCCGTTGCCGCGCAGGTCAATGATCAGACCCGGCGCGTCCCGGAGCTTTTCCAGTTCGGCCCTGAAAAGCTCCGTCGCCGGCGACCTCCAGCGCGTCAGTTGAATGTAGCCGAAGCCCGAAGGGAGCTTCCGCGCGAGAACCTGTGCCTCGTCCCGGACGACGCGGCGGAGAGCTGTGACCGAGAGCGGCGCGGAGGTTGTCTGGGATGTTGCAACGTCGGGCCAGGCCATCGTCAGCGCGATTGTGGTCTCCGGCGACCCATAGAGAAGATGGCCATATGCGAGCAGCCGCGCGGCCCGTTCCGATGATGAGGCCCCGACCTGCGCGCGCGCTGCTCCCAGCCGCGCGGCTGCCGGCTTGCCGTCAATCGCGAGCAAGGTCATCCCCGGTTGCACCCCCGAGCGCGCCGGGGCGGAAGCAGGATCAACGCCGACGACCACGGTCTGCCCCTCGACCTCGCCGGGGTAGATGCCTGTACTGATGGCCTGCGATTTATCGCGCAATCGTTTCTGGAGAGGCGTGCGCACATGCGTATGCGCGTCGCGCAACTCCCCGACCATCCTTTCGAGCAGGCCGTAAAACGCCTCGTCACTCGCCGCAGCTTCGGCGAGCGGCTGATAGCGTTTGCCGGTCGCCTGCCAGTCCACGCCGTTAAATGCCGGGTCGTAGTATCTGTCCTTAATCAGATGCCACACGCGATTGAAAATCTCCGTCCGCTCTCTGGCCGAAAGCGGCTTCACCTGAGTCTCGGCGGACTGGGCCGCGACCGGCGATGCAGGGAAGATCGCAAAGAGAAGAATGAGGAGCAGAATGGTACAGTGCCGCGATCCTGAGCGAGTGGCGTCCCGGCACAGGACGTATGGTGGCGTCACCGCTCGCTCAGGCTCGCGGCGCTGTACCGGCAGGCTTGAAAAGGGCAGGAACATCTTCAATTCAGGTCAGGAGTGGTCATCAAATCGAATGTGGGGGAGTACCAGCTGTCTGGTCGCAGGGTCGTTGGACGGATTATCAGCTGATGCCAGAAACGCATCCACCTGTCGCAGCAGTTCCGCGCTATTCACTCGCATCATTCGCGGCGGCAGGGTGATCAGCTTCCGCTTCGCCCGCTCGTACACGCTGGCCGCGCCCCTGTCGTTGCCACGCTGCCGGTGATGCAATGCCGCCGCCACCTGAATGAGTGCGTGGAGGAAATCCTTTTCCTGCCCCCCAGCCGTCAGCCATATTTCTTCCAGCACCTCGTGACACTCGAAGTACTCGCCGCGATTGAAGAGTTCGATCCCGCGCAGGTATTCGGGCGGCAGAGTCATCGCGGCGGTCAGTAGAGCGGGACGGTCGGGTCAACCTGACGCGACCACGCGTCAATGCCGCCGCTCAGGTTTTTGACATTGGTGAAGCCCTGCCGCGAGAGGAACTCGCAGGCCTGCGCCGAGCGCATCCCGTGATGGCAGTGCAGGATGATCTCCTCGTCCTTGTCCGGCAGCTGCTGCGCCCAGGTTGCGATCTGGCCGAGCGGCTTCAACTCCGCGCCGTCAATCCGGGCGATGTCGTATTCGCCCGGCTCGCGCACGTCAATCAGGCGGAACTTCCGGCCCGCGTGTATTGCAGATTTGAGTTCGGTCACGGAAATAATTCCAAAAGGCATAATGATTCCTGCTTCTATTCAGTCTTTGATTCCCGTTCACGCGTGCGGTCAATCAGTTCGGTCAGCGCGGCGATCTTCGGTTTCGTTTCCGCGAGGCCGCGTTTGCTGGCCATGTACAGTTGCCACGGCTCGCTCTGGACGATTGATTTGAGCCTCTCTTCGCCGACGGCGTGGGCGAGCGCGGCAATCACCAGCCCGCTGATCTGCACGTGTTCGAGACAGGTCGCGATCACGCTGTAGGCAGCTTCGGCGGATGATAAGTCCCACTCCGGCTTTTCAGCCTGTGGTTCGGTCGGTTCACTCATGGTGTTGTCGGTGATTGCGCGGCGGCTTCAGCGCCGGCTGCCACTACGGCCCTGCCGATTTCCGCCTCACCGCTTTTGATAATCAGTTCAGTCCCTGGCGCGATGTAGTAACGATGCACGTAGCCGAGCGCGATGATCTGACCGCCGTCAGGACTGCGCGTGCTGCTGGTGATCGCGCCGACTTTTTTCCCGGCGCTGCTGAAAAGCTCAGCGCCGGCCGGGGGCGCTTCGTCGGCAGTGACCAGCAGCTTCAGCAATCTCTTTGCCGGCTGACCGCGCCAGTGAATGCGGGCGATAATCTCCTGACCGAGGTAGCAGCCCTTGGTGTAGCTGACGGCGTTGTCGAGGCCCGCTTCGAGCAGGATGTGTGTTTCATTGACGTCCACGCCTTCGCGCGGGACGCCAGCTTCGATGCGGGCGATTTCAAAGGCCTCCTGCCCGACCGCGCGCGCGCCGAATTCCTTCCCGCGTTCGATGACGATTTGCCACAACTGCGGCGCGGCTTCCGCGGCGACGAACAGATCGAAGCCCGCTTCGCCGCAGCGCGAGTGCCCGGCGATCAGCACCGGCTGATTTGCGATGGAGCGTTCGTTGATCCGGCCGTCAGATTCGCTCGTGACCGGCTGCCCGGTCAGCGATTCGACGAATGTGCCGCTGCGCGGGCCCTGCAGCGAGATCAGCGCCTGCCGCTCAGTCACGTCAGTCAGGAAGAATTCGCCCGCCAGCACGAAGCGGCTCAGGTTCTTGTAAATCTTCTCGCGCCGCGCGGCGTCGAGTTGCACGAGCAGGTGGAGGCCCGTGTTGTAAATGCGGCAGAGCGCCGAGACTTTGCCATGCACGTCAAGAAACGCGGCCTCGACCCCGCTGCCCGCCTCAAGGCCTTTCACCTCGTTGGTGACCAGACCGTTGAGGAACTGCACGGCATTTTGGCCGCTCACTTCCAGCCTGCCTTCGGGCGAAAAATCAATCACCGCGACGCCGCGACGGATCGCCTCATACTCCGCGCGCACGTCGCCGTATGAGCGCGGCAGCGCGTCGCCGTCGCCGAATTGCGCGCCCGAAGCTTCGTGAAGTTGTCTGAGCGGCGTCTGACTCATATTGATCAGGCGAAATCCCGTGAAAGTTCCTCGCGCACCGCGCCTTCAATCAGGGCTTCGTGCCGATAGTTCGGATGATTGATCACCAGCCGCACCGGCTTTCCGCCGCTCGTGAAGGCTTCGCGCTGCCCGTCACTGAATTTGAACCGCACATATTGTACAGCGCTGATGCGTCTGTCATCACTCTGGCCGGCTTCAAAAACTCCTGGCAGCTTCTCATCGCCGACCTGCAGGTAAACGCATTCCCCAGTGTTCGCGCCGAGGAACTTCGTGATGCCTTCGCGAACCCGTCCGGCATCCGATAATTCAATGAGCATCGTCGCTGCCAGTTCGTTCTGATCGGGGAGCAGTTGATTGTAAGTGTCAATCTCGTGCTGAATCGCCGCGTCGTCAACGAGGCGTTCGGCACGCATCATCTCCTGAATCTGAAACAGTACGGTGTCGTGATTCTCGAAGACGAAGGTCATCTCCGGCCCGACCGGGACGCGGCGGCGCTTTTTAAGTTCAATGATGTGGCGCCGGAATTCAGGGCGCGCCTTTTCGTACTGCGCGATGTCTTTGAGTTCTGAAGAAACTACTTTGTTCATTGGTTACGGCCCCAGCGTTTTCACGGGATCGGAGAGATCAAACCTGCTCTCAAGCGAGTTGCCACAGACGGCGCAGATCAGACTGTTCCCCTGACCATAATGAGGGTCAGCGTAATCCCACTTGATGAAGCGCGGCACCTCAAACAGGTCGTAAATCTGATCCCGATGGAAAAAATCATTGAGCGTCACGGCCAGCCACCCGCTCGCCGGATCTCTTTCGGCACGCTCGATTGCCGCGCCCCCCGAGAGCAGGTAATCAAGCACGGGTTTCAAATGGCCGCAGATTTCATCCGCGTTCGGACTGATCAGCGGTTCTTCCCGGTCGGGCAGCTTAACTTTTTTCGTCGAGTCCGTAGGCTTTTGCGAGAACTTCGACAGGATGAAGCGTAACACGGCCCGTCCCCTGAGTGATCTGAAGTCCGGCCAGCGAACAGTCGGTCGCCACCAGATCGGCCTCCGATTCCCTCACGCCGCGGTGCAGCTTGCCCGCGACCTTCTGTGACAGCTCGAAATATTCTTTCTTCATCGCCCACGTGCCGTCGTGGCCGGAGCAGCCCTTGTCAATGAAGACCACTTCCGCGCCCGCCAGGCGGAGCAGCTCAATGGATTTCTGGCCGATGGCCTGATACTTCAAATGACACGGCTGGTGATAAGCGACCCTGCCGACATTGACCGGGAAGTTCTTTGAGAGCTTCCCCTCGGCGCTCAGCTTCACCAGGTATTCCGACAGGTCGTAGACGCGCTTCGATATTTCCAGCGCCTGCTCGCGCTCCTCGCCCTGCAGGGAGTCGGCGTACTCTTTTTTGAGCATCATGCCGCAGGTCGGTTCCGGCACGACGATGTCATAACCCGCACGCACAAAGGGGAGCAGGGCCTTCACGTTCTCGCGGAAGTGTTCGAGCGCGGGCCCGACGCGCCCGGCGTCGAGATACGGCATGCCGCAGCAGGTCTGGCCCGCCGGGTCGGCGACTTCGATCTCATTTTTTTGCAGCACGCGCACGGCGGCCTTGCCGATCTGCGGCTCGTTGTAATTAACGATGCAGGTGTGGAAGAGCGCGACCTTCGGGCGCCCACTGTCTCTGGCCGTGAATTCAGACTGCCCGATGTTCTTTTTGAACCAGCGCTCGAAAGTCTGGGCGTGAAACCGGGGCAGAATCTTGTCGCGGTGAATGCCGACGGTCTTTTCCATCAGCCAGCGGTTGGCTTTGTTCGTGTTGGCGATGTTGACGAGCGGCGCGACCTTGCTCGCGAGCGGCCCGATTTTATCGGGCGTCGTAATGAACAACTCGCGCAGATCAACGTCGCCTTTCTTGCGCGCCTCGACCGCGCGGGCGCGCATCACGACTTTCGGAATGTCGATCAGGAATTTGTGCGGCGGAGTGTAGGGGCACTTGATGAAGCAGAGCTTGCAGTTGTAGCAGAGGTCAACGAACTCTTTGACCTGCCCTTCGGTCAGCTTGTCGGGGTCGTGGTCTACCGCGTCGTCGTTGAAATGCTCAAACAGCGTCGGGAAGCCCGGACAAAGGTTGAAGCACAGCCGGCACGAATTGCAGACGTCGTACTGCCGCCGCAACTCCTTATCGAGCGCATGCTCGTCCCAGTATTCGGATTTATCCCATTCAACCGCGACCGAAGTCAGGTCACCTTGTTCGAGTGCCATATCTGGAAACTGTCCGGCAAACTTTCCAGTTTGCCGTTTGTTCTCGCCAACTGCCTGTCCGGCAGACAAACGGCAAACTGGAAAGTTTGCCGGACAATCCTTTCAGTGTTTGCCGTAATCCATCGGCACGCCCTTGCGCTGCGACATAATGCAGGCTTCGGGCGCGCGCATCTTCGGATCATCAGCATCGAGTTTTTTGCCGCGGGCCGGATTTTCGATGCACCGGTTGATCATGTCGCGCAACGGAGCCGGGCGCCGGAGCTGAATCTGAAACTTCGGGTAGGTCTCAGGGTGCGTGCCACCGAGAGCCGCTTGTCGAAGAAAAGCTTTTCGCCGAACGCGACTTTTTCAAGCGTCAGCGGGTTGTCTTTCGGGATCAACGATTCCCATACGTCCGCCGGCAGCCAGAGCGGGACTTTCATCCCGGGTTTTTCGGCGGAAGGCTCGGCCCCGTCGGCCTGACTCCGTGAAGCAGGATTGAAGACGAGAGTGAACGCGAAAACGGCACAGGCAGACAGCAGCGCCAGTTTTACCGTCGATCGCCGCCGCCCGCTGCTCCTGATTTGCAGTTGTGTCGTGTTTTTCATCGTGGGCTCTTTCCGCAACAGCGCGGAGTCCCACCTTCACGCAGACTTTTGCCGCGAAGGAGAAACGCCTGAATGAAAGCGGGTACTCCGGGGATTTTCAGCCGAGTGTATCAATCCCTTTCTGAAAGCGTCCGGCGTGTGACCTCTCGGCGCGGGCGAGCGTTTCAAACCACTCGGCGACCTCTTCAAAACCTTCCTCGCGCGCGGTGCGGGCGAAGCCCGGATACATTTCGGTGTATTCGTAGGTCTCGCCGGCGACGGCGGCCTTGAGGTTCTTTGAGGTATTACCAATGGGTTCGCCGGTTGCGGGGTCGCCGACTTCCTTGAGGAAATCAAGATGGCCGTGCGCGTGGCCGGTCTCGCCCTCGGCCGTGTCGCGGAACAGGCCGGCGATGTCAGGGTAGCCTTCGACGTCGGCCTGACGCGCGAAATAGAGGTAGCGGCGGTTGGCCTGTGACTCGCCGGCAAAGGCGTGCTTCAGATTCTCATAGGTTTTGCTTCCAGCTAATGCAGGCATGGCGTGTTCTCCGTAATTTGGTTGTGGACTGAAAGGACACTTCTGCCAGAGCCGGGCCGGACCCCCGGCCGGCTCTGACCGGACTTAACGCGACTTCGACGCCTGTTTCCGCCTGCCCGACCGCGCGGGGGCGGACTGGCAGTTGCGGCAGACGCCGATAAAATCAAGACGATGATCCTCTATCAGGAAGCCCGCGGCGCGGCGCGAACGTTTGACGAGCGCGGTGATCTGGCGATCAACCTCCACGTCGGCGTCCGCGATGTGACCGCACAGGCGGCAGACCAGATGGTAGTGCGAGTCTCTGGCGACCTCGAAGTAGCTGAACGCCGCCCCGAAATCGAGTTCCCGCACGCTCCCCCGGGCAACCAGCATCCGCAGGTTGCGGTAGACCGTCCCCAGGCTCAGGCGCGGGAACTGCGGCCTGACGAGGGCATGAATCTGGTCGGCGGTCAGGTGCCCGCCGTGCCGCTCGATGGCGTCCAGGATAGCCTGTCGTTGTTTGCTGTTTCGATGTTGCATATGGTCGTCTGACCTGCCCCACATCCTGCCGGGCGCGGGCCGTTTTGTCAAGCTTCTAATAATAAGAATCATTACTGATAAGGCCGGGACAAAGAAAAGCGGCTCCCGCTGACTTCTGCAGGGGAGCCGCTTTTCAGAAAACTGCCGCTTGTGTGTTGCGCCGGGACTTTAAGCGGAGAATGAGCTGCCGCAGCCGCAGCCGCCGCTCGCGTTCGGGTTGGTGAAGGTGAAGCCCGAGCCCATGACGCTGGTGACGTAATCAATCGTCACGCCGCTCAGGTACTGCGCGCTGAACATGTCAACGAAGAGACGCAGGCCGCCGGTCTCGATGATTTCGTCGTTGGCCGCCGGGGCCTCCTCGATGTTCATCCCGTACTGAAAACCCGAACAGCCGCCCGGCACCACGCGCACGCGCAGGCCGCCGTTTTCAGTGGTCAGCCCCTCGGCCTCCATAAACTTCCTGACCTCAGTCGCCGCCGCATCGGTCAGTGACAATTGAACTGTTGAGAGAGTTGCTTCCATTTTCTTTTGCTCCTTTTTACCGGGTTGATTACTTTGTCCTGACTGCTGGCGCGACTGCCCGCCCACTGGTCAGCATTAAAGATCATTGCGAAATAAAACTTCGATTCAGAAAAATCTCAATTCGGCGCTTCCGTGATCAGTTCGCCGAAGCCCGCGATCTCCTCGCGCAGGGCCCGCTCGACGCTGTATTTCAGGGTCAGCGCTGAAACCGGGCAGCCGATACAGTTGCCTTTCAGTCTGACGTGAATGTCCGGCCCTTCGATGCAAACCAGCTCGATGTTGCCGCTGTGAGCCGCGAGCGCCGGCCTGACCCGATCCAGCACGGCTTCGACCTGTGCGGCGGTGATTTCCTGATTCTCATCAAAAAACATCTTCACGCCTCAACGACGAAGCCAGATGATAGCGAGCGGAAGCCTCGGGCGTCAACCGGCTTTCCTTACTTCTTCAGATTCAACACCGGCAGCGTTCGGCTGGTCCTGATTGCCTGAATACTGATCTGCGCCGCGACGTTTTGCGCGACCGCGCGGAAAGCCTGTGCCTGTTCGCTCTCGGGCGCACCGACGACAATCGGGATGCCGAGGTCGCCGCCCTCGCGCACGCTCAGTGACAGCGGGATCGCGCCGAGGAACGGCACGTCATAACGCGAAGCCAGCGCCTCGCCGCCGCCCTGCCCGAAGATGAAGTGTCGTTCAGAGCAATTCGGGCAGACGAAGTAACTCATGTTCTCGACCACACCCAGCACCGGCACATGCAGCTGGTCGAACATGTTGTAAGCCTTGCGCACGTCGCCGAGCGAAACTTCCTGCGGCGTTGTGACCAGTACGGCCCCGGCCATCGGCACCATCTGCGCCATGCTCAGCTGCACGTCGCCCGTGCCCGGCGGCATGTCAACCACGAGGTAATCGAGTTCGCCCCACTCGACCTGGCGCAGGAACTGCCCGACCGCCGAATGCAGCATCGGCCCGCGCCAGACTATTGCGCGGTCGCCCGGGTTGAGCAGCCCGATGCTCATCGTCTTCACGCCGTGGTAGACGGGCGGCAGCAACTTCTCATTGCGCACCACGGGCTGATCGTTGCCGCCCATCATGATCGGGACGTTCGGGCCGTACACGTCAGTATCGAGAATGCCGACGCTGGCGCCGAGCTGCGCCAGCGAAACCGCCATGTTGACCGCGACGGTTGATTTGCCGACGCCGCCCTTGCCGGAACTGACGGCGACGATGTGGTTGATGCCCTCGACGGAAGCCTTGTCCACATTCCCGCGCGCCTTCGGGACTTCGGCCTCCATTTTGACTTCGACGACTTCGACGCCGGGGATGGCGCGGACGGCGGCTTCGGCCTGTCCTTTCAACTGATCGCGGACGGGGCAGGCGGGCGTCGTCAGCACGAAACGAAAGCTGATGACGCCGCCGCAGATTTTAACGTCGCGGATCATATTCAGCGCCACGATGTCCTTGTGCAGGTCGGGGTCTTTGACGGCGCGCAGCGCGCTGAGGACTGCGGCTTCGGTAATCTCACTCATATTTTCTCCTGATGACTGACAGTGATAATTTGTCTGATGAATTGAAACAGGGATGGTCGCACGTCACTGCCTGCCGCCGCAAGTCAGTGGCGGTGACGGCGTGCGCTTTCGCCGGGTTGATGCTATGATCTGGCTTCACTGACAGCTTTCATTATTCCGCACCCGGGCAATTCAGAACACCGGAGTTCGGTAACTCGAAACTTTTGCCAGCTTATGTCCATACTCTCAGAGATCGTCAACACCGCGAAGGAAGTCATTGAAGCCTCCCGCTCGATTGCGGCGGGGATGAGGGTCACGCTCAGCCACATCCCTGAACACAAGGTCACGGTCAGCTACCCGGACGAGCCGGTGCAGCTCTTCAAGCGTTTCCGCGGCGAGCATTACTTGGCAGTGAACGAGGACGGGAAGGAACTGTGCGTCTCCTGCTTCCTGTGCGCGGCGGCCTGCCCGGCTGACGCGATCTACATCGAAGGCGCGGAAGACCCGCGTCCCTACGAAGAGCGCGCCAGCATGGATCATCGTTACGCGAAGGTCTACCAGATTGATTACGGGCGCTGCATTCTGTGCGGCTTCTGCGTGGACGCCTGCCCGACCGACGCGATCAAGCACGGCCACAACTTCGAGTGGGCTTCCTACACCTCCGGCGAGATGACCAAGGACAAGTGGTACCTGCTGGAGAATCGCAAGCGCGAGACGCCGGAATTGTACCTGTAGGCTGCCAGTCGGCAGTTGATCTCTGCTTTCAGCGAGTGAGTCATCAACCGGCTGTCGGCTCCAGTTTTTCGGATTGACCAGCAGCCCCGGTCGCCACACCGGACATCCACACCCCAGCCATCACATCAGCCGTTCAGGTATTCCCCGGCTGACCGTCAGGCCGTTCGCTAATCGCGTTCGAGCAGCTGGCGGCGGCTGCCCCAGCGCAGGTAGAGCTTGTCGAAAGTCCAGAGGTGCAGCCGCGCGACGGCAAAGCCCAGCAGGCTCATGACCGTTCCGAAGGCAAAATCACTGGCCGTCTTGCGCCAGTTGGCGATCCGCATGGCTCTGGAGCCGAAAATCCTGCCGAGCAGGATCGCCAGGAGGATCGAACCCAGCCAGCCCGCGCGCAGCGTGTAAGGCCCGTATGCGTCGCCGAAACTCACGCTCACGAGAGATTGCTGCCACAACCTCTCCCACGACCCGGGGTGTTTCAGATACCAGAGTAACAGCCATGCGATGCCGGCCATCACGAGGGTGACCGTGAAGCTGGTGATCGTCCGGAGCGGGCGTGAAAGCTGCCAGATTTTGAAGCCGAGATTGCCGGCCACGGTCAGCAGTTCCAGGAGCCTTTCGGAGTGGCCCGGCTGTTTGATGGGGTTCTCGAAATCGAGGAAGCGCCAGGCCGAGCGCCGGTTGAGCTGCTCCGACTCGAATCTGCCGAAGGCGGTGACGCTCCTCGCGAGTTCATACTCGGTCATGAAATAACCGCTCGCCATCAGCGCGTAAGCTTCGCCGTCGGTGAATGAGTCGAGATCGGTTCTGACGGCGGCGAGCCGCTGCTGAATGTCCTTGCGCACGCCGTAGCGCGTCACGGGGCCGCGCAACTCGGCCGGGCGCGCGTCGGCGGAAGCGTCGTACGGGTCGGGGCAGTCAATCCAGTCCACCGGGTCAACGTTCAGGTCTTTTTTGAGGTGGACGAACATCAGCCCCTGGATCTGTGACGAGCGGCGGCGCATTTCCAGCTCGCGGTACTGGGCGTGGCGGACGCGCTCCTGGCTGATGCTGTCGGAGCGGACGAGGACGTTCAGGAGTTTGTTGCTCGGGCTGTCGTCGGAACTCATCTGGCCGCTGGCGTCGCTCACGAGCAGCACTTGGCAGCCCTCTTCGAGCAGGCTCGCCGTCCCCTGATTGTCGTGAACGCCGCCGTCCACCAGGCGCACGATCTTGTCCTTGTAGAGCCCTTCGAGGACGAGCGGCTCGAACAGGCCCGGGACGCACGAGGAGGCGGCGACGGCGTGGCCGAGGCGAATCCTCCGGTGTTTCTTCGGCGCGTCGTTGTAATACATCCGGCGCAGGCGGTAGTTGCCGTCAACTTCGGTCATGATGGCTGACGGCGGCTCCCCCATGTACGAGGCCGTGAACTGCCAGTTGTGGCCGGTGTTGAGCGAGGTGGCGTTGAGGATCAGGATCGGCACCTTGTTCCGGCGTCGCCAGTTGTCACGTCTGGGCACGAAGCTTTCGGCCTCGTCGTTCGGGACGATCATCAGTTCATTCAGCCAGCGCGGCTGGTCGCCTTCGTTGTCTTCGACGCGCGAATAAATCTGCTTCTCATATAGCTCGCCCACCCGCAGCGTGCGCGAGTAGTCGGACTTGAAGATCATCTTCAGGTTGGTCAGCAATTCGGCGAGGACCCGGGTGCGGATGTTGGTTTTGACCCCGGCCAGGAAATCGCGTTCGAGATTCCTGACGATCTGAATGTAATCGGCCTGGGTGAACTCTTCATCCGATGATTTCTCGTGGAAAAGTCTGCGCAGCTCAAGGTAGTAATGCGCGCCGATGATCGAGCCGCCTGAGACGCAGGAGAGGACTTCGACCCGGCGCAGCAGATCGAGATCCGCGAGCTTCGCCAGCACGCCGATGTGATAGAGCGAGGCCCGGAAGCCGCCGCCCGAGAGCGCCAGCCCGACCTTGCCGACGAAGGCGCTCTCGAGCGCCGTCTCGTCGTCGCCGAGAAATTCCTTCAGGACTTCGCCCCCCTGACCGGCGGCCCCGGCCCCCTTCATCTGCAGCCGGGCCAGCGCGGCCAGCTGCTGCGCGGTTGACTGCCGCTTCCAGTCGTCCGCGTTCGGCAGCTGGGAGAGCCGCCTCAGCCAGCGGCGCGCGGAGTTGAACTGCTCAAGGCCGAAGTAAGCCTCGGCGACGGTGGCCAGCAGCCACCAGTCCTGACTGACTCCAGCCGGCCCCGCGAGCTTCTCAATGATTTCGCGGCGAATCTGCGCGGCCTGTTCGCGACGGGCTCTGGCGCTCGTGGATTCCACCTGATCTTCCTGCGCCGCCTCTTCCTCCAGACTCGCCAGCAGATCCAGCATGAACGCCGCATTGATCGCCGTATAACCCTGATTGCCGGTCGTGATGCCCTGCCGGTAACCCCGCAGGTAATAGGCGAGCGAGCGCTCCAGATTCCGCCGCAGCCCGTCAACCTCCCAGCGCCGTTTATAAATCGCCCCGGCCAGACCGAGCGTTTCCTGATCGGTCGTCTTCTTCAGGTCATCACCTTCCCCGAGGATCTCCAGCGCATGATCGAACTTCTGATCGGAGGGCAGGTCGGGATCCTTGTAAGTCGCCAGCGCGTGCTTCTGCGCCAGTTCGCGCCGCAATTCGATGGGCCATTTCGCCTCCCTCTTCTGTCGCGCGCGGGCCAGCAGTTTGCGGGCATAGCCGAACTGGCTGGTTTTGGTGAGGTCTTTGGCAAGACTGATGATCTCATCCAGCGAGGCCTCCTGCCCGCTCAGAATCGCCACCGCCTGCCTCGCGGCATCGTTTGCCGGCCGGGCGATGGAGCGGCCTCTTTGCGCGGCGGTAACGGCTCCGGGAGAAGAGCTTTTTTTCGCCGCCTGAACGAGCGGGGGATCGTCGGCCAGACTCAATTTCCGGTGCCTTGATGCGGGCAGACCGAGTGCCTGCGAAATCATTTCGGCGATTTGTCGCGCGGTCAGTGCGGTGTCGGCCCCGGCTTCCACTGAGATGGCGTTGAATTCGACGAGCGACTCCGGCAGCAGTGAAGGCGGGCCGATGGTGACGGGCAGAATCTGAAGCCCTCTGCCCAGTGCCGCTTCGACGAGGCCCGGCACTCCGGTGTCGGACTCGCCGGCAATCAGGATCACTGCCAGATCCGCCTGCCCGGTCAGTGCCTCTGTCGCCTGTTCTGAAGGGGTAGCGGCAGAGATGCCCTCCAGATGCCGGACCTCACAGCCCCGCGCCGTCAACTCCTCCCGGAGCGCCGCGGCCAGCGCGGGATCACTGCCGGAAAGCAGGATGCGGGGGGGAACCTCATCTTTTTCTGACGGGAGTGGTGCTTTCTCTGTGATGTCCATGGCTGCTCCTTGCTGGCCGGATGAGAGTGATGCCTGTTCCGGAACATCGCGGGGGCGGTGAAACAATCAATGGAACGGATTCCGCGTTTTCAGGCGCGCGCCTTCGGTGACTCTCTGCCATCTTCCCCTCACCCTGAAGTGAGGGCTTGCCGAAAAATGTTTCATGGCTGCCGGGAGGCTGGAACCCGGGGACCTTCTTCACTGTTTGTTCGGACTGCTCGCGCTCTGATAAGTGACCCCGATTCCTGATCTGCTTTCGCGGATCGGGTGGTCGTTTGTTGCCGTCTGTTCTGTGGGATTATTACTGCGAGGCGGATTATATGTGAAAAAACGGACGGGGCAAGTTCCGCCCGGCGCTTTTGTGGTTTCGCCACGTGGGCCCGGGCCGGAAAATATAATTGGGTCGAAGAAGACAAAATGATTGCATCCGGCGGGGGGCTGTTGTTATGATGCGAATCGCCAAAGGAAACAAGTTGTAACAAGGAGCAGTCGTCGCGGTCATTGCCTGACAGTCATCTGGCCGCGGCATTCGGTGAACCGGCAAATAATCACCGCCTCACAACGGCTCCGATTTCATGTCAGGCAAATCCTGGCGTTGTTGCTTTACACAAGCAGCCTCGGCTGTGATTCTTGCCTCCCCGACCCCTTTGCTGCAGTTTTACTCAATCAACCTCACTGGTTGGCGCCTCCTGGCTACGCCTTAACCGTTGATTGAACCAGGTCATCTTCAATCCACGCTTTAGTTCTTCCGGCACGGGGCGCAGGTCTCCGGACCGGCGAACCCGGAAGGCGTGTGGGAATCCCGAGGAGGAGAAAACGTGATTACACAGCTCGCACACAAACTCACCACCCTGGCGCTCGTCTTCTGTGCCCTCGCGCTGCTCGGCCTGCCGGCACTGGCGCAGGATTTTCCGAATGACATCAGGCCCGGCAGCGTCCTGTTTTTCAACCGCTATACCAGCAGCGCTTCGAACCCGTCGGCCGAGGATACGCAGATCAACATTACCAACACCGACCCCTCAAGGACGATCGATGTCCACCTGTTTCTGGTTGACGGCAGCAGCTGCTCGGTGGCTGACTCGATCATCACCCTGACCGGCTCGCAGACGACGTGTTTCCTGACCAGCGATCTGGATCCGGGGACGAAGGGTTATATCGTGGCCGTGGCTACCGCGGGCGGGTTCCCGACGCAGTTCAACTTCCTGCTGGGGACGGCCTACATCCGTGAGTCCGACGGCCGGCTGGCCGACCTCCCGGCGGTGACCATCAGGAAGACCCAGCCCGGGACCGTAAGTGATCCGGGCGATGGTGTTGCCAACATGGTGTTCGACGGCGGTGCGACGGCCAACAGCTACGACAAACTGCCCGGCACCGTGGCGATTTCCGCCTTCAACAGCCAGACGACCGACAGCACCATCTTCGCGCTCTACTCGCCGGCCGCCAATCTGCTGACCGGTGAGAACCCGAGCATCAGCATCTTCGCCCTGATGTTCAACCAGCTGGAAGTTTCGCGCTCGCTGACTTTCAGGATCGGCTGTTACACGACAACCGCCCTGACCAGCCTGCGCGTCCTGAACGGGCTTAATACCTTCATCCCGAGAGGGAGCTGTGGCTGGATGAAGATGAATGCCACCAACGGACGCCCGCTGCTGGGCATGGTTCAGAGCAAGGGGCCGATCTTCAACGGCGGTCGCAATCTGAGCGTCCTGACGCTGGCCCCTGCTTACACCATTACTGTCCCAGCGTTCTAACGAGCGCCGCAATTGCGACGGTAAAAAAACAGGCAGTCGGGGGTTGAATCGCCCCCGACTGCCTGATTATTTTTGTCCACTGATTACTGCTTTACCTACTCTTCCACCCGGTAAACCTTGCCCTTCCACACCACCACCACGCGCTGGCCGAGGGCGAAGAAGTCAGCGAGCTTCGGCTCCTGTTTGAGCAGGCTGAAGTACACTTCGCTCGCGAACTTCACTTTGACCTCGGCGATCCGGGCATCGGCCCTGAATTCGCTGTCTGTCCACACGCCGTCGCGCAGGTAGAAGGTCCTGCCTGCGACGGTGCGAGGGCCGGCGGAATTGTCTGAAGAGCCGGCTCCGCGGCCTGTCGCGACCTTGTCGGCTTTACGCAACTCTTCCTTCTGGCGACTCAGCTCAACTGCTTCACGCCCGTTGACCGGGGCATTCATTGGGGCCGGCGCTTTTGACTTCGCCTCTGCCACATCTCCGGGCGGCAGCGCCGGTGGTGTGGCAGATATTTTCGGAGGCACTCCTTTGCTTGGAGGCGCCTGACGGCGATCCCGCAGTCTCTCTCCCTGAGCTTGTTCCATAGCCTGCATCCCCGGTTCCAGCACGAGGTATGAGGTGTAAGGCGTGACGATGTTGTAGCGCGTGCCGAGTTCGACGATCTCTTCGCGCAGTTCACGCGATTCGCCGTTGAGCCTGATCTGCTCCATCAGGTGGCCGACGCGGCGCATCGCCCAGAGTTGCGGCAGGAATTCGTTGTCGCCCTCCTGCTCGGGGAATCTCACGTCATCGTAGATGAAGCGGCGCTCGATCCCGTTGACCCTGCCGATCAGCGTGATGCGGTGTTTGCGGGCCGAGGACGCTTTGCCGTCAGCCGTGTCGGAGTGCTGGCCTGAGAGCGCGCTGGCGTAGCTCAGGAAGTTGAAGTTGCCGGTGGCTATGGCGGCGACCACGAGGACGGCGGCTTTCAGACCGGAGGGACCGACGAGCGATGAACTGCTTTCATTCGACGCTTTGGAGGCGTTCGGGCGATAGCGACCGATCAGCACCAGTTGCGAGCCGTGAAAAATATCGGGAATGTTGCGCGGGTAGATGTTTTCAGTCTCAACGCCGCCCCAGTCAATCCTCACGTCACTAAGTACCGGGTAATTGACCTTCGCGAAGAAGTTCGAGACCTTGACCTCAATGTCTTCGTTCGGCGCGATGTAATCAGCCGCGCCCGAGTTTTCCGCCGCGATGCCGTCGAGCAGCACGGTGTTGACGTCGTAACCGACGCCGAAGGTAAACAACCGCGCGTGAGCCTTGTTGGCCTGTTTGATGTTCCTCTGGATCGCGCCGGCATTGGTCGTGCCGACCGTCGGCTGGCCGTCGGTGATCAGCACGAGCATCCGCGGGCGGTCGCCCGACTCGATCTGGCCGAGCGCGGCGATCATCGCGTCGTTGATGTTCGTGCCGCCGAGCGGGCGCATGCGTTCGACGAATTCGCGGGCCCGGCGTTTGCCCGCCTCATCGGCCTCGATCATGCGCCCGCTCATCAGATGCTCTTCGCCGGCGAATGAGACGATGTTGAAGTGGTCGCGCGGCGCGAGCGCGCCGATGCCCTGGCGCAGCGCGGCTTTGGCCTTCTCCATCTTGCCGTCATCGGCCATCGAGCCCGAAGTGTCCAGCACGAAGATGATGTCCTTGGCCAGCACGTCGCGCTCGTCGAGTTCCGTCTTCGGCGCCACGCGGAGCATGAAGTATCCGTCTTTGGCCGGCTCGCGATAAGTCAGCAGTGACAGGCCGAAATCCTTGTCCGAGACCGTGTAAAAAAGCTGGAAGTCGGGCTGCGCCGCCGTGCCGCGGACTTCAAAACTGGCGCGCACGCGGCGTTCGCCGTCGCGCCTGACTTCGATGTTGTGCGAGGGCGAATAAACGTCCCTGATGGCGACTTTGGAATCAATCTCGATCTCGGCGGAGATGCGGCCCGGCGCTTCATTCACGGGCTGCGGTCTGGTCGGGGGGCCGACGCGATCACGCAGAATCACCGGCTGCACGCCGTCACCGTCGAAGCTGTTCGCGCGCCAGCCGGTGCCGAGCGGGTAGCGGTAAGCGACCGCCCCGTTGTCGTTGCTCAGCACCTGCGTGTAAATCAGCTCGATCTTCTTGTCGCTGTGCGGCGGGATCGGGAAGACGCTGGCCTGGAACAGGTTCTTGCCCGCGTATTCGAGCAGGGCGGGGTCGCGACGCGAGCGCACGATCTCATCGTAAATCCGCCGGGCCTCGGCTTTGGCGCGGACTTCGCCGACCAGCCGCATGTTGCCGTCCCACATGGCGAATTCGGAAATTGAGACGTTCTCCGGCAGCGGGAAGAAGTAAGTACCTTCGAGCAGGTACGGCGTGTCATTTTCAAAGACCTGTTCAACTTTGGTCGTGGCCACCTGGTCGGAGACTTTGGTCGTCAGGTGAATGCTTCTGACTTTGAGCGCGCGCGGCAGCCGGAAGTCGGGCGGCGGCGGGATCGGGCGCGGGCAGCGGCGGCAGGGCTCAGGAATGATGATGCCCTGAGCGTGGGCGGCGATGCCGCAGAATAAGATGACCAGCAAAGCGATGGGCAGCCGGGTCGGCAGCCCGGCCGTCAGCAGTGAGCGTTTCATAAATCCTCCGCAGATAGTGATTGCGCCCGGGGGACGCGGGTTCGGGGCCGATTTCAGAACGCGCGCCCGCGGGGGACTTGCAGGTAAATTTCAGACGGGGGCGGTGGGGCGGCAATTACCGATGTTTTCGATTGACACTGCGGGGGCAGTTTCATTAAGCTCCGATCCCACAGAGAAACTACAATAGGAAGCCAATTGCCCTTTGTCTTCCGAATGAATCAAAGGATGCGGCCTGCAAGAGCCGGTCCCTGAAACTACCGCTGCAAGCTGTCACTGACTGCCTGATCTGATTGCTGAAAAAGCAAGCGAATGCCGCCTGCGGCCCCAGCGGCCGCAGTGAGGCTTTCGGGAAAATCGAGCCTCGCATATTCCGGGTCGTATGGATCATGTGACTGTCAGCCTCCCGCGTGAGCATGAAAGTGTCAGGAAGATACTGGGCAACCGCGACTATCAGCTTCTCTTTCTGGTCGCCGTCACCCTCGCCGCGATCCTCGTGGCGGGGTTTTTCACGAACCATCATCATTACGGCCTGCTCGTCTATCTGATCCCATCGCTGCTGACCTTCGGTCTGCACGAGCGCCGGCTGATCTACATGGTCGGTTTGGTGAGTATTGTCGTCACGATGGCCGACTGCGTGCTGCTGGGCAGGATCGCGAGCCTCTCTGACCCGCGGCTGATTTCCGGGTATTACTCGATCCTTCTGCAGAGCATGGTCTGTTATCTGGCGCTGCGGCAGTGGCGGTTCCTGCTCGAAGAGCAGAGCCTGCGCAGGCTGAGCGACGCGCAGTTGCGCGAGATTTCGACCGAACTGCAGGAAGTCGAACGTCACCACCGGCGCCTCGAACGGCGCAATCGCGAGCTGGCGGCGCTCAATGAGATCGCCTCGGCCATCAGCCGGTCGGCCAGTCTGGAGACGGCTTTCGGGTTCGCGCTGGAAAGCATCTCGCACCTGACCTCACACGAAGTGGTGATTATGCTGCGCCACGACGACGAGAAGCTGGTTTACGCTGATTCCGGGCGGTGTGGGTTCGGTTCGGTTGATCTGGCGCAGTGGCTGACGAAACTCGACGAGGATCTGCTGCTCAGGTACGTGCGCGGGCAGAACGCGCCGGACATCATTGAAGACGAGGCCGCCGAATCCGCCCTCGCCGAGGCGTTGAGTGAATACGGCTTTGTCAGTTACGTCGCGTTGCCGATTGCGGACGGTGAAAAGAGACTCGGCGCGCTCGTCCTGGCCGGCTGCTCGAGCCGGGTGATGACCGCCGAAGACCTCTCATTCCTGAGCGCCGTGACGAATCAGCTGGCCGGGGCGATGGAACGCGCGCGCCTGGCGCGTGAGGCGGAAACGCAGGCTGCGCGCCAGCTCGCGCTCGAACGCCGGCTGACCCGATTGCTCACGGAAAACGCGCCGGTCGCCATCGCGTACCTCACGTCCGAACTGAGGTACGTGATGACCAACCCGATCTACCTCGAGCTGATGCGCGCGCAGGCGGGTGACCCGGGTCTGGAAGTGGTCGGTCATCGCCTGAGCGATGCCGCGCCGCAGTTCGCCCAGGGGCGGAAGTGGGAGCAGGACATCCGGCAGCTGATCCAGAAGGGGCAGCCCTTCACGCTCCAGGCGCGGACGAGCGTCTCGAAATCGAGCGGCCAGGTTGATTACTGGGACTGGACGGTCTGGCCGGTGCGCGATGACGAAGGCCGGACCGAAAGCGTGCTGCTGATGGGCGCCGACGTGACGAAGCGGATCACCGCCGAACGCGATCTGGAAGCGGCGCTGGCTTCGGCATGGACCGAGCGCAACAAGCTCGAAGCGGTGATCGAGCAGATCGCCGACGCCGTCTTCATTGCCGACGCCGCGACGCGCAACGTCGTGCGCGTCAACTCCGCCGGGGCGCGGCTGCTCGGTTATGAAACCCCGTACCAGCTCGAAAAGAGTCTCGACCGCTACCCGGCGCTCCTGAGCCCCAGACTGCCTGATGGCACGCGGCTCCAGCCCGAACGGTTCCTGCTCAACCGGGCGCTCAATGGCGAGGAAGTGCGCAACGATCACCTCATCCTCAGGCGGCTCGACGGGTCAATGATTCACGTCAGCGCAGGCGCTTCGCCCGTGCGCAACGCGAGCGGCGAGATCGTTCTGGCGGTCGGGATTCTGCACGACGTGACCAGCCTGCTGACCATTCAGGCGGAGCTGGAAAAATCGAATCAGTCGAAAGACCTCTTCCTCGCCATGCTCTCGCACGAACTGCGGACGCCGCTCACGCCGATCCTCGGCTGGTCGAGGATCCTGCATGAGAACGTCAACGACCCGACGGCCGTCCGGCAGGGAATCGAGGCCATCGAACGCAACGCGCGCCTGCAGTCGCAGCTGGTGGATGACCTGCTCGACATGTCACGCATCATTGCGGGCAAGATCGAGCTGACCCGCGCGCCGCAGGACCTCAATCAAATCATCCGTTACGCGCTGGAAACCGTCCAGACGCGCGTTGACACGCAGATGCTCGATCTGGAACTGGATCTGGCGCCCGGGCCGCTGCCCGTTCACGGCGACCCGACGCGGCTCGAACAGGTCGTCTGGAACCTGCTCGCCAACGCGGTCAAATTCACTCCGGCGCACGGCCGCATCCGCATCCGCTCGCGGCTGGAGGGCGAATACTGTCAGGTCGAAGTTTCCGACACCGGGATCGGCATCCACCCGGAGAAGTTGCAGACGATCTTTGAGCATTTCCAGCAGCTGGAAACGGGACCCTCGCGCCGTCACAGCGGCCTCGGCATCGGTCTGGCAATCGCGCAGTCGCTGGTTGACATGCACGGCGGGTGGATCAAGGCCGAGAGCGAAGGCGCGGGGCGCGGGGCGCGCTTTACGGTCGCGATCCCGGTTTCCGCTGGCAAACTGGCGAGCAGCGCCGCGGGCGAGAAGAAGTCTGAAGGCCCCCTGCGCCTGAACGGCACGCGAGTCCTCGTCCTCGAAGACGCCGACGATTCGCGTGAGCTGTTCGGCATGATTTTGCGCGCGCGCGGTTGCGTCGTGTCGCTGGCCGCATCAGTTCCGCAGGCGCTCGAAATCGCCGGCAGGCAGCGGCACGATGTGGTGATTTCAGACATCGGCCTGCCGGACATTGACGGTTATGAGTTCGTCCGCCGCCTGCGGCAGATGAAGGGCCTCGAACGCATCCCGGTGATTGCGCTGAGCGGTTACGCCACGGAAAAAGACAAGCGACGTTCATTCGAGGCCGGGTTCGACCTGCACCTTGCCAAGCCGATTGAGCCGGATCAGATCATCAGCAGTGTCCACGAAGTTTTGAGCCGGCTCCGGCAGTAAACCGGGGCTGAAGACAGAATGGAAGGTCATGAAATCCATCTGACGGAGGGCTGCTCCCCTTTTCACACTCCGCCCCCGATTCCTTGTCTCCATCAACCCCGGCCTCTAAACTACTGCCACCGTCTGACAGATGAGAAATTTTGTTACGGCCTTATGTAATAGTTGCACGGCTTGTATGGCTTCAGACCACTGACCCCGGGCGGCGGGAAAATTATTTAATTTGGGCTAAGTCTTCTGTGCAACTTTGGTTGGCGGTTCGGGCATCAATGGGGCGCGCAATTGGAACGCCCTTTGCTCCGGGGTTTTCGGAGGCACCAACTTACTCTTTGCTATAACCAATCCGGGAGAAGCCCTGGTTCTCCTGCCTGGAGGGAAATGATAATGGAAAGTCGGAAATTCAATCTGCTGTTAGTCATCGTTGTAGCCCTGGCCCTGGCGGTTCCCGCGCTCGCTCAGGATTCCACGGGCAACACGCGATCAAGCCGCGTCGTTAAGGGCCAGAAGCAGAAGATCAGCGGCGTCATCATTAAACGCGATGCCGACAGCTTTATCCTGCGCGATCAGACTGGTGTTGATACGACCGTTATGATCACCAGCGCGACGAAGGCCGTTGAGCGCAAGAGCAACCCCTTCCGCGGCGCAAAAAATTACGGACTCACACAACTCGTGCGCGGGCTGGAAGTCGAGGTCGAAGGCATCAGCGACGGTTCCAGACTGACGGCCGACAGGATCAAGTTCAGGGACGAGGATTTCAGGGTGGCACGTTCAATCGAAACCAGAGTGACGCCGGTTGAAGGCCGCGTGGGTGACGCCGAAGGCCGCCTGACTCAGGCCGAACAGAACGCCCAGCGTCTCTCGGGCCAGCTTGAGGAACTCGCCGCCGTCGCCAACACCGCCAAGGGCGGGGCCAGAGCCGCGCAGGAAACTGCTGATGCCGCGATTGCCGGGGTCAACTCCACCAATCAGCGCATCTCCTCGATTGACGAATACGAACCCGCCAAAACCACGAGCGTCAATTTCAAGGTGAACAGCGCCGTTCTGTCGCCCGAAGCGAAGATCGCGCTTGATGAGATTGCCGGCGCGGCCAAGACCCAGAAGGCATTCGTCATTGAAGTGATGGGGTTCGCTTCAGCCGACGGTGATGCCGACAAGAACCGGGCGCTCAGTCAGAAGCGCGCCGATGCGGTCGTGCGTTACCTGGCGGAAAATCATATGATCCCGCTGCGCCGGATTGTCACCCCGTTCGGCTACGGCGCGGCCAACCCGGTGGCCGATAACAGCTCCAAAGAAGGTCGCGAGCAGAATCGGCGCGTCGAAGTCAGAATCCTGGTCAGCAAGGGCCTGACGACTCCGACCACCGTGACTCGCCCGTCCAGCACGAGCGAGTAATGACAATTAACCTGTGACTGGTCGCTGACTTTCGCCTGTGGGATTTCGGGAGCAGTGATCAATCGGCAGCAAAGTCTGATAAAATACAAGCGGCTCGTCCCTGGTGGCGGGCCGCTTCGCTATAGGGCGGTTTGCAATGTGTTGCCGCTAATCGGCAGAGCAACAACCAGACAGGGTGGGGGATGGTCATGAAAGCATTCTGGAATCGGCATCTGAAGTTGAATATCCTGATGATAGTGACGGCCGCGCTGGCGGTGATCTTTTCACTGCACGCGGCCGCCCAATCCACACGCCCGGCTGCGCCGCAGCAGCCAAAGCCCACTCCCCGGCCGGGCAAAGTTATCACCAGCAAACCGGCTCCGCTCCCCACTCCCAAACCTGAGAAGAAGGAGCCTGAAGAGGACACCGGTTCGATTCGCATCACTTCAAATCTGGTGGCTGTCCCGGTCTCTGTATCGGACGCGGCGGGCCAGCCGGTGCGGAATCTGGCCCCGACGGATTTCTCGGTTGAAGAAGAAGGCCAGACTCAGCGGGTTGAATTTCTCGGCGAGCCGGGGAAGACGCCGGTTGATCTGGCACTGCTCTTCGACGTCTCGGGCAGCGTCCGCGAGCGTTTCCAGTTTGAGCAGGCGGCCGTGTCACGCTTCCTCAAATCGGTCTTCCGCCCGAACGACGCGGTGACGATTTTTTCCGTCGGACAGGTGCCGAAACTGGTGACCGAAAGGTCATCAAGCGTCGAAAAGGCTCTGACCGGGGCGATGTCACTTGAACCGACGAAGGAGGGGACGGCGCTCTTCGACACGGTGGGGAAAGCCATCCGCTATCTGAAGGACAGTGCCAACCCCGGCACGCGCCGCGTGATCATCGTCATTTCGGACGGCGAGGATAACATCAGCGAGGATTACAACCTGCCGCAGGTTCTGCGCGAGTTGCAGCAGACTGACTGTCTCTTCTATTCGATCAACCCGAGCGGCCCTTCGATTCGCTTGAACAACATCAGCATGCGCGGCCAGGCGAATATGGTGTCCATGGCGAATACCACCGGCGGCTACGCCTTCCTGCCCGAAAAGCTCGAAGACCTTGGGGCCGTCTTCCAGCAGATCGCGACGGAGCTGCAGGCGCAGTACCTGCTCGGCTATTACCCGACCGATGAGCGCACGGACGGGAAGTTCCGCCGGATCGCCGTCAAAGTCCCGCGTCGGCCCGAACTCCGCATCCGCGCCCGACAGGGCTATTACGCGCCAAAAGCGTAAGGTGAAAGGGGGATGAAAAACTGATTTCATCCCCCTTCACCAGTCATCTGGTTTCGGCCACCACTTCCGCCAGCCTTTCAGCCACTTTCACCAGAGCCCTGCCGGCTTCGTCAAAGCGCCCGGACCCGGCCAGTTGCTCCGCCGTCGCCGCATCCTGATTGGCGTTCATCAGCTTGACGGCCTGGATCTGCAGCTTTGAGTTATTCTGAAATCTGGTCAGCAGCTGATCCAGACCCGCGCGCAGGTTTCGGATGTTCTCGACCACACGGGCCTTGCTTTCCCTGTTCCTGTCGGCCACCGTACGCGGCAGGTCGCCGCGCTTTTCCTGCGCCTCACTGGTTTCCAGCCCGTTCGATATTCGCCCGTAAAGATACAGGAACCGTGAGACGAGCTTGAGTTGTTCGGCCGCCGCCGCCGCGTCCGCCCGCAGGTCAACCGGCGTGGGCGTGGGCGCCGCAGTGCGCGTTCTGGACTTCGTCGCACCGCGCTTCTTTGTAGTCTGCATGAGGGCTGAAGCTGGCAGCAGCAACAGCAGAATAAGAGTCAGGACAATCGTTTTTTTCAATTTATCACCTCTCCTGCTTTGGCGGCGGGTGAAGAAAAGTGGTTTCCTCACCCGCACATTTCATTTCTCACCGTCTGGTTTTCTCGCGCTGCGCGACCGTCGTGCGCACAGACATCTCCGTCCCGACGTCAAGGATCACGTCCTTGTTGCCCTGGACGTAAACCGAGCCCGCGCCCGCACCGGCGCCGAGAATCGCGCCGATGGCCGCGCCTTTGCCGCCCCCGGCAATGCCGCCGATGATCGCGCCCAGCGCCGCGCCGCCGGCGGCTCTGATCTCCGTGTCTCTGGTTTTGCTGGAGGTCTCGACGTTGCCCTCTTCATCAACCGACTTGACCGATTCAGAGGCGTAGATTTTTTCGATCTGCCCATGGAATGCCCCGCGGCGGCCGTCGGGCATCGTGATGCTGTCGAATTCCAGCGCCATCTCGGTTTTGCCGGTCAGCTTGCCGGAGCGATTGAGCTTCGCAATATGGCCTTCGACTATCGCCCCCTCGTAAGCCCTCGGCTCGATGACCCTGGCTTTGAAGCGGTCGCCCTGCCTGCTGACTTTGGTGCTGACCGGCTCGGTGAGCCGCAGGGTCACCTGGGTTTTATCCGGAATCAGTGAGCCGGAAGTTATCCGCGGGGTCCTGGTCGAAGCTGATGAGGTTGTGGCCGGAGTCGCGGAGCGACCGCTCCGCATGGCTGCGACGTGCGGCGGCAGCGTCGAGTCCGTCGGGCGGCCGTAATAGCCGTCGGTGTAGGCTATCTCATAACCGAGCCGGTAGCCGTCCTGATATTCAGTCAGGTCGCCAAAGCCCTGTTCGTAGCCGCGATTGGCCTGCCGGTACGTCTCGCCGCGCTGGTAATCGCGATCAAGCTTCGCGTTGTAATCGCTTTTGCCGGAAGTGTAGCCGTCGTTGTAACCGGCCACATAACCGTGTTCGTATGCGGTGCGCGGGGTCGCCGGGGCTTTACGCAGTTTGCCGCTCTGGCTCTTTCTCTGAGCCTCGACCGGATTGCTCGAAATAAGCAGGCCGCCGAGAGACAGGACTCCGACCAGGGTCGAAGTCAAAAACCAACGTCCGAGATTGTTCATTTTTATCCTCCCAAATCATATGAAAGCCGTTACCGGTTGAGTAAGTACGGCCGGCCAGCAGCCCCGGGCCGTCTGTCCGGCAGAAGCCAGCAATGGCTCCATTGGAATTCAGGGGGTAAAAATTCTCGCGGCGTACTTGCTTTAGACACCGTGAAGGTTAAGATATTCAGCTGTTACCAGTCAAGAAATCGCACCGTCCGGCAAGGCTGTCGAAAGCCTGCCTGTCCCTGCGTTCTGATGCAATGTTTCGAACCATAACCGACAAATCCCAGGAGACCCGATCATGAAACGCCATTTCAATCGCGTACTGGCCCCCGTCGCGGTCGTGCTGATTTTCAGCTTCGCGACCGGCGCGCAGGTTGCGCAGGAAAAAATTGACCTCGACGCCATCAACAGGATCAGGACCGAGGGCCTGGAGCGCTCGCAGGTGATGGAGACGTTGAGCTGGCTCACCGACGTTTACGGCCCGCGCCTGACCAACTCGCCCAATTACAAAGCCGCCAGCGAGTGGGCGAAAAACAGGCTGGCCGAGTGGGGCCTGCAGAACGCGCACCTTGAGCCTTGGGGGCCGTTCGGGCGCGGCTGGTCGCTCGAAGGATTTTCGGCCAATGTCATCAAGCCGAGTTTCACCCCGCTGATCGCTTACCCGAAAGCCTGGTCGCCCAGCACCAATGGCGCGGTGCGCGGCAGCGTCGTGTACTTCGACACTAAAACCGAAGCCGATCTGGAGAAGTACAAGGGCAAACTCAAAGGCGCGATTGTGCTGCTCAGCCCGCCCCGCGAAGTGAAAGCTCACTTCACGCCGGAAGGCAGACGGCAGACTGATGAAGACCTGCTGAGACTGGCGAACGCCGATCCGTCACAAGGCGGCGGCGGGCGCAACTACAACCTCACGCCCGAAATGCGCGCCCAGATGGAACTGGCGCGGAAGAAATGGCAGATGATTTATGACGAAGGCTCCGCGGTCGTGCTGGAGTCGGGTCGCGGTGATGGCGGGACGATCTTTGTCCAGTCAGTCACTCTCCCCTCACCATCCGCCAATCCGATGGATGCCCGCGCGCCGCGCGCTTATTCAAAGGATACCAAAGCGATTCCCCAGGCCGTCATCGCCGCCGAGCAATACAACCGCATCATTCGCACGCTGACCAAAGGCGTGCCGGTCGAGATGGAAGTGCAGGTCACGAGCCGCTTCTACGATCAGGATCTGATGTGTTCCAACGTGATTGCCGAAATCCCCGGCACCGATCTGAAGGATGAGGTCGTGATGGTCGGCGGGCATTTCGATTCGTGGCATTCAGGAACCGGGGCCACTGATAATGCCGCCGGGTCAGCCGTCGCGATGGAAGTGGTGCGCATCATCCAGTCGCTCGGCATCAAGCCGCGCCGCACGATCCGCATCGGGTTGTGGGGCGGCGAGGAGGAAGGGCTGCTCGGCTCGCGCGCTTACGTCAGTCAGCACTTCGGCGAACGTCAGCCGCTGCCGCCGGGCCAGCAGCCGCAGGGCGGCGGAGGCGGGATGATGGGGCAGCAGGGGCCGCTCACGCTCAAGCCCGAACACGCGAAGCTGGCGGCTTATTTCAACCTCGATAACGGAACCGGAAAGATTCGCGGCGTCTATCTGCAGGGCAACGACGCCGTGCGCCCGATCTTCCGCGCCTGGCTTGCCCCGTTCAAGGAGATGGGCGCTTCGACGCTGACGATCAGCAACACGGGCGGCACTGATCACCTGTCGTTTGACGCCGTCGGGCTGCCCGGCTTCCAGTTCATTCAGGACGAAGTCGAGTACGACACCCGCACGCATCACTCGAACATGGATGTCTATGACCGCATCCAGGCCGATGACATGAAGCAGGCCTCGGTGATCATCGCCTCGTTCGTTTACAACGCCGCCATGCGCGACGAGAAACTGCCGCGCAAACCGCTGCCGCCCGGCACGCAGCAGCAGGCCAGCGCGAAGTAGTAAAACTCCGGCGCCCGGGAATCCCGTCGGACTGCCTGACGGGATTCCCGGGCGCGCTTCAGGATTGCCTGGCAGTGTGCTACGATCCGCCACTGCTTTCGCAATTCATTACGGCAAATCAGACAAGAGGAATTGAAGAGATAAATGGCTATTTCATTCCAGGAAGCCGTCAGGGTCGGCGGCTACATTTTCAAGCAGAAATTCAAAGGCAACCGGCGCTACCCGCTCGTGCTGATGCTCGAACCCCTGTTCCGCTGCAACCTGGCCTGCGTCGGGTGCGGCAAGATCCAGTACCCGGGCGAGATTCTGAAGAAGAACATGTCGCCCGAAGACGCCTTCAGGGCGGCGGAAGAATGCGGCGCGCCGATTGTGACGATAGCCGGCGGCGAACCGCTGCTGCACCCCGAGATTGACGTGATCGTCAAGGGGATGATCGAACGCAAAAAATTTGTCTACCTCTGCTCGAACGCGATCCTGCTGGAAAAGCATCTCGACAAATTCGAGCCGTCACCTTACCTGACCTTCAGCCTTCACCTTGATGGGATGCGGGAACGACACGATCACCTGGTTGATCGCAAGGGCATCTTTGACATCGCCGTCAGTGCGATCAAAAAAGCCAAGGCGCGCGGCTTCCGAGTGACGACGAACACGACGGTTTTTGACGGCGAGTCGGCGGAAGAGATGCACGAGATGTTTGATTTCCTCGCCGACCTCGGCGTTGACGGGATGATGATTTCGCCGGGTTACAGCTACGCCTGGGCGCCCGACCAGGAACACTTCCTCAAACGCGAGCAGACCAAAGCGCTCTTCCGCGGGGTGCTTGCGCCCGCCCGCACGAAACGCGGCAGGAGGTGGCAGTTCAATCACTCGCCTTTTTACCTGAAGTTCCTGATGGGCGAGATTGATTACGACTGCACGCCGTGGGGCAACCCGAATTACAACGTCTTCGGCTGGCAGAAGCCGTGCTACCTGCTCAACGAAGGTTACGCGCAGTCATTCAGCGAACTGCTCGAAACGACCGAATGGGAGAAGTACGGCCAGAAGAGCGGCAACCCGAAATGCCGCGACTGCATGGTGCATTGCGGCTACGAGCCGACCGCCGTGATTGACGCCACCCGCAATCTCAAAAACATGCTGGTCTCGATCAGAGGATTGAGCTAAAGCCGGCGTCGCCGGAAAAATCCCGGTCAAAATGCAAAGCCGCGAAGAAACTCATCGCTTCTTCGCGGCGTTGCTCTTTTAGAGCAACTTGCGATCAGATGTACGGGGAGCTGGCAGCTCCCCGCCGGCCCTCAAGCCTGTAATCACTCAGAGAAGCTGTCTCAAAACTCATTTCAGGCAGCAAACACAAGGGCTAAATCGTTCGTGAGTAAAAAGGCTCAGACTCTGATTGCTATCAGGCTTCGATCCAACCTCATCGAATGAGACGATAAAAGATGCTGACTAAACATCAG
>DASRDU010000181.1:0-3618 GCA_035652435.1 Blastocatellia bacterium
CTGATGTTTAGTCAGCATCTTTTATCGTCTCATTCGATGAGGTTGGATCGAAGCCTGATAGCAATCAGAGTCTGAGCCTTTTTACTCACGAACGATTTAGCCCTTGTGTTTGCTGCCTGAAATGAGTTTTGAGACAGCTTCGTTGAATTCCGTAGTTGAATTCCAAAACAGACAGGGCGCGCATTGATACGATGATCAGTGCGCGCCCTGTCATTTTAGTTTGACTTGCCGTTCAGACCCGACCGAGCAGTTGATTGAGTTTTCTGATCTCTTCGGCGGCAGCCTCTGAATCCGGTTTGTCCCTCGAAATGGCCGCCACCAGATCCGAAAAGATCACCTGCAATTCGCGCTCGGTCGCGCTCACGGGGGCGAGTCGCGCGTTGAGTTGCACGCTGCTGAGATTAACGGTCATCCCCAGCGCCTTCGCGTCAATCGGCGCGAGGCGGAAATACAGCACGCCCGCGTAGCCATACTCGCCCGTGGATTCGGTGCCGGGGAGCCCGCTTTCCGGGACGTTGGCGGCCCGCTTGCGCGCCTGAATCGCCGCGGGCACCGTACCGATGCCGCCCTGAATCGCTGCGAGCGTGGCGCGCACGCCTTTCACTTCGCGCTTCACGCCGCGAGACGATTTCACACTCAGGTTCCCGGTCAGTTCAAGTTTGCCGTTGCCGAGGGTCGCAGACTTCGGAGCCCACGTGAATTCATAGACGCCGGTACTCGTCTCGAATCTGCCTGCGAACTCGCGCTCGCGCAGCAGCGCGGCCACTGAATAAAGCTTCTTTGAAGGCTTCGGCCCCGGCGCGTTACGGGCCGGCTGCTCGCTCGTGAAAGTGTTCTTTGTTTCCATGCTGATTCCCGGTCCTCACAGGTTGCCACGTTTCATCTCGTCGGCCAGATACTCGCAGGCGCGGATCGTCAGCGCGAGGATCGTCAGCGTCGGGTTCTGATTGGCCGCGCCGACGAACGCCGCGCCGTCCGTCACGAAAACATTCTTCACGTCGTGCGTCTGGTTGTACTTGTTCAGCACCGACGTCTTCGGGTCGCTGCCCATGCGAGCCGTGCCGAGTTCGTGAATGATGCGGCCCGGCGCGGTCATCACCCCGCCCGTCGAAGTCACTTCGGCGCCGGCGGCGCGCAGGATCTCCTCGCTGCACTGGGCCGCGTCCTTCGCCATCTCGCGCTCGTTGTCGGAATGCTGGATGTGGATCTTCAGCACCGGCACGCCCCACGCGTCAACCACGCCGCCGGGGTCAATCTCGACGAAGTTCTCAAAACGCGAAAGCATGTTGGCGCGCGTCGTCATCGAGACCGGGGCCGTGTACCAGCGACGCACTTCGCGTTTGAATTCCGAGCCGAAGCCCGGCAGCCGCCGCGCCGCGCCGGGATAGCGCCCCGCGCCCGCGCCGCACTCGAAGCCGTAGCCGCGGATAAATTTCGGGTGCTTCGTCTCCTTGCTGAGGTTGCGGAAGCGGGGGATGAAGAGCCCGGCTTCCTTGCCGTCCTCGTTGACCGGGTCGCGACCGGCGAGGATGTGAAAGAATCCGGACGCCCCGATGCCGCCGAAATGGTCCACGAGGTAATGGCCCAGCACGCCCGACGAGTTGCCCAGGCCCTGCGGGTGCTGGCGCGATTTTGAATTGAGCAGCAGCCGCGTGGATTCAAGCGTTGAAGCCGCCACGACGATCACTTTGCCCTGCGCCTCGAACTCCTGATAAGTCACCCGGTCAACGAAAGCCACGCCCTTCGCCCTGCCCGTGTTGTTGTCGACCGTGATGTGGCGCACGACCGAGTTGGGCCGCAGCGTCAGGCGCCCGGTTGCCTGTGCCGCCGGCAGCGTCGAGGCGACCGAATTGAACATCGCGCCGACGTCGCAGCCCTGACCACAGTTGCCGCAGTAATGACATTTGGCGCGCCCGTATTTGACGTGATGGGGCTTCGTCGCCGTGAGCATCGCCACGCGCGAGACGACGCCGGGGCGCCCGGTCTTCACTGACCCCTTGCGCAGCAGTTGCTCGCCGCAGGTCAGGCGCATCGGCGGCAGAAAGTTGCCGTCAGGCAGATACCACAATCCGTCCTTATCGCCGCTCACCCCGACCCATTCTTCCGCCTTGTCGTAATACGGCCTGATCTCTTCGTAATCAATCGGCCAGTCCACGTCGAAGCCGTCGTGCGTCGCGGCCTTGAAGTCCAGGTCGGAGAAACGCCACGAGAGCCTTCCCCAGTGCAGCGTCTTGCCGCCGACGATGCGCGCGCGCACCCAGAGGAAGGGCTTGCCCGGGTCGGTCGTGTACGGGTGTTCGGTGTCCTTGACGTAAAAGTGGCGGCTGAAATGGCCGGCCGTGTCCTGCATCCACTGCTCGCGCTGCTTCCAGCCGGGCGGGCCGAAGCCGCGGTACATATCCTCAAACGGGAAGGTGTGCCGGGACAGGTCGCGTTGCGGGTTGATGGGGGGGCCGGCTTCGAGGACGAGGACTTCCAGGCCCCGCTCGGTCAGTTCCTTCGCGGCCATGCCGCCCGAAGCGCCGGAACCGATGATGATGGCGTCATACACTTTCTGCCGATTCGCTTGTCTCACTCTCGTGCCTCCGCAGGTCAGTTGTCGTGATCGGAGTCTGAATACTGTCGCTGGTGCAGTTGCCGAAATGCGCAGGCAGGAACGTAGCACGAAGGGTGGGAAAAGAAAAAGTGAAACGGGCAGGGGGCAGGGCTTCGTTTTGTTTTAATTTACCTGCCCGCCGAAGAGTGGCCCCGCGCGGCGCACCACAAATCCTGGAGGATGAACGGCTGTCTGGTGCGCGAGGCGAGCGCGCGGCTGATCTTGTAGCAGGTGTCGAAGCTGGTCTGTTTCACCACCCCCGCTTCGAGGTCGTTGATGACTTCGAGCGCGATCCCGGCAGAGATCGCCAGTTCGGCCCTCGTCAGTCCGGCATCCTCTCGTTTCTTCCGTAACAGCTCACTGAACATCATTGCGAGTTACTCCTTGCGAAAAAATGTCCGACAAACTTCCCGGCTTGTCGAACGTCGCGGCGTGACGCGACCGGCCAGTGTCGGTTGTTGATTGATATGCGGCCCGGGTCACAAATGCATCGCATTCGGCTTGCTAAATTATGGAAGTCTGGCAAAGGGGAGGCGTCCGGGCGGTGGAAGTCGGGTCTCATTCCAACTATTGAAGGGGAGTCACCATGACAGGCCGGGGACAAGTCAGGGCGGAGGCCGAAGTATGTCTGTAGCAGGATTGGTCATGCTCAAAAACGCCATCTTCGACAAGCTGATCGGCTGTAAGACGACCGAGCGCGCGGCATATTACGTTCAGGAGCAGCAGGTCTGGCGCGAGACGGAGTTTTACTGCGAGCGTTGCGGGAAGTTTTTCTTCCGCGCCCAGCGCCGCGTCACGGCCGATGAGTTCTGGGAGGATGATTCCTACTACGTGCTGCCGCTGGCCGATTCGGTGGCTGATGCCAGCTGATTCCCGCCCGGCCGAGGTCAGAATTGAGATTGTGTAAGTGGCATAGTACAACTCAACTATTCCAGACAAAGGAGAACGTGCTATGCCAGTCAACATCCGACCCGAACTGATTGACGAATTGCTCAAAGACGGAGCCACTCCGGAATTGCTCT
>DASRDU010000182.1:0-42716 GCA_035652435.1 Blastocatellia bacterium
GACGGCCAAAGTGGACTCCGCGCTGGTCAAATTCACCAATCGTCACGAGGAGGTGCTGGCGCTGTTCGGAATCGCCGCCTGAGCTGACATCACTGTCAACAAACTGTTTTGTCAAATAACATTTTCTTGAAAGCTATAGCAATCCTTTATACTCCCCCAACTTTCCTGCAGCCCATCTTCTGGTACAAATGTCTCTTGACCTTTTCAATTGCCATAATGCCCGCCAAAACATGATCGAATTCTTTTCTGTCTTTGCGACAATATCGAGGCTCCACATAGTCTGCAATTCTCCTTCTTCTCTATGCTGACTTTTTCTATACGATTTTCAGAAGCTGGCGGTCTTACTGCGCCTAACTATTGATTCGACTTCAGAAGTTGCGAATATTACACCTCTGCCAGAACAACAGCCGGGGGTTGACCTCAGATTTCTCACGGCTGGTAATTATGGCTGTAAGGTTGACAATAATCCGAATGCCGCGGATTATACTCCCGGTTCAGTGAATAATCCATTGTACAGCCTATGAATCAACCAGTTCCTGCGGGTCGGCCGGCGTCAGCTCAGCCGACCGGGTCGCCATTTCTGGAGAGTGTCTGCCGCGTGATGCGCCTCAGAAGAATGAGCAGGCGCACCGAGGATTCCTACGTCAACTGGGTTAAACGGTTCATTCTCTTTCACGGGAAGCGTCATCCGCGGGAAATGGGCGAGGATGAAGTCCGCGCCTTTCTTTCCTGGCTGGCGGTTGACCAGCATGTTTCGGCTTCGACGCAAAATCAGGCTTTCTGTGCCCTGCTGTTCCTCTACCGCGAGGTCCTCGACCGTCCGCTCGGCCATATCAAGGGCGTAGAGCCGGCCCGGCGTCCGCACCGATTACCGGTCGTGCTGTCGCCGGAAGAGGCGCGGAAAGTACTCGGCTATCTGCGCGGCGATCCGTGGCTGGTGGCGATGCTGCTTTATGGCTCAGGTCTGCGGTTGCTGGAGGCGTTGCGGCTGCGCGTTAAGGACATTGACTTTGACTACCGGCAGGTCGTCGTGCGTTCGGGCAAGGGCGACAAGGATCGGCGGACGATGCTGCCGGAATCACTGATTGAACCTTTGCGCCAGCATCTGGCGAGAGTCAGGGTGATCCATCAGCAGGATCTGGCGCTCGGCTGTGGCGAAGTCTGGTTGCCGGATGCGCTCGCGCGCAAATACCCGACCGCCGGGCGGGAATGGGCGTGGCAGTACGTCTTTCCTGCCACGAAGCGGTCGGTTGACCCGCAGTCAGGGAAGGAGCGGCGGCACCACCTGGATGAAAGTGTGATCCAGCGCGCCGTGAAAGAAGCGCTCGCGCAATCAGGGATTCCGAAGAAGGCGAGCTGCCATACTTTCCGGCACAGCTTTGCGACGCACCTGCTCGAAGCCGGGTATGACATTCGGACGGTGCAGGAACTGCTCGGACACGCGGACGTTCGTACCACTCAGGTTTACACGCACGTACTCAACAAACCGGGCGTGGGAGTGCGCAGCCCGCTCGACTTGTAAACCGTTCCTGCGCCCGCCCCCGATTTTCAATCGTAATACTCCAGCCCGAGGTGCGTGATCAGCTCTTCGCCGCGCAGGTGCCGGAGCGTGTTCTTGAGCTTCATCAACTGAATGAACAAATCATGTTCGGGGTAGAGCTTCGGGGCGCACATCGGCGACTTGAAGTAAAACGACAGCCACTCCTGGATGCCGCGCATCCCGCTGCGCTGCGCGAGGTCCATAAACAATGCCAGATCCAGGACAATCGGCGCGGCGAGGATAGAGTCGCGGCAGAGGAAGTCTATCTTGATCTGCATCGGGTAGCCCAGCCAGCCGAAGATGTCTATGTTATCCCAGCCCTCCTTGTTATCGCCGCGCGGCGGGTAGTAGTTGATCCGCACGAGGTGCGAGAAATCGTTGTAGAGTTCCGGGTAGACCTGCGGCTGGAGGATATATTCCAGCACCGAGAGCTTCGATTCCTCCTTCGTCTTGAATGAGCCGGGGTCGTCGAGTACCTCGCCGTCGCGGTTGCCAAGGATGTTGGTCGAATACCAGCCGTGCAGGCCGAGCATTCTGGCCTTGAGGCCCGGCGCGAGGATGGTCTTCATCATCGTCTGGCCGGTCTTGAAGTCCTTACCGCAGACCGGCAGGTTGTTCCGCTCGGCCAGTTCGATGAGGGCCGGGATGTCCACAGTCAGGTTGGGCGCGCCGTTCGCGAAGCCGACGCCCGATTTCAGGGCCGCGTAGGCGTAGATCATCGAGGGCGCGATGGCCTTGTGGTTATCTTTCATCGCCTGCTCGAAGCTGGCGAGCGTTTTGTGAACCGGGTGGGGTTTGATGAAGACTTCGGTCGAGGCGCACCAGATCATCACCGTCCGCGCGACTTTGTTCTTCTTTTTGAAGTCGGCGATGTCGGCCATCAACTGCCGGGCCAGCTCCATCTTGTTTTTGCCCTGCTTGACGTTGGTCCCGCTCAGCCGCTTGACGTAGCTCTGATCGAAGACCGCGGGCATCGGTTTGATCTTTGAGAGCTGCGGCTTGAGCTGCACGAGGGTTTCCTTTTCCAGCACCCCGGCGTGCATCGCGGCGTCGTAGGCGTTCTCTTCAAAAATATCCCACGTGCCGAACACGAGATCATTGAGGTCGGCGAGCGGGACGAAATCTTTGATCTTTGGCGAGCGGCCTTCGGTGCGTTTGCCGAGGCGGATCGTGCCCATCTGGGTGAGGCTGCCGACTGGTTTGGCGAGCCCTCTTTTGATGGCCTCGACGCCGGCGATGAAGGTTGTAGTGACGGCCCCGAGGCCGACGCAAAGGACTCCGAGCTTTCCTTTCGGCTCGGCAATGGGTGCGCCTTTTTTGATCATTTGAAAGTCTCCTTGTCTACGGGCGAGCCGACCGCGTGGTCTCCACAGATCACACTTCGGCGATTGTTTGAGAGCTTGCAGTCTATGGGTGGAGTGTGGAAGGCGTCTTGCGCAATCCTGCTGAAGATTGGCGGAGGATTGCTCTCGGGGGGAACTGGCCGGGGCGGTCGGGGGGCCGAGGTGACCGTCAAAAACGAGACTCAGGGCGCGACCGGGTTTGCGCCCTGAGATGAGGACCCGGGTGGGGGGAGGAAAACTGTGGCTCAGTGAAAAGTCCCGATGATGCCATGCAGATTGGCGGTCCGCTCGAGTCCGGGCAGCCCTTCGGCGATGCAGAGCGAGAACTGGTCAACCACGTAAGGGTCGAACTGAGTGCCGCTGCCGGCGCGGAGGCGTTCGAGCGCGATCCGGTATTCCATGCCGCGCCGGTACGGGCGGTCCGAAGTCATCGCGTCGAAGGCGTCAACGACCGCGACGATCCGGCCACCGATGTGAATGTTTTCGCCTGTCAGGTGGTTGGGGTAACCCCGCCCGTCCCACCACTCGTGATGGTGGTAAACCATCTCGCGGACGCGGCTCAGTTTGGGAATGTTGGCGAGCGCGTGGTGGCCGTAAATGACGTGCTTGTCCATCTCGGCCTTCTCCTCCGGCGTCAGCCGCTCGGGCTTGCGCAGAATGGATTCGGGCACGCCGATTTTGCCGATGTCGTGGAGCAGCGCGGCGATTTTGACCTCAAAGACTTCCTCGTCGTTGAGGCCGCATTTGCGCGCGAGGCGTTCGGCGAGGGTCAGCACCGCGCCGGAATGCTCGCCGGTGTAAGGGTCCTTGGCCGCGAGCAGCGAGATCAGTGAGCGGACAATCGAGGTGAAGGTCTCCTGGAGTTCGTGTTCGAGCAGGCGGTTGCGCTCGCTGATTTCATGACTGATCAGGACGTTATCAATGACGTTGAGCAGTTCGCGCTGGCCGAAGGGCTTGACGAGGTAAGCGGCGAGGCCGAGCTTGAGCATCTCGCGCCGCTCGCTGTCGTCACCATGCAGCCCGGTCAGCATCACGACGGGCGTGTGGTAGAGCGGATCTTCCGGGCCGCGTGAGATGATGGCGCGATAGACTTCCTTCCCGCTGATCCCGGTCAGCGCGTAATCGAGCAGGATCAGGTCCGGGTGTTCCTTTTCCGCGACGGCGATCCCTTCCTCACCGT
The DNA here is from genome assembly GCA_035652435.1 of Blastocatellia bacterium. Taxonomy (GTDB): domain Bacteria; phylum Acidobacteriota; class Blastocatellia; order RBC074; family RBC074; genus DASRDU01. The sequence continues at coordinate 4,064 of DASRDU010000182.1, forward strand.
CGAAGGCGGCAAGGAACTGGTAGCCGGCTTGTTCAAGGATCAGGCGACCGAGTTGCAAAAAGGTCGCATCATCATCTATCCAGAGAACCTTCCTGGTGGTGCGGAGAGTCATAGCTGGTTCCCATCTCGGGGCGAGGTGCGATTAGTCAGACCCCGGGCAGGCGGTAAGTCACCTGTCCGGGTTGGATTCGGTAAGAGCCCCAGCCACAGCCCCGGTCAGCAATCTCAGTCAGGAGAGTGGGCGCGATTTGAAGATTGATGAGACAGGACGGGGGAGCACAGATTTGAAGTTTTCAAATGCTATGAGGCACTCGTGAACGGCAACTTCAATAACGGGGAACGGGCGGAGTATACGCAAACAGGCGGGCCACGACAAGCCCTCTTTTCAACATTGCCATGAGTTGCAGTACGGGTGCGGATTCTAATCGTTCGGCCGCCGGAAATCCGGCACGGCGGACGGTCGCCGGCGCCACGCGCGCAGAAGGAAAAACTTCGGGTCATCCGGATTGTTGCGGCGGGCCACGGGCGCGCACGGGCGCGCGCTTGCAATCAGGAAGTGAAACTGTAAAATGAATTCCCTGTCGTGACCGGAACACCCGGGAATTTACTCGAACAGACAGATACCGATTAAGATCATAAGGAGAACAGCCTGATGGCCACGTATGTGATTTGTGAACCCTGCAAGGGAGAAGGTGGAAAGGACACGGCGTGTGTGGATGTCTGCCCGGTGGATTGCATCCATCCCCGGAGGGACGAAGAAGCTGAGTTCAAGGCTGCGGAGATGCTGTACATAAATCCTGATGAGTGTATTGATTGCGGTGCCTGCCAGCCCGCCTGCCCGGTCGAGGCGATCTTCCGCGATGAGGAAGTGCCGGAGAAGTGGCATGAGTACATCCGGATCAACGCCGAGCACTATGAAGCTAAATAAGCTGTCAGCGGTCACCTGTCAGCCAAAGACGCCTCTGCTGTGAAGGCTGATGGCTGATCGCTGACTACTGCCGTCAGGCTGCGATTAAAGAGCAGATCAGGTAAATGAAGGCGATCATGAAGCGCTGTCCACAGTGTCATGGAAATTATCCTGAATCTGAGAAGTTCTGCCCCAAGGACGGTTCGCTGCTTGAAAGTGACAACCGCGGCGCCACGTATGTGATTTGTGAACCATGCATCGGGACGAAAGACACGGCCTGTGTGGATGTCTGCCCGCCGTGGGTGGATTGCATTCATCCCCGGAAGGACGAGGATGATTTTGAAGCTTCGGAGATGTTGTTCATCAACCCCGACGAGTGCATTGATTGCGGCGCCTGCCAGCCCGCCTGCCCGGTCGAAGCGATCTTCCGCGATGAGGAAGTGCCGGAGAAGTGGCAGAGCTACATTCAGGTCAACGCCGATCACTATAAATAATGAGAGCTGTCAGCGATCAGCTCTTCACGGATGAATCTGTTGCTGAAAGCTGGCCGCTGATCGCTGAATGTCGTAACGTCTTATGCTTGAGCAGATCCTGCTGATTCTGGCTTTGATCGGTTGTCTGGCGCTCCTTTACCGCCGCCTGCGGCCGGCCGCGCAGGGCAGCTGTCATTCGGGCGCGTGCGAATGCCCGGCGGATCGCGCGCCGTCTGCTCAGGCCGCCGGGAAGCTGACGCAAATTATGCCCCGCACCAGAAATTGAAAGTCGGCAGTCCGAAGAGACATCAGATGACAGGACAATGAATCAGTCGCCATCCTTTTGATTGCAACCGGTGGCCCTTTGCCCTGCTGACACCCTGCTTCCCCCACATTTTATCAATGCTCGTTGATCAAATCCTGCCAGCTCCGGGCGTGGCCGAACAGTCAGCGATCAGCGCGACCCGGCTGACGCGCCGCTTTGGCGATTTCATTGCGGTTGACCGCATTGACCTGCACGTGCCGCGGGGCTCCTTCTTCGGGTTCCTCGGGCCGAACGGGGCGGGGAAGTCAACGACCATCAAAATGCTGACCGGCATGCTGGCCCCGACCGAGGGCCGCATCCGGATTCTCAGCCACGACCTGACGAGCGACCCGACCCCGGTCAAGCGGGTCATCGGGGTCGTGCCGGAAGACCTCAACCTCTTTGACCGGCTGACGGGCGCGGAGTTCCTGACCTTCGTCGGCAGGATGCACGAGCTTGACCGCCGGGTGGTCGCCGAGCGCACCGCCGAGCTGTTGCGGATGATGGAGCTGGAAGACAAACCGCGCGCGCTGCTGGTCGAATATTCGCACGGCATGCGTAAGAAGATTTCGCTCGCCGCCGCGCTGATTCACAACCCGCAGGTGCTGTTTCTCGACGAACCCTTTGAGGGCGTGGACGCGGTGGCCGCGCGCTCGATCAAAAACCTGCTCGAGCGGATGCGCGGGCGCGGCGTGACGATCTTCCTGACCTCGCACATTCTGGAGATCGTCGAGCGCCTCTGCACGGACATCGCCGTGATCAACGAGGGGCGGATCGTGGCCGCGGGCACGCTCGCCGAGCTGCGGAGTTCAGGCGGCGCGACGCTCGAAGATTACTTCGTCCGCCTGGTCGGCGGCGAGCGCCCGATGGCCGAGACCTTGTCGTGGATCGGGTGACAATCAGTAAATCAAAAGGCAAAAGGTCGGCACTTTACTTTTTCAGATAAAGGCTCCCTTCCGCATCCCACTTTCGCCTTTTTACTTCTCGTTAGTGGTGTCGCAGGCCGATCAGGAGCAGCGGGTTGTTGCCGAGGCGGAGGGCCGAGGCGCCGAGGTACAGTTCCTCGCCCGACGCTTCGGGTTCGGCCCAGCTGGGGGATTTCAGACGACCGGGCTGGTGGTTTTTCCAGAACTCTTCGGCGTCAGTCAGGAAGTTGTCCAGGGAAGGGAAGCGCTCGACGAGCGCGGCGCGGGTCAGGTCTGAAGTTGCGACGGGATGAATCCGGGCTGTCCATTCCGGGAGGCCGCTGGCCAGCTTGAGCGACCCGTCGTCGCGGACTTCGAGCGCGATGACTTCGAGCCCCGTGAACAGGTCGGCGAGGATCTCCTGAGTCCGGGCGCGCGCCTCGTCGTAACTCCGCAGGCTCAGCTCGTTCCCGCGCTGCTGCATCCGCCGGTATTCGAGCGCGTGCGACGTCGTATCAATGATCAGCACCCAGTCGAAGCTGAAAGCGGTGAAGACGTGGATGTCGGCGAAGATGCCGGAATCGGTCTGGACGAAGGGCAGCTCGATGGGTTCGTTTTCGACGGGCAGCAATCCCACCAGGAAACGCAGCTGTTCCGCGGCCGGCGCCCCCGCGCGCAGCCCGCTGATGCCGTAATAATCCAGGTTCCCGCCCCACCGCGAGAGCGTCCCGTCCTTCGCCAGCATCAGCCACGCGGGCAACTGCGATTTGAGGTTCAACTCGTTCAAGTAAACCAGCATCGTCGGTGGGAGATCGGATTTCAGCAGGTACATCAGGTGAACTATGCCTCCAGCATCCGCCGCGCCAGGGTGGCGAATGCCTCTTCGACGCCGAGTCCGGTTTTGGCGCTGGTCTTGATCACTGTCCAGCCCCTGGCCGCGAGCGCGTCAAGCGCGCCCCGATCCGTCTCCCACTCGTCCGCGAGGTCCGCTTTGTTGACGAGCAGGATGAACGGGACTTCGCCCGTGATGGCCCCCAGGCTGCGGTGCAGCTCTTCCGCCGCGTCGAGCGTCGCGCGGCGCGTGCCGTCCGCCACGAGCAGGTAGCCCGCAGTGCCGCGCAGATAGGAGACGCGGATTTTCTGGAACTCATCCTCCCCGTGAATGTCCCAGAGCAGCAGCACGACTTCCTCGTCGCCGACGGTGACCGACTTCTTGTCAATCTTCACGCCGACGGTCGTGTGGTACTTTTCGGAAAAGATGCTTTTGACGAAGCGGGAGACGAGGCTGGTCTTGCCGACCGCGAACGTCCCGAGCATGCACACTTTCTTCTGAATCAAGACGGAACCTTTCTGATAAATCGGTTGACCTCCGGCTGACGGGGCGACTAACGCTGGGAGCGCGAGCGTCCCGCTCGCCGGGATCGAAATCACAGCCTCAGCGAATTCACGTGGCCTTACCCGGCCTGCCTGGCGAGCGGGACGCTCGCGCTCCCAGCGTTAGTCGCCCCAATTTACCGCGACAAAAACTTCCTGAAGCTCAGCGGGCGGAAGCCACTTTGAAAGTAACGCCGCGCAGAGGCGTAACCCCCTGCTTCTCACCTGTCACAACCAGCCGGGCCGGATCAATGTGGCGCGCGGCCAGCGCCGCCCTGACCGCTTCCGCCCGCCCCGGACGCAGCCTCTGATTGATCTCGTCGGAGCCGGTTTTATCGGCGTGTCCGGTGATTTCAATCTGCCAGCGCTGGTCATGGTTCTGCGCGGCGGCGACGGCCCGGCGGATCTCTTCAGCCAGCTCGTCTACTCTGATTTTCTGATCGGGTGTCAGCTCGGCTATGCCAGTCGGGAAATCAACGCGCCACTTCTCGATTCGCTCTCTGGCCGCCTGGAGGTCTGAAAGACTGCTCTGAAATTGTGTCACACCGGGGAGAGCGCGTGCCAGCCGGCGGGCTTCCTCGGCCCACGATTGCGGCGCGATGCCGGAGGCAGAAAGAATTCCGTTCTCGAATTTCAGCGAGACAGAATCCGGCGGCTCAAGCAGCGTTTTAGCCCGCGCCTCAATGAATTTCGGGGTCAGCGCCTGATACGGCGCCCAGGCGCCGACGACTCTGGCCGGGTCGAGCGGTGTTGATTTCAGAATCTCCGCGGGGTCAGCCGACAGCGGGTCGCGCAGGCCGGAGACGAAATAGCTGCCGCCGCTCTTTTCCGCCCTGACGACCACGATCCCGGGTTCGGCCCGCAGCCGGCTGAGGTAATCATCCCAGCGCCGGTTGTCGCGGATCGTGAAAAACATCCATGTACTCAGGGCGAAGAGCAACACGACAACTGCGGTGACGAGTGCCGGTGAAATCCGTTGCCGCGGTTGTGCATCCTGAACCCCAGCGAGTTGTGATTGCAGACAGCGTTCCAGTTCCGGCCTGCTCGCTTCAAAGACCGCAGGGTCGCCGTTGAAGTTTTGCAGGTCAGCCGCGTGTTCGAGGTGGATTTTTTCGAGTACCTCCTCGAACAGCGGGCGCAACTCTGCCGGGGCTTCGCCGCGGATACTCGCCGCCAGCACGGCGTGCGGCCCCGCGACCACCCAGACGTTGAGGTTGCCGACGGTCAGCCTGTCGAGCGTCTCGCCCTGACTGACCGAGAATGAATCGCGCACGAAATCCTGAATCGCCGTGAGCATGCTTGAGACCAGTTGCGGGTCCTGCGCCGCGACGGCGGGCGCGGTCGCCTGCATCAGGAGCAGCCCGGTCTCCTTGTGGATCAGGAAGACCTGCTCGACCCGGTAGAGCAGCGTGTGGAGCAGCACGACCTCGGCGAAAGGCTTGCCCGTGCGCCACGCCTCGGAGCGCCATTTGAACCCCTGCAGGGAAAAGCCGCGGTTGAGCGTCTCGTTGAGCGATTGCACCATGCTCGTGATCGTGTGCGCGACCGCCGCGCGGATCATCGGGCCGATGATCGGGTAGAGCGCGTCGGACAACCGCTTCGGATTTTTTCTGACCGAAGTGGTGATCGAATCCTCGACCGTGGGCGCGAGCGCGAGGCTCAGCTGCTTGTCCCGCGTACTGCGCAACCGGATCGCGCCGGGCAGCACGCGGCTGACGACTTCCGCCTGCGACTTCGGGTCCTCCAGCCGTTGTTGCAGGCGCTGCAACAGGTCCTGCTCGCCGCCGAAGAGCAGGCGGCGCAACTCGGCCAGCTTGTCGGTCGCGCCGTGCTGCGCCGGCAAAGATTGCTCAGTGGTCCGGGCAGACTGCGGCTGCGAGTCGGCCTGCTGCGCCGCCGCATCCGCCGGCGTCTGAGTCGCAGCTTCGGTGACATCCTCAGTCACGGCTTCTTCTGTTATTCCGGACTCGGTCATTTACCTTTGCCGTCTTTGGAGCCGGGCACTCTGGGTTCTTCGGTCAGCCTCAGCGCCATTTCAGTCAGCAGGCCGGCGAGCGTGGAACGATCAGCCTTGTCGGCGCGCAGCGTCTGCGCTTCGCGGGCCAGCGCCGCCGTCATTTCAGCGTACCTCGACTGAACGTCTTCGGTCAGTGATTTCGACTGGTCGAGGAGCTGCTGGCGCAATTCGCGCTGGGCTTTGGTGAGCTGCGCGTCGAACTGTTCATTCTTCTTCTCGGAAGTTTTCGTCAGGTCGCGCAGCTCGCGTGACAGCTCTTTGACGGAGGAATTGCGCTCGTCGCGCTCGGACTTGAGCCGGTCGGAGACGGCCTCGATCTCGTTGCGGATGAAATTTTCCAGCGAGTCGAAGCGCTTCTTCACGTCCTCGCGCAGCAGTGTCGCCTCGCGCATCAGGCGCTCTTCGAGCTGCGCGAAGCGGTGGTCGTAATCGCGCATCTGGACGCCGAAGAGGATGTCGCGCACCTTGTCGAGGCTTTCGGCACCCGCCGGGGATTCGTTTGAAGAGTGAGAATTGCTGGTTTCTTCGCTCATTGCTTTGCTCCTGGACTGACTGCGTCTGCCGGGTTGACTGCGTGAAAGTGAGTGGGAGTTCGTCTGCCCGGCGGTCGTTGCCTTCACCGCCTTCGCGGCCTTGGCAGCCTTGTTTCCGGTCAGGACTCTTGCGCCTGATCTGCTCATCTCCGGCTCCTTCCGCAGTCGGGGTGACTCCTGCGGGTTGATGAAGAACTGACTGCTGCGGGGCAAAGTGGTCCGGAATCGGTGGCCGCCTGAGCAGCGGCCCCGCCGAAAAACAGTGATTGCCCCGGGTCTCGTGCCTGCCGGAAACAAATGACGCCTGCTGGCATCGCTCGTCGTTCCCGGGCCGCAAGCGGGGAAACTGAAACTAACTTCCTTTTTGGGAAATGAATTCTACTTGAAATCCGGTGCGTGACAAAGGCGACAGGGGCGGGCCGGTAGCATTACAATGCCCAGGGCAATCAATCGGTTTGAGTGAACTCTGCTTAAAGTCCGCGAGCTATGTCACAACTCCTCACTCTTTTCTGGCTGCGTTACGTCATCTTCAGGAATTCGGTGACCGGGGCCAAAGAGATCTTCTCCGCCGTCCTGCGCCTCATCATCCTCCTTGGCTATCTGCTCCTGAGCCTCGGCGCGGGCGTGGTGTTGTTCGTCGCGATGGTCGCGATGCCCGACACGCTGGGCAGCTTCATGGCCAACAGCATGGGGACGATCTTCGGGATGCTGGTCTTCCTGACGCTGATCACGCAGGCGACCGGGACTTCGGCGAATTTCGACCCGCGCCGCTTCATCCTTTTCCCGGTCAGCTTCAAAAAGCTGTTCGCGCTGAACCTGATCTCGGCGCTGGCCGAGCCGGTGATGATCACACTGCTGCCGTCGGTGGCCGGCATCCTCATCGGGCGCGGGGTGGCATTACGTCACCCACTGGCCGGGCTGACGGCCTTCGTCTGCGCGGCGCTGTGGATCAACGCGCTCTTCGTGCTGATCGCGCTCGTGACGGCGTGGCTGCTCTCGGGGCGCAAGCGGCGCACGGAAATCTTTTTCACGGTCGTGATGGGCCTGTTCCTGCTCGTCAGCCAGATCCTGCCGCGCATGATCGGCACGAGCTTCGGCAGCAGCCTCTGGGATTTCCTCCAGCCTTACCGTGAAGGCATGGGCGAAATTTTTTCGTGGACGCCGTTCGGCGTGTGGGGGAAGTTTTTTGAAATCCTGAAACGTCACGACGCGTCGGGCGCCTTCGAGCGATTGCTGGCGGTTAGTGTGGTGTGGACCGGGATGGCCTGGGCGGCCGGTTACGCCGTCTTCACGCGCCTCGCGACGAGCGCGCGGAGCGGGACCAGCGGTTCGGCGCGCAATGCCGAAGTGTCGGCCCCCTCACAGCGACTGGCGCTCAGGCTGCCCTTCGTTTCCGAGCAGCTTTCCGCGATCTTCGCCAAGGAGATCACCTACCTCATGCGCAACACGGTGACGTGGCTCAACACGGCGAACATTCTGGTGATCACGCTGCTCGCCTTCCGTCCGGTCCAGTACGGCCTGCAGCGCGGCTTCAGGAGGGGCGAGGACCTGAGCCGGCTGGAGCGGCTGCCCTATGCGCAGATCCCGTGGGGTGAAATCTGGTGGATTATGATGGTGGTGCTGTTCCCGTTCATGGTCAACTTCCAGTATTTCTCCTCGCTCTTCGCCTTCGACGCCAGCGGCTTCCGCCAGTACCTGCTCGCGCCGGTCAGCTGGCTGCGCGTGCTGCTCGGCAAGAACCTGGCCATCTGGGTGATGGTCGCCGCGCAGATGAGCCTGATCGTTCTGGGGACGCTCGTGTTTTACGGCAACCTGACGCCGGGCAAGGTTTATCTGCTGGGGTGCGCCCTCATCACAGTAGTTGTGTCCTGTTCGCTCGTCGGCAATCTGCTCTCGATTCATTTCCCCTACCCCGCCGAATTCGGCATCCGCCGCCGCCGCTCGCGGAGCGGTTATGAGGCCGTCAGCATTTTCGCCATCGTCGGCGTGCTGCTCGGGAATGCGGGGCTGATCATTCTGCCCGCCGTGCTGGGCTGGCTGTTCGGCGGCCCGGGCCTGAGGTACCTCTCCGCCACCGCCATCGTACTCATCGCCTGCGTCATTTACGGCCTGTCGCTCGGCGGCCAGAGCCGCAGGCTCGAAGCGAAACGCTTCGATATTGCCGAGGCGCTGACGCGGAAGACGGAGAAAATCTGACGAAGGCAAAAGGCAAAGGGCAAAAATCAAAAGTCAAAAGCCAGAAAGAGGGGCAGTGCTGTGTTGATCAGCGCGGCGCCTCTTGCTGACTTTTCACTTTTGCCTTTTTACTTTTTACTTATTCAATTGGTCCCATGTCGCCCCTCGCCCGAGCGGAATCGCCTCGCGCCTTCCAGCGATTCGCCCGATGCCAGCACATCCATGCCGCGGCGCAGCTCATTCCGAATCGCTTCGTCCCAGGTCAGATCCCATTGTTCGTAAGCTGACAGCCGGTCGGAGCGCAGACAGCGTTGCGGGAAAATCGCGATCATTCGCGCCAGTTCAATCGCCGCATCGAGCGACTGCCCCGGCTCGACGATTCGGTTGGCCAGCCCCATTCGCAGGGCCTCTTCGCCGGAAACGCCGCGCCCGGTCAGGATCAGGTCGAGCGCCTGACTGTGCCCGATCATTCGCGGCAACCTGATCGTCCCGAGGTCAACCAGCGGCACGCCGAACCTGCGGCAGTAGACGCCGAACACCGCATCGCTCGCCGCGACGCGCAGGTCGCACCAGAGCGCGAGTTCAAGCCCGCCGGCGACGGCGTGGCCTTCGACGGCGGCGACGACCGGCTTTGACAGGAGCAGGCGCGTCGGCCCCATCGGGCCATCGCCCTCTTCAGAGAGCGTTCTGCGGTCACCTTCGGCGATGGCTTTCAGATCGGCCCCGGCGCAGAACGTGCCGCCCGAGCCGGTCAGCACGGCGACACTGAGTGAATCGTCAGCGTCGAAGCGGCGAAAGGCGTCGGCCAGCGCCGTGGCAGTGGCCGTATCCACGGCGTTGCGAACTTCGGGCCGGTTGATCGTGACAACGGCTATGGCGTCCTCGACTTCAAAGCTGACGGTTGACATCTTTGTTTCCCTCACTCACTTCAGATTGAAAACCCGGCGCGCGTTTTCGTACATAAACGCGGCGCGCGCGTCGTCAGGCAGGTCGAGCGCGAGCGCCTGCTCGACGCACTTTTCAAACGGCAGCTGCGGGAAATTGGTCCCGAACAGCACCTTCTCTCTGCCGTAGGTTTTCATAAAATGCACGAGCTGCGGCGGGTAATAACGCGGCAGGTAAGCTGACGTGTCAATGAACACGTTCTCGTGCTTCCACGCCACCGCGATCATCTCGTCCGTCCACGGGTAGCCGATGTGCCCGCCGACGATCTTCAGCTCCGGGAAAGTGAGCGCGACTTCGTCGAGGTATGGGATCGGGCGGCCCGTTTCGGACGGCATCAGCGGCCCCGTGTGACCGACCTGTGTGCAGAAAGGAATGTCGAGTTCGATGCATTTGACGAAGAGCGGGAAGTAGAGCCTGTCATTCGGCGGGCGGTTCCAGAGCCAGGGGACGACGCGCAGCGCCTTGAAGCCCAGCTCCCTGACCGCGCGGTCAAGTTCGCGGACTGCTTCGACGGGCTTTTCCAGATTGACTGCCGCGACGCCGACGAACCGGCCGGGATACTGCCTGACGATTTCGGCGATCTGATCATTGCTCGTGATTGACCGCCCCGGACGGTGCCAGGCGCAGAGCATGACGGTCTGCGCGCCCGCCCGATCCATCATTGCCACCATCTCTGCGGGCGTGATGCCCGTTTCCAGAATCTGCGAACTCCCCGACTGTCGGAACAGCCGGGCGACTTCCGGAATGAGCTGGAATATTTCCCTGAAGGCGGGCTGCGCCCATGCGTCAATGACCGGCAGGTTATGATTCAGCATCACCGGATCCTTTCATTTCTCGTCTTCATCTGTTGAGGGCCTTCTGCCCGACTCGTTTCATGAAGCGTGCCAGATCAATCGGCGCTCGCACGTGCATGCCTCTGCCGATGGTCTCGACGCCGTCATGGGCTTCGACCGCCATGATGATCAGGTTGTCTTTGACCTCGATCACTTCAGCTTTCGCCGTGACCGTGAATCCGACGGGGGTGGCGGCGAGGTGCCGGACGTTGACCGCCGCGCCGACCGACGCCCAGCCCTCAGGCAGGTAAGGTTCGATGGCCGCGGCCCCGGCCACCTCCATCAGGTAGATCATCATCGGCGTGCCGTAGACTTCGGGCATTTCATTATGGAAGTGAGCGACAGTCAGTTCGCGGGTCACTTCGACTGACTTCGTGGCCGAAGCGCCGACGGGGACGTTTGCGGTGACGTTCATTGGAATCTCTCCGGTTGATCGAAGGCGAGTTTCGCGAGCGGCGTGTAAATCGAGCCGGCGGGATCGAGCTGGCTTCGCATCACGACGATCTCGCGGGCGGTGAAGGAGAGCAGAGGCAGCCGGTAAGCAGTCAGCCGCGAAATCAGGCTGGCCGTATTCTTCGCCGATTTGACGCGGCCCAGCGTGAGGTGAGGTTTGAAGACGCGCGCTTCTTTTTCAAAGCCGAGCGCCGACAACTGCTCATCGAGTCTGGTGTGCAGTTCCCTCAGTTCTGTGATCCCTTCGGCCAGCCCGGCCCACAGCACGCGCGGCTGTCTCAGGTTCGGGAAAGCCCCGGTGTCTTTGATACTGACCGTGAAAGGTGTGGCCCCGATGATGGCGGACTGGCAGGCGGGCGCGATCTGCCCGATTCGCTGCTCTTCAACTTCACCGAGGAATTTCAGCGTGAGGTGCTGATTGTCAGGCTTCGTCCAGCCGACATCTGCGCGCGCCCGGCTCAGGTCATCCTGCAACGCGGCGAGCGCGGATCTGATCTCTTCGGGAAGTTCGATGGCAATAAAGATTCGCATCAGGAGACGGGAATCATCATGCATCACTGCACTTCAGCCATCAATCCTCAACCGATCATATTCAGTTTGAGGCGGGCGTGACGGTGAAATCGTCGAAGTCAGACACGCTGTCGGTCTTCGACCACAGGCCGACTTTGCCGGAGACGGGCGCGGGCAGGTCGTATTCGAGCAGCAGCTTGCCGTTCAGGTGGCCTTCGAGTTTCGTCCCTCTGATGACGACCTTCATGCTGTGCCACTGCTTCATCGCGAGCGGCATATTCTCCGTCCCTTTTTTGACGAAGCTGCGCTTGCCCTTCTCGAACTTCCACAGCACCAGGTTGTCTTCCTTGCCGTTGAAGCGCACGGTCAGGTAATCGCCGTTGGGCTTGAGGTTGAAGAGGATCCCGGCGCACTGATCGAGCGTGCCCTCGACGAGTTTGAAGCGCATCGAGATTTCGCCGTCGTGAAAATCGCCGATCTCCTTTGCGACGGCGTAGGGGAAGTAGGCGAACGCCTTCACGTTGTCAATGAACTCTTCATGCCGCGAGCCGTAAATCGCGCGTGCCTTGTCGGCCAGGCCTCCGGCGGGCTGCCCGCGTTTCCACTGCCGGCCGTCAACCATCAGGGCCTTTTTGCCACCGTCCTCGACGACCACCCAGTTGCCGACGACAGAAAGAAACTTCGTGGATTCACCCCCGGCCTTCTCCTTCGCGAGGTCAACGTGGACGGCTTTGGCAGACTTCGCCGCCCTCTTTGTGCTTTGCGCAATCGCGGAAAGGCTCAGCACGAGGCCGGAGATGATGAGGGCAGGCAGAATGGATTTTTTCATGATCAGTTCCTTCGGTTGTGTTGCAGCCACCAGATCAGGCCGATTGTCACGGGCCAGATCCCGTGGAAAATCATGGCCGCCCACCGGGGGCGCGCCGCCAGCGGGTGGCCGGCAAACCCGGATTCATCGGCCTGCGGCGGCGGGGGCACGGAGGCGAGCTGGCAGATGGTTTCCAGCACGATGGCTTCGGTCGTCGAGCGGCTCATCGTTTTGTTCCCGCCCAGCTCGTACCAGATTTCGCCGTAATGATCGTCCGCGCCCTCAAACAACCCCGAGCGGCTCTGCGCGGCGTAATCAACGTCAACCCGCGGCAGGGTGCGCTCGAGTTTGCTGATAATGTTGCGCTCCAGATCCATCAGGCGCGGGTCTTCAGCCGCGAGGTAGATGGTAATGCGGAGCGGCTGTCTGATCTGCCGCAGCGCGGCTTCTTCCGCGGGCGAAAACGAATTGCGATGGTTCTCGCTCACATCCCGACTCGTGCGGGGCAGTGAAGCGCCCCACGCGGCGAGGCCAAGGCACAACAGAACTCCGGCCGACCTGAGCAGGCGCGTGCGTATTCGCTGTCCCGTCGGCAGCCAGACTGCCGCGAGCGCGAACCCGCCAATGCCCAGCGCCAGCGTAACCAGGGCCGTGTTCAGGCGGAAGAGCCCAAGCTCAAAGACCCGCAGCGCGGCGGTCGGCGTGTAGCCCGCCACTTTCTGAAGCAGCCCGCCGCGACCGGCGGCAACGAAATCGAGCGCCCACGTGCCGACGGTAAAGCCGAGCGTCACTATCGCCGCGCTCGAAGCGCTCCTCGCGATTGCTGCTGCGGCTGTGGCGACGCCCGCGCCAAGGATCATTCGCAGCAGGTAGCCCAGCAACAGATTGGAAACTTCCGGGCCGTACAGATGCCCACCGTAACTCTTCCACAGGACGAGCGCGATCAGGCCCGGGATCAGCGCGATCAGCCATCCGATGGCGATGATCACTCCCTTCGCCCAGAGCAGTGAGCCGACGCCCGCCGGACTTTGCAGCATCAGCTTCAAAGCCCCGCTCTCTTTTTCCGCCGCCACCAGCCGAATCACGACGAAAGGGAAGAGCAGCGTCAACGCCAGGTCGTATGCGCCGAAGGTCGGAACGAGGATTCCGTCGAGCGGCGTCAGGCCCTGCGGCAGTGCGGCGGGCGCGCCGCCGATGCCGCTCGCTTCGGCGTAAAGGTTGACCGCCGCGATGAAACCCTGACCGACCATCGGCCCGAGCATCAGCCCGAGCAGCCAGTACGCGCGCGAAGCCAGCAGCTCGCGCCACTCTTTGGCGAGCAGCCACGGGAAGCTAAGTGAGCGCAAGGAACACCTCCTCAAGCCCCCCTTCGGTCAGCCCGGCTTTCATCTGCAACTCGGCGAGCGTGCCTTCGCCAGCTACCTTGCCGGCGCCGAGCAGCACCAGACGATCACAAACGCGCGCGGCATCAGTCAACTGGTGAATTGACAGAAAGAGAGTGCGGCCTTTCGAAGTGTAAGTCCGCAGCAACGTCATGACATCACGCGCCTGTCGCAGATCGAGACCGTCGAAAGGTTCGTCGAGCAGCAGCAGCGGCTGCGACGTGAGCAGCCCAAGCGCCAGCAGCGTCCGTTTGCACTCGCCTTTTGAGAGCGAGCCGATGCGCGCTTTCACGAGCTTCTCAAGCTTCAGGGTATTCACAAGTTCCGCGCCCTCTCCCGCTGGTCGCGCGTAGAGCCCTTCGAAAAAGGAGAGGGCAAAACCGACCGTCTGATCGGCCCACGGACGAATGCCATCGGGCAGGTAGAAAAGCGCCTGTTTGCGGCGGGCCGGCGCGAGCGACTGGTGGCGGAATTCCACCTCGCCCGCGTCCGCCGGCGTGAGCCCCGCCAGACATTCAAAGAGCGTCGTCTTGCCCGCCCCGTTCGGGCCGATCAGGCCCAGCACCTCGCCTTCATGCACGGAGAAACTCACGCCCTCGAGCGCCGGGCGCGCGCCGAATCGTTTGGAGATGCCTGTAACTTTCAGCAGCAAGGTTGATGCAGATTTCACTCAGAAGATGAACCGCACCTGCAGCTGGAACATCCGCGGCGGGTCAACGTTGGCGAAGGCCGGGAGCGCGTTTGCAGCCGTACCGACGGCCACCAGCTGACCGAACGTCGGGTTCGGCGTGCCCGTGTCGCCATAAATCGTCTGCCCGCGACCGAGGTAGTTCCCGTGATTGAAGAGATTGAAGCCCTCCAGCCGGAGCAGGATGCTCGCGCGTTCTGACAGCTTGATGCGATCCTCGACGAAGAGCGCCACGTCGGAAGTCGGGGTGCCGCGGAACGCCGACTTGCGGATGACGTTGCCGTTGACGACTGGCCGGTCGTTGTTCGCGCCGTCGCCGTTGTTGTCAACGCCCGTCGTGGCACTGAACGGACGCGCGGACGCAAGCTGTGTCAGCGTGCCGGCCGTGATGTTCCAGGGGAACCGATAACTGAACGTAATGACTGCGCGATGACGCTGATCAACCACGCTCGGTCCCCGTTCGACCTCGCCCAGCCGCGCGATGTTGCCCTGATCCGGCGCAATGCCGTTGCCGTCAGGTTCAGTAGTGTTGGTCGCCCTGGACAGCGTGTAACTGAGCGCGGCATAGATACGCGAGTTCCCGCGGTAGCTGACCTGTGTCTGCAATCCGTCGTAATCGGCGACGCCGAGGTTCATGAGCACGTTGACCTGACGCACGCCGCCGTTGACCGGCAGGATCGGACGGGTATTGTTGGCCGCGGTCACGGTTCTAACCTGTCCTGGTGCGGTGCGAGGGAAAGGAGACGGGGCGTTCAAGTCAACCGTGCGATCAATGTTGCTCAAGTGCTGATGGACGTAATCAGCCCCGACGAACAACCCCCTGATGACTTCGCGCTCCGCGCCGATAGACACCACTTGGCTGCGGGGATTGACTAACTTGTCGGGGTAGTTTGGCAGGAGGTCGAAGTTCAGCCCGTACCTCTCGAACTGAGACTTGTAGAAGTCCCGCAGGCCCGCCCTGATTGTGATGTCGCGCGCGGGCAATTGCGAAGCCGGCAGCGTCTTCGGATCAACGTTTACCGGAAGACAGGCCCCCGTCAGGCAGGTCGGGAAACCGGTTTGCCCCGGGACGGCGGTGTAGGTCGTCAATCCGTCGAGCCCGTTCACCAAGTAGCTGGCGACCGCGTTGGACCTGATCTGCGTGTAATACATGCCGTAGCCGCCACGAATCGAGGTGCGCGCATCACCCCACGGGTGCCAGCCGAAGCCAACGCGCGGCGCGAAGTTCCGGGTCGCGTCAGTCAGGGTCTGCCGGTCATAGCGAAGTCCGAGGTCCAGGGTGAGGTCGCGGCGCAGGTGGATGCTGTCCTGCACGAACACGGCAAATAGCCACTGCGTCAGCTCGTAGCTGCTGATCCCGAAGTTGATCGGCTGCGTATAATTCTGCACGTCGGCCAGTGTCAGTTGGTCGAAGGGCGCCGTCGTCGTGTTCTTGAACGTGAACGTGCCGAGGATCGCAGTGCCCGGCTCGCTGCCCGTGCCGCCCGAGGTGTGACGGGTCACACTCCCGCCGAAGCGTAGGTAATGCCTGCCGGACGACCATGAGAGCGTGTCTGAGAACTGCGCCTGGCGGCTGAAGATGTCGGAGGCGCGCGACTGTCCGATGGTGAACGGCACAGACCCGGCGCGCGCGTAAGTGGTCGAGAGGGTCTTTGCCTCCCAGAGCGTGACCGGGTCGCCATGCAGGTAGGCGAAGCGCGCCTCGTTGAGCAGGTTCGCATTGATGACCGACGTGAGATTGACCTGACCCGTCACAGACCTGCGCGTGTACCTGCGTGCGACGCTGGGCGCGTTCGTGCCGCCCACGGCGTCCTGCGGGTTGTCATCGTAAAACCGGTCAACATTCATCCGCACCATCAGGTTCTGGTTCGACGTGAGCTTGTGGTCGAGCCGTCCGTCGAAGAGGAACTGGCGGTAGTGTCCCGTGTAGTCGAGCCGTCCGTCCGCCGGCAGCAGGAAGGCAGGCAGCGTGGGCGAGAGGAATGTCGTACGATCCTGCCGCGTGTAGTCAGAAGTGACGAAAAAGAAGGTCTTGTCTCTGATGATTGGCCCCCCCATCGTGCCGGAGACCTGCTGCAGCGCGTCCGGAATGTCCACCGGGCTGATCGCGGCGAGCGTGGTGGGCGTGACGCAACTCGGCACGGACGGCGGGCAGAAGTTCCTGGTCGAGAATTTCTCCGCCTGCCAGTCACCGGGCCGGATCATAAACAGCCCTTCGCCGTGGAAGCCGTTCGTGCCTGATTTGGTGACGATGTTGAGCGCGGGGCCGGAGGTCCAGCCGAACTCGGAAGAGAACGCGTTCGAGAGTATGTTTATTTCCTGGATGGCGCCGAGCGGCACGGTGGCCACGGCCGTCTGGCGGCCCCACCCCTCGTCGTTGTTCGCGCCGTCGAGCGTGAAGGTGGTGGCACGGCGTGAACCCACGCCGGTGATGAAGTACGTCGCGTTGACGAAGAGATCCCCCGTACCCTTCCCCTGCCGGAACGCCGAGTTGAGGAGCGGCAGCGTCGTCGCCTTGCGGCCGAGGATCGGCGTCTCGTCAATGGTCGGGCTGTCGAGCCGGCGGCCGATCTGCGGATCCGCGCGCACGCCTTCGGCCGTGCCGAAGACGGCGACCTCCGCCGTCTGGGAGCCGACGAGAAGCTTCACCTTCAGGGTTGCGGTCTCACCCGACCGCAGCGTGATGTCCTTAAGTTCCTGGCTGCCGAATCCCTCCCTGGACACGCTGACCGTATAGGCCCCCGTCAGCGGCAACGCCGGAATGGTAGCGCTGCCGTCGCTTCCCGAGACGGCTTCACGCACGGCGCCGGTCGCGGTGTTCGCAACCGTTACTTTGGCGTCCCTCACGACTGCGCCGGTCTGATCACTCACGACGACGACAATCGTCGCAGTGTTGGGAGACTGCGCGCGAGTGGGCACCGCGATGAAGGCAAAGAGCGCCGTCAGGAGCAGAATCAGGCGTAAGCGATTCCCGGTTGTCATTTTAACCACCTCGTCGTTCTTGAAGCAGTTCGTCCTGTCGGTCCCGGCCCCAGGGCCGATCAGTCCGGATTGGCGTAATGGTGGATCGTTCGGGGATTCCGAAACATATGAACTGTACGAGCGGGCGGGAATTACTACCAGGGCTCGTAGTACAAATGATCACAATCCGAGCCGTGATTCTATTGGAGCGCCGCGACGATGGATTCGATTGCGGAATGGACGGCAGCCAGAATCCGCGGGTTCGAGGCCGCGAATAACAGCGCGACTGCCAGCGCGCCGGAGCCGATCAGGAGCAGGCGGTTTGACGGCGCCTCTTGTCCCTCGACGGTTGAATCAGCTGACGAAGCGAGCGCCGTCAGCCGCCGGACGCGCGCCGCAATGCCCTTCGGCTCATCGCCGATCAGCAGCGCGCCCGCCGGCAATGAAGGTCTCGTGCCCGCCGGGATCAGCCGCGCTATTTTAACCAGCGCCGCCGCCAGATCGAGCGCGGTTGCGGCCCCGGCCCGCGCCGCGTATTCGTCCGCCGCTTCTTCCGAAGCCTCGGCCCAGGCGCAGTCGAGCGTCCGGCCGCAGGGGGCGATGCTCAGCGCGTCGCGACAGGCCCTCAGCATCGCATTCCTCAAATTGTCGCGCGCGCGGAGGTGCCCCTGCTCGTGCCTGATGGCTGCGGAGAGTTCATCTTTATTGAGGGCGTCGAAGATGTGATCAGCTATAAACAGGCGGGGCCGGAACGACCCGACGATGGCGATCACCGGGAACGAATGGTCGAGGCGATAAGCGGGGATCGAAACGTTTTCAAGACGGATTGGCGTGGCGTGCCCGAGCCAGTCGGCCAGCAGTCTCCGCGTCACGACCCACGCCGCCAGCCCGCGCCACAAGGCCAGCAGGATTCCTGTCATCGAGAGCAATGCCAGGGCCGCCAGCCTGAGGCTCACGACCTCCGTCGTCTGGTAAGGTTCGTGCATCGCATAAGCCGGAACCAGCAACGCGATGACTGAGAACGCGGCGATTGCGGCGGGCAGGACGCGCAGTGAAAAGACGAGCTGCGCGCGCCCGGCGGCGGACCAGCGGCCCGCCCGCAGCCGAACGCCGCGCCAGATGGCCGTCGCCGCGAGCGTCGCCAGCGCATTGATCGTAAGCAGTGCCGCCAGCGCCAGACAGATTCCAAGTGATTCGTACATTGAGCCCCCGGGTCTTCAGTCCGTGCGTTTCAACTCGCGCCGCTTTTCTTTGACGAGGCGGTCGAGTTCGTCAAGCAGCGCGCGGTCGTGTTCGCTGACCGCTTCGACGATGCAGGCCAGCACCGGCTCGACGCCGCCTGCGCTCCGGCCGAGCAGCCCGTCAATGATGTCCTTCGCGATCCCCTGCTCGAATTGCTCGGGCGAAACCCGGGGGGAGTAAAGAAACGCGCGGCCGGTCTTGCGCCGCCCGAGCAGCCCCTTTTTATGCAACCGGTCGAGCGTCGTCATGAGCGTGGTGTAAGCGACGCGCTCATCGAAGGTCAGATGCACTTCGCGCACGCTGACCTCGCCGCGCTGCCACGCGACCGTCATGACTTCGCGTTCGAGCCTGCCCAGCGGCTGACTGATCACCTCGCGTGGTTTGCGGAAGCCGCGCAGTGTGAATGGTGAAAAATTCATAGGGACTGATCTTAACCAGATGTCTCTTGTTGTCCGGGCCCCGGGCAGCCCGGCGAAATTGGATTCAGCGGCGATTGCCCGGGAACCGCTGAGTCTCATCTTCAACCACACTCGGCCGGACATGGGGGAGCGGATTGGTTTGTTGCGGCGGCAGAGGTGGTTGATAAATATTTCCCTGCGCGAGTGGTTGTGGCGGAGGCGGGACCGCCTGCGGGTACCAGGTCTGCTGCCGCATTCTTTTTTTGATAGTTTTGTACCTGAAGACAGCCCAGATGATTCCGAGCGGCATCAGGGTGGAAGAGATGGCAACCAGCGGCTTGAAAATGAAGCCCAGACCCAGCACCCCGCCAAGCGTCCCCAGAATCCCCGGGGCGAAAACGAACAGCAGGATCGTCAGGATCAGTTGCTGTTTCGGCGTCAGCCCGTCCATCAGACCCGGTGTGTGTGATTGCGGCGGCGTGGGTGATAGGGGCGATGTCCCGCCGCTTGACACGTAAGTGCGAAGCTGCGCGAGCGGCAGCCCGCAGTTCTTGCAGAACTTCGTCGTCTCGCTCATCCCGGAGCCGCATTGCGGACAATAGATCATAACCCTCTCCCTGAAACTCACTGATGCTGCACGACCAGGATCAAATGATAACCCTCTTTTCAGAAAACGGAAGGGGCCGGCGGGGAGTGTACTGAGGGAAATAAGAAAAGGGCGGCCGCAGTGATGAAGTGTCAGGCCAGCGACGGCCGGGCGACGCATAGAGAAGCAATTCGGCGGCAGCCTCAGATCCGCCCCGCGGCTGTCCTGGCCGCCGTCCAGGCGTCCAGCGGCGAGAGGAGAATGATGATCAGCCAGATCGGGATCGAGATGAGGATCGGGATTACTTTCCTGACCAGACGATTGACGTGGTAATCCGCCGTGCCGACCGACACGCCGCTCGTGATGGCGGAGACGAGCGCCCCGGAAACCCGGTGGTAAGTGTGATCCTGAGTCGCCGGCGAGGTGGCGGAGGTGTTGCCGTAACTCAATCGCGCGGTCACGCAGTCTGCGCCCCAATGGGCGCCCTGCCTGGCGCCACAGCGGCGACAGAACCGGTCGCGCTCACGCCCCTCGGCGCCGCAGGCATTGCACAGACGGAGAGGGAGAGTTTCCCCCTGATCCGTCAGGCTCACCCCGTCTGAACATGGCTTTGTTTGTTCCGTCGTTGTCATGCCAGTTCCTCGGACGGGCCTGCTCACCCCCATAGAAGCATCTTCGCGATCTCCGGGATGACAAGGCTCGCAGCCTGCAACAAGCCCGTCGCAATCAACTTTCCCTGAATACTCTGAGCTGTTTCCATATTTATCAGCAAGAAGTATGCCTGCCTATATGAGGATGCCGGCGTGTGTCCGTAAACGTTCAGGTGGGAGATCAGTGACTCTCATTCTTACCTCCCGGTCAGGAAGAGACAAGGCATTTCTGCCGCACTATTCTTTGCCATGCTCGCAGAACCGGGCAGACGCGGGCCGCGTTTCTCGCAGATCCAGTCAATCATATTCGTTTTACGTGTCCACCGAAGCACTGCCCGTGGCCGGAGCGGGATGCGGTTCAACGTTTTGGTGCGGCGCTGACTCAAATGCGGCAGCTTTCGCAGATGGCCACATCAGAAGTCCGAACGTCAGGGAGGGCTCGGGTTGCACTTGTCCGATTTCCCTGACAGTCGGACTCACATCCCACATCCCGGCTGCCGGACACAGGGTGCCTGGTAAAGTGCCAGCCGGCAGTCGTTCATCCCGGCGGAATCCCAGCTTCGGCCTGTGCCGGGAGAGGTGATTTCTGCCGGCACAAAATTTGCCGCTTTCCGCCGGGAAGAGACATCCACAGTCCCGTTTTGATCAGATCGGCCGTCGCAGCCTTGAACTCAGGCGAGGACGGAACTACCATAGCCGGGCCAATGACTGACGGGGCTTTCGGCCGAAGCGACTGCTGATCAGGAAGTGACGAGAACCAGGCCGTTCCTCGACCGATTCGACGAATGAAACGACGGCGTATCGGGTCGCCCTGTTGACAGAAAGTGTCATGTGGAAGGTGACAGGATCCGGCACTTGCCGCGTCGCGTCATCTCCGACCGACGAAGCCTAACTGATCCCCCGCCCCATCAGGCATTGTCAGCCTTGCACCCCCGAATCCCAGCCCCTCCCGAACCGGATCGGAACCTCGCGATGAAGAGCAGACATCAGATCGCCGTGGTCGCGGCGCAGACAGACCTCCCGCCACTGATCGAATCAATCAAAGCTGCGACCGGCATGCTGGCGGAAGATGTTGAGGTGCTGGCCTGCACCCCGGGCGCTGCCGTCACGCCGGTGATGCTGGCCGCCGCCGACGTGGTCGTGGCGGGCGCGGCTGTTGAAGCCGAAGCCGATGATCAGAAGCTGATCGAATTACTCCGGGCAGTCAGGCTGGCCAGAGGTGAGGAGTCCCGGCATTCATCAATGGCCATCGTGTGGGGCGCGCGCGCCCGGGCAGTGGCCCGGGGAGTGACCCATTCGGGAATCTTCTGTCCTGAACCGAGAGACTCATCGCGCCCGCCTGACGCCGTCGTGCGGGAGTGTTTGCAGCAGATGCTCGCACTGGTCGAGCCGCTCGGGCCGGCGGAGCGTTATCAACTCCTCGCCGCGGCATTCGGCCAGGCCGGGGCCGTTGCGGCTGACCGTCAGGTCTCGAAGAACACAGTCGCTGCGCCTGACGGGATGCAGTTCAACTCGCCTGAATGGCCGCTGCTGGTTGATAACGGCCAGCCGCCGCCCCTGGCCGAGCGCTGCCGTGAAATCCT
Organism: Blastocatellia bacterium; assembly: GCA_035652435.1. GTDB lineage: Bacteria > Acidobacteriota > Blastocatellia > RBC074 > RBC074 > DASRDU01. Next base: position 25,791 of record DASRDU010000182.1, read on the forward strand.
GTGGAGGCTGAAGCCGCCGGGGCGTGAGCAGCACCGGATCGAGGTGGAAATCCTGCAGCGTTCGCTCGGTCAGTTCCGCGCCGAGAATGAATTACTGCTGCGGCGGCATCGCGAAATGGAATCGGCGCTGCGTGAAGTCTCGGAGAGCAGAGCGGCGCAGGCCGCCAGACTGAAGGAATCGGAACGGCAGGTTCAGGCGCTTTCCCGGCAGCTTGCCGGACTCACCCAGGAGCGAAACATTCTGAAGGAATCGTTGCAGAGGCTCCGGGCCGAATACCGGACCGTACTGCTTTCATCAGTGGCCGCCGAGGCTGCTGCGAGTGGGGCCGAAAGCACGACTGATGCTGCCGGGCCTTCGTCATCCGGTTTCGTCATCTCGATTTCCGAGAGCGACGCCGCGCCCGATCCGGTTGAAGGGGACGTGCTGGAAGTGGATCTGCCCGGCGGCGACCCGACAGCGGACACGCGGGAATCAAAACATCTTCAGGATGTGATCGTTGTTGCCGCGTAGTAAACCGGAGCCGTCCAGTCTCCGGCTCAATTCAGTGGCAATGCACGTGGCGCAATCAGCCTGATCACGCCACGTTTCATTGTGCGGCGTGACGGTAAACCTCAGCCGCCGCGCTCACGCCGGAACCCTGCACTTTGAACCCTTCCGCGACGAGCGTCCTTTCCAGGGCCGCGAGCAGCAGCAGGACGTTGTTTTCGGTGCTGCCCGAACCCATCAATCCGACGCGCCAGATTTTCCCCTTGAAGACCCCGAGCCCGCCGCCGACTTCGATGTCGAATTCATCGAGCAGCCGTTTGCGCGCCCGCGCGTCGTCAACGCCTTCGGGCACGCAGACCGCGTTGAGCGTCCACAGCCGATGCTCGGGCGCGATCTGCATCCCGAGCCCCATCGCCTCGACGCCCGCGACCAGGGCGCGGTGATTGAGTTCGTGGCGCTTTGCCCGCGCTGGTAAGCCCTCTTCAGCGACCAGACGCAAAGCCTCGTGCAGCGCATAATTCATCGTAATCGGCGCCGTGTGGTGATACGTCCGCTGCCCGCCGCCCGTGTCGGCCCAGTAAGCCGTCAGCAGGGAAGTGTCGAGGTACCACGAGCTGACTTTGGTTTTGCGCGCCTTCACCTTCTCAATCGCGCGATCACTGAAAGTCACGGGCGCGAGCCCCGGCGGGCACGAGAGCGCCTTCTGAGTCCCGGCGTAACAGGCATCAATCCGGTTGCGATCCGCGCCAATCGAGTGCGCGCCGATGCTCGTGACGGCGTCAATGATCAGATAGCCGTCGCGTTCGTCGGCGATTTCGCGCAAGGGGGCGATCTCCTGCAGCACGCCGGTCGAAGTCTCGGCCTGCACGGCGAACAGGACGCGGGCGTTCGAATTGCGCCAGGCGGCGCGGGTCTTCTCCAGATCAACCGGCCCGCCCCAGGCGCATTCGACGCGAATCGGTTTTGCGCCGAGCCGCGTCACCATCTCGCTCATGCGTTCGCCGAAGTAGCCGTTGATGCAAACGACGACCTCTTCGTCGGGTTCGAGCAGGTTGGCGACGGTCGCCTCCATCCCCGCGCTCCCCGTCCCGGAGATGGGAATGGTCAGCCGGTTGTTGGTCTCAAAGACGTACCGCAGCAGCGTCTGGATCTCGTCCATAGTGCGGACAAAAAGCGGGTCGAGGTGGCCGACGAGCGGCGCGCTCATCGCCCGCAGCACGCGGTCATCAACCGGCGAGGGGCCGGGGCCGAGCAGGATGCGGCGCGGCGGATTGAATTGCGAAATTACTGGTGCGTCATTGTTCATTGTATCTTCAGCTCTTTCAGTAAAGCCTCCCAGGTTCGTCTTTCGCGCTCGGGCTCGAACAGGGCGGCGCGTCCGGCGCATTGCCTTCTGAGTTTATTGAGAAACTGTGGATCGGTTTCAGCGCGTAAGAGCAGCGTCGTGAGTTCTCGCGTCTCTCCGACGGCAAAATAACCCGAGTAGTCGGCCCCCAGCAAGCCGACCGTGCCGGGAATGCATGAAGCAATCAGTGGCACGCCGGCCACAATCGCTTCGGAAATTACATTGGCCCCGCCTTCCAGGCGTGATGACAAAACTCACAAATCGCTGCCGGCAAGTATCCGTCGTGCCCGCGCCTGCGGCAACTCGCCGAGCCACTGGTAGCGCGGATTGATCTCCATCTCACGCTCCGCCCGCCGCGCCATCGCTTCAGTCATCGCGCGGCCGACGTGCATGATGCGAATGCGTGATGACACGGGCAGCAGGCGCGAAGCCATCGCCGCGCGGAACGGATCTTTCACCGCGCGCAGGTGGCCGACCACACACACCTTGAAGTGATTGCGGATTGCGGATTGCGGATTGCGGATTGAAACTGGCGGTACGGATTGATAGATGACGCGCGTTTTGTGGCGAAGATGTGGCGGCAGTTCGTCGAGTGCTTTGGGTTGCAGCGCCACGATGCGCGTGGCGAGTTCGAGTGACTGCCACGCCTGCCCGCTCGTTTTCAGATCGCGGTAAAGATCGGTGCCGGTGAGCGCGACGACGAGCGGCCTGTCGGGGTGTTCGCGGTGAAAGCGCCTGATGGATGGGTGGCTGCGTCTGGCGTGCAGCGCGACGAGCAGGTCACAGGGCTGGCCTTCGTACCGCCCGGCAATCACCACGCGGTGGCCGAGCGATTTGAGAATCCGCGCCCAGCGCAGCGCGGTCACGCGGTTGCCGTGCCTTGTGCGTGGCGGGGCCGGGGTGATGATGGAGATGTTCATGGCGGCTGACAGCTTAAGCGTTTTCTGCCGGAAGACAAGGCTTCAGCCGCTTGAGAGCGCGCACGTCCTGAACCCGGCCCACACGTCGCGGCGGTCCGGCTTGTAGAAATTGCGATACGTCGGGCGGATCAGGTGCGAGCGTGTCGCCCAGCACCCGCCGCGCAAAACCTTGTGGTCGCCAAACCAGGGCGCGGAGTATTCCTTGTACGGCCCGGCAATGAAACCGGGATACGGGTTGAAATCCGTTGCTGTCCACTCCCACGCGTTGCCGATCATCTGCCGGCAGCCGAAGGCGCTGTCGCCCGCGGCGAGAGCGTTCACCGAAACACACCCCATTGCGCACCAGTCCAGATTCGCGCGTTCCGGCGTCGGCGGTTCGTCGCCCCACGGGTAACGGCGTTTGTGTTCGGTGAGCCCATTCCCGTTTGCTGTCGGCTCAGCACACGCGGCCATCTCCCATTCGGCCTCGGTCGGCAGACGACGACCGGCCCAGCGGCAGTAAGCATCGGCTTCGTACCAGTTGACGTGCAACACAGGATGAACATCTTCAAGTGGCACCCACTGATCGAAATTGCGCCGCAGCCATCGCCCATTCGCTTCACGCCGCCAGTAAACCGGATACCTTGCATCGGTGGTTTCACGCCATTGCCCGCCCTCGTCGCCCCACCATTCGCGCCGTTCATAGCCTCCGTCTTCGACAAAGGCCCTGAATTCGGCCTGCGTGACCGCGGTGCGCGAGATGCTGAAGGGTTTGATTTTCACCTCGTGTGGTTGCAGTTCGTTATCGAAAAAGAAAGCTGCCGAACCTGGCGCGCTGCCGAGCAGGAATGCCCCGCCGGGAACCCGGGCGTCACCACTGGGAGCGCCTGAATTCACTGCCGGCGCACTCGTGGAAGAAGCAGTGAGGATGCCTGCGCTCCCGGGGGAAATCTGCGGGGCCGGATAGCCGAGCGTCTGCCGCGTGTAAGTGAACGCCTCGGCGTGCATGCACTGGTGAAAGAGCGCGAGGTGAAGGAAGTAGGCTTCATCGTATCCATCAATCGGATCGGGCCGGCTCTCATCGCCGGTCTGCAGGACGCGATCAAGCACGCGGCGCGAGTAGGTAAGCGTCTCTTCCACCGACGGCAGCGACAAATCCCAGCGCGTGTCGTGGGCGACTTCGGCGGAGTTGTATAACTCATCGCCGCCCCGCATGAGCGGCGCAGTCCCGCGCAGGTGGCGCAGCAGCCAGTATTCGTTGAACCACGCGACATGGCCGACTTCCCAACGCAGCGGATTGACGATGGCCAGTCGCGGCCCCATCATCTGGTCGTCATTGAGGTCGGCAATCAATTCCAGTGTTCGCTGATGCGCTTCGCCGAGTGCCTCGCGCAGCTGAGAAAGTTTTGCGGGTGGTGTGCCGGGTTGCGTGGCGTTCATCTCGAAACAGCAGTCGGTTGATGACGGTGTTGCTCCATCGCTTTATTTACTTTTGCGGATGGCGCGGTGAAACTTCTGACAATCCGGCATCAATCTATCACGGAAAATGCGGGTGATAAATGCGGCCACAGCAGGGCAGGTAACATTGAGCAGGAGGGAATTTCAGTGAAGCAGTTTCAGGCGTATCAGGGCGAAGAACACCGGCCATTCTGCTGGAACGGCGGCGCGGCTGCGGCATTACTGGTGCATGGTTTCCCCGGCACGCCGGCCGAGATGAGGCCGCTCGGTCAGGCGCTCCACCGCGCAGGCTGGACTGCCCACGGGTTGCTGCTGCCCGGCTTCGGCGCACAGATCGAGACGCTGCCTGAAAAGCGATTCGGCGAGTGGGCGGCGGCGGTCAGAGATTCGCTGATTGAGTTGCGGCGCGAACATTCCGCAGTGGTGCTGGTCGGCTATTCGATGGGAGGCGCGCTTGCTTTGCAGGTGGCCGCCAGAGATTCCCGGGAACTGGCAGGAGTCGTCCTGATCTCTCCCTTCTGGCAACTCGGCACCAGAGGCCAGCAGCTGTTGTGGCCGGCGATCAGGCTGCTGCTCCGGCAGATCAGGCCGTTTGAGAAGGCCGATTTCGACGACCCCGAATTGCGGCGCAGCATTCTGCAATTCATGCCCGAAGCCGATCTCGACGACGAGGAGACCCGGCGGTTCGTCCGCTCGATCAGCCTGCCGACCAGGACGCTCGACGAATTGCGCAAAGCCGGCCGGGCCGCGTTCAGAAACGCTCCGGCCGTCGCCCTGCCGACGCTCGTCGTGCAGGGCACCCGGGACGAAGTCGTCAGGCCCGAACACACGCGGCGGTTGATCGAAAGGATTTCGGGCCGTGTCAGCTACCGCGAACTCGGCGCCGGTCACGACCTGATTCGCGCGGATCACCCGGCGTGGCCGGAGGTCGAAACCTGTGTGCTGGAATTCGCGCGCGCCTGCTTACCGTCGGGCCAGTAAGTAATAGAGCAGGTCCGTCGTGGGCGGCTGGACGCCGAGCTGCCTGATCATCGCCGTCACCTGACCGCGGTGGTATGAGGAGTGATTGACGACGTGCTGCATCTGCTGGCCGAGCGGCAGGGCGGCCCGCTCCCCTTTGGTGTTGGTGTAACTGAGGTCTCTCGTCAGGTCTTCTTCGCTCAGGCCGGCGATGAATTTCTGGCGCCCGCTTTCGACCTGCCGCCACCGCTCGCGGACCGAAGCGAGGTCGGGAAAGTCCGCATCGCTCAGGAGCGCCGCCGGCGATTCGCCCTGCCAGCGCGAGAGCCAGATCCAGTCGGCGGCAAGCTGGTGGACGAGCGTCCCATGAATTGATTTGTGGCTGACGCCGGTTTCGCGCTGCTGATCCTCGCGGCTCAACTGCTCAACCGAGTCGAGAACGAGGTGATTGGCCCACTCGGTGTAATCGTAGAGCTGACGGATGTCGGTGAGGTTCATATGTTTTCAGGAAATAACGCCTGGCTTACAATCGGCTTCCTCGCCGCTTCGAGTGCTTGCCCGGACACTTGACGGATGCGATTGCCTTCATCTCCGGCTTGGTTCGGATTTGCGTCCAGTATTCTTCTCTCACATCTTCATCAATCTCAACTGTTGTTGAGTAGAGAGCATCTGTCCCATCCTTCTTGCAGCCGGAAATCCAGTAGTGGTCTCCTGTCTCATCATCGGAGTAGTTGGCCTTGAACCCGCGCCCGGATAAAGTCGTGAAACTGCGCCCCCGGTAGTAAACGGATTGGCCGGTTTTCGAGAAGGTCACCCGACCAATTCTGGCAGGGCCGACAATACCTTCGCCTTTGTACTCTATGTACATTATTTGAGTTCGTTGTGACATACCTTCAAGCGCCCGGCCTGCTCTGAAAATAAATCCAGACCGATTGATTCCATTGGCAGGCTTATTTTCATCAGTGACGAATCACCGATTCATGACCGCCACCTGAAGTTGGCCGGACATCAGGCTCATCTGACTATGATCGAATGTGTGCTGTGTTCGGTGACTCGCCCGATGATCGCGACTTCCGGATAATGTTCGCGCAGCCTGGCGAGCAGCGCTTCGGCGCGTTCAGCCGGAATCGCAATCAGCAATCCGCCGGCCGTCTGCGGGTCAAAGAACAGGCTCACCATCTCTTTGGGGATATCACTGCCGATCAGCACATCGTCGCCGACGTATTCGCGGTTGGTCTTGTCGCCTTTGGTGAGCATCCCTTTGCCCGCGAGCCTGAGCGCGCCGGCGAGCAGCGGGACTCGCGCGGAATCAATCTCCATCGTGACTTTACTGCCCCTGGCCAGCTCCCACGCGTGGCCGACGAGCGCGAAGCCCGTGATGTCGGTCGCGCCACGGACGCCGAATTCCTGCATCGCCTGCGCCGCCTCGCGCCCAGGCGTGAGCATCGTGGCGACCGATTTCGCCATCACCTCGGCGTCGGCCTTTTTGAATTTGACCGCGGTCGAAATCACGCCGGTGCCGATGGGCTTGGTCAGAATCAGCGCGTCGCCGGGCCGGGCGCCATCGTTGGTCGCGACCTTGTTCGGGTCAATCACGCCCGTCACCGAATAGCCGAACATGATCTGGTCGTTGTCCACGCTGTGGCCGCCGACGAGCGACACCCCGTTTTCGGTCAGCACGTGCAACCCGCCGCGCATGATTTCGCCGAGGATCGCGTAATCCACGCCCTTCTTCGGGAAGCAGGTGATCGCCATCGCCGTGATCGGGGTCCCGCCCATCGCCCAGACGTCGTTGATCGAATTGAGCGCCGCGATGCGCCCGTAATCGAACGGGTCGTCAACAATCGGCGTGAAGAAATCGAGCGTCTGGACTATCGCGAGGTCGTCGCGCAGACGATACACTCCGGCGTCATCGGCGTTTTCAAAGCCGACGATCAGATTTGGGTTATGTGGTTGTTTCGGTAATCCGCTCAGAACCTGAGCGAGCGCGCCGGGCGACAACTTCGCCGCTCAACCCGCACACGAAACCATTTCAGTCAGTCTTTTTGCCATGGCCCGGATTGTATTGGTTCGGTCGCCGGACTGGCAAGCTCTCCCTGGGAGCGCGAGCGGCCCGCTCGCCAGGATCGCGGGCAAGACCCCTTGGGATTAGCTCGGGCTGTGATTCCACGCCAGGCGAGCGGGCCGCTCGCGCTCCCAGGGAGAATGAAGCTTGCGCTTGCGGAGAGTCAGGCGGGAGAGGCTGCCATACGCCAGCGAGACAGGTCGGTGAATGTGCCTGTTCATGCCCCTTCGCGGCGATTTATTAAAGCCGCAGAATTAATGTGCGTGGGCCGCGCAGAAAATTTGTCGGGTCTCTTGCCTGTGCTAGCATGGCGCCGTTTCTTTCTGGAAATTTCAGCCGAGGCCGATCATCACCATTGCCTGTCACAGGCAGCAACCAGTGATTGTTCTTTGAGAAGTGTGATTCGGCCATACCCTCACCGTCCTCACCAATCGTTGATGCAAGTTGCCCGGTCAAAGCCGGCAACCTTACTGTCCCGACCGCTTACACGCAGTACCGGAAGTGGCTGTTGACAGAGTAAACCAGGCAAACTGAACCCCGCCGCCAGGCTCGGCCCGCAGGCCGGGCGCATCGTGGCTGCGGGGATGACATCAACCTGACACGCTGCGTCCATCTCTGCAACACTCCGACAACCCGGGGATGCTGCGTGTTCCGCAAGCAAGGAGTCTGACCATGAATAACTCGCTACAAAAATTGTCCCTCAGACTTGTGTTGTCACTTTGCTCCGTCGTTTTGTTCTCCTCGGGCGCCTTCGTCTTCGCCCAGGAACCCAATGACATCAAAACCGGCAGCGTCCTGTTCTTCAATCACTACACGAGTAACCCCTTTAATCCGGCAGCCGAAGACACCCAGCTCAACATCACCAACACTCACCCATCGTCGAGCGTGGTGTTGCACATCTTCGCCGTAGACCCCACCACCTGTCAGGTGGCTGACAGCTTCGCCTTCCTGACCGCCAATCAGACGGCCCAGTTTTTCGCGAGCGACTTTGACCCCGGGACCAGAGGCTACCTGTTCGTCGTCGCCTTTTCCGGGGATAGCCCGAGGAACTTCAATTTCCTGACCGGGACCGCTTACATTCATCGGGCGGACGGCAAGATGGCTGATCTGCCGGCGGTGGCGGTATCGAGGCGAGGAGGCGCCGTCGTGGACAATGGCGACGGGTCAATCAGCCTGCCTTTCGACGGGGTCACCTATGACCGCCTGCCCGGGACGGTGGCGCTCTCCAACTTCAACAGCCAGGTGACCGACAGCACAACGATGTACCTCTATTCGCCGCGGAATTTTTTCACCGGCGACGCTTCCACCATCTCCGTCTTCACGCTGGTCTTCAACGAACTGGAGCGGGCGGTCTCGACCAGTTTCAGCATCCGCTGCTATTCGGAAATTCAGCTCAGCAGTCTGCGGGTGCTGTTCACGCTCAACGGATTCATCCCCGCCGGGCAGGTCGGCTGGCTCAAGATGTCAGCGGGTCGCCCGCTGATGGGCGCCAGTCTCAGCCGGGGGCCGAACTTCTCCGGCGGTCGTAACCTGACAATCTTATCGCTCTTCCCCTCGTGGTCCATCATCATCCCCGGCACTCCCTGAAGCCGGTCGGGGGACAGGGAGAAAAGGGGACGGGGGGACGAGGAGAAAAGGCGAAAGCCGTTTTTATTCTCCCCCTCTCCTCTTCTCCCTGTCCCCTCTTCCCCTACCTCCCCGCTTGTTTTTTGGGGTCATAAGCCTTATGGCAGGCGTCGAGCTGAACCTTGACCCGCCCCAGTTCCCGGTTCGCAGTGTCGAGCGCGTCACGCAGGCCCGCCGCGTCATTCTGCGCGCGCGAGGCCACCGCCTGCTGCTGAGCGGCCAGCTTTTTTTGTGCGTCGAGGAGCATTCGCAATCGCTGTGACAGCGGCACGCCGCTTTCGCCGGTCTGTTGTTGCAATTGATCTATCAGATCCTGTAACTGCTTCTGATCTTTTTCCAGCATTTCCCTCTGCGCCTGCTCTCTGGCGCGGGCTTCTTCCGCATTTTTGCGCTGCTGGATCGCCTCCTCGCGCTGCTGATCGGCCTCCTGGCGAGCGCCCTCGGCTTTAATCAGCGCGGTTGACGCCTTGCTCCATTGAACCCAGGCGAAGATCGCCAGCGGCCCGGAAAGAAAGAGCAGGATCACGATCAGGATCGAGGCCGCCCGCAGCAGCCGCTGGGCCCAGTTGACCGGCAGGTGTTTCCTGACCCACTCCTCGTCGAAGACCGTCCGGTAAATCAGATTGCGAACCCGCAATTCGCCGCCCGAGCGCTGCACCACGCCCGAAAGTTTGAGGTGCGATTTGACGAGCGACTGCTCCTGGTCGGCGACGTGGGATTTTTCGTTGAGGACTTCGCGGTAAGTCGTCAGCGTGGCTTCCTGGTCGGGCGCGCGCTTGGTCAGCATGTCGCGGACGAATTGCAGGTTGTTATCCTGCTCGCTCCTCTCGCCCAGAAAAGTCCGGGCCACGATCCGGTCAACTTCGGCCTCAGTCCAGTCAGTAAGTCCCGCTTCGGCGAGCGCCCGGCACAGTCGCTGCGTCAGGTAAGGGTGCCCGCCCGTCCACTTCAGCACCCACTCGAGCGTCTGTCGCGCCTGTTCAGCCGGCAGGTTGAAGCCGTCGGCGAGAGGCAGGGCTTCTTCCAAAGTGAAGTCGGTCAGCTCAACCCGCTGCCCGACGTTGAACGGCGTGCGCTGCTCATCCTTGATCAGGTCGCCGGGCGTGGCGACGCCGATCAGGACGAACGAGAGGCGCTGGAATGCCTCGACCTGCGCTCGCGCGTTGTAGAAATACCGGATCGCGGCGAAGAAGTCGTCCGAGAATTTGAGGCTCAGGGTCGTGTCAATCTCATCCACGAAGACGACCACTGGCGCCGCGATTTCGGCCAGCACCACCTCCTCAAAAAACATCGTCAGCCGTTGCGTCAGCCCGAGATGCCCGCGCTCCTGCCACCAGCCGACGGCGTCGGCCTCGAGTTCCAGCTGCTCTTCAATGCTCGTGAGCAGCCCCAGATACCACTGCTCGGCGGTCACGTTGACGCCAATCGAGGTCAGGTCAATGATCACCGTCCTCGTGCCTTCGGCGTTCAGGCGCTCCGCCGTGCGCGTCATGAGGCTCGATTTGCCCAGCTGGCGCGCCGTCAGGATGTAGGCGAAGACCGACTTGCGGCAGAGCGCGAGGAGTTCTTCGTCGGCGCGGCGGGCCAGATAGATCCCGTTGCCCGCCTGCACCGTGCCGCCGGTCGTGAAAACGACCGGCTGAGTTCGTGTCTCAGACATGGAGGTACTCCCTGAAGTAGTCGGCGTAAAGCTGACAGCGCGGCAGCTCTTCGTGCCCCTCGCGGCGCACGAGCCCCGCGCCGCGCAGGCGGAAGAAGACTTCCTCGTTCTGACAGCTGTGGTTTTTGATCACCTGCTGCATCCCGCGGACCAGCTCTTCCTTGTTGTGCAGCCGGAAGAGGTGATAGCGCAGGTGATCGCCGAACGGGCCGACATCGTCGGTGGCGCGGGCGAAGAGATCAGCAGCAGTCATACGCCCGCTCGCGACCAGATAGAGAGCGCGCCGCACCAGATACGGGTGGCCGTTGAGAAGCGCCATCAGTTGTTTTTCTTCGCCGGCACCCAGCGGCGAGCCATGACGCCGGTTCAGATCGGCGACCTGCTCCGGCGAGAAGTCGGATATCTCGATCACCTCGCCGACATTGAAGGGCGACTGGTTGAGGTTCTCGATCAGCTGGTAAGGTTCGGTCGAAGTGACCAGCACCAGATCGAGCTGCTTCCACGCGGGTTTGATCGCGCGGCTGTTGTGCCAGCTCCGGAGCATGCTGAAAAAGTCCGTGCGGAAGTCGGTCTCAAAAATGCTTTCGACCTCGTCCATCGCCAGCACGAGCGGGCCGCCGAGTTCCTTGAGCAGATACCTGCCGAGGTAACGCTCGCAGCGCTGGCTGTTGCTGAGCGGCGCCGCCCAGTATTCGTCAACCCTGCTCTCCAGATCCAGCTCGTCGCTCAGCCACGAGCAGAACTGGCGGAAGAAGACGTCGGCGTTCGCCAGCCCGTTTTTATCGAAGAGCTGGAAATCGAGAAAGGCGACGCGCTTGCCCGCCGTCGCAGCGGCCTCGATCGTGCGCACGAGCAGCGAACTCTTGCCCATCTGGCGCGGCCCCTTGATGGTGATGGTCACCCCCTGCCGCCCGATGGCGTCGAGCGCGACGGCGTCGCTCGCGCGCAGGACGTAAAACTTCGACTGAGAATCAATCGTCCCTTCGGGCGAATCCAGCCTGACGGGCGGCTGCGCGGCGGGCAGCGGCGGCGGCAGTGACGGCTGTTCACTCGCCTGGGGCAGCAGGTTCTTCAGATTCCCGCTGTTGACCGGCGCCCCGCCTGAGATGGCGCGGCGCAACTCTTCGACGAGCCGCGGCGTGTCCGCCGGATTTTTCCACTGCGCCCAGTTGATCGGATTGAGGTAAGCGCTGAGCGGGTATTTGAGCGGCTCCTGAAAGGCGACGCGCACCGGCAGGATGACCGGCGGCCCGTTGCGCTCCTTCGAGAGCCGGTGCGCCGTCTCGATTTCGCCCAGCACCATCTCGCTGTTGACCGAATGCTCGGAGAGGAACGTGATCAGGAAGTCGGCGCGGCTGATCTCCTCTTCGATGCGCTCGGCCCACGGCGTGCCGACGAGCATCGTCTGGTCAATGAACACGTCGAAGTGCTGGCTGAGCGCCCGGAAGACTTCCAGCGCGACCGGCTCATCCGGCTCGACGCTGCGTTTGTAGCTGATGAAGATGCGCGCCCGGTGATCGGCGCCGGTGGATGTGCCCATAAAAACCTCTTTGAGGACGGAGATGCGACTCAGGCATTGATCGCTGCCCGTCGTCTCACTCCTGCGGGGGGGACTGGTGCCTGACGATTCGGGGGAGTTTTCAATTTTCCGCCTTCACTGAAGAGTGAAGTTTTGCCGAAAACGTTTCGGGCCGGCATTGGGGCTGAACATTCCCACCAGACAGGGCCGACTGGTCTCCGGGTGCCGGCTCGCGACTCTGATGACTACTGTTTGTTGCTGGTTGCGTCTGCCGGGATTATATGGCGTGCGTCGCGGAATTCAATACTTCGTTTCAGGCTTCGGGGGAAATCGATAGCCAGTCCATGCCAGCCCGCGTCGGGGTTTTACCTGCTCAAATGAAAGCACCCTTGCGCGGATAATTTTCTCCCGGCTATGATGTGAAGGTATGAGTGAAGACGAAACCCGCAATCTGAGGGCGGAAGACAAACTCGACCTGATCCTGCAACGGCTCGGACTGGTGGAAGAGCGCCTCTCCGCGCTGGAGGCGAAGTCTTATGACATGCGCCCGATCTGGGAGCGCGCGCTCGCCGAGCTGGCCGAAACCCGGCAGGAGATGAATCAGCGATTCGAACGGCTGGAGAAGGAGATGCGCCTGATGAACCGGAAGTTCGACGAGGTGGTGAAGGATCACTATACTTTGCGCGCCGACATGCGGAAGCTTGAAGAACGTCTGACCGATCTGGAAAGACCGCGACAGTAATTCACTCCCCTCCCACCCTGCCAATGCAGCCATCCTGCCGCTGCTTTTCAACCGAATGCTTTGTTAGCTCATTATTGCTCATTCAGCTCATTGCCTGTGTCATTCTGCATGCAATAGACTCCAAGCCCGGCAGTCATTATCGGATCAGATGAAAGCAACATAGTTTGAGGAAAGCGCAATGACAACCGAGCATAAACGTCAGGGCGGAGACCTGTTCATCGTTGACAACAGCGACAGTGAATGGAAGGCCATTGACTACCTGCGTGAATGGACGCAGATTGCGCACACTTTCGACATCGCCACCGGATACTTTGAAATCGGCGCGCTGCTCGCAATGGATGGCCAGTGGCAGAAGCTCGACAAGCTGAGAATTCTGATGGGTGATGAAGTCACGAAACGCACGAAGCAGGCGCTGATTGACGGGATTGAAGCGGTCGGGCGCGCGCTTGACGTGAGCCTGGAAAAAGAGAAAGAGACGAATGATTTCCTCTCCGGCGTTCCGGCAATAGTCGAAGCGCTTGGCAAGCGGCAGATCGAATGCCGCGTCTACGCGAAGAGGAAATTTCACGCCAAGGCTTACATCACACACTCAAAGCTGGCGGTCGTCGGCTCTTCCGCGCTCGTCGGCTCCAGCAACTTTACCTTTCCCGGCCTGACTCAGAATGTCGAACTCAACGTCCAGCTCCGCCGCGAAGTGGAGATTCTTCAGGAATGGTACGAGCGGCACTGGAATGAGGCGGAAGACATCACGCCGGAAATTCTGAAAGTCATTGAGCGCCATACTCGCGAATACCCGCCGTTTGAAATTTACGCCAAAGCCCTGCAGGAATATTTTCGCGGTCACGAGATGACCGTCGGCGAATGGGAGCAAAAGAATTCACGCATCTATCCCGTGCTTGATCAGTATCAGAAGGAAGGCTATCAGGCACTGATGAAGATCGGGCGCGCTCATCGCGGAGCCTTTCTCTGCGACGGCGTCGGCCTGGGCAAGACTTTCATCGGCATGATGGTGATCGAGCGGCTGGTCGAACACGAACGCCAGCGCGTCGCGCTCTTCGTCCCGAAAGCCGCCCGCGAGCCGGTCTGGGAAAAGACGCTGAAGCGGTATCTGCCGCATCTGGGCGGAGACTTTTCCAACCTCGTTATCTACAACCACACCGACCTGAATCGTGGAGGGGAGTTCACGGCACGCCTTGACCGGCTCAGAGAGACAGCCGATGTGATCGTCGTTGATGAAGCGCATCATTTCCGCAACCCCGGCAGCGAAGGCACAGGCTTGCGCCGTCCGTCGCGTTACCGCCGGCTGTTTGAAATCGCCGAAGGCAAAACGCTCTTTCTGCTGACGGCGACGCCGGTCAACAACCGCCTGACCGACCTCCAGCACCTGATCGAATTGTTCACGCGGCGGCAGGCGGATTATTTCAAAGCCGCCCCGCTCGGCATCCATTCGCTCTCAAGCCATTTCCGCCGGATGGAAAAAGAACTCGACCGGCTGGTGGCTCAGGCAACCGGCCATCAGATCGAAGTCGAAACCAATCAGGTCGAAGCTGAGCGGGTGCTGGCGCACGACGCTCTGTTCAGGGAACTGGTCGTCCAGCGCAGCCGCGCTTACGTCAAAGCCAGCCAGTTACAGCAGGGCGGTTTGCTGACAATGTTCCCCGTGCGCGAGGATCCGAAGGTCGCGGAATACTCGGTTAAGAGAACCTATGGGCGATTGCTCGCGATGATCGAGCAGGCTTTTGCCAAGGAAAAGCCGCTCTTCTCGCTGGCGATCTATGACCCCTCGGCCTGGTACAAAGGCGGGGAAGATTCCGTGGATGCGCTCACCCTCAATCGGCGAAAGCAGGTCGTGGCGCTGATTCGCACGCAGTTCCTCAAGCGGTTTGAGAGTTCGGCTCATTCCTTTGAGCTTTCCTGCCGCATGCTGCTTGGCAAGCTGCTCGCCTTCGTGGAGAAGCACAGCCAGACCCCGGCGGAAAAATCCCGCTTCGAACGCTGGAAGGCGCAACGCTCAGAGCCGATGGGTTTCATCCGGCAGACCCAGCGCGACCTGTTCACCGACCAGCCCGACCTGGCAGAGCAGGCGGCGACTGAAAGTTTTGAAGACCTGGTGACTGATGAAATGCTGGATGACGTGGAAGAGCTTCCGCGCAATGAATACAAGGTCGAAGAGATCCTTGCCGAGACCTTCCTTGACCTCGACCAGATCGTTGAATTCCTCGATGAACTCAAGAAATTCAAGCCATCAAATGACGACAAGCTGCGCGCCCTGATCAAACTGCTCAAATCCGATCCGGTGCTGAAAAAACACAAGGTGCTGATCTTCACCGAATATCTGGCCACTGCGCGCTACCTCAAAGAGCAACTGATCGAAGCGGGCATCACCGGCGTGGATGAAGTTGACAGCGGGACGAAAGGAGACCGGGGTGAAGTCATTCAGAGGTTCGCGCCGTATTACAACGAATCCTCCAGCGCCGAACTTCGGGCCGAAGGCTGGGAAGAAACGCGCATCCTGATTTCAACCGACGTGCTGTCGGAAGGGCTGAACCTTCAGGACGCAACCCGCCTGATCAATTACGACCTGCACTGGAACCCGGTGCGCCTGATGCAGCGCATCGGGCGCGTGGATCGGCGCCTGAATCCAGACATCGAGAAGCGCATCGTCGAGGATCATCCTGATCAGCAGGCGATTCGCGGCACGGTCGCTTACTGGAACTTCCTGCCGCCGGATGAACTGGATGAATTGCTCCGCCTGTATCGCCGCGTCAGTCACAAGACGCTGCGCATCTCGCGTACTTTCGGCATTGAGGGGAAGAAACTGCTCCGGCCCGAAGATGATTATGAGGCGCTCAGGGATTTCACGCACACTTACGAAGGCACGACCACGCCGGTCGAAGGCATGCACCTGGAGTATCAGAAACTCCTGAACGATGATCCCACTCTGGCGGCTCGACTGGCCGCGTTGCCCGGTCGCGTCTTCAGCGGCAAACGGCATCCGTCATCCGGCACTCAGGCGGTCTTCTTCTGCTACGCGCTGCCCGCGCCGGTCACATCTTTTCAGGATCAGGCGAGCGCGGACGCCGTGAACTGGAGCGAGGAGGCGGGCTTTACGCAGTGGTATCTTTACCAGACAGGTTCAGAGCAGATCATCGAGGAGCCGTCGGAAATCTTTGAGCTGATCCGCTGCACGCCGGACACTCCGCGCCATCAGGCGATGCCGAAAGAAACTCTTTCCGACATTCGCGCCAGAGTCGAGAAGCACATCAAAAACACTTACCTCAAAAAAGTGCAGGCCCCGGTCGGAGTGAAGCCGATCCTCAAAGCCTGGCTGGAAATTTCCTGAGAGTGTTTCTGGTAATTCCCGGGGGCCGCCTGAACGAAGGCATCCCAGCTCCGTTAGGAGCGGAATGTTTATAGCTCGGGTCAATTCTTAATGCCCCAGCTCCGTTAGGAGCGAAATGTGCGAGATGCCGCTCCTGACGGAGCTGGGAAGCCGAGAGGCATCGTCAGCTATAAACATGCCGCGCCTCTGGCGCTGAATTTCCCGAACGCGTTCTATGCTTGACCGTCGCCGGGTCGGTCGTTACAGTGTGGCTGCAAACAGCGACAGCATTGATCGCGAGGTGTTTTATGAATGCGGACGAACTGGTTGAAGTTGATCCCGAAAAGCTGGGCGGCACGCCTGTTTTCGCCGGGACGCGCGTGCCGATTCAGAATTTCTTCGATTATCTGGAAGCCGGAGACGGGCTGGATGTCTTTCTTGACCACTTCCCGACCGTCAGCCGTGAGCAGGTTTCAGGGCTGCTGGATCTGATGAAAGAGCGCCTGCTGGCAGACTATAAAGCTGCTGCCTGATGAATGGCTGCCCCGTCGCCTCAGCCGCTTATCCCACAGGCTCTGGAAGCACTCAGCACAATTCAGCCCGGCACTGTCATCCAAATCAGCTCCCTCAGTCAGCGGAGTTCACTCTATGCCCGAAATCTCCCCAGCCGACATCAGCCGCATTCGCGACTTTGAAACCCTGCAGCCCTGTCCCATATGGAGTCTATCCTCAGGTAACAGGCTGGTCTATAGGTTGAGTCAGTAGCTTTGCGATCTTTTCCAAGGCTTCGCGTAGCGCCCCCCGGGTCAACCGGGTGACCGGGACAAGGCTTTGTTCGCGGCA
>DASRDU010000183.1:0-34972 GCA_035652435.1 Blastocatellia bacterium
TCGTCTTCGCCCTTCCCGCCCTTCCAGCGCGGCGACCTGATCGCCCTGCAGTCGAACCCGGCGAAGGCTTACGAGATCGTCAACAGTTCGCATATGATTCACGACGGCGTCGAGGCGTTGATTATGGCGACTGCCGTCTTCGTCAAAGAATCCAGCATCCCCGAGGCCTGACCTGATGATCCCCGCCAATCATCCGCACTGGGCGCGAGGTCCGGCGTCGGAGACAGCCATTATGAACAGGAGCATCTATATGCGTCAGCTATTGCCTGTCTTCATTGTCTGCACCCTGATTACAACCGGCTGCTCCATGCAGAGCCCGCCCAACAGGGCATCCTCCAATACTTTCACCGCGGCAAATGAGGCAGAGCTTCGCGACGGCTCTCTGCGGGTGGAGCAGTTCAGGCAGGAGCTGATGAGTCGTGGCTTCCGGGTCGTTTCAAGGTCCGGCTCAGAGTCAAAGGATCAGGTCAGTCTCCGGGGGGATTACGGTGGACTCAAGGGTGTAGAAATCACGCTGTGGACGGGTAAGAGGCTGGAGATGAAGGAGCCGCACTTGGGGGCATCTCTTCAGGCATCCATTGCGAGCGAGGCGGCCGGGCAGGAGTTTGACAGGCTGGATGCCCGCCTCAAATCGGTAATTCGGGGGAAATGAAGGCGACGAATCAGGGCGCGCTTTGAAATCCGCACCCTGATGCCCTGCGCGCGTCCGGATCAGCCAGGACCGCGGTCCGCAGGCAAGCAAGTGAAGTGGCAGGAGGCCACTGAATCGTCAATGAGCAACCTCAGGGATGCTTCGGTAACCGAATCCCCACAGGGCGAAAGAGGAACGCTTTATGAAATATCTCATTGTCTCCCTGTTCGTTATCGTCTGCCTCGACGGCAACTCGTACGCGGCCACCTGGCAGGTCGGGCCGGGGCGGCTTTACACCAGCCTGCAGGCCGTCGCCCCGCTCCTCGCGCCGGGCGACGTGGTCGAGGTTGACGGTAATGCCACGTACCCCGGCGGCGTGATCTTCACCAGCCCGGGCGGGCCGAATAACAAAATCACCGTGCGCGGCATCAGCGTCAATGGGCTGCGGCCAGTCATCTCGGGCGGCACGAATACGGTTGAATTCCGCCTCTCGAATCACTACGTCTTCGAGGGCTTCGACGTGACCGCCGGCTCGTTCCGCGGCATCTACCACCACGCCCACGACATCACGATCCGCGACACGGTCGTCCACGACTGCCCGGCGCACGGCATCCTTGGGGCCGACAACGACTCGGGCTCGCTGACGCTCGAATACGTCGAGGTCTATCACTGCGGCAACGGGGCGAGCGAACACCCGATCTACATGGCGACCGATGAGTTTAAGTATCCCGGCTCGGTCTTCCGCATGCAGTTCTGTTACCTGCACGACCAGAACGGCGGCAACAACATCAAGAGCCGCGCCGAGCGCAACGAGATTTATTACAATCGGGTCACCGGCGGATTCTTCGGCGAGATCGAGCTGATCGGCCCCGACCCGGGAGGCAACCCGAATGTGACGACCGACACGGCGCGTGAGGACTCAGACGTGGTCGGCAACGTCTTCCAGCACATCGCCACGCAGGGGACGCGCATGGCGCGCGTCGGAGGGGACGGCACGGGCTACACGAACGGGCGCTACCGCTTCGTCAACAACACCTTCATTCTCCGCCAGGGGCAGACGAGCCCCGGGATCGAAATCTTCCAGGGCATCGAGAGCCTCGAAGTACACAACAACGTTTTCTTCCGTATCGGCGGCGAGCCGATTGACAAGATCGTCCTTGAGACCAGCGTGACCTGGGTCGCGGGCCGCGTGAGTACGGGCTCAAACAACTGGGTGCCGACGGGCTCAGGCATGATCCCTGCGGACTGGACGGGGACGCTCTTCGGGGCGAACCCCGGCTTCGTCAACGGCACTGCCACGAGTGTGCGGGCGTCTGCGGCCTATGACGTGCGGCTGGCCCCGGACAGTCCGCTCATCAACGCCGGCAACACAGCCCCGGCGAGCCCCGGCGGCCACCCCTTCATCAACCCGCTTACACTACCAGCCTGGCACCCGCCACTGAATGTGCTGCCTGCGGTCGGGACGGCGAGCCCGCGGCCACCGGGCGGCGTGATTGACATCGGGGCTTACGAAGGCATGCCGCGGACACGACCCATGAGGCGGATTGAAGGGAGGAAGGTCGGATGATGCGGCATTCTCGACATGCGGATACTGAAGACCCGATCAGGCGGCCAAAGCTCACGTATGATTATCACGCTGCGCAAAACTGAAGAGAGTGACCTTGATTATGTTCTCACTGCCGAACACAGCCCGGAGAACAGCGCATTCGTGATCCGGTGGCCGGAAGAAAGACATCGGCAGGCACTGACAGATCCTGACATCTCACACCTGATTGTCCAGGCGGAAACCCGTGTGGGGTATATCATACTGGCCGGGCTGCGGGACCGGAATGACAGCATCGAGTTCCGCAGGATCGTCATTACGGAAAAAGGGAAAGGCTACGGCAGGCAGGCCGTCGGCCTCGTCAAAAGGCTGGCGTTTGAAATCCATCAGGCCAACCGGCTCTGGCTTGACGTGAAAGAACACAATCATCGCGCCCGGGCTGTGTACAAAGAAAACGGATTCAGCGTCGAGGGCGTCCTTCGCCAATGCCTGAAAACGGAGTCGGGTTATGAATCACTGGCGGTCATGTCCATTCTTCGCGACGAATACCGGAGAGAAAGACAGGAGCCGGTACCGTAAACCTTCGGAGAATTCCATTCAAAGTCAGGGCCGCGCCCGGTGAAAACCGGGGCGCGTCATTCCACATTCAGTCGGGGTAATTATGACGATGGACAAACGACAATTGCTCGACAGGCTCAGGGAACTGCACGCCGAACTGCAAAACTCTTCGCCCGGTGACGCGGAGGAGCGTGAGCTTCTTCAGAAACTGGCAAAGGACATTGAGCTGCTGCTCGATCACAAAGAGGGAGAGGTGACGCTCAGTTCCGCCAGTCTCGGGCGCCGTCTGGAAGAGGCGGCGCTGCGCCTTGAGGCCTCGCACCCGAGGACCACGGCGCTGATCGGGCGGGTGGTTGACCTGCTGGTCCAAATGGGGATATAGCTGACTGTCTGCTAAAGAGGCCGCGAAGAAGAATGGAGCCTTCGTCATCAGATACCCCTGTGACCGTTCCGGCAGATACAACGCTGCCCGGGAAAACCGTTTCCGGGGTCATTGATCCAACCGATGGCAGCACGACTGAATCAGCAGATCGCCCTGTGTCCACCGCGGCCCGCCGGGTGGACTCGGTTGACCTGTTGCGCGGCGCGGTCATAGCCATCATGCTGCTGGACCACACCCGCGATTTTGTCCACAGCGACGCGCTGAATTTCGACCCCTCTGACCCCGCGAAGACGAGCGTTATACTCTTCTTCACCCGCTGGATCACCCACTTCTGCGCTCCCGTCTTCGTCTTTCTTGCCGGGACGGGCGCTTTCCTCCGACTGGCGCGCGGCGAGAGCAAAGCGGATTTGTCCAGGTTTCTCATCACGCGCGGACTCTGGCTGGTGTTGCTGGAATTCACCGTGATCCGGGTCATCGTCTGGTTCAATCTCGACTACCACTTCGCGTTCATTGCGGAGGTCATCTGGGCGATTGGCGTCTCAATGATCGTGCTGGCGGCCCTGATTCGTCTGCCCCTGAGGGCAATCGCGGCATTCGGCATTGCGATGATCGCGCTGCATAACCTGCTCGACAAGATTCAGGTCGGTCCGGGCACATCGGCCCTCGGGCTGCTGGCGCCAGTCTGGATGGTGCTTCATCAGCCGGGAGTGATTTTCCTGACCCCGAAGGTCTACGGGTTTGTGGCCTATCCGCTGATCCCCTGGATCGGCGTTCTGGCCGCTGGCTATGCGTTCGGGGCGTTCTACCAGATGGAAGCGGAGCGCCGACGCCGTTTGCTCTTCAGACTGGGGTGGGCGCTGACGGTTGCTTTCGTCGTACTGAGGGCCGTCAACCTCTACGGCGATCCGGCCCGCTGGAGCGGGCAGCGGAGTGTGGTTTTCACGGCCCTCTCCTTCCTGAGGGTGACGAAGTATCCGCCTTCACTCCTGTTCCTGCTGATGACGCTTGGGCCCGCCATCATCGCGCTCGCAGGGTTTGAACGTGCGGGTCGCGGGTGGCTCACCCGCACGCTCATCACCTTCGGTCGGGTGCCGCTCTTTTTCTTTATCGCCCAATGGCCCGTCGCGCACGGGCTGGCGGTGCTGGCCTGCTACCTGGCCGGGCAGCCGCTCGCCTGGCAGTTTGCCGGCCTGCTTGAGAGACCCTCGCCCAACCCGGGCAATCTGGGCTTCGGGCTCCGGGTGGTGTACGCGCTCTGGATCATCGGCCTTCTCCTGCTGTACCCGCTCTGCCGCTGGTTCGCTCGGGTGAAACGACGTCGGAATGAGTGGTGGCTGAGTTACCTATGATGGCGTCGGGCGGAGAGCAGTGCGGGCAGACGTGAATCGCGGGTGATCAGGGCTCTTGCAAAAGTGTCAGAGAACCCGGCAGGGCAAGGCCTGCCCCGCCGGGAAAAAATCCCCCTCAGAAAGAGTAACGTAACGCGAACTGCATCAGGCGGCCCGGGCGACTTTCACCGACGGGCGTCTGCGAGCCGGTGAAGCGACCGAAGGCTGCCGGCTGGGCAGTGGCATTAAATGGGTCAGGGTTGAGTGACAGGGTCGAAATCGCCCCGAACGGCTGCGTGTTGGTGACGTTGAAGACCTCCCACCGGAACTGGAGCTGGTGCCGTTCCGCATACGGCATCTGGAAGGTCTTGCTCAGGCTGGCGTCAAGCACGAAATAAGCGGGCAGCCGGATCGTAGTGATGTTGCGATCCCCGGCCTCGCCCGCGAGTGCGTTGCGGAATGATCTGTAAACCGCCAGCGGATCCGAAAAGAGGTTCGGTCGCTGGACGCCCGTGGAATCCGCGACGTTGGCGGTCGGGCTTGAGCTGACCGGCTGGAGGCGGACGCCCCAGCTGGTGCTTTGCCAGTTGGTGGCCCACTGCACGTCGGCCGGAGAGCCGGTGGGCGTCCCCGTGCTGTAGCGCATGATCCCGGCCATCTGCCACCCGCCGAGCAGGACGTTGGCCGCCGGGTGAAGGTTGCTCAGGAACTTCTTCCCGTGACCGAACGGCAGCGCGACGAGCCAGTTCGCGTTGAAGCTGTGGCGGATGTCGAAGTTCGAGACCGAATACTGGAGGTCGGGGTCAAACGAGTTGCGCAGCACGTTGCTCAGCGCGCGCAGGGTTTCGAGCGTTGAGCCGTTGTCCATTGACTTCGACAGCGTGTAATTGAAGTCGAAGAAGACGTCATTTTTGAACCGCTGGCGGATGGTGAGCGTGCCGCCGTGATAATCCGACCTGCCCACGGTCGAGAAGGTCTGCAATGCGGCATACTGCGGGTGGAAGAAGGCGTTGGGGAAGATGCCCGCGTCATCAATCCTGAACTGGATGTCGGTGAAGTCAGTATCGTTGGCCCCGCCGACGGCGGTTTTGGCGTGGAGGCGATACGCCGCCTGCGAGGCAGTGAGCGTGGTCGGCACGCCGAGTATCGTCCGCGGGCCGGCGAGCCCGGGGAACAGGTTTTCAAAATAGGGAATCGCCCCGACGCTGGCAATCGGCGTGTTGGCGTTGCGCAGATCGTGGAGCATCCGGGCGGCGGTGTACCAGTCCATCCCCGACTTCGAATCCACCAGGTTGTTCGGCTGCATGATGTCACGCACGACGATCAGATTGCGCGCCGCGCGTCCGACGTAACTGAACTCGAACGAAAGGCCATGTGGCAGTTCGCGACCGTACGAAACATTCCACGTGTACTGCACCGGCGAGATGACCGACTGGTCAATGCCGGCCAGAATGCGGTCGGTCTGGTCCGAAGGGAGCGTCAGCGGGAAGGTGAGGTTCGCGGGCGCCGTGATCCGCGGGAAGCTCCGCACGTCCGGGTTGAGACTGACCAGCGGGCCGAGCCGTGTGGTCGCATTGGTCGCGTTCGCCCCGTTGGTTGCGGAGGATGAGAAGCCGAAGGAGTTTTCGGCCTCGGAGCTGACCGCGAGCTGGCTGCCGACGCGGTCATAAAGCATGCGGAAGCCGCCGCGAATGACTGACCGCCCGTTGCGGCCGAATGTGCGGCCGAAGAAATTGTCCCCGAAGTCCGGCGACCACGCCACCGAGACCAGCGGGGCGAAATTGTTCTTATCAATGTCGTAGAAGCCGGGTTTGTTGTTTGCCTTGCCGCCGAGGTCAAAGCTGATCGGGTCGTTGAGCGGCCTCCCCGCCGCCGCGCTGGCCTGGCGCTGCTCGAAGAACTGGCTGAGGTTGACGTTCGGCACGAGCTGGAATCCTTCGCGCTCGTAAACCGGCGTGTTCACTCCCCAGCGCAGGCCGTAATTCAGCGTCAGATTCGGCCTGATTTTCCAGCTGTCCTGCCCGTAGAAATCATACTCTTCGGTGCCAAAGGAGCGTCCGGATGGGGTGCCCACGGGGAGCGCCTTGCCGCTCTTGTCGTAGACGATGTTGATGCTGTACTGCGTGAACCGGCCGAGCGCGGCGGCGACGGCTCGCCCGTAATCGAAGCTGAAGCTCGACAGCAGCGTACTGGCGATGGGCGTCGGCGTCAGCAGCACGTTCCCGCCGTTCTCGTAGAACTGGAAATTGACCTGCGCGTTGTCGAAGGAGTTGGCAAACGACACGCGGTTATTGCGAATGAACCGGAAGTTGGGGCCGAACTGGATCGTGTGCGTGCCTTTGACCCAGGACACGTCATCGGTAACGTTCACGACCGGCGTGTTCCGGCTCAGCGTGGTCGTGTTGAGCAGCGGAGAATAGACATCGCGGAATGAAACGGCTGTCCCGCTGAGATCACCCTGCTGCGAGAAGGAGGCGCGCGTCAGCCCGACCCGGGCGGTGTTGACAAGGCTGTTGCTGATGGTCCAGTTGTGGCCGACGGCATAGCCCGTCGGGTGAACCCACAGGGCGGGCGAAGGCGTGCCCGGGAAATTCGGCGCCTGCCCGAAAAGGTCATTCTGATAGTTGCCGCGCACGAAGAGCGTCTGCTTATCAGTAATGTTGAGGTCGAATTTCAGAAGGTGGCTGCTTAACTTTGTCGAGATGGGCGCGTTGAAACGGAAGCCCGCGCGATTCAGGCCGCCGTCGCCGGTGCTGAAGTCATTGGGCAGCGGCGCGGTCTGCAGGATGGCGAGGGCGGCGGGATTGATGCCCCCCGTCTCCGGGTAGATACTCCTGATGTCAGCCGGTGTCAGCGTGGTGACCCCGCCTGACTGGTTCTGGTATTTGACGATCCCCTGCCGCAGCGTAGCCGTCGGCACGTTGCGCAGGACTGATTGCTCGGCCGCGTCGCGCCGGCCTTCGTAGCTGTAGAAGAAGAACGCCCTATCCTTGATGATGGGGCCTCCGAAGGACCCGCCAAAGACGTTCCGAATCAGCTTCGGGCGCTTGAGCTTCTCATCACCAACCTGCGCCTGGCCGCTGATGACCTGTGGATCGGTTGCAACATATCTCCCAGCCGCGTTGTTGAACCAGTCATTAGCCGTCCCGACAGTGTTCCGGTGAAACTCATACAGTGAGCCATGGAATTCGTTGGTGCCGGACCTCGTGACGAGTGAAACCTGCGCGCCGGAAGAGCGCCCCTGAGTCGCATTCGGGACGGACGTGGTGACGCGGAATTCCTGCACGGAATCCGGGTTGACGCGGATCACGCTGGAAAAGGCATTGCCGGGGACCGTCGTCCCGCTCGGGTTGACGATGTCGAGGCCGGTCTGCTGTTCGTTCACGTCCACGCCGTCGAGCGTGATGTTGGCCTGGTCGCGGCGCCCGCCGTTGACTTCACCCTGGCGCGTCACGCCGGGCTGGAGCGAGAGCAGTCCGACGATGTTCCGCGCGTTGAGCGGCAGTTCGATGAGCCGCCGACTCTCGAAAGAGTTCCCGATGCTCGCGTCCGTGGTATTGATCGGCGCTTCGGTCGAGGCCGAGACGTTCAGTGTCTCGGTGACGTTGCCGACTTCAAACCGGACGCTCACGTCAATCGGCGTGTCCACGAGCGCGCTCACGTCGCTGACCGCGACTTTCTTGAAGCCGCTGGCCTCCGCCTCAATCCGGTAGGTCCCGGGAGGGATGGCGCTGAAGACGTAGCCGCCGTCTTCTTTCGTCGTCAGGGTGCGTGTGAAATTCCTTTCCGCGTTCGCGAGCGTGACCGTCGCGCCGGCGACGGCCCGGCCCTGCGAATCCGTCACCGTGCCGCGCACGGACGAAGTCCCGGTCTGGGCTGAAACGCTGCCGCAGATGAGCAGGGAGAGGAATAATATCTTCAGCACGAAAGTCGCCTGGTTTGCTGTGAGCGGGAATTTTTTCATCAGACTCATAAGCACTCCTGTTGGTCGGTTATTGGGCAAAGAGAAACAGCCCGAAGCGTCGCCGATTCGCTGGTCAGCGAAGACCGGTAATGAAATTGAGTGGAAGCATCTCCGGGGTGAAGCGTGTGATTGCGAATGGCTGAACACCGGAGAGGCGCTGACGAATCTGATCAGGTGAGGTAAAGCCCCCCATGTCTTGAGCAGACCAGTCCCAGCGCCTCTGGTAATGAGGTCAGAATATTTTTCCCCGGCTATTGAATTATTTCCAAAATAGTTGCTTCCAATCAGTGAGTATATGAGGCAACTGTTATTCCAACCGAGTGGAGGATTGAGGTGCTGACTAAGATGGCGGGAACCTGTGGCTTAAGGGAATTGAATGGCTGATCGCGGCAGGGCCAATCTTCAAATTTCAACATCGCATCCGGATTCTCGGATTTCATTTTTCAGGATCATCGTCATTTCCGGTTTTCGGTGACGTGCATTACGTCAAGTCTGTAACGGGTCGCCATGCTGCATCATTGACTGGCGGCAGAGAGGCGGTTTATTCGGTGGCTGAATGTGCGGCCAGAGTATCAGTGTCCGCCCTGCTTCGGCAGCAGCAGGAGGACTCTGTCAAACAGGTCGTGCGGGTCAAACGGCTTGTTGATGGTCTCGGTTGCCCCCGCCATCAGAGCCTCCTGCAAATAATCGTCGCCCATCGCCGAGATGGCCAGGACGGGCAGGTCGCTCAACTCCGTCTCATCCCTCACCCGCCTGATCAGTTCGAGGCCGTCCATGACCGGCATCTGAATGTCAGTAATCAGCACGTCAGGGCGGGCTTCTCTGAGAGAGGCGAGCGCTTCCCGTCCGTCATCCGCAGTGCTGACATCGAACCCCGCGCCGGACAACATGAAGGTGTAGAGCAGACGCAGGTCGCAGTTATCCTCGGCGATGAGAACACGTGGCCTCCACATAAAAACTCCTCCTCACTGGCCGGGGCGGTTAAAGAGCTGACCGGGAGAGCCGGGCGGGGATGGCGGCGGGGAAACGTCAGGGAGGTGAGGGAAAGCCAGCGCAGGGACTGAAACTTTCCCCTTACACTTTCATGTGTGAAAAACCCGGAAAGGTTTCGCGTCATGATGGCGAACGGGCCTGCCAGCGATCTTGTCGGGTCTGATGAGGGCGGTGAGTCTTCTCGCCTGTACTCACCGCCCTGACGGCCGGAGGCCAGTGATCCCCTCCGGCACTGGGGAGCATCTTCAGTGTTCCAGTGTCTTCCCCTGGGGCAGCACTCTGAGGAGCGCGTCGAACAGGGCGTCCAGATCCATCGGCTTGCGGATGGTCTCCGTAGCCCCGCTCAGATAAGCCTTCGAGAGGTAATCCGGGAAGGCCGAGAAGGCGATGATCGGCAGATCCTTCAGCTCCGGCTCCTCCCTCACCTGCCTGATCAGCTCGACCCCGTCCATCTGCGGCATCATCACGTCGGTAACCAGCACGTCGGGGCGGCGCTGCCTGAGTTCATCGAGCGCCTCCCTCCCGTCACTGGCCATCCTGACCTCGAAGCCCCGGCAGGACAGGGTAAGGATATAGAGTTGACGCAGGTCATCATTATCTTCAGCGATCAGGACAGACGGCCTCCACATATGCACCTCTTCACGTGTATACAAAAACGATAAGAGTAAATCAGGGGGAGCAGGGGAGTTCGCCAGCAGAATATCAGGCATCCCACTCACTGAGTATGACGGATGCCTTCAATAACAGCTTTGCAAAATAACAAGGCAGTGTCCACCAATGTGAACACTGCCCTGATCTGACCAAGTGCAATCAGCGGGCCAGTCGGTCGGTGCCGGCCCGGCGTGGCCGGAAGTTCCCGTTTATCAACCGCCAGCGCCGAATTGCGCGCAATCAGCGCGGGCGTCGGTCTCGTAACGAGACAATACAGGTGAGAGTATTTTCTCCACAGCCGACCGTTCAGGAGCGTACATAACCCTTTCAAATAAACGCGAGCCGTGAAGCAACCCCGCCTGGCCCGGCCGGCTGCTCACGTCCGATTCACGAACCCGACAAAACCCGTCATTGCGGTGATGACGAATTCTGTCTTGCCGGCCACCTGTACCCGCCCGGGGAATGGCCGGCAGGGATGCTAAGCGCCCTGTTTCCCGCGCCCGGTTGCGCGTCGGCTTTTCCCTCCGGCCGTGGCACCAGAATCGCAATCATGGTGACCGGAATGAGGGCGGCTGGTTGACCGGTGCCGTAGTTTGAATGGGTTGTTCGGCGGTATCGGTTCGGGGCCACCAGTCGCCCTTTTCTTCTTTCTCTTCCTCAATGATTCGGTCTCGCCCAGTGCCCGAGAGGCACTCATCACCCGCCCGGGCGAGGCGAAAAACGAATCACCTGCCTTTCACCCTGACCCCTGCTACACAAAGACCCGCTTCCGGCCTGCCTGAGACACCCGCCTCTTTTTTAGACGAGTCAGTGCCCGCAATCAGCCGGTCAGGCCGCGTGTCTTCGGCGGGTGGTCGAGGATCGCTTCGGTCTCGGGATCCCAGTAGAGCTTTCTGCCCTCCCGGTATGCGCGCGCGGCCATAATCACTGCCACCGAGTGCGCAAAACCATGCGCGACGGTCGCGTTCGGCTGCTTGCGGCTGCGCAGGCATTCGAACCAGTTCGTCATGTGCGAGAGGTCGTTATCGCTGATGAAGCTCGGCGGCATCGCGTCGTTGCCCGGCAGGGTGACGTATTTTTCCGCGCGCTTGATCCCCGGGTCGTCCTCGTGCGTGCCCTTCTCTTCGACCCATTTCCACCGCGGGCTGCCTTCGCCGCCCATGTTGATGAGCGTGGCCTTTTTCCCCATGATCCGCGTGAAGCTGTCGCTGTCGTTGCCGAAGCTCGTCGAGTAACTGACGAGGAAGCCTTTCGGGTATTCGAGCAGCGCCTGGAACGTGTCCGGGTTCTCGCGCCCGTCTTTCCACGCAAAGATCCCGCCCGACGCGACGACTGAGCGGGGGAAGTGGTCGTCGAGAAAGTAGTGAATCAGGTCAATCCCGTGGCTCATCCACTGGTCCGCGATGCCGCTTGAGAAATCCCGGTAGAGCCTGAACTCGAAATACATTTTCGGGTCGAAGGGCCGCCAGGCTTTTTTGAGGAGCCAGCGGCGCCAGTCCGTGTCCTGCTCGCGAATCTGGCTGACCTCCGTGCGACCGCGCCAGCGCGGCCCGTGGTAGTTCCAGACGATCTCGACCTTGCTGACCTCGCCGAGCGCGCCCGTCCGGATGAAGTCGTGGACGGCGATCTGGTAGGGCTCGCTGCGGTGCTGCGTGCCGATCTGCACGACGAGGTTGCGCGCGCGCACCGCGTCGCGGGCGGCTTTGGCCTCCGCGAGGTCATTGGCCATCGGCTTCTCGCAGTAACAATCCTTGCCCGCCTCGGCCACCATTTTCAGGTGCGCCGCGTGCTGGAAATCGGCGGTCGAAACCAGCACCGCGTCCACGTCTTTGAGGGCGAGCAGCTCCTCCATGTACTGGAAGACGCGCGGCGCCCTGCCGTAAACCTCCGTGGCTTTCGCGGCGGCTTCCTCGCGGTTGTTTTTCCAGAGGTCGCAGACGGCGGTCATCTCGACATTCATGGACTTCAGCTTCCCGGCGATCCAGGCCAGTTCCCTGCCCCGGCGCCCGACGCCGATGTGGCCGAGCGAGATGCGGTCGTTGGCGCCCGGAATTCGGTTGTATGAAAGGGCGGTGCTGCCGAGCGTGCCGGCACCAAGCACCACTGTAGTGGCCTGGTTGAGAAACGATCTGCGGTTGATCTTCCGAGTGGGTTTCATAGGCGGCTCCGAAAAATGATGGTGATCCGGACAGAAGTCCGGTGACTGATGTCAGAAGCAGGTCATCCGAGGGGCGACCTGGTGTGAGAGGGGCTTTCACCGCAGAGGCGCGGAGAGAGCAGAGACTACGCAGAGGGAAACAGCAATCTCTGCGTTCTCTGCTCCTGCGGCGGTGAGAGGGGCTTTCACAATACGCCCTTTGGTTTCGCACTAATGACCTGCGGAGACTCAAAGAAGTTACACCGGGTCGGGGGCAAACGCCAATCGGGGGCGCGAGTTTTACTGGTGGCCAAAAAAATTCGCCGGGCGCGTGAGCCTTTTTCCCGCCGCTTTGCACATGTGCTGGTGAAGGGGAAAAGAAACCCGCG
The DNA here is from genome assembly GCA_035652435.1 of Blastocatellia bacterium. Lineage (GTDB taxonomy): Bacteria > Acidobacteriota > Blastocatellia > RBC074 > RBC074 > DASRDU01. The sequence goes on from DASRDU010000183.1 coordinate 12,577, forward strand.
AATCTGCATTCAAAACTGACTGACACCAACCGCGTGACATGGAGGACATCATGGAAGCTAAAGTCGAACGCATCATTCTCAGGCACCTGACGGGCTCGAAGGCGAATCACGAAGAGTCGTTCGCGCTCAGCCAGGTCCCCGAAATCACCATCGGACGCCTGCCGTCCTGCACCGTCCGCTACGACGCCGACATTGACGATCTGGTCAGCGGGCAGCACGCCCGGATCGCGCAGGACGCCGCCGATCAGACCGTGTTTATGCTCACCGACCCCGGCAGCCGCAACGGGACTTTCGTCAACAAGCAGCGCGTCACGACGCCCGTACGGATCATGCCCGGCGACGTCATCCAGTTCGGCGCTGGCGGCCCGGAACTGGAATTCGACTGCGACCCGCGCCCGGAAGGCCTGATTAAAAAGACACGCACCGCGGCCAACAGCGGCAGCCTGTCAATGACGGGTTCCGCCTCGATTCCGGCCACGCGCACGGGCTCGCTCAGTGGCAGTTCCTCATCGTCCGTCGTCAGCAGCGAACAAGGCGGTGACGGCAGGAGCAAGGGCACGCACGCCCCGGTCGGCAAGGCCACGTTCGAGCGCGTGATTTCGCGGCAGCAGCAGCAGACGCGCAAACAAGTGCTTTACGGAGTCGCCGCCGTCGCGCTCCTCGTCGCCGTCGCCGCGTGGGCGATGCGCCCGCGTCCCTGCGCGGACTGCGCGCTCACCCCGGGGCAGATCGCCGAGATGAACCGGAACGCCGTCGTCCAGATTGATGTCAGCTGGAAACTCATCAACACCCGCACCGGGGGGTCGGTCAATCACGCCTACATTTCCAATTTGTGGAAGGATGAGAAGGGCGACGAACACCGGATCGTCAACGACAACCGCCAGAGTGTCGCCGTCTACGTGGTACTCGACGACGGGACTTATGAACCCTGGCTGACCAACGACGCGAAGGGCAGCGTCCCGATTGGCGGCAGCGGCAGCGGGACCGGATTCGTTACGACCAGCGACGGCTTCATCCTGACAGCACGCCACGTCGGCGCGGGGTGGATGACGAGGTACCGGTATCCTGAGAGCGCCTACCCGGGCGTGGTCTATGTCCCCGGCCCGGGCGGTCGTTATGTCATGAAGACCAACGCCGACGGCAGCCCGATGCTCGTCAACCCGGCCCTCAGCTGGGTCCCCGGCAACACCCGGCAATACGGCAGCCAAGGCGCGCGCTGGGCCGTCGAAGGCCGGCACGATTACCTCAACGTCACCTTCCCGCTCAACAAGACGCCGATCCCGGCCAAGGTGGCGCGCATCTCCGACCGCCACGACGTGACGATGCTTAAGATTGATATGCCCGGGGCGGTGACCAAGTGCGAACTCTACGACAACTACGACTCGATCAAAGTGGGCGACGCGATTGCCGTCCTTGGCTACCCGGCGGTTTCACCGATCACCTGGGGGCGCGTCAGCTCGCAGGATCCATTCAACACGCAGTCGCAGAACAGGGTCATTCCCGACCCGAGTCTGACGACCGGCAACATCGGCCGCGTCCTGCGCGACAAGCAGGGCAGCGGTGAAGGCAGGGAGAGCGTCACGAGCGATATCGGGGACGCCTATCAGGTCACCGCTAACCCCGGCGGGGGCAACAGCGGCGGCCCGGTCTTCGATGACCGCGGCAGGGTGATCGGGATTTACTTCGCCGGGGCGCAGTCGAGCGGCGGTCAGGTCTCATTCGCCGTGCCGATCCGCTACGCGCTGGAACTGATGACCACGACCCCGAAGTAACAAAGAAAACAGCAGCGGCCCGGCAGGAGGAAGCGGATTTCACCGGTTCCATCCTGCCGGGCCTTGTCTTCAGGGAGAAAGCCCATGAACACGGCAGCAACCCGACAACCGGCGGCGATTGGCCCGTATCGCGTGGTGGATGTTTCCGGTGAAGGTGGCATGGGCCGCGTCTACCGCGCCGTTCACACGACCCGCCATCAGGTCGTGGCGATCAAGGTGCTGAACCAGACGGCCCAGGATGACAAAGCGCTCGCCCGGATAATCAACGAAGCCCGCATCCATTCCGGCCTGCACCACCCAAACATCGTCAGGTTTTATGAGTTGCTTGAATGGGAAGGCAGCCCTTGTCTGGTGATGGAATACGTCGAGGGGTACACGCTCTCCGACCACCTGAAAAAACACGGGGCGCTGCCGCTCGCCCAGGCGCTCGGAATCTTCGAGCAGACGCTCGAAGCGGTCCAGTACATTCACCATCACGACATCGTGCATCGCGACATCAAACCGCACAACCTCAGGATCACCCCTGACGGCCGCGTGAAGCTGCTCGATTTCGGGATCGCCAGGGCTGACACGACCCCGAAGATGACGAAGACCGGGATGGTCGTCGGCACGCTCGAATACCTCTCGCCCGAACAACTCAGAACCGGCAAAGGCGACCACCTCTCAGACATCTGGGCGCTCGGCATTCTGCTCTACGAAATGATTTCCGGCGAAGTCCCGTTCGCGGCCAACACCTTCGGCACGCTGTATGAAAAGATCAACAAGGCCGCGTTCACTCCGCCCCCGGAATTGAAAAGAGCTGTCCCGCGCGAAGTCCTCAGGCTCATCCACCGCTGTCTGAAAAAGCAACCCGAAGACCGTTACCAGTCCGTGACGGATCTCCTTGAGGATCTTCGCCGGGTGAATTCCGGCGCGCCACCCACGCGCCCGATCACGTCCCTGTCGCCATTGATTGAACACTTCCGGCCACTCTTTCAGCGGTTCGAGGAAAGCTGGCGGGAGCAATTGCGCGGGCGCAGGCTGCCAGTGCTGGCGGCGTGCGTACTGGCGCTCGTCATCGGCTGGTGGACGCTCGGCTCACTCCTCCTGAATGATCCGAACGTGCGCTCGATCCGGATCGAAACGCCTGACGGCCCCGCCGAGCTTTATCAGAACGACCGCTACCTCGGCACGACGCCTTACGAGATCCCCGCGCGCGTCGGCGAGCGGCTCAATTTCGAACTCCGGCGCGACGGCCTGCGCAAGCCGGTCAACATCTTCGTGACCGACAACAAGAAGGTCTACGCCGAGCCGTTGAGATAAATCTGACGGCTTATCTTCAGGAATAAGTCATGCTGAAATTCTGGAAAAAAACTCCGGCGAAAAAACCTGCCGCCGCGCCCGCCCCCGGCGCTCCCCGCCCGACCTGGCCGGGGACGAACGACGCCTGTCCGCCCGCGGTCGAAGTCACGGCCGGCCTGCTCAGCGACCCGGGGTGTGCGCGCCTGGTCAACGAAGACCGCTGCTATTATCGGCAACCGGATGACCGGGAGCTGCTGGCCGGCAAAGGCGTCCTGGCGCTTGTGGCCGACGGCATCGGCGGACATGCGGCGGGCGAAATCGCCAGCAGCAAAGCGGTCGAAATCATCGCCCGGGTCTATTACGAGAGCGACCGGCCGCCGCAGGCCGCGCTGGAAGAGGCCTTTCACGCCGCGAACCGCGCGATCCATCAGGCAGCGCGACAGAATGACCGGCTGCACGGCATGGGCACGACCTGCACGGCGCTCGTGATTCGCGAGGGCACGGCTTATTCGGCGCAGGTCGGCGACAGCCGGCTCTACCTCGTGCGCGGCGGCGAAATCTTTCTGATGTCCGAAGACCATTCGGCCGTGATGGAGATGGTGCGGCAGGGCAGGATGACGCTCGAAGACGCCCGCCGGCACGCCGATAAAAACATCATCCTCCGCGCGCTCGGCACCCAGCCCGAGGTCCGCGTCGCGACGTGGAAGACCTCTTTTCCCGTTCGTGACGGGGATCATTTCGTGCTATGTTCCGACGGCCTTTACGACCTGGTTACCGACGAAGAAATCAGGGGGCGAGTGACGGCGGCCGAGCCACACCCGGCGTGCGAAAAACTGATCGCGCTGGCACGCGAACGCGGCGGGCATGACAACATCACAGTGGGCGTGCTGCGGGTCAGGCTGGCGGACGCGGAAGCTGAGGATGAATCCGCGACCATTCGCGAAACCCGCGAGTCAAAACTGGTCGTGAGTGAGCAGGGATGACAAAGGAGCCGGATGCCGCAATACAGCATTCTCGAACCGGAAAAGAGGCCGGATGAATCAGACCGGGCCGAGCCGTCTGATTACAGGCAGCTGCTCACACTCTGTGGCGTAATCGTCGCCATCCTCGGCGGGGTGCTGGCGCTGGTGATGGCCTTCCGGATGATGCCCGCGTCGCGGCAGCGCCACGGGTCGGGCGTGAAGGCGGCCAGCGCCGAGGCCGCGCGCTACGCGCCGGAAACACTGCGCTCGCACCTGCTCTCTTATCTGGCGCAGCCGCGCTTTGCCGGGCGGGATTTCGAGCAGCAGCTTCTGGGCGCAGTGCGGCTGGAACTCTATCAACTCGACGACCGGGAAGTGTATTTCTCACTGCCGGCGGGCGAGCCCGCACAACAACGCATCGGGCAGGCGGCGGCACGCTTCATGACTGATCCGGCGCGGATTGAGATTGCGCGCGAAGAGGAGGGCCGGTTGTGGCTCGGCAGGTATTCGATACCGAAGGGCGCGGAACGGGGGCTCTTCTTCAAAACATCGGTCGAAAATATCAGGTTCGATTCAGAGTCGCCCCTCAGCTTCCAGTTCCAGCGGGCCACTTACACGCTCCGCCTGCCTGAGCTGGCCGACTTCATCACCAGCCGCAGTGTGTACGGCGGGAAGCTCAATCCGCTCGACCGCACGCGGCGCGTCTCGTTCATCAATCATGGCGTGATGGTCGCCCGGCCCGGCGAGCCTTCACTCAAACGACTGGGTGAGGACCTGACAAAAGACATCCCGGCCGACGACCCCATGGCGCGGGAGAAGCGGATTCAGCGGCTCCTGGATTTCGTGTCACAGGAGATCGCCTATGACCAGACCGAGGCGCTCGCATCGGCAGAAACGCTCAAGCGCCCGAACGAAACGCTCATGAGCCACCGGACCGATTGCAGCAACAAGGCCATCCTGCTCGGCTCGCTGCTCGAACAGGCGGGCGAGGATTATCTGTTCCTCTACTGCCCGAAGCACATCACTGTGGCCGTGCCCCGGGGGAAGTTCGAGAACCGCAACGGGCTCGCTTTCGACTGGGAAGGTCAGACGTGGCTCGTTGCCGAATCTACAGCGTCAGGCTTTCAGATCGGCGTCAGCCATTTGACAAAAGAGGCCATTTTCAAACAGGTCCGGTATGTGCAGCGACCCGGTCAGAAAAACCTGATCTATGACGCAGTGACTCTCTCGCCGCTGGAATTCCGCTGACCGGGAGTACCCTTACGCTTCATTCTAATCTTTTCTTCGTCCTCCACTGACCGGAATGGGCCACCCCATTCCGGTTTTTTTCCCGGGTGAGCCGATTCGCCGCCGTTTTGCACATGTGCTGGTGAGAGCAGAAAAACAATGCGATCACAACTCAGTCATTAATCCAGCGAGGTGGCACCATGATCGGACAAGTCATCGGCAGTTACAGAATCGAACAGAAGATCGGCGAAGGCGGGATGGGCGCCGTTTACCGCGGGCGCGACCTGATGCTCGAACGCGAAGTCGCCGTCAAGGCGCTCCGGCCCGAACTGGCGCGCCAGCCGGAACTCGTCGCGCGCTTCCGCTCGGAGGCCGTCACGCTCGCCCGCCTCAACCATTCGCACGTCGCCACGCTTTATAACTTCCTGCGCCACGGCGACGACTTCTTTATGGTCATGGAGTTTGTGCGCGGCCGGACGCTCGATGAACTCATCAAACAGTCCGGCGCGATTGAGGTCGAGCGCGCCGTGCGCCTGTTCTGTCAGGCGCTCGAAGGCATCGCGCACGCGCACGCGCTCGGCGTCATCCACCGCGACATCAAGCCCGCCAACCTCATGCTCGCCGCCGGTGACGATGTGAAGGTCATGGATTTCGGCATCGCGCGCGTCCTCGGCACGGCGCGGCAGACCAAAACCGGGCGGCTGATCGGAACGCTCGAATACATGTCGCCCGAACAGATGCGCGGGATGGAGACCGACGCGCGGGCGGACATATACTCGCTCGGCATCCTGCTCTACGAAATGCTCACGGGCCGCGTGCCGTTTGAATGCCACAGCGATTACGAGCTGATGCGCGCCCAGGTCGAAGATGAACCGCCCGCGCCGCGCGAATTCAAGGGCGACATCCCGCTCCCGGTCGAGCTGGCCGTGATGCGCGCGCTCGCCAAGGATCCGGCTGCTCGTTTTCAATCAGCCGCCGAATTCCGCGCCGCCCTGATCTCCGCCGTCCCGGCAGCCGCGATCAGACCCGAACCGGTTCAGCCCGTCGTGAAAGCCGAGCCGGAAATCAAAGCCACCAGACAGGCCGCGGGGTTGGGCGAAGAGGACTTCGGTTCCGACTGGCCGGGCTCCGACGAATTGATCAAGGGGACGCGGATGCCACAATCGTCGGGCAGGAATTCGGGCTTCGATTCCACGACCGGCACCTTCACCCTGAAGCTGCCCGCGTTCCTTGTCACGGTGCGGCAGCAGGTCGAATCGCGGCTCGGCCCGCTCAACTGGAAGCATTACGGCGGCGCGGCAGCCGCCATGCTGGCGCTGACGTTCGGAGTTTCCGCACTGCGCGGTGGCAATCAGCCCGCCCCAGCCAGATACAATGGCCCGCAGTCTGTGACGACTCAGCCTGCCACTGCCCCGGCGAACGACCCTGCGCCAGTCGCTCCCGCGGTCACACCTCTCGCCCGCGAATCGGATCTGCCGCCAGCGCCGACTTCGGCGGCGGCAGCCGAGGAAAAGCCCGAGCCGCGCACAAAACCGGCAATGACTCCGAAGCCCAGACCATCGCGACCCCAGGTCGCCAGCAACAGCCAGCCGCAACCGACCGCGAGACCCGTGCAGCCGCAGCATCAACCGGCACCGGCTCCGCCAGCGCGTCCAACCCCGACTCCGACGCCCGGCAAGATGGACAAGACAATCAGAGTGATTGAGGCGATTGGCGGAATCATCAAAAAGAGAAAACAGTAAGACTGAGCGGATCAGAGACCGGCTTAACTGCCGGAAGATTTACGACACCGGATTTTCCTGATGATCGCATCGGCAAGGAGATTGTATGCCCCACACACGCATCACCACTGTCAGCGTCATGCTGTTTGTCACGCTGGTTATTTTCGCGCCGTTCCGCGCGTCCATGCAGAAATCCAGCGGAGGCCGCCCGTCAGGCAGGCCCAGTGGGCAGACGGGCGACGTCTTCGCCTCCAACGGTCGCGCCAACACGACAAAGACGACTGGCACGCAGGGAGTCAATCATGGCAAGGGCGGAAACAAGACCTGCAGGACGACGAAAAACACGCCCAATTACAACCCGAATACCTGCACCGCCGGGGATGTTTTTGCGGCCAACGGCGGGGCAAATAACAGGACAAATCCGAAAGGCGGCTCGCCGATTCCGGGGCGGATAATCGGCGATGTCGTCAGCGACGTAATCAATCGCAAAACGACTCCGAAGCCGTCACCGACACCCAGGACATTACCGACGCCTGCGCCGACGCCGGCACCGAAACCGACTCCGAAACCGACTCCGAAGCCGTCGCCCACGCCAAAGCCGGTGCAGCCGCGCAGCGATTGCGTGGATCTGGCGGCTTCCGACCTGCGGGTTGACGGCCTGCTCAAGGACAAGCCTCAGAACGATTTCAACTGTCATTACTACACGAAGACCTTCATCAACGGGAAGACGCCCTCGGGGCTGCTCGACGGTTCGACATCCATCATCAGAGAAGCCGACCTCAGGGCCGCCGGTTACCAGTCGGTCCCCGTGGAGTATGACGCGCAGGGCCGGATCACGAACGCGCACCTGGGCGACGTGATCATCCTGACGGGCGACACCGGGACGTTTTCGCCCTACCTGCACAGCGCCATCGTGACCAACATCGACCCGCGCGGCGCGATCCTTTCGCTCCGGCAGAAACTGAACCCGGAGGATTGTGTGGCCGAGACCAACTGGGAATTCTTCAAACAAAACTTCCTGTCACAGGCCACGGGCGTCAAATTGTGGTCAAACCCCAATCGCGCCGGGCGGCTGGAAAGAACGAGGTAGCAGATCAATTGATCCGGGGCCGCCTGCCCGCCTTCGGCAGGCAACTGCCGGAGGCTGATTGTCTGGCCTCGTCATTATTAATTCCGCCGGATTCCGCGGGTGGCGTGCAGCGGGCGCTTGATCACATGAGACGAGCCGATGCACAATCAGCCCGTCTCGCATATCCGGAGTTGGCGGCGCCCAGCCGATCAACTCCCTACTCCACAAACAAAAGGTCGTAATTGATCAGCCGCCACGGCGGCTGAAATCACGCCGTAGCAATAAACAGCCGGCAGGACAGCGCCATAGTCCATCGAACCCTTGTGTCACGAGTTGCTCTTCCGCATCGGCCCGGCACGCTGAGTGGAAGGCGCAGCCCTTCTGCCAAAGGAGGAATGACTGTGAAAGTCCGGTTTTTGTCTCGTCGCCTCATTATCATTCCTCTGCCCTTATCAATGCCCGGGGTGGATTTTATTGCGCGCGCGACAGGCCACGCTGCCGGGTGTGGCGCATCAGGCAAACTCTTCGCGCGCATCGGCCGGGCACCGGGCCTTCGCAATATTTCAATCGCGTGAGCCGATTGCCCGGCGTTTTGCACATGTGCTGGTGGGGAGGCAAAACCACAGCTCAAGGATGAAAGACCGGCCACACATTTTTCCGCGGCTTTACCGGCTCATCACCGTGGGGGCGCGGACTGAAATCTTCGGAGGAGACTATATGTTCAGCAAGCGCGTCATTACTTTCAGCGTGGTTTTCACGGCGGCCCTCGGCATCGCCCTGCCGTTTCAGGCTTCGATGCAGAAACGAGGCGCGACCCGCGCCCCGGCTCAGGCCAGGCCGAAAGCGGCGGCGATGACCAATCAGGACGTCATCCGGCTGGTGCAGGCGAAGGTCAGTGACGAGATCATCATCGCGAAGATCAGGCAGTCGAAAACGAACTTCGACCTTTCGACCGACGGCATCCTGCTGCTCCAGAAAGCCGGCGTCAGCGAACGCCTGCTGAAGGTGATGATGGACCCGGCGGCCGCGCCTGACGGACCTTCGCCGACCACGCCCGCGCCGCAAAAAGAATCAGCGGGCAGGACGCGGACGACTACTCCGCCGGCGCAGCCGGCCACCCAACCGGCGGCTCAGCCCGCGGAAGAGCCTGTCCATCAGTCGCTCGCCAAAGTCGCCGCCGGCGCGACGATCCTCATTCGCCCGAAGCCGACTCCGCCGCCACCGCCGAGGGCTGCGATCAAAACCGCCCCGCAGAATTACGGGTTGTACGCCGAGCAGGGTGGAAAGCTGCTGCCCATCGGGCGCATCCAGACCAAAGTCCAGCACAGCAAGTGGCGCAGCCTGCTCGCCACGAAAGTCCCCTTCGTCCGTCAGAAGATTGACATCAACATCCCCGGCGCCCACTCCGACACGCGCTTCGAGGCGCGCCGCCCGGCCTTCTACGCTTTCTTCCCGCCGAGCCGCGACGTCTCGAAGTACAAGCTCATTCACTGCAAGATCACCGGCCAGGGCTTCGACCAGCGCACGGTCTCGAACCTCTCGATTATGTTCAGCCGCGAGCAGAATCAGGACGAGGTCCTCTGCGACATCGGCCCGACCGACGTCAAGGACCTGTATCGCATCACGCCGCGCGAAGACCTGCCCTCGGGCGAGTACAGCTTCGTCGAAGGCAATCCGGGCGCGCAGGCCTCGACCAACGTCGACATCATTGACGTCTGGGACTTCGGCGTTGACCTGAAAGACGACAAGCTCGGCGTGAGCGATTACCTCGACCGCTTCTCGCTCGTCTCGAAGGGCGACGTCGGGTTCCTCAACTGGTCGAAAGATGAAGCTCAGAAGATCGTCGAGGCGCACGCGGCGAGCGAGGACGTGCGCGGCTCGTTGCAGGGGTGGTTCAAGCGGCAGTTCGCGACGCTCGGCGTCTACTGGGTGGACGAGCAGTTCGCGCGCGCCTTCGCGCGGCTCGAAATGCTCGACCGCAACCTGACGCCGGAGCAGGCGACGAAGCTGGCCGGGCTGCTGCTCGACGTGGATCAGCAGCATTACTACGTGATGGTCACGCTCGGGCAGAAGATCGGGTCGGGCCGACTGATCGGCGCGAACGACGCCGAGCGGCGGATGCGGCCGTTTGACGCGGTGCTTTACAACGCGAAGGACGACGACGTCATCGTGCCGGCGAAAAAGATGGAGGGCCTCGGCGGGTACGCGGCGGTGTGGAAGGTGACGTTTGACCGCGCGGCGATCAAGGGGACGCTGCTCAGCGCCGGGCCGGACGTTTACTTTGAAGCGCGGCTCAACCAGAACCTCGACCTCAAGGCTAAATTCAGGACTGAACAACTCACCTCGAAGCTGGCGATGCTCACCCGGTAGCGCGGGCGCGGCGCCGGAGCAGAGACAGAAAGGATCAAAGCGATGGAGACAAGAGGAGAATTCTTTTGCATCTCGGGCCCCGACAAGGGCAAGCGGCTGGCGCTCGGCGAGCGTTCCGTGCTGCTCGGCACCTCGGCGTCGTGCGGGCTGCTCAGCGACGATGAGGACCTCGGCCCCGAACGCGTGAAGCTCAAGGTGGTTGACGGCCGGCTGACCTTTCGGGCCTCGGCGAACGCCAGAGTCTACGTGGACGGCGTTCACACGCCCGAAGGCTCGCTCAAACCGGGCCGGCAGCTCAGGGCGGGCCGCTCCGTCTGGCAGTTCGACCTTGAACGTCAGGCCGAAGCGCGCCGCCCGGCCCCGCGCGACGCCGGAGGACTGTTCGGGCAGGCGTGGCGTTTCATCAACTCCTCCATCGGGCTCGAACACCCCGAGGGCCTGAACGTCAAGGAAGTCTTCTCTCAGGTCTCGCAGAAGCGCCCGGAGGCAGACGTCACCGAACTCTTCGCCATCGGCACGAGCAAAAACACGCCGGAGCTGATGGAGATTGACACGAACTGGCCGAAGCCGTGGGTCTTTTTCAAGGCGCTCGTGCTGACGGTGATGGTCTACGTCGGCTTCGTCTTCGCCTTCCGGCAGTTTGAGAATAACAACCTGCTGCCGGGGCTGATTATGGTCGGGGCGTCGGCGATCCCGATCACGGTCGTGATCTTCTACTTCGAGATGAACGCGCCGCGGAACGTCTCGCTCCATCAGGTGATCAGGATGCTGCTCATCGGCGGCGTCGCCTCACTGATCACTTCGCTCTTCGGCTTCGAGATGGTGGGCAAATCGCTCAACTGGCTCGGCGCTTCGCGGGCGGGCATCGTCGAGGAGACCGGCAAGCTGCTGGCGCTGCTGATTATTGTTTACAAGACGAAGTACCGCTGGACGCTCAACGGGCTGCTCTTCGGCGGCGCCGTGGGGGCGGGATTTGCGGCCTTTGAATCGGCCGGGTACGCGTTCCGCGACGGGATGGACTTGTACAGCTTCGGCGTAGTTGACCTCGACAGCATCCTCGACAGCATCCTGGTCCGCGGCCTGCTCACGCCGGGCGGGCATGTGGCGTGGACGGCGCTCGTGGGGGCCGCGCTCTGGAAGGTGCGGGGGGACCAGCCGTTCACCTTCTCGATGCTCAAGGATGAAAGATTCCTGCGCGTCTTCGCTCTGGCGATGGCGCTGCACATGATCTGGAACTCGCCGTTCCAGCTGCCGTACTACGGCAAATACGTCGCGCTGATCGCCGTGGCGTGGATGGCGATCTTCGGTTTCATTCAGGACGGGCTCAACCAGATTCGCCGCGAGCAGGGACAGGCGGCTGCGGCATTCAGGGGCAGGCCGCGCGAGAAAGCGGCAGCAGCGAGATAAACAGCGTGGTTCAGTACCGGGAGTGGCAGCGACCGGGAGTTCCGGGAATGCGTGCCTGGACAGGACACCCGGTCGCTGCCACTCCCGGTACTGAACCACGCTGTTCACTTCTTCAGCGCCGCATCACACTTCGCGATTTCGCCGGCGATCCTTTCCGGTTCGCCCGCGTCGGCTTGGCCGAGCGCGCCGCGTTTCTGCAAATCGTTCAGCACGTCCAGACTGTTTTGATACCACTCTTTCGCCTCACCCCAGCGCTTCTGCTGCTCGCCGGCGGGGGCACGGCGCGCGAGGGTCGCGCTGATTTCGCCGAGCCGGGCGAATGAAGTGGCCAGTTCGCGCCGCACGTCCGTATCCTCGTGATCCTTCTCCGAGACCGCCTTTCGCAGCTTCATGGCCTGCTCGTGCTGCCCCAGCGCTTCGGCGAGTTTGCCGCGCGTGGCCAGCAGGTTGCCGATCTGCTCGTGGCTGTTGGCCCGATCCTGAAGGGCCTGCATGTTCGACTCGTTCATCTTTGACAGACGTTCGTCAATTTTCAGGGCCTCGCCGTAGCTCGCGAGCGCGCCCGCCGTGTCGCCCGCCGCGGCCTGCATGTCGGCCATCTTGGTGTGAGCGTTCGACAGGTCGCGCTGCGCCTCGGCATTCTTCGGGTCACTTCGGGCGAGCCCCTCGCGAATCCTGAGCGACTCGCGGTAACTCGCAATCGCACCACTTGCGTCTTTCAGCGCCGCCAGTGCGTTCCCGATCTTTTCATGGCAGACCGACAGTTCGCGCTGCGCGCGCGCGTTCTGCTGGTTGGCTGCGGCCAGCGCCTGCGCGAGCGGCAGCGCGCGGCGGTAGCTGGCGAGCGAGCCCGCCTTGTCTCCCGTCCCCCGGAGCCGGTCGCCCAGCTTGATGTAGCCGATGAATAATTTCCGCTTGTTCTCCGGGTCATCCGGTTCGGCCGAGTAGACAGACTCGTACAGCGTGACGGCCTCGCGCTGGCTCTCGAACGCTTCGGCCGGCTTGCCGGTCTGCGCCAGCGCGTCGGCGATGCGCTCGTAGCTGACCCCCAGATCGCGGCGGTTGAGCGAATTGTTCTGGTCGGCTTTCCATAAGGCTTCGCGCACGCCGAGCGCCTGACGGTAGCTTTCGAGCGCGCCCGCGGCGGCGCCCGTCATGCGCTGCGCGTCGCCGATGCGGTCGTAGTTGGTCGCGAGTTCGCGGCGCGCTTCAATGCCTGAACGCTGGTCGGGCGGGAGCGATTCACGAATCGCCAGCGATTTGCGGTAGCTTTCGAGCGCGCCCGCCGTGTTGCCGAGGTTGGGGAAGCCGGGCCGTCCCTGCACGTCGCCGACCTTCAGGTAAGCCGTCGCCAGATCCTGCCGCACCGCCGGGTCATTCGCCATCTCCCGGGCGAGTTCGTCATAGACCTGGAGTGCGCGCGTGACGAGCAGCTGGCGGGCGGGTGTGGTGCCCGGCAGCACTTCAATCGCGTCGTGAAACTCGAAGAGGAACTGGTTGGCCACCTGCCGCATGTCATTGAGGAGCCGCTCGGCCCTGGCCCGCTGCGACTGCTCCCGCCGCGCGTAGAGGATCGTGGTGACCAGGCCCGTGACGAGCGACAGCAGGACGAGGGCGGCGGCGGCCACTCCGGCCTTGTGCCGTCGGACGAATTTGCCCGCACGATAACCCATCGTGTCCCGGCGCGCGGTGACCGGCAGCCCTTCGAGGTGGCGGCGCACGTCTTCGGAAAAATGTTCGACCGAGGCGTAGCGCCGCCCAGGTTCTTTCCTGAGCGCCATCAGCACGATGTTGTCGAGGTCCCCTCTCAGCCGACGTTGCAGCTTTTCCGGCTGCCCCTCGCGCGTGCGGCTGACCGCTTCCGGCGTCACCCGGACGCTCTCGCCGTCATAAGTCATCCGCTCCTCAACGCGGCTGATCGCGGTGCTGGGCCGCGTCGGCTCCTGCTCGCAGATGACGCGCTCGATGTCGCTCGGCAGGATGCTCGCGATCCGATACGGCTTGTGCCCGGTCAGCAGTTCATACAGCACCACGCCGAGCGAATAGACATCAGAGGCCGTGGTGACCGGTTCGCCGCGCACCTGCTCGGGGCTGGCGTACTCGGGCGTCATCAGCCGCATCATCGTCGCGGTCTTTTCCACCGTCTGCGAAATTTCGGGGTTGAGAATTTTGGCGATGCCGAAATCGAGCAGCTTCGGCGTCCCGTCGGCCGTGATCAGGATGTTGCCCGGCTTGATGTCGCGGTGGATGACCAGATTCTGGTGCGCGTAATAGACCGCCGCGCAGACCGTGCGGAACAGCTTCAGCCGCTCAATGACAGGGAGATTGTGGTGGTCACAGTACTGGTCAATCGGCTCGCCCTCGATGTACTCCATGACGAAGTAGGGCAGGCCGTCTTCGGTCGAGCCGCCGTCGAGCAGGTGCGCGATGTTCGGGTGATGCAGCGAGGCCAGAATCTGTCGTTCGTGGCGGAAGCGGCGCAGGACGAAATCGGTATCCATCCCGCGCTTGACGATCTTGAGCGCGACTTTTTCGCGATACTCTTCCGCGCGTTCGGCCAGGTAGACCGCGCCCATCCCGCCGTGGCCGATTTCGCGGACGATCTGGTACTGGCCGATGCGCCGGCCTTCCATCGGCTCGCCGTCTTCTATCGGCGAACCATCAATCAGGCCGGGGGAGCCGGCGAAGGCGGGGGTCTCGATGAAGCTCGGCGACTGCTCAAAGGAGGCGATCAGCGATTCGACTTCGCGCCGCAGCTGCGGGTCGGCGGCGCAGGCGCTTTCGAGAAACGCCGGGCGCTTGCCGGGCTCAAGCTCCAGCGCCTCGGCGAGCAGGTCGGTGATTTGCTGATGACGTTCGGGGTTCATAAGGGGAAAGGATGAAGGATGAATCAGGAACTACCCCGGCTCATCCTTCATCCCTCATCCTTCATTCTTCCGGTTACTGTTTACTGATTTCACGATGCAGCCAGGCTTTGGCCATGTTCCATTCGCGCTTGACGGTGGCCGGGGAGATGCCAAGGACTTCGGCCGTCTCTTCGATTGAGAGGCCGCCGAAAAAGCGCAGTTCGACGACGCGGCTCTGCTGAGGCGCGACGGTTGCCAGATCGTTCAGCGCGTCATCGAGCGCGATCAGGTCGGGTTGCTGAGCCGTGACGAGCTTGTCAGAGAGTTCGCCGACCTCATCGAGGTAAAGCTTCTGATCGTCTCCGCCGCGCTTTTCGGCGTGGCGGGCGCGGGCGCTCTGGATCAGAATCTGCCGCATCAGATTCGCGGCCACGCCGAAGAAGTGCGCGCGGCTCTGCCACGTGACGGACCGCTGATCCACCAGTCGCAGCCACGCCTCGTGAACCAGCGCCGTCGCCTGGAGGGTGTGCCCGGGCCGTTCGCGACGCAGGTAACGATCAGCCACCTGGCGCAGTTCGTTGTAAACCAGCGGCAGCAGCTGGTCGAGGGCGGACTGATCCCCGTTGCTCCAGTTGATGAGCATCCGGGTCACCTCCTGTTGCGGAGATACTGGCATAACACCTTCACTGTAGCTGTTGGTTAGCTCAGAGAGATGAGCGTGTGATCGGATTTTTTTACCATGCGGCTCCCGAGTTGTCATCAATTGCCGGTCATCACGGGCGATTTTAATGTGAGCCCGGATGATCAGCTCAGGAAGTTGATTGAAGATGATTGCCTGTCACTGTTGCGCCGCCGCAGATTGATTCCGCAGCAGCCTGGGGTCATCCAGTCAGCCACGCATTCGGCGCATATTCCATGTCTTCAACTCAGACACAATCTCATTGCGCCTGACTAAGTTCACTTCCTGTTCTATAATCCGGTCATACCACCCTCCCCTGAAACTTTGGAGAAAGGAGCGTTCTATGAAAGACCGTGACAAAGCCAGAATTGAGCAGAATGCGAACCACATTGTGAGTCTGCTGGCAGACAAGCGCGAGGAATTTGAGCAGCAGGGCATTAGTGAGGACGCCTTTATCGGGGCCGCGGGGCCGGGCAGCGCGGATGAGTCCAAAGCGGCAATAGACCATCTGGAGAACAAGGAGATCGTCGTGAGGGTGCCGGAAGCGCTGACCAGACCGCCCCTCATCATGCTCAAGCCCGGTCGCATGTGGGAAGACGCGCGGGATAAAGTAGTCGGGGCGAAATCCGCCGTCTCCTGAGCGGGCCTGCCGTACCCGGCAGAAAAAAATCCGGCAGCGGCGACGAAACCTTTTCACCGGTTTGCACACTTAAGAACAGAAAGCCATACACAAGGGCAGAAGACGGTACGACCGCAGGAAGTATGTGCGCGTCTTCTGCCCCCTCCCATTTTAATCAATCAGCAACGCGAAACCTTTTTCCCTGTTTCCTCACTTATCAGTAGAGCCCCATTGTACCTTGTGGGGACGCTGGCCGAAGCGGGGGAGTTTCGCCTGTGTTCTCATCCGCATGACTGCTCAACTGATTGACGGGAGGAAGTACCATGACCCGGAGCGCTGTCAGGCCGGATCGGCTGGATCGGGAAATACAGAGACTGGCTCAGAATATCATTGAACGGGCGGACCTGAACTGGAAGGTTCTGTGGGTCAGCTGCACTCACCTCGGTGGAAGAATTGATGAGAAAGTGATCTGCCACCTTCAGCTTGAGGTCAGGCCGGGGACTGAGGCAAGCATCTTCGTCCTTGAGCCTGATCCGAAAACGGATGCGGAAACCGGGTGGGCCAGGGCGATCAAAGGCAGGATTCTGGCGAATGCCGCTCGGTACAACGCCTGACCCGGGCCTGCGGCGCCCGAGGCGTCAGGTCTCTTTCACGGCCTCTCCCCCGCCGTCTCATTTCATTAGCCGGGCCAGAGCCTTTGCCGCAGTAGTGTCAGGCGGGGGAATTCTGCCGGAACGCCTGCCAGTCCTCAATGGTTTCCCGGCGCGCATCCTGCTCGACATACGGAATCATGTCGAGGACCACCTGCGGCGAGAGCCGCTTGAATTCATCGGCGAACTCGGAAAGTAGCTGCCGGTCCCCACATATGTGACTGGCTGCGGACGGCAATTCAGCCGGCGTCTGGCCGCGATGAAAGATCGCTACGTCGTGGCCCGCCTGCAATAACGATCGCGCGACGGGCAGACCGATAAAGCCTGTCCCGCCGATAATCAGGATGTGCATCGCCAGACTCCTTTACTTTATCCACCAAAAGAAACCGAAGCCGCGAAAACCGTAGCGCAAACTGTCGAGTTTGCGTCGCGTCATCAAGCAGCCGTGATCGAAGCCGCGCAAACTCGACAGTTTGCGCTACGGTTTTCGCGCCGCCTGTCAGATCCGAAACGACTTTTGCAGGAGATCTCATGGCGGGGGCCTGTCATTACGGCCGATTGATCCGGCATGCATCGGCTCAGCGTTCGTTGATCCAGATCGGTTTTTCACGACAGCCGGTGCCGTCGCTGCGCCACTTCGTGCAGGACCAGAAATAATTGCCGTTGCTCGACGGCCCACGCTTAACGGTCGGCGCACCGCACCCCGGACAGGGCGGCCCGTAATCTTCCGCCCGCGCCGCCTGCGGCCTTCCACTTTCATCCAGCCAGACCGTGGGCGCGTCGCAGCCCGTCCCGTCGCTGCGCCAGCCGGAGCAGGAGAGGAAGAATTTGCCGGAACTCTTCGCCTGTCGCCTGAGCATCGGCTGGCCGCACTTCTGACATTTCACCTCGGACACGGCGGGCGCGGGCTTCGGTTCTTCGAGAGCGCTCTTCTCGTCAAAGAATCTCGCCCCGCGGCAATCAGGATAACGGACGCACGAAAGCATCGCCGCTTTGCCCTTTTCGCGCGGCAGGCGGAAGCGCATCACGCCGTTGCAGACCGGGCATTTCGTCGCGGCCATCGCTTTGCGCTGCTTTGCATTCCTCGGCACGTCGGAGATGAAGCCGCAGGTCGGGCGGCCTTCGGAGCAGACGAGAAAGCTGCCCGCCTCGCCGCGCCGTTCGATCAGAAACCCGGCGCGATTTTCGGCGGCGCACTTCGGGCAATCGAGCGCGTAATCGGGTCTCGTGACGGCTCTCTTCTCCTTCGGCGCATCGCCCGCATCACCCGGCGACATCTCGGTGGCGCCGATCTGGCGCACCACTTCGCCGACCATCGTTTTGACCTCCTGCATGAAAACCTCGGGCGCGTATTCGTTGCGCACCATCCGCGCGAGCCGGCTCTCCCACTGGCCGGTCAGCTCGGGCGATTTGAGCAGGGCGACGGGCAGCATTTCGATCAGCTGCCGGCCTTTGGGCGTGGCGACGAGCGTCTTCTTTTCACGCCGGACGTATTCGCGTTCAAGCAGCGTCTCGATGATCGCGGCGCGCGTGGCCGGCGTCCCCAGGCCGCCGTCGCGCATCGCCAGGCGCAGCTCTTCGTCCTCAATGGCCTTGCCCGCCGATTCCATCGCGCCGAGCAATGATGATTCCGAGTAATGCGGCGGCGCTTTGGTCTGCTTTTCGACGGCTTCGGCGTTGAGCGTTTCGGCGGGGTCATTCTGTTTGATCGGCGGCAGCGTGCCTGCGTCATCTTCGTCGTCATCTGTTTTGCGGGCGCTCTCGCCCGGCGGGTCAACGGCGCGCCAGCCGGGCTTGAGAACCACTGAGCCACGGGTCATGAACCGCTCGCCTTCGACGCCGGTGATGATCGTCGTGCGTTCGATCTCGGCGTCGGGATAAAAGGCGGCGAGGAAGCGGCGGGCGACGAGGTTATAGATGCGCTTCTCGTCAGCGTCGAACGCTTCGGGCCTGACGGCCTGCGTCGTGGGAATGATCGCGTGGTGATCGGTCACCTGCTTGTCGTCCGCGTGACGTTTGGTGAGTGATGGCTTGCCTCGGGCGACAATTTCGTCAACAAACTGTGAATACGGGCCGAAGTTGACTGCGGCCAGATGCCGCTCGATCTCCTTCGCCACGCCTGACGACAGGTGCCGGGAGCTGGTGCGCGGGTAAGTGATCGCTTTCTTTTCGTAGAGCGACTGCGCCAGTTCGAGAGTGCGCGCGGCGGTGAATGAATAGCGTGCGTTGGCGGCGCGTTGCAGCGCCGTCAGGTCGTAGAGCAGCGGCGGGCGCTCGCGGGCCGCTTTCTTTTCGACCTTTTCAACCTGTCCCGTACGGCCTTTGACTTTCTCAGCGATGCGCTCGGCCGCGTCCTTCTCTGCAATCCGATTGCCGTCCCTGCCGAACCACGTGCCGTGGTAGTTGCCGGCGGGAACTTTGAAATCGGCGATGACCTGATAATAAGTCGTCGGGACGAAATCGGCGATTTCGCGGTCGCGGTTGACGATGATGGCGAGCGTCGGCGTCTGGACACGGCCCAGCGAAAAGACGCCGTCGTGTCCGGCGCGGCGCGCGCTGAGCGTCTGCGCCCGGCTCGCGTTCAAGCCGACGAGCCAGTCGGACTGCTGCCGCGCGTGGGCCGAAGCGCGGAGGCCCGCGTAATCGGCAGCCGGCTTGAGATTCCTGAACCCCTCGATGATGTCCTGGCGCGTGAGCGAGCTGATCCACAGGCGCTCGACCGGCTTGCGGCATCCGGACTGGCGGTAGACCAGATCGAAAATCAGCTCGCCTTCGCGCCCGGCGTCGCAGGCGTTGACGACGCGGTCAACGTCCTTACGGCTGAGCAGCCCCCTGATCACCTTGAATTGCCCGGCGGTCCGCTCAGCGAGGTGATAGTTGAACCGCTCGGGGATAATTGGCAGATGCTCGAAGCGCCAGCTCTTGTAGCGCGGGTCGTAGGCGTCGGGCGCGTCGAGTTCGACGAGGTGGCCGACGCACCAGGTGACGATCTCATTCGGCCCTTCGATGAAGCCTTCGCCGCGCTGCCCGAGTCCGAGCGCGGCGGCGATCTCGCGCCCCATCGAAGGCTTTTCAGCGATGATCACGCGCACGGGATAAGCTCCTCCGATCAGATCATAAAGATAGTCAGCGCGACGAAATGAATGCTGCCTGTTCGAGGAAACGATAAGTCAGCCTGACCTGCCGCTCAAGCGCCGACGCTCAGGAAAAATCACTTGGTGATCTTCTCCCCAGGGCTGACAGTCGTCTGAGACAATGTTGTCGTAACCCTGCCTGTTCTGTCCGGGGGCGGCACGAGCCCCCGGGTAACGTGGCCTTCAGGCTCCCCCGGGCTTTATACTGCCGCCTGCCGCGCAAGTTCATTACGGAACTTTCAAAACAGCTCCCGCGAAAACCCATATGCGCCTGATCCTGTTGTTCGCATTCTCTGTCATCTCTGCACTCTCTGCCGTCGCGTCATCCGATGTCGAGCTGTTCCGGGACGACTTCTCCAGTTTACCCCCCGGCTGGCTCTCGAAGCCGGTCGGACTGCTCAACGGGGCCATTCAGGAATACCACTACCTGCCGCACCGGGGCGTGCCGACTTTTCCCTGGTACAACCCGATAACGCATAACGACTCGTGGGTGGCGGGCGACGAGGACGGCAAGACTTACCTTGAGCAGCAACTGCTGCACGACCAGCCGGAGCGCTGGCAGCCGCTCTTCGTTACGGGCGATCCGCTGTGGACCGGCTACACGGTGTCGGCGAAGGTGAGGCCGCTCTCGCTCGCGGAATCGGCGGGCATCGTCTTCAGGTATCACACGAACCACCACTACTACGCGTTCACGATCTCCGGCGGCAGGAAGGCGCGGCTGGCGCTCAAGCTGCCCATCGAACAGAAGTTCCGCGTGGCGGACTGGAAGGAACTCGGGAGTGCCGACGTGTCTTATGACGTCAAGCAATACCACGAGCTGAAGGTCGAAAACGACGGGCCGAAGATCCGGGCATACTTTGACGGCAAGCTGGTCATCGAGGCGAGCGACGGCGAAATCCTCGGCGGGCGCGCTGGCATCACGGCGAACATTCCGGCGCGCTTCACCGACTTCGTGGTCGCTGCGCCGACGGCGGTGGCGCAGCAGATTCGTAACGGAATCGCCGCCCGCGAGCGCGAACTGGCCTCACTCCGCGCGGCCAATCCGCAGCCGAAGCTCTGGAAAAAGTTCCCGACGCCGAAGTGGGGCGCGGGCCGCAACGTGCGGTTCGGCGATCTGGACGGCGACGGGCGCCTCGACATGCTGATCGTGCAGAACATCCCGAAGGTGCGCGGCGATGCGTTTGACCACATCAGCTGCCTGACCGCGGTGACGCTTGACGGCAAGGTGCTGTGGCAGATCGGGCGCCCCGACCCGCGCAACACGCTGCTCACCAACGACACGCCGTTCCAGATTCACGACTTCGACGGCGACGGTAAGAACGAAGTCGTCATGGTCAGGGACTTTCAGATTCAGGTGCTGGAGGGCTCGACCGGCAGGGTAATCAGGCGCGCCTGGATGCCGCCCGCGCCGACGGAAAATAAAGACCGTCCATACGAGCTGAACAGCGGCGATTCGATGATCTTCTTCAATCTGTCTGGAAAGAAGAGCCGGCAGGAGATGTTGCTCAAGGATCGTTACGGCACCTTCTGGATATTCGACAACAACCTCAGGCAGCTCTGGAGCGGCACCGGGCAGACGGGGCACTATCCCTTCCCTTACGATTTCAATGGTGACGGCAAAGACGAGTTCGTCATCGGGTTTGCGCTGTGGAATGCGACGGGCAAATACGTCTGGTCACACGACGCGGAGCTGAAGGATCACGCGGACGCGATCTCCATCGGCAATTACACGGGCGACGCGCAGGCGCGCCCGCGCGTCTACGTCTGCGGCAGCGACGAAGGGCTCCTGGTCTTCTCCGAAGACGGGAAGATCGTCAGGCAGATGCGCGTCGGGCACACGCAGACGCAGAGCGTTGGCAAGTACCGGCCCGACGCCGCGGGGCTGCAAATCCTGACGGCGAACTTCTGGCGCAACACAGGGATCGTGACGCTCTTTGATCCGGACGCGAACATCCTCGCGCAGGATGAGCTGATTCCGGGATCGAGCCACCTGCAGACGGTCAACTGGCGCGGCGACGGGCAGGAGTTCGCGATGCTGAACGCAAACGTGCGGGAAGGCGGGATGATTGACGGGCAGTTGCGGCGCGTCGTGATGTTCCCGGACGACGGTCATCCAGACCTCGCGTATCAGGTGCTGAACGTCACGGGTGATGAGCGGGATGAGATCATCGTCTGGGATCAGGATGCAGTCTGGATCTACACGCAGGATCGCCCTTTCACGGGCCGGCGGATCTATAAGCCAACCCGCAACCCGCTCTATAACGACTCGAACTACCGCTCGACTGTGTCGCTGCCGGGCTGGAAGCAGTAAGGGAGGGCCTCACCCCACTGTCACGATCTGCAGTGGTTTGATCCGGTCCGGAGGTATACAACGGTCGCCGTTTCTATTACTTTCTACACATGCCACCCAATGTGCGACTTTTTTTGTTATCAGGAGGCGACGAGGCCATCCAGATCCAGCGGCTGGCGTCCGAGTTTGAGATTCAGAAACACGGCCACTGTATGAGCCAGCACTTGGCGAATCAGCCGATGCTGAAAATGCCAGAGATTATGGACGCGAATCCGGTTGACGCCGAAGCGTTCGGTCAGATGCGAGCCGACCGTCTCAACCAGTCGGCGCCAGCGAGCGCAGGTTTTGACCAACTGCGCCGGATAGAGT
>DASRDU010000184.1:0-3390 GCA_035652435.1 Blastocatellia bacterium
CTGGAAGGGCGGGAAGGGCGAAGACGAGGCGTGGCGGGAAAGCTCGGCGGTCGGGTTGTCGGGGTCGTCGGTCAGGAGCTTGACTGTCATCATGTACTTGATCAACCTCTCGCCGGAATGATCGCCGTTTTTATCCATCGCTTTCCTTCCTGTTTTCCGCTTATTTCTTCCGGACATGCCCGCGTTCGTCTTACCCCGGATTCGCAACGGCAATTACTTTCACCTCGGGTCCCCGGGATTTCTGATTAAAGGAACAACACTCGTCACTCTACAGGCCGCGAAAAGAAGAGTGCAATCTCACCGGTGCCGGTATCGCCCGGATCGTACAGTGATTTATCAAGCCCGCACCATGCGAATCCTGTGCGCTCATAGAAGCGGATCGCCCCATAGTTGGTCGTTTGAGTTTCCGCCCACAGGCAGCGGGCGTTACGGCGGCGCGCTTCGCCCATTGCCGCCTCAACCATCGCCCGCCCGACTCCCCGCCCGCGCCCCGTCGGTGCGACGTAGAGGTGATGAAGGACTGCCCGTTTATTCCAGCCCTCGATTTTCATTGCGGCCACCCCGACGACAGCGCCGTCGCTGCTGGCGACCTGTACCCATTCGAACATCGAAAGAGAGTTGACCTCATGGGCGAAAGGGTACGTTTTGCGCACGGGTGGCGCGGCCGGCACCTCTGTGAGCGTGAACGAGCGATCCGTCTGCTCAAGACGATAGACCCGGTCAGTCACAAACGAGGTGTCGAGTGCGAGTAGTGGCTCTCGATCATCCGGCCAGCTTAAGGGACGAAGCATAACCATGAATGAACCCCGGTGCCGTAAAAAACCGGCAGGCAACCCGCCCTGGAATCCCCCGCAGGCCCCGGCGCCGGGCCCGCCCTACATCCGCCGGCACTGCTCAATCACGTCGGGGACATCCGGAAAGATCCTGCTCTGTTCGCGCCTGCTCAATGTTGCCAGCGTCGTACGCGCGGAGGAAGTTGTCATAAAGACCTGTGGGGGCAGTCATTGGCTTCAGTCTGCTATGGCTCACCCCTCCGGGCCTGATGATTTACCCCGTGCGTCTGCTCGTTGCTCACTCCTCCACCAGATCAACGCCGGTCCCGTGATCAATTCCAAGCAGCGCCCTCACCTCGTCCCGCTTCTCCCTGAGCCATTCGAGTGAGACCCCGGCGCCGCCCTCCGGGTGAGCAGGTCTGAGGACCTCCTCCGTGATCTCAAAGGCGCTGACGGCCTCGATGAATTTCAGGCCGTACTGGTCGGCGGCGGCAGAGTCGCCGCTGTCGTGTGCGGCTTTGAAGCGGTCGTAATACTCTCCGGGATTTTGCACTGTCATCGCATTCACTCCCCTCTCAGTTACTGCCGAAGCCGCCCTTCATGGGTCTTTCCTGAGACTGAAGCGGAAGAGCGTCCTCGGCTTCCCGTGGTGCGTCAAGGTGACCCGCTCAAAGGAGAGGTCGTTTTCGCCCGCCCATCGTTCCAGGTCGGCATCTGATTTGACGGTCGGGCTGAACGGGTAGAGGCTGATGGCCATCAGGTCTGATCCGACCTCGATTAACGGATCTTCTTTGACGCCGCTCAGGATGTCTTTAAGTATCGGGTGACTGTCGCTGGTCATTCTTTTACCTTTCATCAGGGCGGGGCGCGTCTCTTTCGCCATCTCCGCAGGCCTTGCGGCCCCGGCGAATCCGGGCGGGCGCGGCTTCCTGGACGAAGATTGCTGGTTGCGGTTTTTTGCCGCCAAGGGGGCAGCTTATGAATATTTACTGTCGTTTCCCGTTCTGTTGCGGCTTGTCCACAATTTCCAATTCCTTCTGCAACGCATCCAGTCGGTCATTGAGTTCGTTCAGCCGGGATTGTTCCATCTGCAACTGAGCAGTCATCTGAGACTCTGTTTCCCGCGCCCGTGATTCTCTTTCAGGCAGCCGCCGCTCCGCCTCAGCCTTGAATCGCTGTTGCATATCATCCAGCTCACGGCGTTTGTTGGGATCAGGTTCCTGACCGAGCCTGGTTTCCAGTCTCCTGCTTTCTTCCAGAAAATGGGATTTCTGCCTTTGCAGCTCCCCCATCTCACTGTGAACGCCTTCCAGTCTTTCATTCAGACGGTCTACGCGTTGTTGCTGCAATCGCAGCCGTTCAAGCGTGACCTGCGCGTGGTAACCGTTGAGGCTGGATCGCTGAATGGCCAGGCGGAGTTCACGCACTTCATTCAGCAATGCCTGTGTCGTCTGCCCGCCGTCGCCTTGCGGGCTTTGGCTTGTGGGGGCGGGGACGGCGCGAGGAGTGCTGAATGCGGCAAAGCCGAAAACGGTCAGCAGGACGGCGCCGCCTGCCAGTAAACTTTTCATCCGTGACATGTCTCTCTCCCTTCCGATTGGGGCAGGGTAATCCGGGATCAGGAATCACCTGACCACCTGTCCGGTCACCAGCCGGGCCAGTCAGAGCGCCCCTGCCGGAATCCCCGAAGGCTTCACACGTTACCCGGCACGAACTGGAGCGTGGTGCTGGTGCGACAGGTGTCAGGTGCGATTTTGACTACCGCTCTTGTCGAATACCAGCAGGCGAAGGCACTGGCAGGTGAAACAAAGGGTCATCAAAGTAATGCCTGTCTCCGCCTCAAAGGCCCTTGAATAGCCACAATCACCGCCACTGCTGGAAAGGAAAAACAGCAAAGACACTGCGCCAATCGCAACTGGCCCGGACCCCTTTTTATTTCTTTTGCGACGCAGGGCAACCATCCCCCCAGGCAGCGCCAGCGAACCGATGAAGCAAATCAGGGCCGTCCAGTTGTTTCGTGCAGTTGTTGCTGCCGCCCCCGGCCCACTACAGGCAAAGGCCGGTTGCATCAAAACCCACAAGAGAATGATTGAGCCGGGCTTACGATGGCACCTTCCGAGGGCGCTGGCGCCGGACCCCGCGGCCGTGTATGGATGCCTGCGGGCATCGGGTGTCTGCTTTCTTCATATCACCTGCGATTCCCACCGCCCCCGGATCTTCCGCCGCCCCCGCCTGACTCACGCCCGGCTTTGCGCACCTGCCGGCACTCTTTGCAGCGCTTCGGCTCGCTCATCCCGCGCCCGCTGTAAAACTCCTGCTCGCCTTCGGTGAAGGTGAATGTCTGATGACAGTCCGCGCATTCAATCTGTTTGTCTGGCATTTATCTCCCTTGGGGGAAGGCCGCGCCCTCCCGGTTAAGTCCCGGCCCCGAGGCGGGATCATCAGGTCAGGCCTGAGTGATGTTGGATTCTTTGATGAAGACGGCAGTCGCCATAATCAACGCCTCGACGCCGTCGTGAATCATATGCGAACTGTTGACGATCTCGTAAGCCTTCGCCGGGTTCGACTGCAGGGCGATCAGGTCGCCGCGCTGGAAGGGCGGGAAGGGCGAAGACGA
>DASRDU010000185.1:0-38052 GCA_035652435.1 Blastocatellia bacterium
GTGCGGGCAGCATCCCGCAGGTGATGGCCGCTTTCCGCAATCTGACCATCGGCCTGTTGCGTGCGGCTGGTGAAAGCAATCTCGCGGCGGCCTGTCGTCGTCTGGCCGCGCAACCCTGGAAAGCGCTGACGCTGATCGGTATCAAACCGAAAACTGAATGACCCTGCGATTTCAGCACTGCACCGGCCGGCCTGCCCGCGACGATGTCTGATGCCGCGCTTCTTGCTTTTTACCCGGCCCGCTCTTAGACTCTCGCCTTCATCATCAGCATCACCAATCCAGCGAGCGAGGTCATTATGAAGATTCATGAGTATCAGGCGAAGGAGTTGCTGCGCCGCTTTGACGTGAAAGTCCCGCGCGGCAGCGTCGCCCGGACGGTCGCGGAGGCCGAGGCGGCGGCGAAGGAACTCGGGCTGCCCGTCGTCATCAAAGCCCAGATTCACGCCGGCGGTCGCGGCAAGGGCGGCGGCGTCAAACTGGCCCGCACCGCCGAAGACGTCACGGCACTGACGAAATCAATCCTTGGCATGAACCTGGTCACGCACCAGACCGGGCCCGAAGGCCGGACGGTGCGGACGCTGCTCATCGAAGAGGGGCTGAAGATCAAACAGGAGTTTTATCTGGGCGTCGTGCTTGACCGCGCCGCCTCGCGGCTCGTCTTTATGGCCTCTTCGGCGGGCGGGATGGACATCGAAGAGGTCGCCGCGCACACGCCGGAAAAGATCATGAAGGAATACATTGACCCGGCGGTCGGCTTTCAGGCGTTCCAGGCGCGCAAGCTGGCCTTCGGCCTCGGGCTCCCCAGCGAACTCGTCGGCAAGGCGACGAAGTTTATGCTGGCGCTCTACCGCGCGGCGGTTGATCTCGACACCTCGCTGATTGAAATCAACCCGTTCCTGCTGACCGAAGACGGCGAGCTTTACGCGCTCGACGCGAAGCTCAACTTCGACGATAACGCGCTCTTCCGCCACAGGGAGTTTGCCGAGCTGCGCGACCTCAATGAGGAAGAGGAGCTTGAAATCGAGGCGTCGAAGTTCGACCTGAATTACATCAAACTCGACGGCAACATCGCGTGCATGGTCAACGGCGCGGGGCTGGCGATGGCAACGATGGACATCATCAAGCTGGCGGGCGGCGAGCCGGCGAACTTCCTCGACGTGGGCGGCGGCGCCTCGCAGGAGCGCGTCGAGAACGCCTTCCGCATCCTCCTCGCCGACCCGAAGGTACAGGCCGTGCTGATCAACATTTTCGGCGGCATCGTGCGCTGCGACATGGTCGCGCGCGGCGTGGTCGAGGCGGCTAAAAACCTCAACGTGAAGAAACCGATCGTCGTGCGGCTCGAAGGCACGAACGTCGAAGAGGGCCAGCGCGTGCTGCAGGAATCGGGCATGAACTTCCTGGTCGCTAACGGTATGAAGGATGCGGCGGAAAAAGTCGTCGCGGCGGCGGCCCGGGCCTGAAGTCCCCGCCTGAGTGATCGCACCATAAAATGTCAGGGCGGCGCTTCCCGAATTCAATTGTCGGGAGGCACCGCCCTCTGATTTTTTGGCCCCCGGGTACTTCAGCGGCAATTGGCCGGGAAGACCGGGATGGTGATGGCCGCCGACGGGAAGAGCGTCAGCTTGTGCAGGTTGTGTCCCTGATTGTAGGCCGTCGCCACGGTCGCGGCATTCCGGTTCAGATTGATCATCGCGCCGGTCAGCGGCTGATTGCTCACTGACCAGAACTTCATCCAGCCGGTCGTCCCCGCCGGGACAATGTTCGTGAAGCGCGGGGCGGTGCGCGGGAACCTGTCGGTCAGCCTCTCCTTGACCTGACACCTGTCGCTCCGGTCGAAAGTGAAACTGAACGGGACTTCAAGCTGGCTGTAGAGGATACCGAAGACGATCCCGACGGGATTGGCGGCGGTCGAGAAATCGCCCGAAGGGTTGTTGATGACCAGCAGTGTGGCGTTGCCGTCCTGAATGCTGGGCACGCTGTCGACGGCCAGCACCATCGGCAGCCGGCCGTACTGTGCGCCGTTGAACGTGAGCGTCGCGGTGGAAGAGCCTGCGTCGCAGCCGAGCCCCGAGAGGTCTACTGCCGTCACCGCTTCCGCCCCCAGATTGGCCTGAAACCCCTCGGCCATCTTGATGTATGCGTCGCCGATCAGGAAGTTGTGTTTCACCGGGCAGCCTGTCCCGGGGTCTACCGCCACCGCCACGATGTAGCCCATCGTGCCCGGATCAAATTCCGAAGCGTTGAGCGTCATCGTCTGATTCGCCGTCAGGCAGATGAAATTATCAGCCGGGCTGCACGTGCTGCCGTCAATGAAAAACAGGTGGACGGCAATCATGGCCGTCTCTGAAGTGTTGGTGATATTGATCCGGGTATTTTCCGCTATCGGGTTAGCGGCGCTCGACGAATAGAGGTTGTAGATCAGCACCGAGCCTGCTCTCTGGTCACTGAGCGCTGAGGCGTCTGGGAACGGCGTCCCCGGATCTGCGGCCATTGCTGTAAAACTCAACAAGGTCGCCGCAGCCAGGATGGACAGCGCCTGAAAGCAACCGTGATGTAGTGAGGTTCGCATTGCGTCTTGCTCCAAATGTATTACTGAAATCGTCCTGCGGGGCAGATGGATTGGTGCGACTACCCGACGACTACTGATGGAGGCAAACGACAGCCCGGGGACACCCGCCTGAGTCAGGCGGACAGGCACATCTCATCGGAAACCGTAGAGTGGCGGAAGCTCGGAATCCGCTTGTTGTTGGTTGTAACCAGGCACCAGTGAGATTTTGCCTGGTGAAAAGATAACGTGCTGGATGCGACAGGCAGCAAAATAAACTGAGGTTCGCTGCCCGATGAGGTCAAATCCCTGCTGTTGCGAAAAATCCGTGGAGATTGTGGCTCACGGCGCCAGAGTCTATGCGACAAATAACAGGCTGTCAATCACTTGTTGATGAGCAGTCAAAGTTTTGCCTTACGGCAATTACCGGGTTTCTTCCGGGCAAATATCATTAAGGCTCTACCCTGGGAGCGCACCCGGGATTTGCCTTCAGATTTCGAGGACGACCGGGATGATCATCGGCCGCCGCCCGGTCTCTTTCTGAATATAGCGTTTGAGTTCGAGCCTGATCTTTTCCTTGATCAGGGTCCAGTCCGTGCGCTCTTCGTAGCTCGCGGCCTGAATGGTTTCGCCGACGATGGTGCGCGCCTTGTGCAGGAAGCCGTTGCCGTCGTCGCTGATCGCCAGGCCGCGCTGCACGACTTCGGGGGCCGATTCCATCTCGCCCGAAGTTTTATTGATCGCCACTATCGGCAGGACGATGCCGTCATAGGCCAGATGCTTGCGGTCACGGATTACCAGATCATCAATCCGGCCCGACCGCGAATCGTCAATCAGCGTGCGCCCGACGGTGACCTTCCCGCCGACGCGCGCGCCGGATTCATCAAGCTCAATCACGTCACCACTCTCGGCCAGCACGATGTTTTCGCGCGGGTGGCCCCACTTGCGCCCCGCCTGAGCGTGGCGGTAAAGCTGCCGCGTCTCGCCATGGATCGGGATCAGGAATTTCGGGCGCACGGCGTCATACATAATCTTCAGGTCGCCCTGTCGCCCGTGACCGGAAACGTGAATGCGCGCTATCCCCGAATCAATCACGTTCGCGCCGCGCTTGAACATATGATTCATCATCCGCGAGATGGCGCGCTCGTTCCCCGGGATCTGGCGCGCCGACAGGACGACCGTGTCGCCGTCGAGAATGCTGCCGTCGCGGTGATTATCCACAGACATGCGCGGCAGCGCGGCCATCGGCTCACCCTGACTGCCCGTGACCATCAGACAGACTTCACGCTGCGGTAGTTTCTTCGCCTCCTGCGGCGAGACCATCAGCCCGTCCGGGATGTCCAGGAAACCCAGCCGATCCGCCGTCTCCACGTTGCGGATCATGCTGCGGCCGAGCAGCGCGACCGAGCGACCGTTTTCCGCGGCCAGATCTAAGACGATCTGCAACCGGTGGATGCTCGTCGCGAAGCACGAGACCACGACCCGACCGTCGGCCTCACTGAAGATCTTCTCGAAGGCCGGGATCACCGAACGCTCGGAGCCGGTCCGGCCCTCGCGCTCGACGTTGGTCGAATCGGAGAGCAGTGCCAGCACGCCCTTGTCGCCGAACTGGTTGAGCGTCTTCAGGTCAATCGCGTCGCCCTGCACCGGGGTCTCGTCAACCTTGAAATCGCCCGTGTGGATGATCACGCCCACGGGGGTCGTGATCGCCAGCGCCACGCAATCCACCAGCGAGTGCGAGACGCGGATGAATTCGATGGTGAACGGCCCGAGGTCGAAGCTCTGCCGCGGCTTGATCGTGTGCAGGTCGGTCTGTTCGAGCAGCCCGAATTCCTGGAGCTTGTTTTCGACGAGTCCGAAGGTGAAGCGCGTCCCGTAAACCGGCACGCTGATCATCTGGAGCAGGAACGGCAGCGCGCCGATGTGATCCTCGTGCGCGTGCGTCAGCACGATGCCGATGATTTCGTCGCGGTGTTCCTCGATGTAAGTGAGGTCGGGGATGGCGATGTCTACGCCGAGCAGGTCTTCATCGGGAAACATCATTCCGCAATCCACGATGATCATCTGTTCATCGTAGCGGAAGACCGTCATATTCATCCCGAAAAACCCCAGCCCGCCGAGTGGAGTGATCTCTAGTCTGCCTGTGGACATTATGAGTTGTTCTCTTTCCTTAGGGTCAAAGCGCAGTATAGCGCAAAGGCGGGGTCATCGCGCAACGGATAATAAGATCGCGTCGGCCAGCCGCGCGGCCTCGGCGATTGTTAGAGTTTCGGCCCGGCGCCGCGCATCTACCCCCGCAAGGGCGAGCGCTTCCGCGATCTGCCGGTCGTCACCCAGCCGCAGCGTGCCGCGCGCCGCCCTGAGGTTATTGAGAATCGTCTTGCGCCGCTGGGCGAACAGAGCGCTCACCACTGCCAGAAAGTATTGTTCATCGCACACCGGCGCGGCGGGTTCAGCGCGCACGCGCAGCCGGATCACGCTCGACATCACTTTCGGCACCGGCCGAAAAGCCCCCGGCGGGACGTCAAAGAGCTTTTCAGTTTCACAATAGAACTGCGCCAGCACCGACAGGTAACCGTATTCCTTCCCGCCCGGGCGCGCCGCGATGCGCTCGACCACTTCGCGCTGAAACATCAGAGTCATCTCAGTCAGGCAGCGGCGATGTTCGATCAGACGCTGGAGGATCGGGGTCGCGACGTTGTAGGGCAGATTGGCCACGACTCTGGCAGTCTGAGCCGGTGCAATGATCCCGCAGAGGTCCGCCGTGAGCGCATCAGCTTCGATCAGATGAAAGCCGGGGTGGGAGGCAAAACGCGAGGCGAGGTGTGGAATCAGTTCGCGGTCGAGTTCGATGGCGACGACCTGCGCACCCGATTCAAGCAGCAGTTCGGTCAAAACCCCCTGCCCCGGCCCGATCTCGATGATCGTTTCACCTGCGCGCGCGGCAACAGCGGCGACGATGCGTTCGGGGTAGTGCGAACCGGTGAGGAAGTTTTGTCCGAGGCTGCGTTTGGCAGGCATTGTCTGAGTCCAGCCGGGGTTCGTCAGGCGTGTGCCGGAGGCCGGGGATAGCCGGTAATTTCGATGTCATTGCCACGCGGCACAACTTCAACGTCGCGCAGTTCCAGCGCCTCACTCAACCGCTCAATCCCCTGCCCCCCAATTGCCGAGACCGCTTCGCGCCCGCCGATGATCTTCGGCGCGACGAAGAAAGTCACCTTGTCTGCCAGGCGCTGCTCGATCACCGAAGCCGCGACTTCGGCGCCGCCTTCAATCAGAACGCTCGCCAGGTAGCGACTGCCAAGGTTTTCCAGCACCTGCTTCAGGTCGAGCAGGCCGCCGTCTGAAGCCACCCTCACCACCTCGACGCCGAAGCTTTCCAGCGCCTCCTGACGCACCGCCATCGTCGGGCCGGAGTCCGCGTAAATGGGGAATCCCATATTGTCGAGCAGCTCCTGCTCCGCCGCAAAAATGATCAGCGGCAATTCACGCGCGGTCTGGATGAGCTGCGAAGTCAGAGGCGTGCGCAATCCGGCATCAAGTGCGACGCGAACGAGCGGGCGATGGCGCGGCCTGCCGGTGCGGTCCGAGAGCAGCGGGTCATCGGCCCGCACGGTGCCGACGCCGACCATCATCGCGTCCGATTCGTGGCGCAGCGACTGCGAGGCCGCACGCGCCTCTTCGCCCGTGATCCATTTTGAATCGCCGGCACGTGTGGCGATCCGGCCGTCGAGCGAACACGCGATCTTCAAATGCACGAACGGCAGGCGCGTCGTCACGAATCTGGCGTACTTTTCATTCAACCGCCGCGCCTCTTTTTCCATCAGGCCGACGCTGACTTCGATGCCCGCCTCGCGCAGCATCTCAAAGCCGCGCCCGTTGACTTTCGGATTCGGGTCGACCATGGCGGCGACAACGCGGCTCACTCCGGCATCAATCAGAGCCTGCACGCACGGCGGCGTGCGCTTGCCCTCGCCGTTGTGCGAGCAGGGTTCGAGGTTGACGTAGGCAGTCGCGCCCCGCGCCCGCTCCCCGGCTTCTTCAAGCGCCCACGCTTCCGCGTGTTTGAGTTCGCTGTAACGATGAAAGCCCCGCCCGATGATCTCTCCGTCTTTGACGATGACTGAGCCGACGAGTGGGTTCGGGCTGACGAGGCCGGTGCCTTCGGCGGCGAGTTCGAGGGTGAGTTGGATGTAGTCGGGATCGGTCATTGGTTGATGGGTGTCACTGACAGGATTCAGAGACTTGATGCGCTCACTTCCCCACAGGCAGCAATTCGGCTTTTACGACCAGGAATTTCCGACCGTCCCACTTGTAACGAGTTCGCGTGTACAAGGTCGGTTGACAGCCATCGCACTTTCTTTCGTCAAGTGAGTTGAGTTCAACCACCAGACCTCCACTATCAGAATAAAGGCGACGAAACCCGCCGTCAGCACGATCACCTGTGGCAAAAGCCCATAGCAGTTTTGTTTTCCCTTTATTCAACCCGTAAATGTAAATCTGTCCGGGCATGGCTGAGCCGCCTGAAATGAAGGCCATATAAATCAGCGCCTCTTCCTCCCCATCACCTGTCACATCACCATACCCGACGCTGCCGAGCGATGGACACATAGTTTTGAGGATGAGTTCACGATTGGAAGATTCCGCACAAAACTCTCCATCGTGCAAGGTGAATTTCCTGCTGCCACGAGAAGCAAATTCACCGTAGGGGTAAGTGAAGTTATCGAAATCCACTTTTCGGATTGCGCTGTCAGGGTTCGCAGTTGGAGTGGAGGGTTGAGGCGTCTCAGTTTTCCTGGCTTGATCAGGTCTTGTAGCAGTCTCCTGCTCGCTTTTCGCCATTATATTTCGGGCGTGGCAACCAATTAAGGACTGACAAGCGATTAACAAGCTGACGGCAACTCTAAGCATCTTTCAGAACCTGCAGGCAGAACGGACATCAAAGATATTTCTCCACTATGACTCTCAACTCATTCAAACAGCCCGTCAACGTAAGCCTGCGGGTCGAACGCCACCAGATCGTCAGCCTTCTCGCCGATGCCGCAGTAACGAATTGGCAGGTTGAGTTCCTTCGCGATGGCCACGGCGATGCCCCCTTTCGCCGTGCCGTCGAGTTTCGTCAGCACGAGGCCCGTGATGTCCGAGGTCTTCATAAACTCGCGCGCCTGGCTCAGGCCGTTCTGGCCGGTGACGGCGTCAACGACCAGCAGGGTCTCGTGCGGCGCGCCCGGCACCTCCTTCGCGGCGACGCGCTTCATCTTTTCGAGTTCGGCCATCAGGTTGGCTTTGTTGTGCAGCCGCCCGGCGGTGTCAACGATCAGCACGTCGGAGTTGCGGGCCTTCGCGGCCTTGAGCGAATCGAAGAGTACCGCCGCCGGGTCAGTCCCCTGCTTCTGCTGGATCAGCGGCACGCCGGCACGCTCGGCCCAGATCGCCAGCTGGTCAGAGGCCGCGGCGCGGAAAGTGTCGGCGGCGCAGATCAGCACGTCGTTGTCATCGGCCTTGATGCGCTGCGCGAGTTTGCCAATTGTCGTGGTCTTGCCGACCCCGTTGACGCCCACGATCATCATCACGTACGGCCGCACGTCGTCCGGCACGGCGTTTTCAGAAGCGACGCCGCGGGCGTGCGCTGCCTTTTCGAGGATGTCGAGCAGGTGCCGTTTGATGACGCGCTTGAGCTGGTCAGTGTCGCTGAGCGCCTTGCGATCAACCTGGCGGCGCACGTCTTCGATGATCTCCATCGTCGTCTGCACGCCGATGTCCGCGCCGATCAGGGCCTCTTCGAGTTCATCGAGCGTCCGCGCATCAATCTGTTTTTTGCCTTTGACGACATCTTCAATGCGCTCGGTCAGGTTCTCGCGCGTCTTCGTGACGGCACGGCGGAAACGATTAAGGAAGGTTTCGCTTTCAACCGGTTCAGGCTTCTCAATCGCCTGCGGGTAAGCGGACTGCGATGGAGTGAACGGCGCAGGAGATGGAGGCGGCGGAGGCTGAACGACTGGCGGAGGCTGCACAGGCGGCGCTGGTGGCGGACTCGGCGCGGCGACTCTCGCGACCGGCTCTGCTTCAGGCACCCCGGCGATGACCGGTTCAGCAACCGGCGGTGGCGCGGGCGGCGGAGTGGCCGGAGCGGGTGCAGGTTCAGGCTCCGGCGGTGCATTCAGATTCAGCGAGATGAAATCGCTGCCACTTTTACGTTTCCAGAAAAGGCCCATAAAAACTTTACTGATGTAGGGCGGGCTGCCAGCCCGCCGATGCTTTCAAAATGACTTATCGATATAGAACAGGACGTTGACACCAGACAGCGGCGGGCTGGCAGCCCGCCGTACATCAATCCCCCATCGCCAGCGCTTCTTCAGGGACTTTGCCCGAAGCGGCTCTGGCACGAACTTCATCCCTGGGGTAACGCCACAGCAGTGCGGCTGAGGCGAGCGGCAGCACCGAGACGATCATCAGCGCGTGAGTGAAGCCGACGCGCGTGCTGATCGCCCCCGTGAGCGGGGCCATCAACGCGCCCGCGCCCCAGGCAAATCCCATCATCAGGGCCGAAACCGTGCTGGCCCCGCCGGGAACCAGCCGCTGCGCCATCACGACGCTGATCGGGATCGGCAGGTTGAGCAGCGTGCCGCCGGCCATCATCAACAGATAACCCGGCAGTCCCGGCAGCAGAAAAGCGACGATCATAATCGGCGTGGCAATCAGCATGGCGACCATTGAGACGCGCCGCGCGCCCAGGCGGTCAGCCAGCGCGCCGCCGAAAAATCCGCCGACCCCGCCGAAGAACAGGAAGCCGGTCAGCACCCAGCTCGCCGCCGTCGTCGTCAACCCGTCATGCTCAAGAGAGAACGGCAGGAAGGTCTGCACGCTGACTGACACCGCTGACCGCAGAACGACCGCGAAATAGAGCAGCGTGAGCGGAACCCACACGGCGCGCAGCGATTCGGTCAGCGTCGGCGCATCAGCCGCTTTTTCTGCGCGCTCAAGCGGCGGGCAGTAACGCAGGAGTACTAACCAGATCGCAACTCCCCAGAAGACCGTGTACCAGCTGTGTTCCAGACCGAACCATTTCACGACGCAGGCGATCACAATAGGCCCGAGCGCATAGCCGACCGTTCCTGCTGACGAAAAGAAGGACATCACCATCCCCTGATGCTCTTTCGCCGCGCGTGAGACCAGTGCCGCCGCCTGCGGGTGAAACGAGCCGATGCCGACGCCGCCCAGGATCACGAGCGCCATCAGCCCCGGCAGGCTGCTGGCCAGGCCAAGGCACGAAAGAAAGACGCAGGCGACGAGCGGCCCGAAGACGGCCATCGAGCGTTTCAGATACCGATCCGAAATCATCCCGTAGACCGGCTGCATCAGCGACGAGCTGATCATCAGCGTCGGCGTCACCAAGCCGATCTGCGCAGGCGTCAGTCTGAGTTTGACCGCCAGGATCGGCAGCAGCGGGAAGAGAAAACTCGAATACGAATCGAGTACGAGGTGTGCGGATGAAAGGAGTCCGATGGTGAGTTTGTTTTTTCGTTCCATAGAGTCGGGAGTCAGTAGTCGGCAGTTAGTGGCTCGTTGCAATTCACTGCCGATTACCTTATCGCTGCTTCAATAAAACGGGCAAAGATGGCCTGCGAAAGCTTGTCCTTCTCCCAGCCGACTTCGGGATGCCACTGGACGCCGAGGACGAAACGATCCGGGCGCGTGTCAATGACGGCTTCAATCACCCCGTCGTGAGCGCGGGCGATGACGCGCAGGTTGTTGCCGACATCCTTCACGGCCTGATGATGACTGCTGTTGACGCGCGTGACTTCACGACCGGCGAGTTGCGCGAGCAGCGAATCCGCCTCGATCTTAAGGCCGTGAGAAGGCCGGTCAGCCGGCCTGCCCTGCTCGTGCTTGAACGCGCCGGGAACCTGCGATTCGATGTCCTGAATGAGCGAGCCTCCGCGCGCCACGTTGAGCGACTGCATGCCGAAGCAGATGCCG
The DNA here is from genome assembly GCA_035652435.1 of Blastocatellia bacterium. Taxonomy (GTDB): domain Bacteria; phylum Acidobacteriota; class Blastocatellia; order RBC074; family RBC074; genus DASRDU01. Next base: position 10,526 of record DASRDU010000185.1, read on the forward strand.
AGGACCGGCAGCCGGCGCTCCTCGGCGATTTCGAGCAGCAGCAGGTCAGTCTCATCGCGCTCAGGGATGACCGAACCGAGGCGCGGCTGCGGCTCTTCGCCGTACATCACCGGGTCGAGGTCGCTGTTGCTGCCTGAGAGCATCAATCCGTCGAGCCTCGCCGAGAGCGCCCTCAGATATTCCTTGTCGGCAATCAGCGGGATGTAAACCGGCACGCCGCCGGCGGCTGCTACGGCTTCGGCATAATAGCGGCGCAGGTAATACGTGTTTTCAGCCGGATCCAGCCGCGTGGTGATCCCGATCAGCGGTCGCCCGGGCAGTGAGGGCGGGTTGGTAACGGATGAAGACAAGGCGTCGAGGACCTCCGGCAGTAATCAACGGGTATGAAGTAAGCACGAAGTGTAAGCGGTGGTAATTTGCTTGTCAAAGATTGATTCAGACGGCATTCTGATGCCTTCCGGCCACTTTCTTGACAGGTCACATGCGCGTGGCTATAGTCGCTGCTATGTCATTCCCTTTTGAATCGAACAGGCAGAACAAAGGCGGGCTCAGTATCCGCAGCACGACTATTCTTGCGGTGCGCCGGGGCAGCAACGTCGTCATCGCCGGGGACGGTCAGGTGACGATGGGCGATACGATTATGAAGTCATCCGCGCGCAAGGTGCGGCGGATTTATAACGACAAGGTCATCGCCGGGTTCGCCGGGACGAGCGCCGACGCGTTCGCGCTCTTTCAGCGCTTCGAATCGAAGCTCGAACAATTTCACGGCCAGCTCAACCGCGCCGCCGTCGAGCTGGCGAAGGACTGGCGCACCGATAAAATGATGCGCAATCTGGAGGCGCTGCTGCTGGTGGCCGACTTGCAGACCACGTTATTGATTTCCGGCAACGGCGACGTGATCGAGCCGGACGACGGCATTGCCGCCATCGGTTCCGGCGGCCCGTACGCGCTGGCCGCCGCCCGCGCGCTCGCGAAGAACACAGACCTCCCCGCCCGCAAAATCGCCGAAGAGGCGATGGACATCGCGGGGCGAATTTGTATTTACAGCAATCTTAATCTCCTGATCGAAGAAATCTGAAAAGCAGGATTCAGGAGCCAGGATTCAGGATCTGGTCAGTTCGCTTCATCCCAAATCCCAAATCCTGAATCCTCTGACTTATGGTTATCTATCTCACTGGTGAAATCGAAGATTCATTGAGTCTGGACGAACTGACCCCGCGTCAGATCGTTTCCGAACTCGACAAGCACGTGGTCGGCCAGGCGGCGGCGAAACGCTCGGTGGCCGTCGCCCTGCGCAACCGCATCCGCCGTCAGAAGCTGCCGCCCGACCTGGCGCAGGACGTGATGCCGAAAAACATCATCATGATCGGCTCGACCGGCGTCGGTAAGACTGAAATAGCCCGCCGCCTCGCGCGCCTGTCATCATCGCCGTTCCTCAAAGTCGAAGCTTCGAAGTTCACCGAAGTCGGCTACGTCGGGCGCGACGTCGAGTCAATGATCCGCGATCTGGCCGAGATCGCGATTGATCTGGTGCGCGCCGAAAAGATCGAGGAGATCGCCGACAAGGCCGAACAGAACGCCGAGGAGCGCATCCTCGACATGCTGCTCCCGCCGAACAAGCAGTCTCAGGCCTCGGCCTTCGACCCCTCGATTGACCAGCTCGAAGACACCGCGACGGCGGCGAACGAGACCTACAACCGGACGCGCGAGAAGCTGCGCAAGCAGTTGCACGACGGTCGGCTCGACAGCCGGATCGTCGAGATGGAGGTCCGCGAAAAGAACTTCCCTTCCTTCGAGATTTACACCAACCAGGGCATCGAGGAGATGGACATCAACATCCGCGACATGATGCCCGGGCTGTTCGGCGGTCGCACCAAGAGCCGCAAGATGCGCGTGGATGAGGCGCTCGAATACCTGATTCAGGAGGAGGAGCAGAAGCTCGTGGACATGGATCAGGTCGCCCGCATCGCGCTCGACCGCGTCGAATCGTCCGGCATCATCTTCCTCGACGAGATTGACAAGATCGCCGGGCGCGAGGCCGGGCACGGCCCCGACGTCTCGCGCGAGGGCGTGCAGCGCGACATCCTGCCCATCGTCGAAGGCACGACCGTCAACACCAAATACGGCATGGTGCGCACCGACCACATCCTCTTCATCGCCGCCGGGGCCTTCCACGTCGCCAAGCCATCGGACCTGATCCCCGAACTGCAGGGCCGCTTCCCGATCCGCGTCGAGCTGCAGCCGCTGACGATTGACGATTTCAAACGCATCCTGACCGAGCCGAAAAATGCGCTGCTCAAACAGTACCGGGCGCTGATGGAGACCGAAGGCATCACGCTCGATTTCACCGACGACGCGGTTGACGCGATGGCCCGCTTCGCATTTCAGGTCAACGAGACGACCGAGGACATCGGCGCGCGACGCCTCCAGACGATCCTCGAAAAAGTACTCGATGAAATCTCATTCGAAGGTTCCGACCTCAAGGAGAAGCACCAGGTCATTGACGCCGCCTATGTCCACAAGACGCTCGCCGACATCGTCAAAAACGAAGACCTCAGTCGCTACATCCTGTAGCGAAGGGCAAAAGGCAAAAGGCAAAAGTAAAAAGGCAAAAGTGAAAAGAGGGGGCCCCGCACTTCTGATTTTTGCCTTTTGCCTTTTGCCTTTTGCCTTTCTCTTCTCCGCCTGCGGCAAAATCGGCGACCCGCTGCCGCCGATCCCGCGCGCGCCGCTCACGGTCAGCGATCTGACCGCGACGCAGCAGGGCGACCGGATCATCCTGAGCTTCCCGCTCAATCGCACGCCGCGCTCGATCCTGCCGCGCCGCATTGACGTTTACCGCCTGGTCGAATCGGCAGACGCCCCGCTCGCCCTGACCGAAGAGTCATTCTCGACGCGCTCCACGATCATCGCCACGATTCCGGTGACGCAGATCCCCGACAAGGCGTCCGTCGTCACTTATCCGGACCAGATTGATTTCAGGGCCGCGGCCGCGAAGCCGCGTTATCGCTACGCGGTGCGACTGGTCAATCAGGAGGATCGCCCGGCGGATTTTTCCAACTACGCGCTGATTGAGCCGCTGATCGAAATCGCGGAACCTCCGACCGGCTTGCAGACGACGCTCAGCCAGACCGAGCTTGAAATCCGCTGGACGCCGCCGGCCGCGAACCTGAGCGGCAAGCGACCGGCGAACGTGGCGGGTTACAACATCTACCGCCGTTCCGGTCAGTCGGCCATCAAACTCAACACAAAGCCGCTCACCGAGCCGCGCTTTGTGGACCGGACATTCCAGTTCGACACGCCTTACGAATATGTGGTGCGCGCTTTGTCTTTGTCCCCGCCCGTGGCCGGCAAACCCGCCGAAGCGCTCGAGAGCAATGAGAGTCAGGTGGTCGCCATCACTCCCAAAGACACGTTCCCGCCCTCGGCCCCGACGGCCATCACTATCGCCTCAGTCAACGGCGTCGTCAGCATCTTCTGGCCCGCCAATCCTGAGCCTGATGTGGCGGGCTATAACGTTTACCGTTCAGAAAATGAAACCGCCCCGCCCGACAAATGGGCGAAGCTCAATCAGCAGCTTCACAAGCCGACCAGTTTTCAGGATAACCGGGTGCAGGTGGGCAAGCAGTATTTTTATCAGCTGACCGCCGTGGATATGAACGGCAATGAGAGTTCCAGATCGGAGACGAAGTCTGAGGTTGTGAATCCGTGAAGTCGGAAATCAGAGGGTCTCAAATTCGAGATATGAAATTTGAGATCCGCCTCACCTGTCACTTGAAGCTGGCCAGCGCCGACTCCTCGTCCTCGTAAATTTCGAAGACCGTCAGCAGCTTGGTGATCATCAGGAGGTCTTTGATTTTCTTGGTGAGCTTGAGCAGCTTGAGCTGGCCGCCCATATTCTTGGTGGTGGTGAAGCGCGAAACCAGTTCGCCGATGCCGGAACTGTCCACGTAAGAGACCGCTTCGAGGTTGAGGATGATGCGATTGCGCCCCGCGTTGAGCAGGTTGCCGACGGCGTCGCGTAACTGGACGCTGCCTTCGCCAATAGTGATTTTGCCAATCAGGTCAAGGACGGTGACTTCACCGCCGGGGTGGTGAATGACGCGCTCTCTAATTTCCAACTGCATCGCGGGTCTGATCTCCTTCATCAACGGGGCGGGGCACGCGGCGCTTGACCATGGTGACCTGCATTCCGCCTTCGGGTCGCCGCTCGTATTCGATCGAGTCCATGAACGTCCGCATGTACAGAATCCCCCGCCCTGCCGGGTTGAGGATGTTCTGCGGGTCAAGCGGGTCCGGTAAAGAAGCCGGGTCGAAGCCTTCGCCCTGGTCGCGGATTCTGACTTTCAAGGCGTCCGTGGCAACGGTGAACCGCACGTCCACGGACTTGTTCGGGTCGTATTTATTGCCGTGTTCAATCGCGTTGGCGACCGATTCACGCAAAGCCATGTTGATCCAGTAACGAGTGTCATCATCGAACCCGATCAACTGCGTGATGGTATCCGTCACGTTGGTCACGAGGTCAATATGCTCAAGCTTGCTGGCAATGGTAATCTCAACCACGTTCTCGGCAAGCATCATAGGCGGAAGCGTTCCTTTGCCTGGTATGTTAAGATGATGGCGAATCGCGCTCTTCACACGATCAACCTGCGGCCTGTATAACACTGCATCAGGAAGGCTGTCAATTGTCTGCGCCTTTAACAGCCTGAACAGGCGGCATTAAATGGCAGGGCATGCGGCGATACGAAGCCGGCAGTTAAAAAGTTCACAGCCCCCTTCAAATTTTTTATGACCGACTCTCAGTTATCAGAAACGCCCCAATCATCGGCTCGTCATACCCATTCGAATGTAATCCGCATCTCCCCCGTGACCAGCCTGCGTGGAAATTTCCAACTTCCTGGAGATAAATCAATCTCGCACCGCAGCGCGATGTTCGCGGCGATGGGCGACGGCACGAGCCTGATTCGCAACTACTCTTCGGCTCAGGATTGCCAGAACACGCTCGACTGCTTCGCGGCGCTCGGCGTCAGAATCAACCGCAGCGGCGAAGTCATCGAGGTCGGCGGCGTCGGCCTGGGTGGCCTGCGCGAAGCTCAGCGCAGGCTCGACGTCGGCAACTCCGGCACGACCATCCGGCTGATTTCAGGGATTCTCGCCGGACAGAACTTCACGACCGAAATCAGCGGCGACGGCAGCATCGAGCGCCGCCCGATGAAGCGCGTGATCGAGCCGCTCAGACTGATGGGCGCGCGGATCGAAGCCCGTGACAATAACTTCGCCCCGCTGCGCATCACCGGCGGGGACTTGAAGGCGATTGAGTACGAGCCGCCGGTCGCCAGCGCTCAGGTCAAATCCTGCGTGCTGCTGGCCGGGTTGTTTGCCGACGGGACGACGACCGTCATCGAGAAAACGCCGACGCGCAATCACACGGAGATCATGTTGCGCGAATGCGGCGCGGCGCTCACGGCGGACGGCGAGAGGATTTCGGTCACCGGTGGTCACCGGCTCAAAGCTCTCGGCGATTACCGGGTGCCGGGTGACCTCTCGTCGGCGGCATTCTTCATCGCGGCGGGCCTGATCGCGCCCGAGGCCGAAGTGCGGTTGCGACACATCGGCTCTAACCCGTCACGCATCGCCCTGGTTGACGCGCTCAGGCAGATCGGCGGGCAGATCGAGATTGAAAACCCGCGCACCGCGCGCGGCGAGCCGGTGGTTGATTTCGTCGCCGTGTCTTCAAAACTGCGCGGCGACCTGTCCTTAAGCGGCGCAGTCATCGCCAACCTGATTGACGAAATCCCGATTCTCTCCGTCGTCGCGACGCGGCTCGAAGGCACGCTCACGATCCGCGACGCGCGCGAGTTGCGCGTCAAGGAGAGTGACCGCATCAATGCCATCGTCACCAACCTGCGCAAAATGGGCGTCGAAGTCGAAGAATTTGAGGACGGACTGCGACTGACGGGACCGCAGCAATTACGCGGGGCGCGCATCGAATCTTACGGCGATCACCGGATCGCGATGGCCTTCGCCGTGGCCGGTCTGATTGCTGAAGGCGAAACCGAAATTGCCGGGGCCGACGCGGCCTCAGTCTCACTCCCCGAATTCTACAACCTGCTTGCACAGAGCGGAGTTTCCATTGCGGATTGAAGCAATCCCGGTTCGCTTCAGCGCCAGCCACCAGTAAAAATGCAGAACGAAGATCAAAACCAAATCCGCAGTCTGGACGTGCCGATTTTTCTGACCGGCTTTATGGGGTCGGGCAAATCAACCATCGGGCAGGCGCTCGCTGACCTGCTCGGGCGGCCGTTCATTGATCTGGACACGCGCATCGAGGCGATGACCAATCGCTCGATCCCCGACATCATCGCGAGCGACGGCGAAGAGAAGTTCCGACAGATTGAGAGCGAAGCCCTGCGCGAAGTGGCGCGGATGGGGACGGCCGTGATCGCGCTCGGCGGCGGGGCGATCCTGCGCGCCGAGAACCGTGAACTGATGTCGAGCCGTGGGATTTCAGTCTGGCTGGATGTGCCGTTCGAGGTATGCTGGCAGCGGATACAGCAGGACGAGAACGTCCGCCCGCTGGCCCCCGATGAAGCCACCGCGCTCGAACGTTACCGGCAGCGGCTGCCGTTTTACCAGCAGTCATCTCTGCACATTAAAGTGGATCAGTCAGAACCGGCTTCTGCGGTCGCGGAGGAAATTTTCGGACGACTTGGGGAGGCGGAATAGTGGAATAATTCAGAGCGGATCTGCTCGGGGTACGAACCGCGGTTCGTACCCCGAACTTTATTATTTGAGCGCCTGCTCAATCGCCTTAGTGACGCCTTCGCTTTCCGGCGTATCCTTCGATGAAAAGCGCGCGATGGTTTTGCCATTGCGGTCAATCAGAAACTTGTTGAAGTTCCAGGTGATGTCCCCGGCGAATTCCGGATCGGTCTCTTTGCTCGTCAGGTACTGATAAAGCGGGTGAATGTCCGAGCCTTTGGCCGAGAGTTTGGCGAAGAGCGGGAAGCTGACGTTGTATTTCACCTTGCAGAAAGTCTTGATCTCTTCTTCCGTGCCCGGCTCCTGACCGCCGAAGTTGTTGGCCGGGAAGCCGAGAACCAGCAGCCCTTTCTCCTTGTACTTCTCGTAAATCTTCTGCAGGCCTTCGTACTGCGGGGTGTAGCCGCACTTGCTCGCGACGTTGACGATCAGCAGCACCTTGCCGCGATACTTGTCGAGTCTGACCTGATTGCCTTCGATGTCCTTGATTTCGATTTCGTAAAGCGACTTCGCCGCGGCTGTGGTCATCGTGTTGCCCTCAGCATTTGCCATCACCTTGCTCCCCCTCCCGGCGAACAAAAGTAATCCGGCAACACCGGCCACGATCACCGCCAGGGTCAGGGCCGACAGAGTTTTCAATTGATTCATTTCGCTTGCTCCTTCAGGTTGTTGGTTGTTATTCCTGCGGAATTCTTCAGAGGGTGCGTCAGACTGCGTTGCGCGGCGGGCGACCGGAGAGCGCGTCAATCGCATTCTCGACCGCCAGCATCGCCATCGCGGCTCTGGTCTCTCTGGTCGCGCTGCCGATGTGCGGCAGCAGGACGACGTTGTTCATCGCCATCAGCGCGGGGCTGACCTGCGGCTCGTGTTCGTAAACGTCCAGCCCGGCGCCGGCGATTCGGCCCTGACCAAGGGCCTCGACGAGCGCGGCTTCATCCATGATTTCGCCGCGCGCCGTGTTGATCAGAAAGGCCGTCGGTTTCATGTGCCCGAAGGCCGCCGCGTCAATCAGGTGTTTCGTCGCCGCCGCCATCGGCACGTGCAGGCTGACGATGTCGGATTGTTCGAGCAGGTCGTAAAAGTCCGTGCGCCGCACCGAGAGGCCGTCCTGCAAAGAGCCCGTCCGGGTGCTGTCATTGATCGGCGAAGGCAGTTGGGCGGTCGTCCCCGGCCGGTGGCTGGCCTTGCTGGTCGCTCTGGTCGGGTCGTCGCGAAAGGCGATTTCATTCCGGCCACAATACAACACCGACACCCCGAACCCCGTAGCGCGCCGTGCCACCGCGCGCCCGATGCGGCCGTAGCCGATGATGCCGAGTTTGCGTCCGGTCAGACTGAATCCCGGAAACAGATTGAAATCCCAGGTCTTGAAATTTCCGGTGCGCACCCAGGCGTCGGCTTCGACCACGCGCCGCGTGACGGCCAGAATCAGCGCCCAGGTCAGGTCAGCCGTCGCGTCCGTCAGCACGCCCGGCGTGTTGGTCACGTAAATGCCGCGCTGCTGGGCCGCGCCGACATCAACGTTGTTGTAACCGACGGCGACGTTGGCGATAACTTTCAGCCGGTGCCCGGCCTCAATGACTTCGCGGTCTATCCGATCCGTCAGCAGGCAGACCAGACCGTCGGCCTTCCTGACTCCGGCCAGCAGGGCCGCACGCGCGAGGGCCGGGTCTTCGGCCCCGACTTCAACGTCACACACTTCGCCGAGCCGGGCGAGCGCAGCCTCAGGAAGCTTTCTGGTGACGAAGACGCATGGTCGCATAAGTGTGGTCTCCAGATTTGAAGTTCGGGGGCGGAAATTGTCAAGCAACTGATTCACAAATTCCGCCATCTCCATTCCGCCATTCGTCACGAGCGCATTGTATAATCCGGCTCGCTTATAATTTCGACAGACTATGCTGCCACGAAAGCTGCAATACAAGCTGCAACAGAAACTGCCTTACGTCGGGCGCGCGGTCTCGCTCATCGTGCTGATGGGCATCATCGGCGCGCTCGTGGTGTCATTCATCAAACGCAGCGGCAAAATTAAGCCGCTGCCAGAGATTGCGCGAGTCGTCAGCCCCGGCAGGAATGTCGTGTCAGTGACGGAAGGTTATGAATTCCTCAGCCGTGAGAACGGGAAGACAAAACTCAAATTGATCGCGGCCAAAGACATCACCTACGACGACGGCCGGCACGAGATGGAAAAGCTCGACCTGACCACCTACTCGCCCGACGGCAAAGAGAGCGAGCGGATTCGCGCTGATCACGGGGCCTATCAGCAGCAGAGCGGGATCGTCACTTTCACCGGCAACGTCGTGGCGAACAACGCCTCGGGGCTGGAAGTGAAATCCGAAGCGCTGACTTACGACCAGAACAATGAGGTTGCCACGTCTGAAGTCCTCGTGAATTTCAGCTACGGCGAAATCAGCGGCTCCTCGACCGGCGCAATGGTTCGCTCGAAAGAGAAGACAATTGAGCTGAAGAAAGACGCAAAGCTGACCATCACCAGGGCCCCCGAGGCGGGCAAACCCGGCACCCGCCCGCCGGTTGAAATCCGCGGTCAGCATGCGAGCTTCGCCCAGCTCGACGGGATCGCGGTCTTTGAAGGCGAGGCGTCCGTGACGCAGGGGCAGCAGAGTGGCAGGGCGGATAAAATCACCGGCGTTTTCACTAAACCCGCGCCGGGGCAAAAGCCGAAACTGATGCGCGTCGAGGCGCGCGGCAACGCACAGCTCAAATCGCAGGAGCCCGGCAAGTCATCCGAGCTTCAGGCGCGCGACATGGATTTTCACTTCGACGACACTCAGCACCTGAAGCTCGCCGGCGGGTGGGGCGGGGCGAAAGCCGTGTCGCTCGAAAAAGATTCGCCGCGCGAGATCACGGCTGAAAAGATCGAAGCGACTTACACGCCGACCGCGAATGGCAGCGACATCTCTTCAGCCGTCACACAGGGGCGAACCACAATCAAGATTGCGCCGACCGAAGCCGACTCGAAAGCGGGGAAAGCTGCCGAGCGCGTGCTGGAAGCCGATGGCGTGCAGGTCTCCTTTCACCCCGGCGGCAAGTATATGGCCCGCGCGGAAGCGAACGGCAACGCCCTGCTCACCGTCACTCCGGTGGTCATCAATCAGAAAGCCGAACGCCAGCGATTGCGGGCGCCAAAATTCACGGCTGATTTCTTTGACACCAAAAATCTGCTCAAGACTTTTGTCGCCGAGGGCGGCGCGGTCGCGGAGTTCGAGCCGATGCAGGAGCAGCCGAAAGGCAGCAAAAGGCAGAAGCGGACGCTCGCGGGGAGGAAGCTGACGGCCGGTTTTGACGAGCAGTTACAGGATGTGACGGTCGCGAACGTTGAGGGTGAGGCGAAATTCACCGAGGGCGAACGCAACGCGACCGCGGCGAATGCCATCTACACGGCTTCGACAAACACGGTGGCGATGCGCGGCAAACCGCAGGTCTGGGACGCCGCCTTGCGCGTTAACGCTGACGAGATTGACGCCAACACTGAGACCGGTGAAAGCCTCGCGCGCGGGCGCGTGCGGACGACTTATTACAGCCGCGAGACGACGAACGGCGCGGCGCCATTTAAGAAGCCGAAAGCCCCGGTCTTCATCGCCTCCGACCGGGCGCTGGTGAAGCACCGCGAGGGCGCGGCGCGTTACGAGGGCAACGCGCGCGCGTGGCAGGATGACAATTTTGTCAGGGCGGCGATGATTGAACTGGACCGGAATGAGAAGACGATGATCGCGGCAGGCAATGTGAACTCGGCGCTCTACTCGGTCGAGCGCGAAATTGAGCCGGCGACTCCGGGTTCGGCGCCGCCGGCCGGAGGCGCGGCGCTCCAGCCCGCCGCGGGGCAGACTGGCAAACGGCGCGAGGTGGTGCCGATCTTTGCGGCCGCGGATCAGATGAATTACTCCGACGTGACGCGCGTGGTGAAGTATAATGGCGACGTGAAAATCAAACAGGGGTCGGATCAGATTGATGCGGCCACGGCCGAGGCGAAGATTGACGAGGAACACAAACTGGAGAGGATGACGGCGACCACGAACGTCGTGCTGACGCAGCCCGCGAGGCGCGGGACCGGCGACCGGGTTGAATACACGCCGGCGACGGATACGGCAATATTGACGGGCAATTTAGCGCGTGTCGAGGACCGCGAACGTGAAGCAGTCACGACAAGTGCAAAATTGACTTTGCATTTACGCGATGCTAGGATTCAAGCCGCTGATGAGGGAGGCTCAAGGCGCGTGAAGACCACTCACCGGATCCGGCAGCAGTAATGCGGTAATGGGATTACCTGACTCAGTGAAAGTCAGTCGCAGGCAGGTGAGAAAGGATCGGGAAGTGAACACTGGTGCTCTTGCAGGCAGGACAGTTGAAAAGGAAACATCAGGCGCGGGCCACTCTTCAGAACTCACTGCGCGGAATCAGCGTCCCGAACCGCTGAGGACCCGGGTCACTGACCCGAAGGCTGAAGCTGGCCGGGCGTTATGCGCCAAGAACCTCCAGAAGTCCTTTCGCGGTCGTCGCGTCGTCAACCATGTTTCCATCATCGTCCGCCGGGGCGAAGTCGTCGGACTGCTCGGCCCGAACGGGGCCGGCAAGACGACTACGTTCCACATGATCGTCGGCCTCGAGAGGCCTGACGAGGGGAAGGTTCTGCTCGGCGACGATGACATTACGTGGATGCCGCTCTGGCGCCGGGCGCGCAACGGCATCAGCTATCTGCCGCAGGAGGCTTCGATCTTTCGCAAGCTGACGGTCGAGCAGAATATTATGGCGATCCTTGAAACGCTGAAGCTCTCGCGCCACGAGCGCCACGAGCGGATGGAGCAGCTGATCGAGGAGTTCGGGCTCGGCGAGGTCAGGCGCAACAAGGGGATGTCACTTTCGGGCGGCGAGCGGCGGCGCACCGAGATCGCCCGCTGCCTGACGATCGAGCCGGAATTCATCCTGCTCGATGAGCCGTTCGCCGGGATTGACCCGATCGCGATTGATGACATTCAGCGGGTCGTGCTGCAGCTGCGTGACCGGAATATCGGAGTGCTGATTACGGATCACAACGTGCGCGAGGCGCTGGCCATTACTGATCGGGCTTATATCATCAATGAGGGTCAGATCTTTCGCACCGGCACGCCGGAAGAATTGACAACCGACCCGGAGGTGAGAAGGGTTTACCTGGGCGAGAGGTTCAGGATGTGAGCCTTTGACCGATTGCTTTTTGCGGGATCAGTTTTTACGGCCCCCCGCGGGGCTGTTGTTATTGTTTTCATTCATTAACTTTGTTCGGTAGTTTGTAAGCTATGTCTGTTAAGCCAACACTGTCCACTCAACTGTCGCAGCGTCTCGTCCTCACGCCACAGCTCCGGCAGCGCATCGAGATGTTGCAGATGACGAAACTTGAGTTGAACGAGTTGGTCACTCAGCAGTTGATGGAAAACCCGGTCCTCGAAGAGGTGCCGCCTGAAGAGATCACCGTCACGCCGGCGCCGACGAGTGACTCTGACGGCTTCGGCGAAGCGCAGTTCGCGAACGGCTCGGCCGAGGCGGGCGAGGATTTCGGCGCGCTGAACGGCAGTCGGTTGGGCAGCGCGGATCAGCCGACGGCGGATTTCACCGGGAGTGATTATCCATCGGGGGAAAGTTTCGACCCGGGGTTTGAGGCCGCCACCGGCGCGCAGGATTTTCAGGCCCCGGCGGCGGAAATCCCGGAAGCGGGCGAGGGCGAGACGCGGGAACGCGATTCGTTCGAGGAGGTTGATTTCGGCTCCACGTTTGAAGAGTACCTCGACCCCGGCTACCGCACCCGCGAAACCGAGGTCAAAGAGACCCCTTCCTTCGAACAGTTCCTTTCCTCGGAACAGACGCTCTATGATCACCTGCTCTGGCAACTGAGTATGACTGTGGCAGACGATGACGTGCGCGACGCCGCCGAAGCGATCATCGGCAACCTCGATGACGACGGACTGCTGATCGGCACGACGCTCGAAGAGCTGGCCGCGCTCGGCCAGTGGAATCTGGAGACGGTCGAGAAGGCGCTCGAACTCGTCCAGCAATTCGACCCGACCGGCGTCGGCGCGCGATCGCTGCAGGAATCGCTGCTGATCCAGCTCCGCGCCCACGACTGCGGCGAGCGTCTGGCGGCGCAACTGATCACCAGTTATTTCCACAAGCTCCAGACGCACAAATGGCCGGAACTGGCCAGGGAACTCGGCATCACGGTCGAGGAACTGGCGAACGAGGTCAAACTGATCCGCCAGCTCGACCCGCACCCGGGCCGCAAGTACGCGCCGAGCGACGCGCATTACATCGAGCCCGAGGTCTACATCGAGAAGATGGATGACGAATACATCATCCGCTTCAACGACGACGGCCTGCCGCAGCTGCGCATCAACACGCAGTACCGCCGGATGATGGAGAACAAGGAGACGGCCAAGGAGACGCGGGATTTCATCAAGGACCGCTTCCGGTCGGCGGTGGACCTGCTCAAGAACATCGAACACCGCAAGCAGACGATCTACCGCGTCTGCGAGCGGATCGTCGAGCGGCAGCGCGAATTCCTGGACAAGGGCGTCGAACACCTGAAGCCGATGATGCTCAAGGACATTTCCGAGGACATCGGCATGCACCTTTCGACGATCTCGCGTGTCGTCAACGGCAAGTACGCGCACACGCCGCAGGGCGTCATCGAATTGCGCCGCTTCTTCACCGAAGGCATGACCAACGACGACGGCGAGGAAGTCTCGACCCGGATCATCAAGCTCAAGATCAAGAAGATGATCGAGGCCGAGGACGCGCGCAACCCGCTGACGGATGACGAACTCGCCGCGCGCCTCGCGGCCGAGGGTCAGAAACTTTCGCGGCGCACGGTCGCCAAATATCGCGATCAGATGAAGATTCCGGGGTCGCGCGAACGACGACAGGTAGTCTGATGTAAAAAGTAGAAAGTAAAAAGCAGCGAGCAGGGAAACTGACTTCACTTTTTACTTTCTACTTTTCACTTTTGCCTTTTTACTTTCTTCTTCCCCTCCCGGCATGCTGGCCACGACCTTACAGCACTCTTGCCTGATGAACGCCCCGCATCATTACACTCTCACAGGCCACTACCGCCCACTGACAGACGAACGAAAGGAGCTGCGTGATGAAACTGGAATTCACCGGAAGGAACTTCACCCTGACCCCGGCCATCAAAAAACACACCAGCGAACACATTGACCGGATCGCCCCGGTCCTCAACGGCGCCCTGAAGGCGCACGTCATCCTGAGCGTGGAAAAGCACCACCGCCACATGGCCGAAGTGGTCGTCAACTGGCACGACCATGCGCTGACGGGCAAGGCCGACACGACTGATATGTACGCCTCGGTCTCAAAAGCCGTTGAGCGGCTGCGGCGCCAGCTGCTCAAGGTCAGGGGCAAGATCATTGACCGCAAGCATCACGCGGTCGCCGCCAGAGTGACGGCCCCCAGTGTGCTGCCGCCGGTCAATCCAGCGGCCCTCCTGCCACGCATCATTCGCTCGCGCCGCTACGCCGTCAAGCCGATGACGCCGGAAGAGGCGGTGCTGGGCATCGAGCAGAACAACGAACAGTTCATCGTCTTCCGCGACGCCGAAACCAACCGCGTCGGGGTACTCTACAAACGCAAGGACGGGAATTTCGGACTGATCGAACCCTGAATCCTGCTCTTATGCTTCCACAACTGATCATCATCACGGGCCTGAGCGGGGCGGGGATGTCGGCGGCGATGAACGTCTTCGAGGATCTGGGGTATTTCTGCGTGGACAACCTGCCGGTGCAGCTGATCCCGAGCTTCATCGCGCTTTTCGACCACAAGGAGTCCGGCATCACGCGCGCGGCCCTCGGCGTCAACATCAGGGAGGGGGAATTCCTCAATAACTTCCCGCAGGTTTACACTAAGCTGCGGAGCCGCGACGACATTGAGACCACCGTAATCTTCCTCGAAGCCAGCGACGCGTCCCTGCAGCGTCGCTACAGCGAGACGCGGCGCCCGCACCCGCTCGGCGAGGGCACGGTACTCGAGGCGATTGCGCGGGAGCGCGAGCAGCTGGCGCCGATCCGCGCCCAGGCCGACGTGATCATTGACACTTCGGACCACACGGTTCACACGCTCCGCGAGTTCCTCAAGAAGCGCTTCTCGCACTCCGCGGGCGAGGAGCAGCCGCAGATCACGGTCGTCAGTTTCGGCTACAAGTACGGCGTCCCGCTCGACGCCGACCTGCTCTTCGACGTGCGATTCCTGCCGAACCCGCACTTCGTCCCGGAGCTGAAGGGGCTGACCGGCAACGACCAGCCGGTGATCGAATACCTCGAAAAAAGTCCCGAAGTGATGGAAACTGTCTCGCGCTTCAACGGCCTGGTTGATTACCTGCTGCCGCTCTATCAGCGCGAAGGCAAAAGCTATGTGACGGTCGGGATCGGCTGCACGGGCGGGAAACACCGCTCGGTCGCCATCGCCAACGAAATCGGCAAGCACCTTAACCGCGGCGGCTATCACGCGCGAGTGATGCACCGGGATGTGAGCAAGAAATGAAAGTCAGAAGTCAAAAGGTAAAAGGCAAAAGTTCGGCACCTTATTTTTGTCAGAAGGAAGTCCTCTGCCTTTCTCCATTTTTGCCTTCTGCCTTTTGACTTCTGACTTTTGCCCTTTACCCTGATGCCTATGTCTTTAGTCGGCGGAGTCATCGTGACGCACGGCAATCTGGCCAACGAACTGGTCAGCGCGGCGGAAACCATCGTCGGCGACATCCGGCACATCACGGCGGTCTCGATCGGGTGGCACGACGACGTGGAGATCGCCCGCGAAGAGATCAGCCGCGCCATCGAGCGGGTCAACGAGGGCGCCGGGGTGCTGGTGCTGACCGACATGTTCGGCGGCACGCCGACCAACATCGCCTGTACGTTTCTGGGCGGCGCTCCGATCGAAGTCGTGACCGGCGTCAACCTGCCGATGGTCATCAAGCTGGCCGACCAGCAGCCGGATGAATCGCTGCAGGTCATCGCCCGCCGCGTGCGCGATCAGGGCCAGAAGAGTATTTACCTGGCCAGCGAAGTACTGGCCCCGGGGAAAAGTTCCTGAAGCAATTTCACCGGTGACGTCTTTCTTCTCCCTTGCGGTGATGCAGCAACGCACAGTGACCATCATCAACCGGCTGGGGCTTCATGCCCGCGCCGCCGCCAAGCTCGTGCGGCTGGCCGGCACTTACCGCAGCGCCGTGCAGTTGCGGCGGGCCGACGCGCGCCCGGCCACCGCCGACGCCAGGAGCATTCTGGCGGTGCTGATGCTCGCGGCGACGCAGCACACCGAGCTTGAGGTCATCACCGAGGGCGAGGACGAGGCTGAGGCGATGGAGGCGCTGTGTTCGCTCATCGCAAACAAGTTCGGGGAAAACTGAGTGATTTGAAATTTCAGGTTAAGAGATTTCAGATTCAGGTCAGGTGACTAGACGATGGCTGGGACGACCAGAAGACTGCGCGAAGAGAGGCTCGAAGGCATCGGCGTCTGTAGCGGCGTCGCCATCGGCTCGGCCTTTCTCGTTGACGACCCGCGCGGCCGCGTGTTGAGAGTCTTCCTGCAGCCCGAAGAGGTCGAGCCCGAGGTGGCCCGCTTCCATCAGGCGGTCGGGATCGCCCAGCAGCAGCTGCAGGACGCCAAACAGCGGCTGATGGACGCGCTCGGCGAGGAACACGCCTACATCCTCGAAGTCCACCTGCTGCTCGTCCAGGACGGCAGCTTCATCCGCCAGATCGAGGAGTTCATCCGCGACCGCCGCGCCAACGCCGAGTGGGCCGTCAGGGACGTGACCAGAAGGCTGATGGACGTTTACGACACGATCAGCGACGAATACCTGCGCGAACGCGGCAGCGACATCGCCGACGTCACCAACCGCCTGATCAAAATCCTTTCCGGCACGAAGCCGCGCGACCTGAGCGACCTGGCGCGCGAGGCCATCATCGTCGCCGATGACCTGCTCCCCTCGGTCGCCGCCGAACTCGACACCGACAAGGTGCTGGGATTCGTGACCAACGCCGGCGGCTCGACCTCGCACACCGCGATCATCGCCCGCAGTCTGAACATCCCGGCGGCGGTGGGCTTGCGCAACATCACTTCCCGCGTGCGAACGGGTGAAATGATCATCGTTGACGGCAGCTCGGGCACGGTCATCGTGCGCCCGACGCCGGAGACGCTGCGCTTTTACGTCGAGCAGCGCGAACGCGAACAGCAGCAGCTGCTGCGCGACATCGAAGAGCGGGACCTGCCTGCGGTGACCGCCGACGGCGTGAAGATCGCGCTGCGCGCCAACATCGAACTGCTCGAAGAGACCGAGCCGATCCACCGCTACAACGCGGAAGGCATCGGGCTCTATCGCTCGGAATTTTTATACTCGCAGTCGCCCACGGGCCTGCCCACCGAAGACGAACAGTTCGAGGTCTACAAGCTGCTGGCCGAAACGAGCGGGGCGGCCGGGGCCGTCATCCGGACGTTCGATCTGGGCGGGGACAAACTGAGGCTGGAAGGGTTTGAGGCAGAGCCGAACCCGGCCCTGGGGTTGCGGGCGATCAGGCTCTCGCTCAGCGTCGAAGAGGTCTTCAGAACGCAGTTGCGCGCCATCCTCCGCGCGGCGGCCCACGGCAAACTGAAAATCGTCCTGCCGCTCATTTCCGACCTCGATGAGCTGCGCTCGGCCAAACGCATCATCGCCGAAGTCGAGCGGGAACTCCGCGAGGGAAAAGTCGGCCACGCCGAAGACATCGAAATCGGCGTCATGGTCGAAGTCCCCGCCGCCGTGATGATGGTCGAGCCGATGGCGCGCGAGGCGGATTTCTTCAGCCTCGGGACCAACGACCTGATCCAGTACCTGCTGGCCGTTGACCGGGTGAATGAGCATGTCGCCCACCTCTACGAGCCTCTCCATCCGAGCGTACTGAGGGCGATTAAATTCGTGGCGGATGCGGCGGGGCAGGCTCAGATTCCGCTGACCATCTGCGGCGAGATGGCCTCCAACCCGGCGCAGGTCATCATGCTGCTCGGCCTCGGCGTCCGTGACTTCAGCATGACGCCGAGCGCCATCCCGCAGGTCAAACGCGTCATCCGCGCGATTGATCTCGCCGCGGCGCATGAGGTCGCCTCGCAGGCCATCAGGCTGACCACGCCCGCCGAAGTCAACCGGCATGTGCAGACAGAGATCGCCCGCCGCTGGGCGCATTTCCTCACCACCGCGTCAACCTTCGTCTGAGCGGGTTCAATATTCGCAGTTGAAGATCCTTCTGCCGCTCCGGCCGCTGCTGGTCTTAATGCTCAGGTCAATGCCGAGAATCTTGCTGGCGAGGCCGCGCAGCACTTCGTCTTCGAGCGTGCCGTTGGAAGGCACGTTAATCCACCTGCTCCCGGAAAAATCATTGACCATGCCCTGAATGTGCGCGATCACCTGAAGCTGTGACCGCTTCTCATCGAGCGGCAGCGCGATGATCTCCAGGGAGTAGCGCGCGCGCGTCCAGTTGCGGGTCTCGCTGGCCGGGGGGTTGGCGACGTGTTCGAGGTCGGCGCGCACCGTGATGCCTTTGCTGAAGACTTCATACTTCGTCGTGATCCGGCCCTCGGAGGCTTTGCTGAGTTCCGGATCAACCGGGATCGAGCAGGTCTTGAGGACTTCGCCGGTGACTTTCAGGATCTGTTCGCGCGAGGCGCCGATGGTGTACGGGTTGTCCAGAGGCGGTTCGGTCTTCGGCTTGTCCCAGACGATCTGGGCGCGGGCGGTGACCGCCGAGGCGGCCGAAAAGCAGAGGGCGAACAGGAGTGCGAAAAAAACCGAGCCTGATTTCAGTTTCATAGAGCTTCCGGACTGGTCTCCCTGGTCAACAATTTTTCAGTGGGGAAAGTCATTCGACCGCGTGGCCCGAGACGATTTCAGGATAGCTCAACGCGGCGCGGAAGCAAAGCGATCAGACTGACTGAATCACGATTTGAAATGATTGCCCGGTGATGGAATTTTTTTCATAGCGAATCCGGAGAGATGAAGTAAGAATTACTCAATCGCGATCACGCGTCATCAGCGCTGTTAAACTTTGCCTGCAAGAAAACCCGTTTTTATTGGCGTTTAGACTGCCCGGGATTGACCCGCGTGCTGTGGCATGGTGATTGCACAAGCATGGGTGGGGCAAAGAGATACCAAGTGGCTCTCGCCACTGTCGGTGTCAAGTGGTTGTGGAGGTGAGGACCACAACCACACATTAAAGGGCGCTACAGCCATCCCACGACTGTAGCGCCTCTTATTTTCTGCCGCCATTATTCCTGTTTCCGACCCTGATCATATCGCTGAACAACCCATCATTTATAACTCTGCGTCACCTACTCCCCGGGTGATGCAGAGCAGATGGCACGGATCACCTGATGGCTGGCTAACCGTAACGACGACAGTACACCGCGTGCTGTTCCCTGTTGGCCATGGGCAATCCGTGCCATCTGCCCTGCACCAGCCGCCTGTTCACCCCCGCCACGATTTTCCTCTCGCTTGACACTGCAATCACCGCTCAGCTATGTTGCCCGTCTTGTTTGTCAGCGCCATTTCACGCGTCATGACCAATCCGAAACAATTCCCCGCGAACTAATGCTGACCGAATACCGACAACGATTCACCCGGTTCCAGACCGAACTGAGGCGCGAGGAATATCTGTTCCGATCAGGTCAGAAAGATCATCCGGAGACGGCGCACATTTACTCCGACGAGAGCGACCTCTTCTCCCGGTCATCAATCGGGGAACTGGAGCAGGCGCTCGCCGACGTCAGCGAGTATCGTGAAACCGAGCGTGACGCCATCCGTCGGCTGATCGCCTTTGCGATTGAAGGCGGCCTCGCGGCCCGGGTGCGTGAACTCTCTGCGGAGGTCGCCGATTACGAGGCGCGCGCCACAATTAAAGTCGAAGCTCACACGATCAGCTTCCAGGCGGCCTCAGCCGCGATTGCCAGTGAGCCCGACAGACAACGGCGCCACGAACTCGAGGCCCGCTGCGATGAAGTCATCAAAGGCAGTCAGGATTTGCGCGCCGAGAGGCTCGAACGCCTGCACGAGGCGGCGCAGGGGGCAGGGGGCACCCCGGGTTCGGGGAATTATCTGACGCTCTATCGCGAATTGCGCGGAGTTGATTACGAAACCGTGGCAGCGCGGGCGACCGGCTTTCTCTCTGAAACTGAGAGCCGGTACGTCACGGCTTTCGCGCCGCTGCTCGTGCGCGACGCCCGAGTCAGCATTGACGAGGCAACCCGCGCCGACATCGAATATTTCGGGCGACTCGCGCGCTTTGACGAACACTTTCCGCCGTGGCGCTGGCGCGAGGTTTACGAAGAAACCTTTCGTGGCCTGGGCATCAGGACGTGGCAGCAGTCGAACATTCAGCTCGATGACAGGCCGAGCCCGCGCAAACGACCCCGCCCTTTCTGTTCGCCGATTCAGATTCCCGACGAAATCAAACTCGTCATTAACCCGGGCGGCGGGCCATTTCATTACCAGGGCTTTCTGCACGAAGCCGGACGCGCACAGCATTTCGCGTGGACCTCACCCAACCTTTACCCTGAATTCCGTTACAGCGGCGACGCCGCAGTCACCGAAACTTACGCCGCGCTCTTTCAATACCTGCTGCTCGATGAAAAGTGGCTGGCGCAGATGCCCGGCTTTCACGAGAGCGCGGAGTTTCGCCAGACGCTCGCGGTGCATAAGCTGATGCGCGCGCGCTGCCACGCGGCAATGATCAAATACGAAGTCGAACTGCACGCCGGCAAACTCAAAGGGGTGGCGGGTCAGCGTTACGCCGAACTGCTCTCCGACGCCGCGCGCGTGAAGTACGATGAGGCCGGGCATCTGCGCGACGCCGGTGACGATTTTCATTCGGCGGAGTGCCTGCGCGCCCTGGCGTTTGAGGCGCAGCTGCGCGAATACCTCAAGTCGAAATACGGCTCGCGCTGGTGGACGTCGCGCAAGGCCGGCGAGATGCTGATTGATTTATGGAATATCGGCCTGCGTTACCCGGCCGAACGGCTGGCGGCGATGATCGGGCTGGGCGAATTGTCGTTCGACTGGCTGGCAGCAGAGTTGTCGGCGCAAATAAACCCCAAAACCTGATGACTCAACCTTCGATACGTAAAGTTCACGTCTCACTCGACGAACGCAGCTACGACATCACGATTGCTGAAGGCGCACTCGCCCGGGTCGGCGAAATCACCCGCGCCGCGCTCGGTCCGAAAACCCGCCGCCTCGCGATCATTTCCAACCCGAAAGTTCATGGCCTTTATGGCCAGGCTGTCGAACGCGGCCTGCGCGAAGCAGGTTTCACGACACTCACTCACCTGATGGGTGATGGCGAGCGGGCCAAGTCGCTGCCGACGGCGGAACGCGCATGGTCATTCCTGCTCGCGAACCGTTTCGAGCGCAGCGACGCGGTCGTCGCGCTGGGCGGCGGGGTGGTCGGCGATCTGGCCGGGTTCGTCGCGGCGACTTATCAGCGCGGCATTGATTTCGTGCAGGTTCCGACGACGCTGCTCGCGCAGATTGACAGTTCGGTGGGGGGCAAGACTGCGGTCAATCATCCACTCGGCAAAAATATGATCGGCGCCTTTCACCAGCCGCGCGCCGTCGTGATTGACCCGTCAGCGCTGCGAACTTTGCCGCCGCGCGAACTGAGGGCCGGGCTTTATGAAGTGATAAAAACCGGCGTCATCCGCGACCGGACGTTGTTTGAGACCACCCGTGATGCGCTCGGTCAGATTGAAGCCTTCGATCCGGGGGTACTCGCGCGGGTCATCTCGCGGTGCTGCGAAATTAAAGCCGAGGTCGTCGCCGCCGACGAGCGCGAATCGGGGCTGCGGCGCATTCTTAATTTCGGTCACACCATTGGTCATGCCATTGAAGCCGTGACACATTACCGCCGCCTGAAGCACGGCGAGGCGGTCGGGTACGGGATGAAATCTGCTGCTGCAATCGCGGAAAAAGCTGGTATAATCCCGCCCGCCGAAAGCCGGGCGATCAGGTCTGGCGTTGATGCACTCGGCCCCCTGCCCGCAATCAGTGATCTCAGACCCCGGGATATTTTGCAGGCGATGGCGCATGACAAGAAAGTCGCTCACGGAAAGATTCCATTCATCCTGCCTGTTGCGATTGGTGAAGTGATCGTGCGCGACGATATTCCTCCGACCATCATTCGGACTGCCCTCAAGGAACTGCTCGCCCCAGGACACGAGACAAGGCTTCCGCGCAGGCGGTAAGCGACCAAAGGAAGAGAAGACATGTCTGTTCGAAACAATCGTTCTCGCGAGCGTGGCGAAGGGCGCCTCGGCTTTCTGTTCGCGCTGTTTGTGGTGGTCGCCGTCGGGTATTTCGTCGCCAAATCGGCCCCGCTCTACATCCACAAAGTTCAGTTTCAGGATGAGGTCTCGGAAGCCGTCCGCATGGCAGTTCTCCGCAACCTGAGCGAAGGAGACGTGCGCTCGCGGCTGACCACGAAGGCCTTCGAACTGGAGATACCGCGTGACGCCAAAATCGAGGTCAAACGCGCCGGGAAAACAGTCACGGCGCGGGTGACTTACACCCAGGACATCACCTTGCCGTTTTACACCTACAACTGGCCGGTTGACATTCAGGCAAAGGAGACCGGTTTCTGAAGCCCCCTTCGATCGGCAGTCGCACCGCCCGTAAATCCCGCTGAAGATATTCGGCCGAATCCTTCCAGCCGGGATTCGCGGTTTCTTGCATTCGACGCGACCGTCCCATACAATCCGCCCTCCCCCACGCCGATTCACACTATTTCTCCGGCAGGAGTCCGGGAGCGTGTTTTTCCGCGCGCGGCTCCACTGCTTCAATCAACCAGTGTTACCAAAGGAGGGTTCACATATGGCGAGTCTTGACGAAGTCAAATCAAAGTACAATGCCGTCTTCGAGAAGGGCCACGAGGTCGGCCTGACACTTCAGGACGTCAACATGGAGGGCGACAAGCTGCTGATTCGCGGCGTGGTCCCCTCGGAGTGGGGCAAAAACAGGTTGTGGGATACGATCAAGGAGGTTGACCCCTCCTACAGCGACCTGATCGCCGACATTGACCCCCAGCCCGGGCTGGAATATGACGTCCTCCCCGGCGACACGCTGAGCAAAATCGCGAAGCGCTTTTACGGCGATGCCAACCGCTATCACGACATTTTCAACGCCAACACCGACCAGCTCTCCGACCCGGATTCAATCAAAGCCGGTCAGAAGCTGAAACTCCCGTAAACCAGAGTCAGGCGGTGGGAAGGCGAAAGTAAAAAGGTAAAAGGCAAAAGGCAGAACAAAGAATCGGCCTGATCAATATCGGCACGTCCGGTTTTCCGACTTTTACCTTTTTACTTTCGCCTTCCCGCCCCTGCTTTCCATCCTTTCCCAACTAATGGAGGGTTTTATGAACTGGCAGAATGCAATCGGCGGATTGCTGGAACAGTACGCCAGCGGCAGTGGCGCGGCCAGCCGTCAGGAGGCGCGTGATCATTACGACCAGATTTCCTCGGCGGTGCCAACTGATGTCCTGGGGCAACTGATCGGCCCGGCGCTCGCTTCGCTGGGCAGCCAGCAGGTGAGCGAGCGAGTCTACAATTCAGCGACCGAAATGTCCCCGGATCAGCGCGGCAGTCTGGTCGGCACGCTGCTTCAAGGGCTCGGCAGTTCGGTCGGGGCTGCGGCACTGCCCGCGTTGCTCGGACAACTCGGCGTCAACCGGTCCGTAATAGATGACCCGACCAACGCCTCACCTGACGACGTCGCAAAGCTGGCAACACATGCGCATGAAAATGACCCCAGCCTGTTCGAGCGTGCCATGTCGTTTTATGCCGAACACCCGACGCTGGTTAAAGTGCTGGGCACGATGGCGGTCGCCGCCATCGCCCGCAACCTCTCGGCACGCTCCCAAAGCGCATAAAAGCAGGGCAGACTACAAAAGACGAAGGCCGGGAGCCACTTACGACTACACGGCCTTCGCTTTGCCTTCCGCCATTTCCGTATCAACGACTTCTATCCCAAGGTAGCGCAGCAGGCTCTCGTCGGTGATCGCGGCCACCACGCTTTCGCCGATGGCCCGGCCATCCGGATGGCCCCAGATGCGGTTTTCGTCGCGCACAAAGCCGACGCTCGCGAGCAACCCGCAGCGCTCTTCAAAACTGATCTGATAGTAATTCATCCTGTTCCGTTTCCGTTACTACAGGGGGCAGACAGGGCAAACCGCTATCAGTCTACAACATTAGAAGGTTGCGGATAAAGGTGATGCAGTTGCGCGCCGGGGTAGTAATGTTCGAGGATCCGCCCGTGCCCGTAACCGCGTTCAGCCATCAGCGCGGCGCCGATCTGACACAGCCCGACGCCGTGACCCCAGCCGGCGCCGATCAGAGTAAATGCTTCCGGCACCCGTGACACATTGCCTTCTGCCCGGACGACGAAAGCCGAGCTGTAAAGGTGTGACGGCGACAGCGCGCGGCGGATTTCAAGTTCCTTGCCGATGATCATCTTTTCCTTCTCACCGACGATCCGCAGCCTGACAAGCCGCCCCGAAGCCCCGCGCTCAACCGGTTCGAGTTTGTAAACAGCGCCGAATTCAACGCCCAGCTTCTTTCGCAACAACTCCTGCAACTCTTCCTGTCTGATCGTCGCCCTCCAGCGATAAAAGTCCGCCGTTTCCTGATCGAAATCGGGCAGGATGCGGGTCAGAATCGTCTGATCGCTGGTGTTACAGAAGGCGGGCGGCGAATTCAGAATCCAGCGTTCGGCGCTGGCCTCATCATTCAGCGGCAACTGGTATTCAGCCGGAAAGTTTTCGCCGTCGTAGAGCGGCGTCAGGTAAGGGATGTCTGCATCTTCCCAGGCCGCTTTGTACTCCTCGACCATGCCGCCGCAGGATTTCGAGAACCGCGCGTCGCAGATCGCCTCATCAAACGTCAGCACCTGACCGAAAGTGGCGCGAATAGCCTCAATTACCTTCTCCATTCCCGCCGCGCCCTCGGGCGTCCTGACGGCTTTGGTGACGCCCTGATAACGCTGGCAGTGGTCGTCGGCGCAGACGTCGAAATCCGCATGCGCTTCCCTGTCATACCAGCGGATCAGTTCCTTCGTACCGTCCGCGTGCTGCCTGACGGTCGGTTTCAATGAAGACTGCCCGCGATCAACCTTCCACGGCCTGATCTGCGCGAGCAGCCAGCTCCGCGAAATGATCGAATGCGCCCTCAGCAACTCCTCGTGTGCCGAGGCGCTCATTTCCGAAGAGATCACGCTCGCGAGATACGATTCAACCGGGATGTCATTGATGACGGCGAGCCTTCCCTGCCCGTCAGGTTTGAGCCGCAAAGCCCCTTGGAATCGCTGGTCTTCTTTTCTCTGCCAGTGGAAATCAATGCCGATGACAATCCCGCGAATCGTGAATGAGGCGTCAGCCGGACTGGCCGGACTCAGTCGGATTTCTTCAGCCTCGAACTGACCCTGCACCAACTGACCTGTCAGCGTAATGTGTTTCGAGCCGGGCAGGACAAAAGCCCGCCAGCCGCCGGCCCCGAATCTGCGGGCCTCGCCGGAAGTGAAATCGCCATGCAGGTCGAAGCTGATCTCGTCAACGCCGGTCATCAGCCCGACCGCGACTGCTGGTTCCTGTTTGATTGTCTGCAAACCTCAAACTCCCCCGGGGCAAAATCGTTAACGATTCAGCAAGGCTGTAATTGCCACGTTCGCCAGAACGTGCGTGGGTCGGCGGCAAAAGATATAACAGTTCGCATGATTCGGGTACAACAAATTCAGGCGGGGGGGTGGGACAGGCGAAGGCATATTTTTTACACGTTATGTCTGCCCTGATAATCACCCTACCTGCTCCGCAAACCGTACCTCGAATGATTTTGCTTTCGCCTCGACGAACCGGAGAAGCTGCTCCCCTTCTTCAATCAGCGCGGCACGATCCTTCTTAGCCAGCTTATCGAAGGGCTCGATCACCAGCGTCGCCGCCGCTCTGGTCTTCTCGATCTTCCACACGCCGCGCACGAAGCCGGCCACCAGGATGGTGGCCGCGACACGCAGCCCCGGCAGGTAGACTTTCGCGCGATGCTCGTCGGCAATCACGCGGGTCCGGTTATTGTGCGAGAGCAGCAGATTATCGAACTCCGGCAGGAACCGGACCGGCGCGGGTGTGTCTTCGTCAGGCAGCGACAGATCGGGGAGGTCAAACAATTCGCGCCGCCCTTCGTCGCGATACGTTCGCAGTTCGGGTCTCAGTTTTTCAAACGTCTCCTTCAGTTTTGGCAGCCCCGACCACGTCTGCATATCGGTCGCCGAAGCGGGGCCGAAAGCCGCCAGATAGCGGAACACGAGTTCGCGCAGGTTGTCCTCAGTCGGGACGGGCCGCCCGATCCACGATTCGGCGAGCGTGAATTCGGGTTTGCTGGGGTAGCTCCATCCGTCCGAAATCGGCACCTGCACAAGTGGCAGGTGCGTCCGCACTGTGTAGTGCATCGCCCCGACATCCTGATCCGGCATGAGTCCGGTGAGCATGTCGCTGATCTCGGCGAAGGTGCGCGGCTTCTCGCCAATATAGCGCCGCGCAGCCTTGAGGACTTTACCAGTGTCAAAATCCCCGCCGCGCCGCCTGGCAATCGCGCCCGCGGCCCCGATCAGCACAGGCTCCAGCGTCGCGCGAAACCGCAGATAATCTTCCGCCGTGAAGA
Organism: Blastocatellia bacterium; assembly: GCA_035652435.1. Classification (GTDB taxonomy): domain Bacteria; phylum Acidobacteriota; class Blastocatellia; order RBC074; family RBC074; genus DASRDU01. Next base: position 36,998 of record DASRDU010000185.1, read on the forward strand.
GGTGGAGCGTCGCGCGCATGAGCGTGGCTTTGACGACAGTCCGATTCTCGATCAGGCCGGCGAGGTCTTCGCGCTGGAAGTCGCGTAGCCGCGTCCACAGGCCGACGTAGGGCGGCAGTGCGAGCTGAGCCTGCAGGCCAACCAGCCGCTCGATGGCGGCAGGAACCAGCAATGTCTCGCGCCACAAGAGCATCTGACGCGCCAGCGTCGCCCGGTTGAGTTCACGCAGCCTTAAAATGCGATCCGCCATGTTCCTGTACTGTATGACTGTGCGCTGCCTGATTTCCGCTTCATCGGATGCGCGTGACAGAATTGCCCTGCCCGCAGGAGGATTCGTATGCCGCTATGACTACCCAGGCAACCCGCCTCGGATCTTTCGCGTAGAAAGACAGCAGGTATGGACGGCTGACCACAATCATATAGCTCACACGTTTTCCCTTTGGGCGCCACTCGTAAACAATTCGCCCCTGAGCTTTGCGCGTTTGGATGAGTCCTGTGATTGTTTGTTCATCATTATTCAGAAGCCGGGCCAATGTGTCAGAAGCGACTCGCTGTGGGTCACTAAACCTCCACTCCTGCTTTTCAAGCTCGGCTCTCCGCTGCGTCCTGATCAAATCATCAGATGGATCAATCGGGAGCAAATACCGATACCCGCACCCTGCCTTGTCGAGATTCGGCTGGTCTGCAGCCGCCCCGTAATCCAGATCGTCGCGATCCTGAGGGTCTGTTGAAATGACCTGCTGAATCGCGAGTAAGCTGCAGCAACCCATATGTCCATAGCCGCCCCAGGAAGTTCCCCGGGGATATTGAGCCTTTTTCCCGGAAAAGAACCGGCCAACAATCGTCCCATGGACGACAGAATCGGGTCTGCGTTGCACCAGTCTGTCGAATTCGCGGAAACGATCATCGTCAACCGGTAGTCATGAAAAAGTAATGCTGAGAGGTTGAAGAAAAAGCAGCGACTCCGTGTAATGGAAAGCGTCACCAACCCAATCACAAGGAGACGCTGCTATGAACAACCTTCGTTGTCCACGCTGTGGATTATCGCACTTCAA
>DASRDU010000186.1:0-11888 GCA_035652435.1 Blastocatellia bacterium
GGTGGCGGGGGCCGCCGCGCTGCTCGTGCAGGCCAACCCCGGTCTGACGCCGAACCTGGTCAAGGCGATCCTGATGTACTCGGCCCAGCCGCTCCAGGGCGCCAACACCTTCGAGCAGGGCGCGGGCCTGCTCAACGTCGAGGGCGCGGCCCGCATCGCCAGCCTGATTCAGCCCGATCCGCAGTCGCTCGCCAACAGGGCAGGGATGCTCACCGGCCCGCTGCCGGACGTGCAGGCCACGACGATTGCCGGCGAGGCCTGCTACTGGGGTCAGGGGGTGATCACCAACTACTGCTTCCTCTACGGCAGCGCGCTCATGACGAGCTGGCAGGGCATCTATTCCCAGAACGCCTTACTCTCCGACGGCACCGTCATAGTTAATGGCGTACTCGTCACGGATCAGAGCCTGGTCGCCGCTGACGTACTCAACAGCGCCGGACCTGTGGTGAGTGACGGCGTGGTGCTTGCGGACGGCGTGGTGCTTGCCGACGGTGTGGTGCTGAGTGACGGTGTGGTCCTCGCGGATGGCGTGGTACTGGCAGATGGTGTAGTCCTCGCGGACGGCGTGATCCTGGGTGACGGTTCGGTGCTGGCCGACGGCGCGGTGTTGGGTGACAGCAATCCCGCGATGCTTCCTGCCAAACCAAAGTATCAGTGATTGTCAATCCGATTGTCGGGCAGCAGCCTGTATGACCGCAGAAAAGGGAGCTTTATTCATGCCGGTAACTGATCCGGCCACTTCCGAGAGGACTGCCCGGATGAGAAAGCGGGCCGCGCGGCGGCTGACTGAGGCGGATCGCGACCCGGCTCTGACGCTGCTCTCCGGTGACCAGCAGCGTGGCATCCACCTCTACAGCCTGATCAAAGACAACGGCTTTTCACACCCCACCAACCGGGGCGTTTTCTACGGCTGCTTTGAGGGCGGCGAACTGGTCGGCGCGGCGCTGCTGGGCCACTCGATCCTGCTCTACGCACTGCCCGGCTGTGAAGAGGCCGCGTTCAGTGAGTTCGCCCGGGTGGCGAATAAGATTGGAGCCGAAGGCCACGTCATCTTCGGCCCGCGCGCGTGGGTCGAGTCCTTCTTCAATCACCTGTCACGCTACGGGCGGGAGACGAGGCTGATGAGCGAGCATCGCTGGTGCGTCTGCGAGCGGGCGAAGCTGCCACTCAAGCGGCTGCAGCTGAGTCGCGCCAACCCTGAGCAGCTTGACGCCCTGATGGACGCGCACGCCGAAATGTTCATTGAGTCGAGCGGGGTTGACCCGCGCTGGGGCGACCCGGAAGGGTTCCGCCGCCGCACCGCCGAGCGCATTAAGCGCCAACGCACCTGGGTCAGGCTGGAGGACGGCAAAGTAGTCTTCAAGGTTGAGATCGTGAGCGAGACGGAGGAGGTGGTTTACCTTGAGGGCGTCTGGACGCACCCGGATTACCGCGGGCGCGGCATTGCCACGAACTGCCTGAACGAGATCACCCACCGCCTGCTGCGGAAGAAGAAGGCGGTATGCCTGACCATCGAGCCGGAAGCAGAGGCTGGCCGTCGCGTCTACGAACGGGTCGGCTTCACTCACGCTGCGGATTATGAAGCGCGGTTCCTCCAGCCCCTCGCCTGAACATGACTTAGCAAAAAGAGAGTCTGCTGCCGCATCTCCCCTCACGGCGCGAAACATTGCGGCGATCCGATGGTCGCCGACACTGTCTGCCCCGCCTCTCCCGAAGCTCAAATGGGATCAACAGGAGTTCTTCGTCTTCGAGAAGGCGCCGGGTCAGTGAGCGCGCCGGGGAGAAAGCCACGAGCGTTCGTCGGAATCCTGATCGCCATCACTCCCGTCCGGCTCCGGGTCGAAGACACTCGCGATCGCCCGGTTCAGCTGGCTGACCGCAATCGCATGATCTATGTTCGCCTGCAGCAGGGGCAGGAATTGATCGGGCGGCAGTTGCTGCCCCTCGCGCAGGTCGAAACTCTCGGCCACACTGTCAAAGATGCTCAGTTCCTTCCCCCGATACCAGACATTGATGTAGGGTTCCATTCACTCACTCCCTTCAGGTCAGGCGCGCAAGTTTAATTACGCCCTTGATCTCGATGATAAACCGATGAAATGCTGCGACGTGCAATGGCAAGCCGGGTGCCGGAGCCGGTTCGGGCGGATAAGTTGTATATGGGCCGGAGATAATCGCGGCGCGGCGGGATCCGGTTCAGGCAGGGACCTCTCATTCCGGTCACTCTGACAGTCAGCCTGACCGGGAGCGACGGCCATTATGACCGGTGTGAATGATGGCGGGGGAACGAAACGATTCCCGCCCTTTCCGCACATGCGAGTGAGGTGAGCGACGGCGGCACAGGAGTACTGCCAGCCGCACTCCACTTTTATCAGTACTGAGAATTGCTTCGGGCGGGTCGGCAACGGCTCGCCTTTTCTTTTGCACTCGGAAGGAGCAGAAGAGACTCTCTTATCCGCGAATCATTACCCAATCCTGATTCAAAGTAGTAAATGATCGGGATTAAACAGAAGGGATGACGGAGAGCGAGGGATTCGAACTCCGTACCCGCCCTGATTCCGCCCTCTTCCTCTGCCATCATAATTCGCAGAATCCCCATATCCCACAGGCATTTCCTTGCCTTCTTCGTATTCCCGCCTTATCCTCAGTCATCACTCATTCACGGAACCAAAAACGGAACATAGCTTTTTATGCCACGACACAGAACCGGATCGGTCACTTACAACAAGCGGCGAAAATCCTGGGTCGCGCGTCTCGACTGGATTGACGCTGACACCGGAAAGAAGATGTGCCGGAAAAAGCAGGTAGTCAGTAAGACGGACGCGAGGGTGCTGATCAAGCAATGGATCAACGACCTCGCGAAGCACGGCGCGAAGATTTTCGAGGGCGAGCGGCTGAAGTTCGAACACGTCGCTGCGCGCTACGAAGGCGAATACCTCCACGCGCCGGTCTACAGGGGCGAGGTCAGGCTGTCGGGCAAGCGGTCATACAAGACCGACAGGCGCAGGCTGAAAACGCTGGTGGGTTATTTCGGGAAGCTGCCGATCCGCCGCGTCACCAGAGAGATCGTGACAAAGTTCAAGCTGCACCGGCTCGACTCCCCCAACCAGCGGGACAAGGGCAGGAAGCTTTCGATTGCCGCGGTCAATCGTGAACTGGCTTTGCTGCGCTCCGTGATGAATTACGCGCTCGGTGAAGGCTGGATCGCGAACAATCCGTTCAAGAGGAAGGACGCGCTCATCAGCACGGCGCAGGAGACGAAACGCGACCGGATTCTGACTCCTGAGGAAGAGAGCCGCCTGCTCGCAGCCTGTACTGGTCAGCGGACGCATCTCAGGCCGATTCTGGTCTGCGCGCTCGACACGGCGATGCGCCGCGGCGAGATTCTGGGGCTGCGCTGGAAAGACATTGACCTGATGGCCGGCAGGATCGTCGTGAGAGCGACCATCACCAAGACCGAGACGCCGCGCGTTGTGCCAGTCAGCGCCCGGCTCCGCCGCGAACTCGAAAAGCTCCGCGCTCAGGCGCCGCCCGATCCGGAAGGTTCGGTCTTCGGGGTCGGAGACTTTAAGAAGGCTTTCTATGCGGCGTGCCGTGATGCCCGCGTCGCAGGCTTCCGATTCCACGACACCAGACATACGGCGATCACGCGGATGATTCAGCGGGGCGGATTGCACGCCATCGAAGTGATGACCATCAGCGGCCACACTGACGCGCGCACGTTCAAGCGGTATGTCAACAACGATGAGCGGACGCTGCAACGTGCGGTGGCGGCGATGGACCAGTCCCACGCGATGGGGATCGAGCCGGCGCGGCCTGAGCTGATCAACTAATATTTTCAAGTTCGGCCTGCTCACGCCGGATTAGCTACCCGGCGGACAGCGGCGCATCCTGACGCCGTTGCAGGCCGAATACTTTCAGGAAGGCTACAGGAGGCTGAAAGTGGAGATGCCGGCGCCCAGGCAGAAGGAATGCCCGCACTGCGTCCGCGAAAAACCGGACGCGGTTATCAACTACTTCAATGAGGGAGACACGCGCAACGAATTCAGGGGCGAGTTGCTCGGCTATTCCCTGCAAAGGGCAGATGTGAGGTCGAGTATTTTGCAGCCGTTCAAATGGAAAACAATAACGGGTGAAGACGGAGCCACCAGCGAACTGCTTTTCAATGCATGCCGTCTGACACACATAAGGACCCGCCTGGCCGTCGAGATTCATCAGTGCCTGGGGGTGCCGGGGTATGCCGTCAGCTTTGCGGAGTGGGGCACAATCATACTTGAACCTGACAAGATTCTGGAATTGGTCAAGGGTGCAATAAGAGCCTTCAGGCCCATTGAGAGGCGGGGGCGGAAGGCGACGATTACGCCCGCGAAAATAGAAGCGGCGCTGAAGAGGATCGCCCGGAGTGAGGCCGGCCAGAGAAAGCCCGCGCGTCTCACCTGGCTGAGACTGGCTTGCGAGTTGGAGATCCCGGAAAGCACCATCCGCGGGTATGCAAAGGGCTGGATGAGGCTTGAAGACTTCAACCGATGGAAGGAGCATCTGGCACAGGAGAGAAAGAATCAGGCGCGGAAATAAAAGTGATTATTTCTGCGTTTTCGCCCCGGCGCTGAATGCTATTTTGCGGACGTGAGGATAGAGGAGAAACACGGAAGAAAAGTTTCAGATGATCACAGGTTCGGCCTGCCTTACTCGCGCCTGATCAGCGCGGGGACAGCCGCGAATCCTTGACACGGCGGGCAGGCCGGAGACTTCAGGGGCAGTCACAAGGAGGGCTGAAATGTTCGTGCAGACCTGCGCATATTGCGCCCGGGCTGTCGAAATCATAAACGCGAGAAGCCTTTGCGTTGAGTGCCTGCTCAGCGTGCTTGGCCTCAAGCTAACTGACTGGGCCGTCGGCGTGACAGTCATGGAGGAGTCGGAACAACTGTGGCTTATTCTCGATAGTCGCCTGCCCTGGCTCCGCTGGTCCAGCAGACAGAAGAGGCTCAGGCCCCTAGCCGGATGGAAAGATTATCAGGTTCGCCGATGGGGGATTTTGGGGGATGAGTATAAGAGCGGCTCGGGATTCTTGAAACTGAATCGCCATGATGGCGATAGCGTGGAGTCGAGTATAACCAGCAGTCTGGTTTTCCACGTCCGGTATGAGGAAGTGCTACACCGAAATTCCCCGGTCTGGTGTGAAATAACTTGGCATCCGGCATACGGAGAGCAAAGATCAATCAGGGGGCTTTCAAACAAAAAGGCCGATCTGGAAATTGCCTGGGAGAGCTTCAAACTCATTCGCGCTGCACGCTCGGCGGCAGGCAGACCTCCCGGCAGAGTGAGCAGAAACCTTCACCAGAAACAACGGTAACGCGCCGAAGAAAACTTTCGGAAAGTAACTGACGCGATATACCGAGCTGTTAATGAAGATGAAGCAGAGTCAAAGAAAGCTGTGGCGGACCGCGCCCAGATCAGCACCAAAACACTAAACCGATGGCTGGAGGATTGGGAGCAGGATTTCGATGAAATGCTGGCCGCGTATTCAAGGATACCGCCAAAAAATCGGACATGATAATTGTCGGGCAATTTCAGTGTCCCGTTTTTATAGTGCTTTGGATTTTTGGTGATATAAAGCGAATGTGAAGAGACAGGAAAAACGCGGATATGAATTCAGCCGACCCCGGCGAGTTGTGGTGACCTGACGGGAATCGGCTGAAAGAAACCAACTGAAATTTATTCAGCGGCTTTGCCCTTCGCGGCAGCGCCGGGAAAGGCCTTTGCAATTATGCCTCAAGCCACAAGGGTAAAGAAGCGCCGGCAGAAAAATCCCATCAGCAACCGGCCTGTTATCGAACCATTACGCGAATATTCCATCCCCGAAGCCGCTGAAGCGCGCGGCGTGTCGGTCAGCACCGTCTGGCGCGGCGTCTTCCTGAATCAAAAAGACCCGACAGAGGGGCTCTCTCACCACAGGTGCGGCAGGCGTGTCACCGTGAGCGGCCAGCAGCTTTTTGATTGGATGGCGGCGGGCGGTAAGACTGGCAGGTCTGTTGAGGATCTTGAGCGCGAAAGGCGACAGGCTGAGGCCAGACGCGAGAGACAGCAGGCCAGCGCTGCGAAGGGAGGCGGTGCGTGATGACTTCAAAATACGAAGGCCGCAAGCACTCGCGATGCTCACGGCCCCAATTTTCGAGAACGTTTGACAGCCGAAAGCATAGCATAACCGGTCGCACGATTTCCACGCCTCAAACGCGCAACATCAGAACGATACAAAAACCTCGTGTCACAGTCCTCGATGTTTTGATGGCCCGCGCTCTGGCACGTGCTGCTTATGGGCTTGATTACAGCACTACAATCGAAGCCGCCCGGCGTCTCGCGGCCCTGAGTGAAGGGAGGGCTTTATGACCTCCTCTCCCATACTTGATCAGAAGCTCTGCCGCGTGTCGCGCCGCAATCCCTGCCCGATCTGCGGCAAGCGCAAGTGGTGCGGCTACGCCGAAGATGGATCGTTCGCGATTTGCATGGAAATTTCGGAAGGCTCTGTGAAGGAGACGGCGAACGGCGGTTACATTCACATTCTGAAAGAGACAGAGCCTCGCGATTTTCCCCGACTCGCCAGACAGGCGAAAAAACCACAACCGATCATCGCGCCGATTGAACAGCGGCACCGTGTTTACACGGGATTGCTTGAGCGTCTGACCTTATCCGGCGCTCACGGTGACAGTCTGATGGGACGCGGGCTGTCTGATACGACGATTGCGCGTGACCTCTACGCTTCCGTTCCCCGCCAAAAGACAATCCGCAAAGTCTGTGCCGATCTGGCAACTCACTTCGATCTTCAGAACGTTCCGGGATTCTCCCGTCAGGATAACAAGTGGCATCTGAATCTGACCGATTGGCATGCAGGCTTTTTGGTCCCGGTGCGCGACAAGTACGGACGCATCCAGGCCTGCCAGATTCGCCGTGACACAGGTCAGCCGCGTTATATCTGGCTGTCATCAGCAGGCCTGTCTGACGGCGCATCGAGTGGCGCGCCTGTTCACTTCGCGCGTCCCTGGCGTGTGGCCTCAACTGGTGAAGCAATCATCACCGAAGGCTCGCTCAAAAGCGCCGTGATCAGTGAGCATCTCGACGCCTGCGCGATCGGGATTGCCGGCGTCAGTTCGTTCGGTGACGACTTCGGCCAGTGGCTGAAAAGTCAGTTGCCACAACTTGAGCATGTTCTGATTGCCTTCGATTCGGACTGGCATAAAAACCCCGATGTAGAGCGCGCAATGCTCAGGCTGATGGCGACGATTGAGGCGGCGGGACTCGCGGGCGGCCTGCTCGACTGGAGCGAAGCCAAAGGTCTTGATGACCTTCTGACGCGGGAGGTGAACGCATGATTGAAGCCACCCTCAAAGAGCAGGGCGTCAAGGTAGTTCCCTTTTCACAGGCTCGGGGTTACGTCGCGCAGAATGGCACCGGGCTGAATCTCAGGGCTGATATTCCTCACGAAGAGGTCTTACAGCAAATCCTCGCAAAGCTTCAGAAAATTGACTTCCGGGCGGAGGCGGGACTGGATGAAAAGGACAAGGTCACTCAGAAGCACCAGACCGTCCTGGCGGTCAGAGACGTTGTGCGCACGGCGCAGGAACTGAATTGCGGGCTGTGCAAGCAATTCGATTTCGTCTACACATACAACGGCCAGTTCTGGCGGCAGCTTGAAAAGGACGAGTTAGCCAAATTTCTGGGTAATGCGGCGGGGAAACTTGGCGTGGACGGTATCACGGCCAGTTATTATCAATTTCGCGACTCACTGCTCAAGCAGTTCCTGGCGACCGCATACCTGCCACGGCCCACACACCGGAACGGCGTCACACTGATCAACCTCGCGAACGGCACTTTTGAAATCAGTGCGACGGATCAGTCCCTGCGGGAACACAGGCGCGAAGATTTTCTCACCTATCAACTGCCCTTCGCTCACGATCCTGAAGCGACAGCCCCGAGGTGGCAGGCCTTTCTTGATTACGTGCTGCCCGATCAGACCCGGCAGGACGTGTGCGCTGAATTCGTCGGCTACTGCTTCACTGACCTGAAACTTGAGAAAGCCTTTTTGCCTTACGGCGCGGGCGCGAACGGCAAGAGCGTCTTCTTCGACGTGATCACCGCGCTGCTCGGCCAGGAGAATATCACGCACTTCAGCCTGCAAAGCCTCGGCCACGAATACAGCCGCGCAAAGCTCGCTAACAAGTTGCTCAACTATGCTTCGGAAATCTCAACGCGACTTGAATCCGAGACTCTGAAGAAACTCGCATCAGGCGAACCGGTGGAGGCGCGGTTGCCCTACGGCCAGCCTTTCATTCTCACCGGCTACGCGAAACTGGCATTCAACTGCAATGAACTGCCGCGCGACGTGGAACACACGGAGGCCTTTTTCAGGCGCTTCCTGATCGTCCCCTTCGATGTGACCGTGCCTGAAGAGATGCGTAATCCGAATCTCGCGCGGGAAATCATCGCCGGTGAACTGCCCGGTATTTTTAACTGGGTGCTGGCAGGCCTGAAGAGATTACTGCGGCAGAAAAATTTCACGGAATGTCTGGCAGTTCGTCAGGCCGTCGCCGCCTACCGGAAAGAGTCTGACTCGGTGGCAACCTGGCTGGAAGAAGAAGGATATATCAGAAGCGCTGACGATTTCGTCAGCCTGAAGACCTTGTATGCCGATTATAAAAACTTCTGCCTGGATGCCGGTTACAAGCCGCTGGGACGGAATAACTTCAGTAACCGCATAAGGTTGAATGGGTTCAAAGTAGAGAAAAAAGAGGTCGGGCAGGTGGTTTATCTGCTCCGGGTCTGAAGAAAAAAGTCCTGGTACAGAACGTCAGAACAGCAGGAACGTCAGCCGACTGTACACCTGCGCAAGTCTGAAAACCTGACGTTCTGACGTTCTGACGTTTTCGGCAAGGATTTTATTTTCAGGAATGCGATGGATAAACCTGACCAGAAAACCTGACCACGGGGAAGGAAAGAGATGAATTTGGGTGAGCAATTGAATGAACTGGCGGAGGCGATTGAACAGACCCTGCTGTTAGCCGAATGTGACGCGGAATTAGCCAGACAACTCTGCGACCTGCACGTGGAAATCGTTTCTCGTCTCTGCCCGCCTGATCGGTTCAGAGAGGTGATGGGGGCGAACGTGGCAGCGATCCGTCCTACCACAATGGGCGGCGCATTCGATCTGATCGCTTCAATTCGGCGTGAATTCTGTCAGCGCATACAGGGATAGACATAGTGACCGAAGAGTGTGAAAAGTTGAAATCCCTGCTGGTCGAAGGGATGTCCCTGCTTGACAGGAAGAGCGGCGCGAAGGAGCTGAAGGCGTGGTGGTGGAAGTTATGTTTTGCGCTCAGATCACTGATCGCCATCCTGAAAGACGAATCCGAAACACTGAGGATTGATGATGACTGAAACAAACGAATCGAAGAGAGCCGATTACAAATGCCCGACGCATCACGTGGCGCTGACCTTCCTGCTTCGTGGCGGCTCCGGCTATTGCCGTTCGTGTCGAGCATACGTGCAGGCTGATGGCCTGGCGATGCCAGCGCTCACTGAAACAGTCAGGCTGAAACGGGAACAACAGGCGCCGAAGCCGAGACGTGTCAAAACTGAAAATCAAAAGTGAGGTGAATAATGAAACAACCAATCATGGCACCGGAAATCGTTATCCGTGAAGGCGCAGAACACGAAGGCGATGCCTGCGCAATCTGCAACCAGAGGGCTTTCACCTGGCAGGACGCAGGGCTGTTTCTATCAGGAACTTCGCGGATCGTCTGCCGCCAGTGCGGGACGAAGCACGCGCCCGGGCTGGTCAGCATTCTCGATGATCACGAGAGAGCGGAACCACGGCCCACGAAGGATGAACTTCTGCGCCATTACGCGAAGTCAGAGCCGCGGCGCTTTTCTCAATACGACGGCTTCACCGTGGACGCCCCGGATATTTTGCACCCCGATAATGACGGCCACAGCGTGACGGGCGGAGTGACCTGGGAATTGATGGGCAGCCCCTTCGTGGTCCGGGTGCTTGTCTCTGAGGGAGTCCGCGACCAGGAAATTATCACCCTGCTCGGAAAGATTGCGGACTGGATCGGCAGAGACGGGGTGCTGACCCCTGCGGATTTGCGCCCTGCGAAATTGCCCTCTGTCCGGCACGCTGACGCGCAACAGGTCAGCGGCTATGACCCGCAATTGATCGGTGATGATGATATTCCGTTTTGACGCTCGATGAACAACAGTCCGCACAACCGAACGTCACACATCTCCATCGCCGAACTGCAACCCGTCAGGGAAAGCAAAAAGGATGTGAGCAATGCAAATGACTCTGACGAAGAAACCGAGATCTGAAGCAGCCACAACGCCGGCAGAGCCGACGATTCTTGATCAGGCCCGCCGAAAGTCTGAAGCGAAACGATAGCGGAGCGTAATGCCAAGAGTTTGTACAGTTTGCAGCCATCCCGAGCGCGCGGCGATTGACGCCGCACTGCTGAGTTCCGATTCGTTCCGAAACATAGCGAAACGATTCGGAACATCTTCAGCAGCGATGTTTCGCCACAAAGCTGACCACATCCCGGCCATCCTCGCGCAGGCCAGGGACGCGGCAGAGATAGCACACGGCGACAGCGTCCTTGATGAGTTGAGACGTTGCGCCGAGCGCCTGCACCTGCTCTTTGATGCCTGTGACGCCTGGCTGCGCGATGCCGACGACCCGCAGAGGTATGACATCGGCCCACGCTCCGAAGAGGTCATGGTGACTTACACGGCGACCAATGGTGACGGGAAGCCGACGCGGAAAAAGGCAAGGCTCTCTGAACTGCTCGCCCGCGTGGACGGCACCTTTGAAGTTGACCGGGCCGAAACGAAGTATGCCGACCCGCGTGATCTGGTGCTGAGGACTTACGACCGCATCCAGAACCAGCTCGAACTGGTGGCGAAGCTGATCGGCGAACTCAACGACCAGCCGCAGGTCAATATCCTGATCGCGCCCGAATGGCTCACCGTCAGGGCCGCGCTGCTCTCGGCGCTGGCGCCGTTCCCTGAAGCACGCAGGGCCGTGGCTGAGCGTCTGCTGCTGATGGAGGGGGGCAATGGGCATCGCGGCTGATCTGGCAATGACGCTTGACCCGACACTGCTCGCGATCCGCTCGGGGCTCGCGCCTGACAAGTGGCAGGCCGACCTGCTGCGCTCAAACGCCCGGCAACTGATCTTGTTGTGTTCGCGTCAGAGCGGGAAATCCACCACGACCAGTTTCCTCGCCCTGCATCAGGCCATCTACCAGCCCGGCTCGCTTGTGCTGTTGCTCGCGCCGGCGCTCAGGCAGTCACAGGAACTCTTCCGCAAACTCAAGAGCGCATACAACACGATCAGCGACACGGCGCCCCTGACCGAAGAGAGCGCCCTGCGGCTCGAATTCTCGAACGAGTCGCGCATCATTTGTTTGCCGGGAAAAGAGCAGACGATCAGAGGATTCAGCGGCGTCTCATTGCTGGTGGTGGATGAAGCATCGCGCGTGGAAGATGCGCTCTACGCTTCCATCCGCCCGATGCTCGCCGTGAGTGGCGGGCGGATCATCCTGCTCAGTACGCCTTTCGGCAAGCGCGGATTCTTCTTTGAGGAGTGGCAGAATGGCGGCGCGGCCTGGCACCGGGCGAAGGTCACCGCGGAGCAGTGCCCGCGCATCAGCCGTGAATTTCTGGAGCAGGAGAAGCGCTCAATCGGCGACTGGTGGTTTCGGCAGGAGTATCTTTGTGAGTTCGTTGATTCGATTGATCAGGTCTTCAGTACCGAAGACATCATGCGGGCGCTCGATCCTGAATTGAAACCGCTGTTCTGATGAAGGGGGAAGACAATGTCCACAGACCATGGGCCGCGCTAT
>DASRDU010000187.1:0-24432 GCA_035652435.1 Blastocatellia bacterium
GGTAACCGTCTGATCTTACGCACAGAAAGCCGTTTTTTCATCCCTGCGAGTCTCCTTCGTTCAGAAACTTGAAATCGGTGATGACGGCTGCTGACAGGCACTTTTGCACCTCGCCCGTCGCTTACCCGTCACTTTTCAGTATGAGAGAAAATAACACTGCAAAGGAAGGACCAGTCAGGAGGCCAATGAAAACCGGCATTCTTTTCCAGTAGCCTGTTTCATCAATGTCGTAAGTATCTCTTGAGACCAGATTTTCCATGTTGTTTTCATTGATTGCCTGTCAGGTAAGCGTCATCAGCTTGATGAACTTCCCATCGCCCGCCTTCCCGTGCGACGGCATAGTCTCAGTGACTCCTTTCACCGTCCAGCCTTTTGATCTCTTTCAGGATCAGATCCTCCACCTGCGCCCAGACCGCCGGGTCGAAATCCATTTGCGTATGAGCCTCACGAAAGAGCCTCTTCATCCACGAGACCTCAGACAAATCAATCTTCTTATCCCTGTAGTCGAACTCGAAATTGCCGATGATCGTGGTGCGCGACGGGTCTTCCGGGCGGATTTCGGGTTCACCCGGATCAGCCTTCCGTTCCGCTGAAACAGATTCGCGGCGCGAGTCACGTTGGCGGGTATCGTTCCATCTCCCCGCCCGACGCTGTCAACCTGCACCGTCAGCAGGACCGGCACGCCCAGTTCCTTGAGCTGCCGGGCCAGTTTGACGACAGCCGCGCCGCCGAAGCTCTGGCCGTAGATAATTAGTCTGACGCCCGCGCGCTCCTGCGCATCGAGCGAGCCATCCCCGTTGCGATCAAAGGCGCGGCGGATCAGTTCCAGCGCGAGGCGGCGTTTCGTATTCTCCAGCGTCTCCACCTGAACCTTGTCCGGATACTGGGCGCGCAATTTCAACGCCAGCTTCCGCACGTTGCGGTGCGGATTGTCCCAGGGCTCGCGCCCGCCGAGAAGCCCCAGAATCAGCACCTGATTGTCCGGCAGAGGCGCCCCGGTGGTGAAATCCTGATAACTCTGCCCGAACACAGGTACACACACGGAGATCAGGCACAGCAGAACCAGCTGGCAAACCACGAAGCGTGTCAGTAGCCCGACCGTGAGGGAGGGCTTGCTCACGATACGCAAGCCCTCCCTCACGGTCGGGCTACTGACACGGATTTCTATAGCCAAAGTCCGGAAGCTCATCATCCTGACCATTGATAACATAGTCAATCGCCCTTTCAACCTGTTCCGGCGTCCACAGGTATGGATTGCTGCCGTGGCGCGACCAGGGCTTGATATCAGGCGGCAACAGGCGTGCTTCACGCAGCTGTCTGGTTGCATACGACTTGAAGGCATTCATCACAGGCTCGGGCCGGCCCGCCGCTGCTACGACTGAATGCACATGGTTCGTGCGAGCGTTGACTGCCATAAGATGATAGCCGCGATACCCGCACGCTTCGCGGATCGCCCGCTCGACAATCAGTCGCTGTGCGTCGTTGAGCGTGACGGGCGGATGTTTGAGTTGCGCCTTTTCCGCATTCACGAGCCATTTGTTACTGGGCATCTTCGCTGAGCCGTACAGGTGATGTTTGCCCCGATCCAATGAGCCGCGCTCATCGCCATGCAACCATGTCCCGTAGGTACGGATCGTGATCAGATACGCCAGTGGCTCTGTCCTCTCCTGAAAGTCAATATAATCGCCTTGGCTCATTTGCTTGTCAGCAGAGGTGTCAGTAGCCCGACCGGGAGGGAGGGCGCGGACTCAGAGACAAGCCCTCCCTCCCTGTCGGGCTACTGACACAGCATGTAACCTTATGCAAAAGTCCCACGCCTGATAAACCGCCCGTCGCCGGCCTTCCCTTTGAACTCTCCGTTCTCGACAATCACCTGCCCGCGCGCGAGTACTGTTTCGGTCACGCCCTTCACAGTCCATCCTTCATAAGCACTGTAATCCACCCGCATGTGATGGGTCGCCGCGCTGATCGTCTGCTCGCGGTCCGGGTCGAAGATCACTATATCTGCATCCGACCCGACGGCAATCGTGCCCTTCTTCGGGAAGAGGCCGAAGATCTTCGCCGCCGCGGTCGAAGTCAGTTCGACGAAGCGGTTCAGGCTGATGCGCCCCTGTGCCACGCCACTGTTGTAAATCAGGCTCATGCGGTTTTCGACGCCGGGGCCGCCGTTCGGGATTTTGCTGAAATCGTCGCGGCCCAATTCTTTCTGCTCCTTGAAGCAGAACGGGCAGTGGTCGGTCGAAATCACCTGGAGGTCGTTGCTGCGCAGCCCCTTCCATAACAGATCCTGATTCGCCTTATCGCGCAGCGGCGGCGTCATCACATACTTCGCGCCCTCAAAATCGGGCTGCTCGTAATAGCTGTAATCGAGCAGCAGGTATTGCGGGCAGGTTTCCGCAAAGGCGGGCAGGCCGAGGTCGCGCGCGGCCTGCACTTCCTTGAGCGCGTCGTAGCAGCTCAGGTGGACGATGTAGACGGGCGAATTCGCCATCTCGGCGATGGCAATCGCGCGGTGGACGCCTTCGGCTTCGGCTTTGGTGGGGCGGGTGAGCGCGTGATATTTCGGCGCGGTGCGGCCTTCGGCGAGCGCGCGTTTGACGAGTACGTCAATCACGACGCCGTTTTCCGCGTGCATGCAGATCAGCCCGCCCGCTTCGCCGGCCTCCGTCATCGCCTTGAAGATCGTCCCGTCATCAACCAGAAAGACGCCCGGGTAGGCCATAAACAGCTTGAAGCTGGTCACGCCCTGATTGATCAGTTGTTTCAGTTCGGGCAGGCGCTCGTCGGGCAGGTCGGTGCAGATCAGGTGGAAGCCGTAATCGGTCGCCGCCTTCCCTTCCGCCTTCGCGAACCAGACATCGAGGGCTTCGTTGAGTGCCTGTCCCTTGTACTGCACGGCGAAGTCAATAATTGTGGTCGTCCCGCCGAACGCCGCCGCGCGCGTGCCCGTCTCGAAATCGTCGGAAGATGAAGTCCCACCGAACGGCAGATCCATGTGCGTGTGCGGATCAATGCCGCCGGGGATGACGAGTTTGCCGGTCGCATCAATAGTTTTGTCCACCGAGCCGACGACGCTCGAAAGGTCTTTACCGATCATCGCTACGGTTTCACTGTCAATCAGGATGTCGGCGGTGTAGGAATCAACTGCGGTGACGATGTGGCCGTTTTTGATCAGGGTTCGCATGATTTCACTCCTCGGGTGAGTTGAGTCTGGCTATAAATTCAGCCGGCGAGAGCGCAGGAATCACTGAATCCCGGAATCCATCCTTGTCACGTGTGACGATCCCGTCGAGTCCGGCGAGCGCGGCGCAGGCGATTTGCAGGTTGTCCTCGAAGTCGCTGCCGGACAGATCAACCGCGTGTTCCAGCGTCCGGCGCTCCACAGTGCAAATTGCAAACGTCTTCAGACACAGACGCACAGCACCCTGCGCCGCCTGCAGATTCGATGCCCGGCGCACGATGTAGAAAATATCGGTCAGCGAGGAGGCCGTCAGCCAGCCGGTGACGCGCTCGTCATCAATCGCCTGCCAGACCGCAGCCGATTCAGTCACCCACGGCTCGCGCCGGAGCAGCACGTCGAGGACTACGCTGGTATCGAGTAGTACCTGCATTAGCCGTACTTCTCCATCCTGTGTTCATCCAGCCACTGGCGGACTTCTTCATCTGTCGGAGCCGGTTGATTTAACGGGACAAGTCGCAGCGCCTGTTCCAGCGTCCGTTCTCCGGGCTGCGTTTTTTCAACTTCCGACGCCAGCGTCTTCAGCACTTCCTGCACCAGCGTAAGCCGCTGTGCAGTCGGCCACTGGCGCACGATATTCAGGACGCCTTCGTAGTTGACATTCTCTGCCTGATTCATCACCTCAGTTTCTCCTTCCAGATAGCATCATACTGTCGCCAGCGCTTCATCCAGCGCCGTCACCAGTTCATCCATATTGTCCTTTGTCGCAATCAGCGGCGGCCCGAGCCGGATCACATTCCCATACAGCCCGCCCTTGCCGATCAACACGCCGCGCTTCTTCGCCTCATCGAAGATCTTCACCACGGCCTGCGCGTGCGGCTCCTTTGTCTTGCGGTCCTTGACGAATTCGAGGCCCTGCATCAGGCCCATCCCGCGCACGTCGCCGATCACGTCGTAGCGCTCCTGCAACCCCATCAATCTTTCGCGCAGGTAATCGCCGACAACTTTCGCGTTGTGGGCGAGGTTTTCCCGCTCGATCACTTCAATCGTCGCGAGCGCCGCGCGCGACGAAATGGGGTTGCCGCCAAAAGTGGCGAAAGTCAGGCCGGGCACGGCGGCGGCGATCTCGCTGCGCGCAATCGTCGCGCCAATCGGTGAGCCGTTCGCCATGCCTTTGGCAAAAGTCATGATGTCCGGCTCCACGTCCCAGTGCTCGATGCCGAACATCCGGTCGCCGGTGCGGCCCCAGCCGGTCTGAACTTCGTCGGCGATGAAGACCCCGCCGAACTGGCGGACGATGGCGACGGCTTCCTTGAAATACTCCTTCGGCGGCACGATGAAGCCGCCCGAACCCAGAATCGGCTCGGCCATGAAGGCGGCGACTTTGCCTGAAGTCGAAGTCTCGATCAGCTCCTTCATGTCTTTCGCGCAGGCCACATCGCACTCAGGGTATGTCAGCTTGAACGGGCAGCGGTAACAGTAAGGCGCGGGCGCCTGCACATAGCCGGGAACCTGCGCCGGCATGACGCGCCAGCTTGACTGTCCGGAAGAAGACTGCGCCGCCGTGGTGCGACCGCTGTAGCTGTGCCTGAGCGTGATGATCTCCTGCCGGCCCGTGTAAAGCTTCGCGGCCATCGTCGCGGTCTCGTCGGCCTCGGTGCCGCTGTTGGTGAAGAAGCTTTTTTCCAGTTTGCCCGGCGTGATCTCCGCGAGCTTCTGCGCCAGCTCCGCGAGCGGACGGTTCGCGTAAAGCGTCGAGGTGTGCGTGATCTTTTTAACCTGATCAATGATCGCTTCGGTGACATGCGGGTGGACGTGGCCGACGCTCGTCGTCAGCACGCCGCCGAAGCAGTCGAGGTATTTACTGCCTGCTTCATCCCAGACATACATCCCCTCGCCGCGTTCGAGCGCCAGCGGCTCCTGGTAATACATCGTCACGGCGGGGAAAAGGTAGTCCTTGTGTTTGCGGATCGAATCGGACTGGTTGCCTGCTGGTTCGCTCATGGACAGTGGTTCCCTTTCAAAAACGGGGCTTATGGAATTAGTCTTGCAGTGCGCAGATTATGTCATCGGGATATTTTTCTACAAACCGATTTCTGACCGGACGGCCGGAGGGTCGGCTGACTGCGGGCGGCTTATGATCGAAGCACCTCTCACACACAGGGAATCTGACGAGTCATCCCGCCCCCCGCAGCAGGAGGCCATCGGCTTCATCCTGTCGCTCGGGCGGGCGCTGCACATCTTCGGCTACCCCGCTTACCGGCTGGAGGAGTTGCTGGAGAGTGCGGCTGAAAAGCTCGGTCTGAAGGGGCAGTTCTTCGCGACGCCGACATCGGTTTATTGCGGGTTCGGCGAACTGGACGAGCAGCGAACCTACCTGATTCGCATCGAGCCGGGCGACGTCAATCTGGGGAAGCTGGTTGATCTGGACGAAGTGACCAGCAATGTGGTCTGCGGCAGGATCACACCGGCCCGCGGGTCGGAACTGGTTCAGGAAATAACCGCCTCGCGCTCCCCATACAGATGGCCGTTGCGGGTGCTGTCATACAGCCTGGCTTCGGCGGCCTCGGCCAGAATCATCGGCGGCGGAATTAAGGAGATCATCGTCTCGGGGATTATCGGGCTCGTGATCGGGATGCTCTCCCTGCTGGCCGGAAGAGTTAGTTCTCTGAGTTTCGTCCTGACCCCGGTGGCCGCCTTCATTGCTTCCGTCATTTCAAATCTGCTGAGCCGCACTTACGGGCCGTATTCGGTCTTCAACGCCACGCTGGCCGGGCTGATTGTGCTGCTGCCCGGCCTGACGCTGACGATGGCGATGGCCGAGCTTTCGACGCGGAATCTGGTCTCCGGCGTCTCGCGCCTGAGCGCGGCGCTGATTGTTCTGATCGGCATGGGTTTCGGGGTTGATATGGGCACGCGCGTGGCGATTGCGCTCTCCGGGCCGCCGCGAATCGGCAATCCGGTTCATCTATCGTGGTGGACTGAATGGGCCGCGCTGCTGATCCTGCCAGTGGCTTTCACGGTGCTGCTGCGCGCCCATTTCCGCGACAGCGTCTGGATTCTGCTGACGGGACTCGTGGCCGTGGCGGCCAGCCGGTCAGGCTCGCTGACAATCGGCCCGGAACTCGGGCCGTTTCTGGGCGCGGTCGCGGTCGGTGTCGTCAGCCGCGCCTACTCGCAATTTCTGAAACGGCCCTCGACCGTCACACTGCTGCCCGGGCTGCTGCTGCTCGTGCCGGGCAGCATCGGATTCAGGAGCATCATTTCAATGCTGGACAGTCAGATCGTCCCCGGGATCGAAACCGCGTTCGGGATGATCCTGATGGCGATGGCGCTGGTCACCGGCGTGCTGACTTCCAGCCTGATTCTCCCCGTTCGCGAACGATAACAGACAAGGAGTTCTGAAATGCCAGAGACTGCACCTTACGGATCGTGGAAATCACCAATCACAGCAGACCTGATCGTTCAGGGGACGGTCGGACTCGGTCAGGTGATGCTCGACGGCGAAGACGTTTACTGGATCGAAGCGCGCCCCGCTGAAAAAGGCCGCAACGTCATCGTCCGCCGCACGCCTGATGGACAGTGCAAAGATGTAAACCCGCCAGAGACGAATGTCAGAACGCGTGTTCATGAATACGGCGGGGGAGCATATGCGGTCAGAGACGGAGGGGTATGTTTCTCGAATTTCACTGACCAGCGACTGCTCATGAAGCATATCAGCAGTGTCATGAGCGGATACATTACCCCCGAGACTCAGGCATCGGATCTACGTTTTGCTGACGCCGTTTTTGATTTCCCGCGTAACCGTCTCATCTGTATCTGTGAAGATCACACTGTCTCAGGAAAAGAACCAGTCAACAAGATAATCAGCATCGGGCTCAGCAGAAAACCACCCGGTTGGAATGAGATGAAGGATCTGGTTACCGGCTGCGATTTCTTCTCGTCGCCGCGCCTCAGCCCTGATGGCAAACAACTCGCCTGGCTGTCGTGGAACCACCCCAACATGCCCTGGGATGAAAGCTTCCTGTGGGTCGCCGAAGTCAAAGATGACGGCTCGCTGTGGAAGAAACACATCATCGCCGGCGGAGTGGGCGCGTCGATCTTTCAGCCCGAATGGTCTCCGGACGGCGCACTCCATTTCGTCTCGGATCGTTACAAGTGGTGGAACCTGTACCGCTACAAAGACAACAAGGTCGAAGCCCTCTGCCCGATGGAAGCCGAATTCGGGATGCCGCAGTGGGTCTTTCGCATGTCAACTTACGCCTTCCTTGACGCGCGGCGAATCCTTTGCACCTTCATCGAAAAGGGCCACCCGCAACTGGGAATCCTTGATACAACTACACAACAGCTCACCCGGCTCGATACGCCTTACTCGAAATTCGACAGCATCCGCGCCGCCAATGGCCGCGCCGTCTTCACCGCCGGGTCGCCCACTCAGCCCACAGCGGTGGTTGAATTCAACCCCGACAGTGGTGAATTCAAAACGCTCAGACGCGCAGGCGAAATGACGATTGATCCGGACTACATTTCAGTCCCCGAAGCCGTCGAGTACCCGACCGAACAGGGCCTGACCGCGCACGCCTTTTACTACCCGCCGCGCAACCGGGATTTCGTCGCGCCCGCAGGCGAAAAGCCGCCGCTCGTCGTCGAGATTCACGGCGGGCCGACCGCGGCCACTTACCCGGTCTTCAACCTGGGCATTCAATACTGGACGAGCCGCGGCATCGGCGTGCTGGACGTGAATTACGGCGGCAGCACCGGCTACGGGCGCGACTACCGCGAGCGGCTCAACGGCAACTGGGGCGTCGTGGACGTTGATGATTGTGTGAACGGCGCGAAATACCTGGCCGAAAGGGGTCTCGCCGACGCGAACCGGCTGGCGATCACGGGCGGGAGCGCGGGCGGTTACACGACGCTCTGCGCGCTCACGTTCCGCGACGTCTTCCGGGCCGGGGCGAGCCATTACGGCGTCAGCGACCTCGTCGCGCTCGACGAAGACACGCACAAGTTCGAGGCGAAATACACGCAGCGTCTGGTCGGCCCGTGGCCCGCGAGCCGTGACCTCTACATCGAGCGTTCGCCGATCCATCACACCGACCGGCTGAGCGCCCCCGTCATCTTCTTTCAGGGGCTCGATGACAAAATCGTTCCGCCCAACCAGGCCGAGATGATGGTTGAGGCGCTGCGGAAGAAGGGGCTGCCCGTGGCCTACGTCGCGTTTGAGGGCGAACAGCATGGGTTCCGCCAAGCGGCGAACATCAAGCGGGCGCTCGACGGCGAATTGTATTTTTACTCGCGGGTGTTCGGCTTCGAGCTGGCCGACCCGGTCGAGCCGGTGGCGATTGAGAATCTCAGATAGCCGTATCTGATCAGAACTGATAATGTGCCTGAGACAAAAACGATTGCAGGACTTTCTTTCGCGTGTTGATTACGCCCCTGAAGATGTTTACAGGCACCGTCAGACCGGGTGGCAATATATTCCTGTCCATCCTTTTGCTGACGAGCCTGAGGTGCTGTCGCGATTGAATCTGAAACCTGATGACTGCTGGTCATCAGATGCATGGTTGGCGGTCAATAACGATGCGACGCTGATTCAGAGCCGCACAGTTAAAGTCTGCTGTGAACAACCCGGCCTGTATGCCTCGCAAAACAATGATGAGTTACACTGGCCTTATCTCAGAGTAATAGTTGATGCCCCCTGCATCACCCGGATGATTCTGGAATCGGCTATGACTCAATTCGTGCTGCTGGGCTTTCCTGACAGCAGGCTCTTTCAGATAAAACCAAAGGGCGGGTGGATAAGAGTTGGCAATTTTCATCCTCCTTCCGGTACTACCCCGAACAATCCATGACAACTCATCGAAAAAGTCGCAGAGCATTTCTGAAAAGCACTTCAGGGCTGATTGCAGCTGCCCCTTTCATCAGCCGCCTGCCCCGCGCCACGGCCGAAGCCTCGAAGTTCGATCCCGACTTCGGCACGGCCACTCAGGCTGTGCAGGCTCTGCGCAAGGGCGTGATCTCTGCGCGCGAGCTGACTGAACACGTCTTCCGGCGGATCAAACAGCACAACCCGAAGATCAACGCCTTCGTCACGCTGCTCGAAGAACAGGCAATCGTGCAGGCCCGGCGGGCTGACGAAATGTCCGCGCAGAAAAAGCCGACGGGCAAACTGCACGGGCTGCCGATTCTCGTCAAGGACACTTTCGCGACCGCAGGTGTGAGGACTACTTCCGGCTCGAAGCTCTTCGAGAAGTACGTGCCGCAGGAAGACGCCGTCGTCGTCGCGCGGCTCAAAGGGGCCGGGGCGATCATCGTCGGCAAGACGAACCTGCCGGAGTTCGCCGGGGACTGGCAGTCATACAATCAGGTCGCGGGGACTTCCAACAATCCGTGGGACGTGACGACGACTCCGGGCGGCTCGACCGGCGGCGGGGCGGCGGCGCTGGCATCGGGGTTCGGATTCCTCGAAATCGGCAGCGACATCGGCGGCTCGATCCGCATCCCGAGCCACTTCTGCGGGGTCTATGGCCACAAGCCGACGCTCGATGTCGTGCCGCTGCTCGGGCACATTCCGCCGCCGCCGGGCGTGATGTCTCCGGCCGAACTGCCCGTGGCCGGGCCGCTCGCCCGCAGCGCTGAAGATCTGAAACTGGAGCTGGAAATCGTCGGCGGGCCTGTGCCAAGCGAAGCGCTCGCGTATCGCTGGAGCCTGCCCGCGCCGCGCCGAACGAGCCTGCGTGAGTACCGCATCGGCTATGTGATTGATGATCCTTTCTGCCCGGTTGATTCAGAAGTGAAGTCCGTGCTGGCAGGTGCGGTTGAGGCGCTGCGAAAGAAGGGCGCGCAACTGACCGAAGGCTGGCCGCAGGGAGTTGATCCGGGCAAACAATTTGAAAATTACTTCTGGCTGCTGGCGGCATTCCTCTCCGTCACGCTGCCTGACGCGGTCTTCAAGGGGATACAGCAGGCTGCCGGCGGCGGTGCGGATGACCCCTTCGTGAAGGGGACGACATCACTTCACCGCGACTGGCTGCGTGAGAGCGGGCAGCGGCTGAAGGCGCGCGAGTTGTGGCAGGGGTATTTCAAAACTCACGACGCCTTCCTCATGCCGGTCGCCTTCGTCCCGGCATTCCCGCACGATCATAAAGGCGAGCCAACACAACGACGGCTGACGACCAGCCAAGGGGAGCGGCCCTATGTGGACATGGCAAAGTGGATTTCGTTTGCGACGCTGACCGGATGTCCGGCGACGGTCGCGCCGGTGGGGAGAACGAAATCCGGGCTGCCGGTCGGCATTCAGATGATGGGGCCGTTTCTTGAGGATGCCACGACGATTGATCTGGCGATGAGGGTGGCTGATGTCACCGGCAGCTTTGAAAGGCCACCGATGTTCTCCTGACAATTCCAATTTGCTCCTGAAGCCACCGCTGAACTCATCCGAGGCAGACGCCGGGGCGCGCCTGAATGAGCCGGGCCCGGATTAATGTCGCCCCAAATACTTCTTGAAGCAGAAGCCATTCCTGTCTAATATACCCGCGGCAGTAACCTCAAACTGCTTTCCAAGTCCTCAAAAACCCTATACCCAAGCGCCCTCAGGACTGATTGAACAACGCGCCCCAGGTGCGCCCCACCCGCTTTGACCTCCATATCATGAAATCTTTTTGTATTCACACCGTTCGGCTGATCAGGCCTTCCTCTTTCCTGACGCGCACCCTGGCATTACTGCTTCTGATCCTTGTGATCGTGACCGGGGCCTGTCAGCGATCTTCCAGAGGGGGCACCGTTCTGCTGACGGCGGAGCAGGTTCGGAACCTCGCGCCCGATGAGGCGGAGCGGGGCCGCCCGGTCAGCATTCACGGCACCGTCACATATTTTTACCCGCTGACGAACACACTGATCGTTCAGGATTCCACGGGCGGCCTCTTCATTGACACGTCGCAGAGTCAGGCCCAGCTCAAGCCGGGGCAGGAAGTAAAGGTCGAAGGGTTCACCCGGCACGGGGACTTTTCCAATGTAGTGATCAGTTCCCTGATCAGCGGTCTGAATGCGGGACACCTGCCCGAAGCCCGACCGGTGTCGCTCAAAGACCTGGCTTCCGGGAAAGACCCTTACCGCTGGGTGGAGGCCCGGGGCATCGTGCGGACGGCGGTCCAGGATAATGACGGGCAGATTTCACTGGAAATCGCCACCGACGGCGGCAGGTTCCAGGTGCGGATCGCGAACCACAATTTTCCCGACTTCAATACGTTCATAGATTCGCGGGTGAAAATCCGCGGCGTGTCGCGCACCATTTTCAACTCGCGGAGGGAGGCCATTCGCCTCCAGTTGCTCACGCCGGGTCTCGACCATGTGCTGCGCGAAGAGCCGCCCCCGGCCGACCCGTTTGCGATCCCGCGGCGATCCGTCGCGAGTCTCCAGGAGCTGACGCGCGGCGCGGCCTCGGGCCACCGCGTGCGGGTGCAGGGCGTGGTCACACGGCAGCAGCCGGGCAGCGATCTGTTCATCAGGGACGAGACCGATGAGTTGCAGATCAGGACGACACAAATGACTTCCGTCCAGCCGGGCAACAGGGTGGATGTGATTGGATTCCCGCTGTCAGAAGCTTCGGGCGCGGTGCTTGAGGATGCCGCCTTCCAGCTGATTGATTCAGGGTCGTCACCGGGCGCAGGCAGGCAGAGCGACAAGTCTTCCACGCCGGACGCGAATCTGCCCACCCTCACCACCGTGGCGCAGGTTCACGGGCTCCCGGTCGAGGCGGCCAAACGCAAATACCCGGTCCACCTGCGCGGCGTGGTGACTTACTTTGACCCGGACTGGCGCTCGACGTTCGTTCAGGATGAGACGGCCGGCATTTATATGAATGTCCGCGGCCTCGAAAAGGAAGTGAGCCTTGAGTCGGGCCAGCTGGTGGAAATTGACGCACAAACCGAACCCGGCGGCTTCGCGCCCGACATCGGGAGCCCGCGCATCCGGATTCTGGGGAAGACCGCGCTGCCCACAGCGCCGCGCCTGACGCTCGATGACCTGTTTACCGGCCTGCAGGACAGCAACTGGGTCGAGGCGGAAGGCATAGTGCATACGGTGAGTCGCGATGACGTGCATGTCTCAATCGGGATCGTCTCGGGCTCGCACAAGTTCAGGGCGCTCATCCCCGGCATCGCCAGCCAGCCTCTCCCCGAGTATCTGGTCAATGCGAAGATCAGACTGCGGGGCGTCTGCGGCACGATCTTCAATGAGAAGCGACAGCTGATCGGCATTCAGATCCTCGTGCCGAAACTGGATCAGGTCTCGGTACTCGAATCTCCGCCGGCCGATCCTTCCTCACTGCCCGTGCGGCCCATCACGTCACTGATGCAGTTCACGCCGGGCGAAACGGCCGGTCACCGCGTCAGGGTTCAGGGCGTCGTGACGCTCCAGCAGCCGGGCGGCTCGTTTTTTATCAAGGACGCAACGAGCGGACTATACGTCCAGACACACCAGAATAACCCGGTCGAGCCGGGCGACCGGGTGGACGTCATCGGATTCGCGGCGGCGGGCGAGTACACCCCCGTCCTGCAGGACGCCGTCTTTCAAAAGATCAGCACCGGGCCGCCGCCCACACCTGTTTTCATTACGGCCGAGGAAGCCTTCAGCGGCAATTACAACTCGCAGCTGGTGCGGATCGAGGGACACCTGCTGGATCGGATGGCCACCTCGACTGAACAGGTGCTGACTCTCCAGGCCGGGAAATATACATTCAACGCGTTCCTTGAAGGCGGGCGGGGCGACGACCTGGCTTCAGTGCGCAACGGCAGCCTCGTCGAGTTAACGGGCGTCTGCCAGGTTCAGGCGGATCAATCGCGGCAGAACCAGTCCGGTCGCATCTCCATTCAATCCTTCCGGCTTCTCTTCCGCTCGCCCAAAGACGTCGTGGTACTCACGAGCGCTCCCTGGTGGACGCTCAAACACTTCCTCGGCCTGCTGGCCGTCATGGGCGCCGTGATCCTGACCGTCCTCTCCTGGGTGGTTATCCTCAGGCGGCGCGTCAGCCAGCAGACTGAAGTCATCCGCCAGCAACTGGACACCGAAGCTTCGTTGAGAGAAGCGGCCCAGACCGCCAACCGGGCCAAGAGCGAATTCCTCGCTAACATGAGCCACGAGATTCGCACGCCCATGAATGGCATCATCGGCATGACCGAGCTGGCGCTGGAAACCGGCCTCAACAACGAACAGCGCGAGTACCTTGGGCTGGTCAAGCTCTCGGCCGATTCCCTGCTCGACCTGATCAACGACATCCTCGACTTTTCCAAGATCGAGGCCGGCAAGCTCGACCTCGACTCGACCGACTTCAACCTGCGCGACGGCCTCGGCAATGCCCTCAGGATCCTCGCCATGCGCGCCCATCAGAAAGGTCTGGAGCTGGTCTATGACATTCGGGCTGAAGTCCCTGAAATGCTGCTCGGCGATCCCGGACGCCTGCGCCAGATCATCGTCAACCTCGCCGGCAACGCCATCAAGTTCACCGAGCAGGGCGAAATTCTGGTGACGGTCAGGGTCGAATCGCGCACCGACGGCGATGTCGAGTTGCACTTCGCCGTGAGCGACACCGGGATCGGCATCCCTGAAGACAAGCAGGCGCGCATCTTCGACGCGTTCGAGCAGGCCGACACCTCGACCACGCGCAAATACGGCGGCACGGGTCTCGGCCTGGCCATCTCGGCGCAACTGGTCAGGATGATGGGCGGCCGGATCTGGGTTGAAAGCCGGATCGGTCAGGGCAGCACGTTCCACTTCACCGCACGCTTCGGGCTGGGCATCGCCCCGGCGGACGCCCCGGTCCGGAGAAGCCCGGACGCGTTGCGCAACCTGCCGGTCCTCATCGTTGACGACAATGCCACCAATTGCCGCATCCTCATGGAAGTACTCGCCAGCTGGCAGATGCGGCCGACCGCCGTCGAAAGCGGCGCGGCGGCGCTCACCGCGCTCAGGCAGGCCAGACAGCTCGGGGACAGGTTCCGGCTCATCCTGCTCGATTTTCAGATGCCGGAGATGGACGGGTTCATGTTCGCCGAGCAGGTCCGCAGGGATCCGGCGATCAGCGAGACGGCGATCATCATGCTCTCATCGGCAACTCAGGTCGGGATGGCGGCCCGCTGCCGGGAACTCAGCTTCGCCGGTTCCCTCAGCAAGCCCGTCTCACAATCCGAGCTGCTCGATGCCATCCTGGTTTTCGCCGACAACTCCTCCCTGATGCCGGTGGCGGCCGGCACCCGTGACGCCGAGCCCAAACCGGAGTCAGAGCGCTCCCTGCGCATCCTGCTGGCCGAGGACAACAAGATCAATCAGACGCTCGCCCTCAGGCTGCTTGAGAAACGCGGGCATTCGGTGGTCCTCGCCTCCGACGGCAAACAGGCGCTGGCCGCCTGGGAGCAGGAACCATTCGACCTCATTCTGATGGACGTACAGATGCCGGAAATGAACGGCCTCGACGCGACGGGATTCATCCGGATGAAGGAACAGGAAACGAAAAAACACATACCCATCATCGCCATGACCGCGCGGGCCATGAAAGGTGATCGCGAGGAATGCCTGGCGGCAGGGATGGACGCGTATGTCTCCAAACCGATCCATGCGGGCGACCTTTTTGAGACCATCGAGTCCCTGTTGATGGTCCGGCAAAGCGCGGGTTCTCAGCCAGACCAGATGCCGACACAGGTGGCGGGATTTTGAAGGGTCGGTAGTGGTTCAAACACGGGAGAGGTTGTAAACTGGCGTGTCTGGTCAGCCGCAGACACGGCTGTGATGAAACCATGTCCGAAGCCCCATCCGAAACGGGTGTGGCCGCGGACAGACCAGGCAGTGTGACTGATGCCTCCCGGTAATCTTTCTCTTCCAGACTACGGCGAATTCGCGCGGATGCTCTACGGCACCTGCATCATCTCCGATCCCTGGCTCGCTGGGGCCGAGCGGTTTCGCTTGCAGGGCGTTGTGCTGTCGCGCGAGCAGGCGGCGGACTTATACACTGCCGCCGAGCGCGTCGGGCTCGTCTACCACGAACTCGCCGAAATCATCCGGGCGCGTCCACACCTCATTGATGATTTCTTCGGCCTGACGCCGTACCAGAAGGCGATGTGGTTTGCTTCCGAAGGCCGCTGGCACGGGATCGCGCGGGTGGATATGTTCCAGTGCGGCGACGGACGGGTGCGGTGTTGTGAAATGAACTCCGACACGCCGTCGGGTGAGGCCGAAGCGGTGCTGCTCAATCAGCTGCTGCACCCTTACCACCGGGGCACGAATGATCCGAATGCCGGGTTTGAAGAGCGGTTCTGGCAGATGCTCCTTGCGCAATGCGAGGGGGAGACGGGGAGAATAGGGGACGGGGAGATACCGGAAAATGTGGCGATCATCTACCCGACCGATCTGCCCGAAGACCTGAGTATGATCGCGCTCTACCGGCAGTGGCTGGAGCGGCGCGGGTGCCGGGTCATTATTGGCTCGCCTTACAATCTCGGGCTCGATCCGCGGGGGCGCGTCACGGTCTTCGACCGGCCCGTAGACCTGATCATCCGGCATTACAAGACCGACTGGTGGGGCGAGCGGGAGACGGTCTGGGCGGGTCAGCAGCCGTTCGCCGACCCCGACCCGCTCGAACGCGAACTGCTCCTGCTGCTCGAAGCCGAACACGAGGGCCGGGTCACGGTCGTCAACCCGTTCGGGTCAGTCATCACGCAGAACAAACTTTCGCTCGCCTTTCTGTGGGAACACCGCGAGTTGTTTTCGGCGCGGGCCCAGGGGTGGATCACCGAATACATCCCTGAGACGCGGCGGCTCGTTTCGCTCGACACCGCATCACTCAATCGCGAGGAGTGGGTTTTGAAATCCGCCTACGGCTGCGAGGGTGACTCGGTCGTCGTCGGCCCGTTCGTCAAACCGACGGACTGGAACTTGTCCCTGACCGCGGCCATCCCGCGACACTGGGTGGCGCAGCGCTTCTTTGAAGTCGCGCCGATTGAAAATGACCTGCTGCCCAACATCGGCGTTTACCTGATCGGCGGACGCGCGGCGGGCTTTTACACCAGACTCTCACGCAGGGCGACTGACTACACGGCCGTGACCGCGCCAACCTTCGTCCAGGCTTGATTCACTCATACCTGTACCCGACACTGCGTCCGTCCACACATAAAGATCGTCACTCAATCGCAAACCGTTGACCGAATCCCGCTGCGACCGGCTCGATTCAGCAGGCGTGAGGGCTGGACGCTGACTTTGCCGGAATCATTCACCCCTAACCGCATCAGCCGTGGGGCCGGAGCGGATCACGCGCAACACGTCGGCCGGGTTTACCGAATGATCGGGCTTTGGGGCGGCACACATTACAAGGCGTGAGGCTCAGGCGGATGCAGTCCGTGCCGCACCCAGATTCGGCGGGCGCTCACGAGGCTCTGGCGATTGAGCCGGAGCGCGTCAATGGTGGCGCGTCCCACGGGAGTGCGACCGATCAGGCGAGTAGAGGTCGGACTCCAGCGGAAGTTGTCTTCCCACAGATCAAGGCGCGGGTGGAAAAGACGAACGAGACGCCGGGTGCGCGGGTCGCGGGCCTGCGTGCGTGCCTGCTTGTAGTTGTTGCACCAGAAACAGCAAAAGCACAGGTTGGTGAAATCGCTCGCGCCGCCCCCGGCTTCGGGAATGATGTGGTCAACGGTGAACTCGTGGCCGGTGAAGTCCGCGAGCGTGCGGCAGTACTCGCACAAATTGCGCGCGCGCTCCTGCACGCGACGGCGCAGCGCCTGCGAGACCCGGCTCATACGTGATCAAGCGCGGCAGCGCGGCGGAGCATGACCTCTTCGCCCGCCCGCAACAGCTCTTTCAATTCACGCTGCTCGCTCCGAGTCAGGCGGTCGGTCCGGCGTCTGGCCAGCAACTCTTCCGTGCGCCGTTGCTGCGCCCGGCTGAGTCTGTATTGCGGCCCCAGCGCGTCGAGCCGTTTGCCGAAAGTCTGCCGCCGCCACTCACGGATGCTGACGAGGACCGCATAGGGCTGGCCGTCACGCTCGATGAGGCACACGTCGTCTGACTGTACCGTGCGGTCAAGCAGTTCAGGCAGACTTTTCTGAAGCTGATGGATATTTACCTTGAGACTCATTATCCGCTGCTCCTCGCTCATCGGGCGGTCAACGCTCCCGACCAGTGTAGTGCAGTTTGCGGCAACCCTCAACGCTGATCAGTGGGCGTGCAGCCTGGCTGAGCAGCCCGCCATTCTCATCATTCTCATTTTCCCCGCTCCTTCTTACTTGTTGACAAAGCACTCTGTCGGGTTAAGATAGCGGCTCACAGCCACTGACGGCCCTGTTGATGATCACCCGAAGAAGCTCACCTGATCGCGGCAACGAACGCCGACGGATTCGTTCCCGCCCGGCTCTTTAAGCTGTCAACAGACACGACTGACAGTCACTATCATGAGTGTGTCAGCATTTGACGAATCAACCTATGAATGGAGTTCACGAGATGTTCAAGCTACAACGGTCTGCCGCCGCATTTCTTGCCCTTTCACTGCTCATCGGCCAGTTGGCGCTGCCAGTCGGCGCCGCCGCGCGCGCGCATGTGAAACCCGACACGATCACCGGGACGCTGGTCGGACTGGTGGTTGACAACAATAACGCGCCGCTCGCCGGGGTGCGCATCGTCGTCA
The DNA here is from genome assembly GCA_035652435.1 of Blastocatellia bacterium. GTDB lineage: Bacteria > Acidobacteriota > Blastocatellia > RBC074 > RBC074 > DASRDU01. Next base: position 17,847 of record DASRDU010000187.1, read on the forward strand.
TCAACCAGGACACCGGCAACCAGCGCGCGACGCTCACCAACAACGAGGGCCGCTATCAGCTCACCTTCCTGCCGCTCGGCATTTACACGATTGAAGCGTCGAAGGAAGGTCTGGTCATCATCCAGCCGACGAACGGCCCGGTCAAGACGGCGCTCAACAAGGTCATCAACACCGCGCCGCAAATCATCATGGGGCCGCCGACCGCAGCGCCGACGACTCCGACACCGCAACCGACCACGACCACACCGGCCCCGGTTCAGACCAGCAAGGACGAAGTCGGCGAACTGACCAACAACAACGACGCAACGCGGCGCGCCAACGCCGATGAACGTCAGGTCGCGACGCTGCCGCTCGCGGGCGTGCGCACCTTCGACGATTTCGCGCTGCTCGCCGCCGGAGTCGCTCCTCCGCCGCAGGTCAAAGGCGTCGCCGGGCCGGGCATCGGCGCCGGCATCGGCACGGCCGGACAGTTCTCAGTCAACGGCCAGCGCGCGCGCGCGAATAACTTCACCGTGGACGGTTCGGACAACAACGACGAGGACGTGGGCGTCAGGCGGCAGGGCTTCGTCGCATTAGTCCCGCAGAGCATCGAGAGCATCAAGGAATTCCAGATCGTCACGCAGCTCTGGGACGCCGAACTCGGGCGCAGCGTCGGCTCGCAGGTCAATGCCGTCTCGAAATCGGGCGCGAACCAGTTTCACGGCTCGCTCTACGACTTCTTCAATCACAGTGCGCTCAACGCGCGGAACTTCTTCGACTACACTTCGGACAAGGCGGCGAGTTTCCCGCTGACCGCGCGCGCGCGCGTCGGCAACACGACGCAGATCGTGCCCGTGAAGCTCAATCAGGGCGGGGTCGTGACGCCGATCATTCAGAAAAACCCTTCCGAAGACAAAGACCCGTACCAGCGCAACCAGGGCGGGCTCGCCCTTGGCTTCCCGCTCCGGCGTGACAAGACTTTCTTCTTCGGCTCGTTCGAGCGGCAGGACATCAAGGCGCGGCAGGAGACTCACTTCTCCGTGCCGACGGTCGCGCAGCGCGGCTTCCTTGGCTTCGGCGCGACGGGGTTCAATACGACTGACATCAACAAAAATCAGCGCATTTTCTTCCCGACCTTCATCGCCGGCGACGCAGTCTTTTCGCTCTTCCCTTTCCCGAACAACCCGGCCGGGCCTTACGGCGAAAACACTTTTTCAGAAGTGCTGCCCGCCGACGCGCACGGCACGATCTTCTCGCTCAAGTTCGATCAGGAACTCAAGCTGCTCGGCCAGAGCGTCCTGACCGGCCGTTATAACTTCACCGACGATTCGCGTCAGGTTCCGACGGTCGGCGGCGCGATCTTTTCGAGCCTCGAACCGAAGGTGCGGACGCAGAACGTCTCGCTCTTCCTCAACAGCCAGCTGACGACGATTCTCTCGAACCAGCTGCGCGCGAGCTACGGGCGCACGCAATTGAAGTTCAATGCGATCCGCGACCCGCTGACGATCCCCTCGACGGCTTTCCCGGACAACCCGTTCCTCATCAACCGACCATCGCTGATCAACCTGAGCTTCCCCGACGGCGACCCGAAGAACGCGGCGGTTTACAGCCCGAGCAGCCGGGGGACTGAAGCCAACCTCGGCCCCATCGGCCAGTTGATCGTGGCACCGTACAGTCCGGTCGGGCTCGACGTGTACCTCTTCCCACAGGCGCGGGCCAACAACACGATTCAGGTGGCCGACACGCTGACCGTCTTCAAGGGCAAACACAATTACAAATTCGGCACCGACATCCGCCGCACCCAGCTCAACAGTTTCCTTGACCGCAATTTCCGCCCGCAGGTGGTCTTCGGCGGCACGGGCGATCTGACTCCGTTCGTCCCCGGCGCACCGATCCCGAATCTGAGCAACAACGGCTCGATCCCGGGTCTGTTCACCGGCTCCGATCTGGCCGCGCTCGGCATCCCCACGAATATCTTCCAGTCAATCGCCACGGGCGCGCCTGATTCGACGGTGGGGCTCCGGTTCTGGCAATACAACTTCTTCGTCAACGACAACTGGCGCGTGCGCCCCGGGCTGACGGTTGATTACGGGCTGCGCTACGAATACAACACCGTCCCGCGCGAAGTGAATTCGCGCATCGAGAACACATTTTCGCTCAGTCAGCTGCCCGCGGCTGACCCGTCGCTCAAGCTCGCGGTGCCCTTCACCCAGGGCAGGCTGACTTTCGACACGGCGGCGGCGACGAAATCATTCAATAACACGGTGGCGGCGCTGCAGAAGGTGCTGGACGGGCGTAAGGAGATTTTCGACGCCGACCGCAATAACTTCGGCCCGCACATCGGATTCGCCTGGGATCCGTTTGTGGGCGGCTCGCAGGCAGGGAAAACGACCGTGCGCGGCGGCTTCGGCGTCTATTACGACGTGGCCCTGGGCAGCGTCGTCAGCCAGTCACGCAACGTCTTCCCGACCTTCGTCCCACTGAATTTCGACGTCAACTCGTTCTTCTTCGCCAACTCGCTCTTTTACAACGGCGAGTCGGGTTACTTTGCGATCTTCAACCCGTCGTTTGTGCCGGTGGATGTGGTTTCCGGCAGCACGGTCTCGCGTTCGCCGGTGATCAAGAGCGGGCAGCTGAATGTTTCCGGAGTGCCATCGGGAATTCTTTCACCACTGCTCGGAGTATTCTTCGACCCGGCTTCGACTACGCTCGCCGGTCAAAGGCTGATCCCGTCAGGCGGCGGGCTGGCCTTCACCCTGCCGGACAAGAAGCTGCGGTCGCCTTACGCGATGCACTACAACCTGCAGATCGAGCGCGAACTGTTCCGCGATTACCTCGTGAACATCGCCTACGTCGGTTCGCGCGGAGTGAAGCTGACCCGCTTCCGCACGCCGAACGGCGGCCCGAACTCGCCGACCTTCCCGCTCGACCCGCTCGGCATCACCATCGGGGGGGCGAACCTGCCGGCGGCGCTCGCGATGCCGCCGCGGTCCAACACCAACCTCGATCTGTTTGACCAGTCGCGTCCGACCCGGGGCTTGGGGGCTTACACGATCTTCGATTCGTCGGCGGCTTCGTCTTATCACTCTCTGCAAATCGGCCTGACCAAGCGCTTCAACAGAGGCAGCCAGCTGACGGCGGCCTACACTTACTCGCACGCGATTGACGACGTTTCGGACGTCTTCGATCTGGCCGGTGCCTTCGCGCTGCCGCAGGATGACCGCAACCTGCGCGCCGAGCGGGCGAGCGCCAACTTCGACGTCCGCCACCGGTTCGTCATCAGCATGCTCTCGAACGTGCCCTTCCTGAGCCGCTTCAATAACTCGGGCGGCGCCACGGGGCTGCTGCTCGGCGGCTGGCAGTTCGCGTCCATTTCGACAATGCAGACCGGGCAGCCTTTCACCGTCAACACGAGCTTCGATGTCAACCTCGACGGCAACCTGACCGACCGGCTCAACACGACGAACGGCATCACGATTCCTGATGACGGGCCGCGGAAGCTCGCGCTCAACAGCCCCATCAGGTCGCTGCTCGCCGACGCGGGCACGAGCGGTCTGGTCGGTCGCAACACCTTCCGCGCGCGCGGCATTCGGAAGACCGACTTCACGCTGATCAAAAACTTCCGCGTCAGCGAAACCAACACGCTGATCTTCAGGGTTGAGGCTTTCAACATCTGGAACCGCACGCATTTCGGTGTCCCGGTGCGGATCCTTGAAGCCGCGAGCTTCGGCAATTCGGTTGATACTTCGATCAACCCGCGGCAGATTCAGTTCGCGTTGAAGTACGTATTCTGAAAGTCCTTTTCACCGCAGAGGCGCAGAGGACGCTGAGGAAACGCAGAGAAGAGTTGAGAGTTCTCTCCTTCTCCCTCTGCGTTGTCTCTGCTCCCTCTGCGCCTCTGCGGTGAACTCCCCTCTCCCCTGCTCCCCTCTCACAATTTGCCTAACCACCGCAAATGGTGGATACTCTCCCCTCGATTCCCAGTCACTCTAAACGCAATCTTTGAATTACTTTCAGAAGGAGAAGGTCTGTCAATGAGTGTCATTACCCACGTCCACGCCCGCGAGATTCTCGATTCGCGCGGCAACCCCACCGTTGAAGCTGAAGTCACGCTCGACACCGGCGCCATCGGGCGCGCCGCCGTCCCCTCGGGCGCCTCGACCGGAGAGAACGAGGCCGTCGAACTGCGCGATAATGACAAGGTCCGCTACCTCGGCAAGGGCGTGCGCCATGCGGTCGAGAACGTCAACAAGGCCATCGCCAAAGTAGTCATTGGGATGGACGCCTTCGACCAGACGGCGATTGATCAGGCGCTGATTGACCTCGATGACACGGCGACCAAAGCCAAGCTCGGCGCTAACGCCATGCTCGCCGTCTCGCTCGCCACGGCCCGCGCGTCGGCCGACGATCTGGAAATCCCGCTCTACCGTTACATCGGCGGCGCCCGCGCACACGTCCTTCCCGTTCCCCTGATGAACATCATCAACGGCGGCGCGCATGCCGACAACAACGTGGACTTTCAGGAATTCATGATCGTCCCCGCCGGCGCGCCCAGTTTCGCCGAAGCTCTGCGCTGGGGCGCCGAAGTCTTCCACACGCTCAAGGGCGTGCTGAAGAAACGCGGCTACGCGACGGCCGTCGGCGACGAAGGCGGCTTCGCCCCGAGCCTCAAGTCGAACGACGAAGCCATCGAAGTCATCCTCGAAGCGATCAACGGCGCCGGCTACAAGCCCGGCGAAGAGATCGCCATCGCGCTCGACCCGGCCTCGTCAGAGTTTCACCTCGAAGGCCAGTACGTCTTCAAGAAGTCCGACGGGCGCCGGCTCTCTTCGGAGCAGATGGTTGAATACTGGGTCAGCTGGGTGAAGCAGTTCCCGATCATTTCGATTGAGGACGGGCTGGCCGAGAACGACTGGAAGGGCTGGTCACTGATGACGGCCGAGCTGGGCGACACAGTGCAGCTGGTCGGCGACGACCTGTTTGTGACCAACACCGCCTTCCTGGAGAGAGGGATCGAAGAGGTCGTGGCCAATTCGATTCTGATCAAAGTCAATCAGATCGGCACCCTTTCGGAGACGCTCGAAGCCATCGAGCTGGCGCGGACGAACAACTACACCGCGATCATCTCGCACCGCTCGGGCGAGACCGAAGACCCGTTTATCGCCGATCTGGCCGTCGCGACCAACGCCGGGCAGATCAAGACCGGCTCGGCTTCGCGCACCGACCGGATCGCGAAATACAACCAGTTGCTGCGGATCGAGGAAGAGCTCGGCAGGTCAGCGCGCTATCCGGGTTTTGCAGCTTTTTATCAGCTCGAACTGGGTCAGCTCACTTTCCCGGTTCATGTGAAGAGCGCGCGCCGGTAGAAGCATCAAGATCGGACATTCAAAGCTCGCTAAAGTTATATCAACAGGCAGGTGAAGTTCACCTGCCTGTTGACAACAGCAAAATGCAATGGCTCAAATCCACCAGCCTACCGCCGGGTCTGATGTCGCCTGATCTGGTAAGGCTGAGGACTTATGTAGAAGGCTATTATCAATTACATCCGGGCAATCTGATAGCGCTGCTTTCAGGTAGAGTGATTGAAGCCTGGAATGGGAAAGCAGACGAGTACACGAAGCCAGAGCGTCTGATTATATGCTCCGAATCAGAAGATAACCGGCATGGGTGACGGTGAATCAGGTTTTTGGTGAGTTTGACTGTTTTGTCAGCAGCACACCGCAGTTCGGTGATATTACTCTGCTCATTCTTAGTCTGTTCAGGGGAGCTGTTCCCACAAAGAAATCCATTTATTAAGATTGGAGTTGGGAACCAGTATTTTGCTCTCAGTTAATAATTTTATGACAGTCAATTGGTTTTTAATCCATCGCAATTCTTTTATATCTTTCAATTTGAGTTCCTTTCCCAAAGAGGACTCCCCTGATGCTCTCCAGATGGCAGACTTCCTTTTCGCCTCTGAAATATTTGTGGGAAGAGCATCAAAGAACCATTTGATTATATGATTTACTCCGAGTATGGGATGGTCTTTTATGGCGCCAAGACGCGTTATCAGATAAGCTTTCAGCATCATTGTGGAATGGATAAAGGGCTGCGCAGCCTCAGAGGAAATATCTGAGGCTAGTCTATTGTAAATAGACATAGATATACCAGCCCAATCAATACTTGGTTGGAGTAGGTTTTTATCAGCACTTTGGCGCGCTTTAAGTGCTGCTATCTCTGCCAAGCGGGACAAATTAAAATCGCTTGCCTCTTTTTGGTCCCCGCTCATTATACCATCGACCCACTCTTTAGCTTGGGCTGCGGTGAGGTTCAATAAATACTCTTCGGGTTGAATTTTAGGGGTTTCCATAATAGCAACTACTCTCATCCTTCAAGGCACATGAACTCCAGCCTTGGCAAAGGCCTCCTTGCCGATAGATAAGCTTTCCGCCAGTGGTTGGAAGTGCCCGCTATGATTAGTAATATCCTGAAAAGTGACAGGTGAACCTATTGGCTCACGCTGCCGCCCGCAATTGATCGAGTTTTCTGCGCCATCTCGCGTCAGAACGATCCAGCCGTTCCTTGAAAGTTTCTTCGACAAAGCGCTGTTTGAGCGCCGTCAGGCTAT
>DASRDU010000188.1:0-65708 GCA_035652435.1 Blastocatellia bacterium
GGTAACCGTCTGATCTTACGCACAGAAAGCCGTTTTTTCATCCCTGCGAGTCTCCTTCGTTCAGAAACTTGAAATCGGTGATGACGGCTGCTGACAGGCACTTTTGCACCTCGCCCGTCGCTTACCCGTCACTTTTCAGTAGCTTATACATCAATGCAGGATATGTTGGATGATCTTTTCGTCAACTATATGTATAGATTTGTTTCACCATTTAGGTATGGGGCTGAATGGGTTCTGGCCAGCCATGCCAAGGCTAGAGTTAATAGGGTTATCGTCCCTTGGGAGTGGGTAAAAAATCCAGGAACTGCAATTGGGGATTTGAAGCCCGGGTGGCAGGAATCGGTATCCCCTGAGAGTCTTGGTATATTGCCAAGCACTCAGTGGCAGTTCGAGTTGAGGAACCCTGCTTGGGAAGAAACATTTGCATTCGGTTGTAATAATGAAGACGTAGTGCTGGACAAATTGACAGACCCTAAGGGGAGATTTTTCCGGCATTCTGGGTGGTTTGACGTGAAAGATTTGGAACAAGCACAACTTGATAAATATAAATATGTGTTTGTATTTAAAGGCAGTCCGTGGGAAGCGCCTTTCGCCCATAAAGCTTTGGTAGAAAGAGCGTAATTCTATATGGAGGTGGGTTTATCCACAGCCCTACCCTGGACAGAATTCCTCAGCGTGGTAAACTGTAAGTAACCCACAGCACTTTTTATATTTCAGGCCAAAGAATACAAATCAACCGACCACAAATAAGCAGCGTTACCTAACCTTGGTCGGTTGGACGCTGTTTTTTGTTTGTAGCGGGTCAGGATGGCCAGTGGAAACGGAGTAATTACCGTGAATGCTGGCTCACACACTGCCAAGTACAAAGCAGTGTTCCCGCTCCACTACAAGCACTGAAACACAAAAGGGGAGCAGCACAAAACTACTCCCCCCTTGTGGATCTATCACTGACTGCTCCGAGTGCGTCCCGGAGACCGCGAGGGATTATCAGAGACCTTTCCCAATAAAGCAAGAGTTGTTCACTCACCCGCCTTTGTCTGACCGCCCTTCAGTGGGGATTGTTTTCCTTCAGATAGAGGCAGGCAAGTTGAAGAACTTGGTAGCCTGCCGTAGTAGGCTTGTCTCAAGGAGACAGAAGGACTACGGCCCAAACGATAACCCGACACCTCTGGCAGCGAATTTATTTCTTTTTTTGAGGATTTGTTTCTTTCCCCGGCCCCGTGCCACTTGGGACAAGAACAGGTCTGCCGAGGGAGAGGGGAGGAGTGAAGGGGTGGGTGAGAGTGCAGGCGACGGCCTTAGGGGTGAATATTCACCAGTCAACTATATGACCAATGAAATACAAGACAATACCAGTTAAAGAATACAGGCAGATGAAACTCTGGGCCTTCCTGCATCAGAGGATAAAAACGCTTGCGGCTCAGCACAAGATGTCCGCGAACGAATACCTCGATCAATTAACCAGTAACCAAGATGAATATGGACACAGAGACAATAAATAAAATGCGGCAACTCCGAGCTGAAGGCAAAACCCTTCAGCAGATTGCCGACACAGTTGGGCTGAGGTGGCCCGCACAGGTGTACCAGGCACTCACCAAAGCCAGAAGAGAAAGTGGCCCTCTGCAAACTGCGCCAACAATGGTAATGGAGAAGGACGCAGCCAAACAAGCACACAGAGAGTACGCGAGTTTGGTGAAGACCCGGAAGGAACAGTACATCCGCGATCTCAAGCAGGTCTATTGGCACTTGGCCAAGGGCGAAAAGGTTTTGGATATTTACGAGGTATTTAACAAAACAGGAGTGAATGAGCAAGGTGATCCGAAGCTTGCCATTGTCCGCGCAGACCGGAAATCAGTGGTGTTCAGAAAAGACAACTCAGGAACAGGATCATTTCGCTGCGAAGACTCATGGCATCACTGCAAGTCTTGTATTGATTTGCCGGTTAATACTTTCCCTGATTTTCCCACGGAACAGCCAAATCCAAATAGTTGGCCCCGAATTATCCGGGAGCGTATTACGACCCAGACTCCAATCATTCCCGCTCACCTTGTTCCTAGCGGCAGCCTCGATAATTACTTTATCCTCTGGGAAGTCCCGGAATGGAAACCCGTACCGACTTTCAAAGATCCGTTCCTGCTGAAAAGAATAAACAAGAACACCTTTGTTGTCTTGGCCGAGTGGGACTTGACGCCGCTGGAGCAAGCGGTAATCAGAGGATTATAGGTTTACCAATCAACCGGGAGGGAAAGGGGTAATAAGAAGCCACAAACAAGCTCAGGGTAAGCACTTTAATTCGCGAGTCTCCAACCGTCATCATACAACCGGAAATGAGCCTTAATCAGTCCGTCCTTGGCCAATCGTTGAGTAGTTCCAGGTTCGTCATAATCAAAAAAGTCTTTGTACTTGCTGTATATTTCACTCGTCGGCTTAAAAGTAGTAACTACGTTTGCTATTGCCGTCTGACCATCAATTTTGGAAATACCTTCAATTGACTTTGCCTCTCTATGCCCTGCAATGAAAGAGCCAGTAACATCCATTCCCTGTGCCCCATTACCAGTTTCACACCGATCCCAAGCCCCATTAGGGCACAAAGGGAATGTTGACCATTTACACGTAAGTACTCCGTCCTTGATAAACTTGTCGTACCATACCTTTGACTGCGGGTCATTACATTTACTGCTGTTATTTAACCTGATTGACATTTTAACTGTTCCAAGTTTCTTTCCTGCCAGCAGGCTTAGCGCCTTCTCTCTCGTAAGAGTATTACTTGATCCACTTGAGCCACTGTCTTTACTCGGAGTTCCTCCTTCTTGGTGAGAGCAGGATACGGTTAAAAATCCAATGATGAAAACGCCGATCAGCAGTTTCTGTGGGGACATTGTTTTCTCCTTTGATCTGAATATACGACAACAAGCTGTTTCCTTTTCCAGTGAGATTGTGCCTGATCTATATCACAGGCCCTCTGGAAAAACCATCCTGTACGGATGAACCTTCACCGGAACACAATGAAGGCCAGCCCTAAACTCGGGACTGGCCGACATCTCAGATTTTAAGCCCGACAAGCGAACTGTCTGATTTTACGGAGTCAATATAATCAACTAAAATGAAAACAGAATGACCCCTCAGCATAACCAAATCCTCAATATCCTTTCCGATCACCAATGGCACTGCACCGTGGAGTTTGACGAGATCCCGATGCGTGACCACCGGAAACGAGTTTCCGAGCTTCAAAAACTTGGCTACTTGATGGAGACGGAGAAATGCCGTGGACGATGTGGCAGACCGCACAGCAGTAATGTGACGTGGAGACGGTTGCTGAAATCGCCTGTGGCTTCAGATTTTGACCGTAGCGAGGTTTTACCTGAGCTTCCTGCCTCCGGTGCTTGCTGTCCGTCTTGGGCCATTTTTCAGACTCACGCCCGATCCTGCCCATCCCTCCAAAAACAGCCAGTCAACACCTTGTTTTAGTGCCCTGCCTGCTGCTGACGTAGTTTTAACTGGTAGACCGCCGGCTCAAGGTGGCCACCTGACAAACCGGAAGTGCGGGTTCGAGTCCCGCCGCCAGTAGCAAGCAGAGCATTATGCCTGCCAATCATCCCAATAAGGAGGGGATATGAGTACCAGAAAAGCACTGAAGTTCACGCCCAAGGCTGAACCAACTGCGACACCGGAAATCACGGCCAACAACGGGAACTCCGAGACGAAGAAATACACTGTCAATGTCCAGAGCAGCGGAGCTGTCTCCGTGACCTTGCGCAGTGACGACAAGACCGAAGCCTTGTCCTTCATCGAAGAGTTTAAGGCCATCGTCGCCCCGCCCAGGAAGAAGAAACCGTATCTGCATGCCGGAGACCCTTGCCCAAATGAAAACTGCGGCGGCTATCTGGCTCCGCAGACGGCACGGAACCGGAGAACCGGAGGCGAATACCAGTTCTTGGGATGCACGGAATTTCCGGCTTGCCAGGAAACGGCCTACTTCGCCAAGGACGAGAACACCGACGGAACGTAATTAACGACGGGGAGTCTGAAAAACTCCCCCTCAATTTATGAAATATATTTTTATTACGGGAGGTCAGAAAGCAAAAGTTGACGATGCTGACCACACTTGGTTAAGCAAGTACACTTGGCATCTTAAAAAAGACCGCAACAATTCATACACGGCGACAAATATTCTGTTTGGCAAAAGGTACAAGACAGTTTATATGCACGCCTTAATTATGAGTCCACCTGCGGGGATGCAAGTTGACCACAGAAACGGAGACGGATTGGATAATCAGCGTAAAAATCTTCGAGTGTGTACGCAGTTACAGAACAGCTATAACAGGAAGAAGTATGAAAACTGCTCTTCACAATTCAAAGGTGTTACTTGGGCAGCGAATATTCGTAAATGGCGTGTTTGGATTACCAAAAATCAGAGAAGGATTTACTTGGGCAATTTTATAAATGAAAGAGAAGCTGCTTTGACTTATGACCGTGAGGCCATGAATTTATTTGGTGAGTTTGCACGTTTGAATTTTCCCTACATCGCCAAGGAAAATGGCGAAGGAACATAACAAACAGGGAACGCCCACCCGTTCCCTCTCTTCCCTTCATCTGAAAAGATGGAGTAATGATAAGCCTCCCTATCTCATTTTTGAGATGGGGGGAAGAGAATTAAACAAACAAGATGAGACATCCACGATTTATTTGCAGGTTATTAGGGCATAGAACTGGCTATTTTATTCCCGTGGTGATTGAGTTAGGTGTTAATGCCAACTTTAAGCAAGAAGCAATTGACTACGTAAAGGAAGAAATTTTACCTGTTTTGAGTCTAAGAATAAGAGATTATTTGAAGGATGAGTATCCTTACCGGATTTATATACAGTAGCTTTTATGACTTGGTACCAGAGACCCTTAAGTAAGTTTGGAGCGCAGAAAACTGTTTTCAAGAATCGGGTTTACGACAGTAAAGGCGAAGCAGGTTTGGCAATGGAATTGGACTTGGAACTCAGAGCGGGAAAGCTCTTAAAGATTGAACCACAGGTCACGTTTGATTTGTTTGCGAAGAACGGCCAGAAGGTTTGCACCCACAGGCCTGACTTTCTTGTTACGCTCCCGGACGGCACCCAGGAAGTTCGGGAATACAAGGGTTTTGCGACAGAAATTTGGAGATTGAAACTGAAGCTCTTTGAAGACAATTATCCCCACATCCCGTACTGGGTAATTACTCCCTCAGGCCGGAAACAGTTCGGTAAAAAAAAACGGAATATACGCTCTCGAAGCGCATCCCGATCCTTGAAGATACCCCTCCATCAGAGGAACTGATGATCCCTGAAGTTCAGGAGCGGAAGCCCCTGCCTCCACCACCCGCCAGACCATACTCATGGTGGGAAGTCGCCCTGAGCGGACTCGTCCATCACCTCGCCAAATTATTCATTGATTGATGTATGAAATATTGCCATTCCTGTCAGCAGGAAAAACCCACGAGTGAATTTGCCCGTAACAATTCTCGACCAGACGGACTACAGACCGCCTGCAAGGTCTGTCAGAACAAATGGGGCAAACAGCGTTATCAGAAGACCAAACACCTGTTTCGGGAGCGTAACCGGCAGTTGAAAATCCGCAACCAGAAAGCCGTTGCCGAGTACCTGAAAGACAAAGCCTGTGTTGACTGCGGAGTCACGAATCCCGTTGTCCTGACCTTTGATCATTTCCGCGATAAAAAATATACCGTCTCTCAAATGGTGCTTGGCTCCCACGGACTCGACACCATCTTTGCCGAAATCAAAAAGTGCCGCATTCGCTGCTTCAACTGTCACATGATTTCCGAAGCAAAGAAACGCGGCGACCTTAAGTGGAAAGCCCTAGCGCAGGCGGCTTAACAGCGAAGTCCTGATGTGCGTCTCCTGCAAGTCTTCGACTTCCACCTCGACATACGCCTGTGTCATCTGGAGCGAACTGTGGCCCATTGCCCTTTGCAGATAAATCACGTTGCCCCCGGCTTTGACATATGACCGCGCAAACTTCCGCCTGAAGGCGTGGAAGAACCCGTCAATGTCCTCTTTGTTTACGCCGACCTTCTCGAAGATGGTACTCAGATCCCGGTACAGGTTGTAATACGTCATCTTCGTCCCGTTCGCGGTGCAGAAGAAGTACGGACTTTTGAATTTTGAAATCCGATGCTTCGTGCAGTACCGGAACAGAATTTTCCGCAGCTCAATACTCATTGGCACCAGTCGTTCCTTGCTCCCCTTTCCTTTCACCTTGATCAGCAGGTTGTCAAAGTCCACGTTTGAGACTTCAATCCCCAGAGCCTCGGACACCCGGAACCCGCAGTCAGTCAGGGTGCAGAGGACGGCATACGCCCGCATCTGGTTGCGGCTCTTCGGGTCAGGCTTCCACTTGAGGAGCGCGGCAAGCTGCTCATCTGAGAACGTCCGCATAATCTTTTTCTCTGCCTTGAGCTGTTTGATTTTGAAGGGTTCTGCGAGGTGGCCGTTTTCCCTGAGCCAGGAGAGGAACGAGTTAAACGACCGGATGGAGATGTTGCAGGTCGTCGGAGAAAGCCCCGCCTGGCGCATTTCAATGACGAAGGTTGAGAGATTCTCTCTGGTCGGAAATTCACCCACGAGCCTTTGCCAACGGGCAAAAATTTCGGTATAAGAGGCAATCGTTCTTTCAGAGAGGTTCGAGAGGAACCGTTTTTCGGTGATGAACCGCTCGAAGAGTTTTGATAATCCGTTATTCAAATCCATACTTACCCCCACCCGTTACGGGCGGTAAAGTATTGATTCAAAATAAGTTCCCAAGGGCCAGGTAGCTCAGTTGGTAGAGCAACGGACTGAAAATCCGTGTGTCGGGGGTTCGACTCCCTCCCTGGCCACCAGCACTTTTAATCACTTACGCAGGGCAGGCAGATCAGTTGTCTGCCCTGTTCCGTTTTCAGCTCCGTTAACGTCTTCCCGACAGGCTTCCTGTTTCTATTCCGGGTGCATCGGGTAGGAGGGAGCCTCACGGCTCCCGTCCTCCCACAGCACCGGACGTGCGGTTCCGCATCCGGCGGTTCACGTTGAGAATTGAAGCTTTCGCAGTTGATCCAGCAGTGAGACGAGTCCCAGCTGATCAAAGCAAGACTTCGGGAATGCCTCATTCATGTGGGCAGCCCCAGCATTCCACCACGCGCCGCGCCCGTTGACCGAGCTTTTCCACGCGCGTAGTTTCCCCAGTCCGCGCTTCATCAGTTCTTTCATTCGCGTGCGGGGACGCTTCCAGCGCCGCCACAGCAGGCAGCGCAGTTTGCGTCTGAGCCAGCCGTCCAACTCTTCAAAGATGCCTCTCACTTCCGCCAGCCGGAAATATTGCATCCAGCCGCGGAGAAGTTGATTCAACTCTTTGATGACCTGAGGCAGACTGCGCCCTCTCCCCGCGCGAAAGATCGTCCGCACTTTAGCCTTCAGCCGCCGGATGGATTCCGGGGCCACTTTCAGGCGTGGCTGTTTGTGCCACGTCATTGAGTAGCCCAGGAATTTCCGCCCTCACGGGCGCGCAACTGCACTCTTCTCCGTGTTCACCCGCAGGCGCAGACGTTCGGCGAGGAACTTCGTTACCGACGCCATCACCCGTTCGCCAGCCGCCCGCGACCGCATATAGATGTTGCAGTCGTCGGCGTAGCGGCAGAACTTGTGACCGCGCCGTTCCAGTTCCTTGTCCAGTTCGTCGAGCAGGACGTTTGACAGCAGCGGACTCGCGCGGGCCGCCTTGCGGAGTCCCCTCCACCCGTTGGCTCACCACCCCGCCCGTCATCATCCCCACTTGCAGGTAACGGCGAATCAGACGCAGCACGCGCTTGTCGCTGATTCGGCGAGCCAGCCGCGACATCAGCACGTCGTGATTGACTCGGTCAAAGAACTTCTCCAGATCCAGGTCCACGACCCACCGCCGACCTTCGCGCACATACTCGCGTGCTTGCGCGACTGCCTGTTGTGCGTTGCGTCCGGGGCGAAAGCCGTAGCTTGAGGTGGAGAAGCCCGGCTCAAAGAGCGGACTCAGGACCTGATGCAGCGCCTGTTGAATCAACCGATCCACTACGGTCGGGATACCCAATTGCCGCATCCCGCCGTTTGGTTTCGGGATTTCCACGCATCTCACCGGCTGCGGCTGATACGTGTCATTCAACAAGCTCTCTTTGATCTGTGCCCACTGCTCCTGCAAGTACGGCTTCAATTGCTCGACAGGCATCCCATCGACGCCTGCCGCGCCCTTGTTGCCCAGCACCTGCGCGTATGCCTTGAGCAGGTTCTCACGTGCGACCACTGCTTCCATCAACTGCAACTCTTCCGGTCTGACGGTCTCTCTCCTTGCCGCGCTGCTTGACGCACTCGTCTCGGAGCCTCGTGACTTCCGGCCACTACTCTCCGAACGGGGCTCGGGCATCTCAGCCATACTGTCGGCGTCTCCACAGGTCGCGAAATTCAAGCGTCAGTCCTTCCCACGTGTTCGGGCCTTTGCTCCGGTCGCGGGAGCTACTATGCCCTCGGCTGACTTCTGCCAGCTCATCGCACCGCCTCGCGACGGCGCCAGCCCACGGGCAAGCTGACAGATCTCCCCGGGTATGACGCATCCACCTTCACGCTTGCGGCCCGCCGCATCTACGGCACGACGTTCCGTGCAGGTATCGGACTTTGAAGATGTTTGCCTTCTCATCCAGTCCTGCCGCCTCATATGCGATTCCTGTTCGTCGGGCCAGCGTTTTGCCTCCAGGCTTCCTTCGGATTCCGCCTCACGACAGACACCCTTGCCTTCGGCTAACGAGTCCCCCTGCCGGGTTCGTAAGGGACTTGCACCCTCAAGTGAATACGCCCTGCCGGGCGCACAAACAAAAGGCGGGCCGTTTCAGGCCCGCCCGAGTGTGTTATTGGGATAAAGGAGGACGTATTGGCGCGCGGCTCTCCACTTCCGCCGCCAGTGCGGCCCCTCTATCAGCATGTGTGAAAAGAGCAGAAATGGTTTCGCCCGCAGAATCCGTGCGGTGTGGACAAGGTGGCGCGCCTGGTCCCGGATGCGGCCAAGGCCGGGACTCGGTCCCGCTTCGCCATGTGTTTTCAATCTCCGACTATTTGTTTTTAGAGAGCGCTACGGCTTTCGCCGTATGATCTCGTGCGATTGCCCACACTTTTTTCATCGCCTCAGCGCGTTTCGCATACATTGATCCGGGTTCAGTCTCGCTCAGTTTGTCGAAATGGTATTTGCTGTCCAGGTTCTTACCCGCTCCCAGCCTTGTAAAAAAAGAATCCTCGCCGTGTGTCTCGGTCCACACCGCCCCTGCGTCCACAAAAGCTTCCAAAGCCTGATTCAACTCACGCTTTAATTCACCGTCAGGAAGGTTAGTTGAAGCCGTGTTCACCTTGTCCTTTGCCTCAGCCAGCAGCTGGTTGTAGGTTTCAACTGTCGGCTTGGCCTCCGTAGCCGCCCGGAGTTTCTCGAGCGCCTCCAGCGCCGGCGGGACAGGATCGGCGGCGCCGTTGCAGGCAGATATAAGGGCAAGAACCAGAAGCAGAGGGACTGTTTTTTTCATGACGGGAACATCCTTTTGACGAAGATGGCAGGCCCATCGGCTGATGCTCATTTAAGGCTTGGCGGGGCAGGATGAAATGATCGGGGCCTGCACTGACGAGTGAGAAAAAGGGCGCGGAATTCGGTATGCGCTTTCACCAGCGCAGTCAGCCGTTCGAGGATCCGTGCAGGAGTCTCGTCTGTGGTCATTTCACGGCTCTCTTCCTTACGGCTTTCCCTTCCCTTTGGCTGGCCTGCTTTCAGCTTTCGGGGGCTGCCAGTTCGGCGAAGGATATTATCAATCGGCACCGTTTTCAACGCGCGGTTACGGCTTTTTCAATCATTCATCACTGACGATGCTGTTCCGCGATGATCGTTTGCAATTCTTCCTCGCTCACGAGGCGCTCAAAACGGGCCGGTCAGATTTTGAATTGTTCCGGCTCTCCCCTCTCTGCTATCCTTCGCGCTCATTTTGACCGGAACGCTCACGACCAGAGCCCGACGCGACAGAAATATCATGGATTTGTCAGAGAGGGGCGACCCCTTTTGCCCTACACTCCCTCACGAAATTAATTGTCAGGTCGGTTACATCTGACTGCCCGCAATCCCGCTATCAGAATTGCAGAGCGCCCGGGCCGGATTTTTTCGGCACAGTTCTTTTACGCAGTAATTTCCCGGAGTCACAGTCTTTTTAACTTCGCTTTCACTGGAAAGCAGGGAGACCGGTCTATGTTCCGTTTCAGTTCCGCCAGTGTCCGTGCCATTCAGACGATCAGACGGATTCATCTGTGGTCAGCGTTGCTCGTCACGCTGGCAGCCGTCGTGCTGTTTCATTATTCGTCACGACAGGCCGGCGCGCAGGGCGTCAGCCCGTTCACGACGGTTTCGGCGGCGAGTTATTCACCGAACGTTGCGCCGGGA
The DNA here is from genome assembly GCA_035652435.1 of Blastocatellia bacterium. Lineage (GTDB taxonomy): Bacteria > Acidobacteriota > Blastocatellia > RBC074 > RBC074 > DASRDU01. Next base: position 10,453 of record DASRDU010000188.1, read on the forward strand.
ATGATTGTGGCCGGCTTCGGCAGCAACGTGGCGACGACGACGCAGGTCGCCACAACAATCCCTTTGCCGACGGTGCTGGCGGGCACGTCGGTCAAGGTGACGGACAGCGTTGGGACAGAGCGACTGGCTTCCCTGTTTTTCATTTCGCAGTTCCAGATCAATTTTCAGATCCCCGGCGACACTGCTCTGGGCACGGCGACCGTCAGGGTCTTTTCCGGCGCGACCACGGTCGCGCAGGGGACGGTCGAAATTCTCGGCAGGGCGCCCGCGACCTTCACCGCCGACGCCTCCGGCTCGGGCTTCCCGGCGGGCTTTGCGCTGCGCGTCAAACAGAACGGCGACTTGGTTTACGACCCGCTGGCCGTGTGGGATCCGGCGCAAAACAAATTTGTCGCCATGCCGATTGACCTCGCCTCGCACAATGACCCGGTCTTCTTCGTCCTGTTTTTAAGTGGCGGCGGCAACGCCACTACGGGCAACATCAGGCTGCTCGTCGGCAGCCAGGTCATCACGCCGCTCTATTACGGGCCGCAGGGCGGCTTCGTCGGACTCGAACAGCTCAACGCCGAAATCCCGCGCTCGCTCATCGGGAGCGGCAGACTCACGATCACCGTGGCCGTCACGGATGAGATCGTCTCCAACTCGACCGAGGTCGAAGTCGCCGGGGCAGCCGCGCCCCCGGGCGGCTCAGTGCAGATCACCGGCTTCAGTACGGCGAACGTGCTGGCCGGAAACGAAGTGATGATCAACGGCAGCGGCTTCGCGGGTAACACGACCGACAATCAGGTCTCGTTCATTGACGACGAGGCGAAGGCCGCCACGGCGCAGATCATTTCAGCAACTTCATCGCAACTCCGCGTACGCGTGCCGTTCGGCGCGGGCACGGGCTCGGTCAAAGTCCGCGCGCAGGGCGAAGACGCTACGAGCCAGGGCCCGCTGCCCGTGCGCACTTCGATCAGCGGCTTCGTCGAAAATACGGGGCTGCAACCCATTGCAGGCGCCACGATGAAGGTCGTCGGCACGAACATCACGGCGACCAGCAACGCCGACGGCTCATTCGTGCTGCCCGACGTCCCCACCGGGGCGGCGCTCATCGAAGTGGACGGCGGCACTGCGCCCGTGAGTCCGCCGTTCCCGAAAGTCACACTCAAGACAATCGCGCGCGCAAATCGCGATAACCAGTTCAGCAGCCCGGTCACGATGCAGCAATCCACCGGCTCTTCATTCAGCGTCGGCGGGGGCTCGCCTGCCGAAGGCGTTTCACTCAGCGTGGCGACGACCAGACAGTCATCCGAAGGGACGCAGTCAACTGAGGAGGTGAACGCTTCGGGCCTGCTCGAAACCGGCAACGTGATCTTCGACCTGCCAGCAGGCAACGCGGTCACCTTCCCCGACGGGTCAGCGACCGGGACGATTACGCTGACGCAGGTTGAAGGCGGGCGCCTGCCCGCCAGACTGCCGGCGTCAACTTTCAGCTCGACCATCGTGCAGCTCACGCCGTTCGGCACGAAGTTCGCGCCCGGCGGCAAACTAAGTTTCCCGAACGTGGACACTTTCGGATTCAAGGCCGGGCTTCAGGCGCGCCTCTTCAAACTCGATCAGAACCCGAACAGCACGACGCGCGGCACGTTCATTGACGCGGGCGCGGTCACGCTTTCCGCCGACGGGCAGCGCTTTGAGACCGCCGCCAATGCGATCACCGAAGCTACGATCTACTTCGTGTCGTTTTCGCGCCCGACGGCGACGGCAATCGGTTATGTGACCGAGTACGACGGCCAGCCCGTCCGGCGCGCGATCGTGCGCGCGCGCGGTCAGGCGACGTTTACCGACAACAACGGCGGGTTCGTGCTGCGCGATATTCCGGTCCTCAGTTCGAGCGACCTGCTGACGGTCGAAGTCAGCTACCAGCGCCCCGACGGTCGCGTTGACCGCACGAGGCGCAGCGGCATTCCGCTGGCCGCGGGCGGGCTCGCGCAAATCACGCCCGATCTCGTGCTGCCCGCGCAAACGACCAATCGCGCGCCGACGATCATCGGCCCCTCCCGCCTGACGATGACTGAAGGCGAAACGCGCGATTTCGATTTTCTGGCGAGTGACTCTGATGTGGGGCAGACGGTTCAGGTCGCCGTCAGCAATGTGAGCTTCGCTTCGATCATAAGTAAAGGCGGCGATCTTTACGCACTGCACCTGGCGCCGGCCACGCGTACGTCGGGCGATTTCACCGTCGTGCTGACGGCGACTGACAGCGCTGGCGCGAGCAGGGCGTACAAACTCCTGCTGACGGTCTCCGCGAACGACAAGACTGTTCCCGTCGCCCAGTCAATGTCCATTATCACCAACGAAGACACGGCCGTGGCCGTCACACTGGCGGCCACCGACCCGACCGGCCGTGGGCTGACATACGCCCTGCTCAGTTCGCCAAGGAGTGGCACGCTCAGCGGCAAGGCTCCGAACCTGACCTACACGCCGGGTGCCAATTTCAATGGCGCGGACAGTTTCTCTTACGAAGCCGTGACGACCACCGGGGTCAAGAGTCAGGTTGCTTACGTCAACCTCGCGGTCAGGCCGGTCAACGATGCGCCTGTGCTGACCGGGCCGTCTTCAATGTCCGTCAACGCCGGGCAGTCACTGAACCTCGCCCTGACCGGTTCCGATCCTGATGTGGGGCAGCGTCTCAGTTTCACCGTCACGGGTCTGCCGCCCGGCGCGTCGTTCGTCCCGACGACGACGAGCGCGCAACTGAGCTGGACGCCGACCTTCGAGCAGATCGGCAGCTACCCGGTCAGCGTGACGCTCACCGATGACGCCAGCCCGGCGCTCAGCAGCACCGTGAGCTTCACAATCACGGTTGACGCCAAGTGGTCGAAGACCGCCGGGCCGCAGGGCGGCGCCGTGCGCGCGATGGTTTCGACGGGTTATGACGTCTACGCCGGGACTGAAGGCGGCGGCATCTTCTGGTCAAGCACATCCGGCAGAAGCTGGGTTCAGCTCAACAGCGGGCTGACGAATCCTTACGTGACGGCACTCACGCTCTACGGCAAGACGGTCATTGCCGGGACGGACGGCAGCGGCGCGTTTTATTACAACGGCAGGTCGTGGGTGGCTTTCAATCAGGGGCTGCCGGCGAACAGCGTCATCGCCGCGCTCGCTTCCAACGGCACGACGATCCTGGCTGCCACGTATGCCAAAGGCAGCAGCAGCGTGATGTCCGTTTACAGCGCGAGCGCGCCGGGGCAGGCATGGACGAAGGTCGGCGCTGATTTCCCGTCCAAGGTACAGATTTACGATCTGGCCTTGATCGAAGGCGTTCCCGTCGCCGCGACGAGCGACGACATTTACCGCTTCGTCGGCAAGCTCTTCCCCGCCTGGACGCAGACTCCGCTCAACCCGCGGCTCATAACCGGTTCCGTCGCTTATTCGCTGCTCGTTGACGTCACGACGATTTACGCCGGCTCGAGTGACGCCGTCTACTCTTCCACCGACCAGGGCGCGACGTGGAAGATTGTCAGCAGCGGCGTGAAGGGCCTCGTCCGCGGCTTGGCGCTGCAAAAGACCAAATCGCTCTTCAGCGCGACGACGCAGCTCTTCGCTGGGACCAGCGCGGGAGTTTTTGCGACCGACGGGACAGCCGCGTGGGCGAACACCAACCTGTCGCTGCCCGTCGGCGTCAGCAAAGTTGCGACGACGTTTGAATACGCGCTGGCTGGGACGAGCGGCGCGGGAGTTTACGCGCTGGGCAGAGGGTGGTTTGAATCGAACTCGGGATTCAACAGCACGCGCGTGACTTCGCTCGCGCAATTCAACGGCGCGCTTTACGCGGCGACGGGCAAAATCACTTCCAATGACAGCCCGCAGAACACGGGCATCTTCATTTCGGGCGATGGCGGCCAGAGCTGGAAGGATGCGAACTCGGGCCTGAAAGACCTCAACGTCAGAGCGCTTGGGCTGGCGGGCAAGACGCTGTTCGCCTGCACTTCGTCGGGCGGATTGTTCCGCTCGTTCGACGGCGGCGGGACGTGGGCGGAAAGCAACAACGGGGTGCCGATCAACAAGAACCTGAGCGGCTCGCCGTATTACGAAATCAACGCCTTCCTGAATTATGAAAAGGCGGGCAGTCTCTTCATCGGCACAAGCGGCGCGGGCGTCTGGCGTTCGACGAACGGCGGCGACTTGTGGGTCGAAGCCAACACCGGCCTGCCCTCGGCGACCTTGTTCGTGACTTCGTTTGCGCTCAAAGGCGCAACGGTATTTGCCGGGACCGACGGCGGCAGCGGCGTGTATGCGTTCGACACCAAAACCAGCACTTGGTCTGCCTCCGCGACCGGGCTGCCCGTGAACGCGAGAATCTCAGCGCTCGCGGCAACCAGCAGCTACGTGTTTGCCGGGACGTTCGATATTTTGCGTGGTGGACTCGGGCTGTATCGCTCGACCACCGGCCAGTCGTGGCAGTCGGCAAGCAGCGGCATTCCCGCCGGCGCGTTCATTTATTCGATTGTGCCGGGCGTCAACAACCTGTTCGTTTCGACTTCCGCCGGAGTCTTCTTCTCGTCGAATAACGGCGACTCGTGGCGCGCGCTGAACTCTTCGCTGAGCAACCTGGCCGCCACGGCGCTGCTCGTCAACAACGACGCGCTCTTCGCCGGGACTGACGGCGCGGGCGTCTTCACCCTGCTCAACAGCGGCCAGAGCTGGAACGACTCCAACGGCGGGCTGACGAATACATTCATCAACTCCATTGCCGTCAGCGGCAGTACGCTTTACGCGGGCACGCTCGGCAGCGGCGTCTTCCGCTCCTTCGATCAGGGGCAGAACTGGTCATCCGCGAGCAGCGGGCTGCCGGCGACCGCCAACGTGCAGGCGGTCGCCGCCAGCGGCGTGAATATTTACGCCGGAACCTTCGGCGACGGCTTTTACCGTTCGGCCAACAGCGGCAATTCGTGGGCCCAATCGAACACCGGCCTGACGAATCTGTTCGTCAATGACGTGGCACTCAACGGCACGACTGTTTTCGCCGGGACTGACGGCGGCGTCTTCCGCTCGACGGACGGCGGCGTGAACTGGACGGCGGCTAATACGGGCCTGACCAACCTGCGCGTGCTGTCGCTGCTTGTGAGCGGCGCGAACCTGTACGCGGGCACGGACGGCGACGGCGTCTTCGTTTCAGCGAACAACGGCCAGAGCTGGACGAAGATCAGCACCGGCCTGCCGGGCGTCGCGCTCAACATCAACACGCTGCGGTTCAACGGCCCGACGTTGTTTGCCGGAACCCTGAGCGGCGGCATTTATCGCTCAACCGACAACGGGCAGACGTGGGCGGCGGCGAATACCGGCGTCCCGTCAACGGCGTCGGTGTTCAGCTTCGCCGTCTACGGCACGAAGCTTTTCGCGGCGACGGCTTACGGCGTCTACGTCTCAGAGAACAACGGCGCGACGTGGAAACAGACCAACGCCGGACTACTCGACATTTACACGACCAGCCTCTCCGTCAGCGGAACCAGTCTGGTCGCCGGCACGAAGACGGGGGGCATTTTCAAACAGGCGATGCAGTAGCTGTACGCCGGCTGCCCGGGGTTGCCGAATTTTTCTTTTCGTCTTCAGGGAACATTTTCGCGGCTGCGGCGTGTAGCAGAACACCAGAGATGATCGGCAACCCGGAACGGAATGTGAGGCCGTTTCGGGGGCGTGAGGAAACAGGTCGCCGACCATCGGTGAGTTCTCTTATTTAGTGAGTTTGTGTTCAGGGTCAGAAGGACTGGCGGTTTGTGAGGGCCGCCAGTCCTTCTGTTTTATCACCCGTCCACCCCGCCAAGGGATTCACATCGTCCCCATTCCACTGTTAAGATGCCGCCCGTCAACTGTTAATCTTTCCCGCATCTCCATCAGTATTCATCAGTGAAGCTCTTCTGAAATCAGGATGAACAGAATACGAACAATCACTTTTCTCGCGCTGATCATTGTTTCCCTGAATCAGGCGTTCGCTCAGTCTGCCCGGCCCGGCATCGGCAAGTCGTTCAAAGGGCCACTGGCGGTACAGCTCTGGAGTTTCCGCGATGATTTCAGGAAGGATGTCCCCGGCACTCTGAAGCGGGTGCGCGCGCTCGGCTTCACTAACGTCGAACTGGCCGGCTATTACGGCCTGACCGCGCGTCAGTTCCGCGCGGAACTCGACCGGGCGGGACTGAGAGCCGTCAGCATGCATATTGAATACGGAACGGCGCGCGACCGGATTGATGAGGTGATTCGCGACGCGAAGATTCTCGGCGTTCGGTATGTCGGCGTGCCTTGGATCAAATCCCCGTTCACCAGAGAAGATTGTCTCGCGGCCATCAATGTTTTCAACCGGGCGGGCAGCAGGCTCGCGGCCAGCGGCCTCAGGTTTTTCTATCACCTGCACGGCTACGAATTCGTCCCGGACGAAGGCGGCAAGGGGACTTTGTTCGATCTGCTGATGACGAAAACGAATCCCCGCTTTGTCAGCATGCAACTCGATACATTCCATGTTGCTTACCCGGGGCAGGATCCGGTGAAGCTCATGCAGAAGTATCCCGGGCGATTCAGTTCACTGCACCTCAAGGATATTCGCAAGGGTGTGGTCGGTGATAACTCGGGAGCTTTCAAGGATGCCGACGGGACGCCGCTCGGACAGGGGAAAATTGACTGGCCCGCCGTGCTGAAGGTCGCGCGCAGGGAAGGCGTCCGGTGGTACATCGTCGAGGACGAGACATCAGCCGCGTGGCAGGGCGTTGCCGAGAGCCTGAAGTACCTTGAGACCGTCACCTTTTAGACCGGTTGCGAATGAGTGTGCGGTATCAGGCCACACTTCCGAGGCTGATATGCGACTGCCCATTGCCCGTTTCGCTCTGACCGGTCTGGTTCTCCTCACGACCGGTTTTGTGGCATCGCTACCTGCGCGCCGCGCCGGTTCCGCGACGCAGCGCCGCGACCGGGCGCGACCGTTGCGTTGCACGAAAGAAGTGCTGGCGGCGCTCAAACCCATTCCAAAACTGGATTACGAATGCGCGGAGCGTGAAGAGGACAACCTGAAAAGCCCCGAGCGGCGAGCGGCGCTGAAGGCATGGTTGCGGGAGCTTGAGTCATCATTCGCCGACGCGGACTGGTGGGCCGCGCCGGTTGAGGACCTGAACATCTGCACGATCACTCGCGAAGCGCGCGCGATGAGCGACGAGGAGAGCCGCGACTTCCGGAGAAATGACGTTGAGGTCAATCTCTATGGCGACCAGTCAACGCGGCTCGTCATCGTGACTGACCCATGCATCAGGTACAGCTACAGCACGCTCGATGCCTGCATCCTTGAGCGCGCCGGCGGGCGGGTTTACGCGACGCAGGTCCTGAATGCCTGGTTCACGCGCGCTGACGCCGCCGTTGATATGTGCCTGGCGCGGCACAACGGCGAGAAGCTGATCATCGTCGAAACGAACACGGTGGACGGGTTCCTGCCACCGTCCCCGTTTACAACCTGGCAGGCTTACTCGATTGACCCGCGCAGCCACCGGGCCATGCCGAAGAAGATCTTCAGGGAACACGGCAGGCCGACGAACAGGTTCAGGTGGGACAATTACGTGTTCGAAGACGAAGGGCTGGCGAGGCGGTGGCGCGCGCCCGAGATCATTCGCGACGGCAGGCTGTTGCCGCAATTCAATGTTTATTCCCTGGTCAGGCACCATTTCGTCCGCACCACTTATGTCTGGAACGGCGAGTACTACGCGACGCGCTGAAGCTCGACTGTCGCCGCATTGTCAATGCCCGCCGCCGGTTGTATTCTCAGCCTCCGCTTCCAGGGAAGATCAATTCAGGAAAAGCGTCCGTATCATCTCCAATACTAACCAGTAATGTCAGAGTGCCGTGTCAGTAAAGACAGACAACCGCAGACAGGAATCAACCAGCGAGGCCGCTATGAAACCTTCACGCCGTGATCTGCTGAAAGCCGGGGCCGCCGCCGGAGCCACGCTCTGCGCCGGCGCTCTCTCGCAGCCCGCCGTAGCCGCGCCGTTCCCGCAACGGCTCCGCATCGGCGTCTCGACTTACTCGTACTGGCATTTCGACAAGGTCAAATACCCGATTGAGAAGGTCATCGAGAACGCCGCGCGCCTCGGGTTTGACGGCGTCGAGGTGCTGCACCGGCAGATGGAGAGCGAGGATCGCAGGTACGTCAACGGCCTGAAAAAACTCGCCTGGGAGAACGGGCTGCCGATCTTCTTCCTCTCAATCCACCAGAACTTCGTCTCGCCCGACAAGGAAAAGCGCCAGCAGCATATTGATCACACGAAGCGCTGTATTGACCTCGCCGTGCATCTCGGCGCGCCCGCAATCCGCCTGAATTCGGGCCGGTGGAACACTACTCCCGATTTCCAGAAGATGCTCGATGCGGGCGGGAAGGAGACGCCGATTGAAGGCTACACCGATGACGACGCCTTCAAGTGGTGCATTGAATCAATCAATGAATGCCTGCCCCACGCGGAGGAGGCGGGCGTGGTGATGGCGCTCGAAAACCACTGGGGCCTGACCACGTCGGTTGACGGGCTGCTGCGGATTTACAAGGGCGTCAACAACCCATGGCTGGGCATCAACCTCGACACAGGCAACTTCGTCGGCGACCCGTATCCGCAACTCGAACGGATCGCGCCGCACGCGATGGTCGTGCAGGCGAAGACGTATTACGGCGGCGGCGTCTATTACACGCGCGACCTTGATTACAACCGGATCGCGAAGATCCTGCACGAGGCCGGGTTCAAAGGCTGGGTGTCGCTCGAAATGGAAGGCAAGGAGAACGCCGACACCGCCGTGGCAAAGAGCCTGAAGCTGCTGCGCGAAACGCTCGGCGCATAGCCCGAAACCACCTGACATTCGCCGCAGCGGAGTCTTTGCCTGCCCGGACAGGAAGCAATAACCGGTGAAACCGTCTGTATCACCTGACCCGGACTGTGACAGTAACTGTCTCATTCGCAGCCGGGAAATCGCACCGCTCTGACCGCCTGCTGATTGAGGGACAATTACTTATGCTTCTCGGAGTAATGGAACTCATCTTGCATGTTTGTAACTCCCCAAATCGTCAATCACATTTCAGGTTCAAATGATCGTCTGCATCAGAACCAGCGCCACAGACCGTTCTGATGACTGACCTGGTGGGGAAATCCCGATGACGGCCCTCTGGTCCTCAGACGGGAAAACGAGCAGGTGATACCTACGCCTATGCTCGCAAGACTCTACCTGCCACGACCTGACTCCCCAAAGAGAGTCTCGATAGCGCACCATTACCGCTTCATTTATCATCTCCCCACATACAACCAGTCAGTATCTGAAGGATGCCAATGGCCTGCGGTCTTCTTCCCCCTGACCGCATGCGACTGATCCGGAATGAACAAAACGGGAGTGAGATGAGATGAAAAAGAGGGCCATAAGTGTACCCGCCACGAGGCTGGTTAAACTGATCGTGCTGGCGTCAGGCATTGCCGTCGCGCTGCTCAATTTTGCCGGTTGGGGCCGGACTCGGAGTGACGCACCATTCGACGCCCAGATCAAAGAGAATGCCCGGCAGATGATCGAACAGGGCAGGCAGACCTTCCGCTTCGACACCTTCGGCGATGAGGATTTCTGGGGCGGGCAGCTCCAACTCCATCAGTCCATCGAAGGTGAGAAGTTCGGGGGCGTGGGGCCGGGCGTGAGCCCGAAGACGGCGCTGGCCGTCGGCCTGAAAGTTGATGCCGACGCCCTCCCCGCCTCGCTCGTCAGCCAGATAAAGGCGGGCCAGGTTGATCTGGATGACCCGGCCACCACGCTCGCGCTCCTGAAACTGAACGCGGTCGTGGGCGTGACCGGCTTCTTCAACGGGGATGGCAGTCTCCGGTCAATCGGCATTCAGTGTGCGATCTGCCATTCGACGGTAGACAACTCCTTCGCGCCCGGCATCGGCCACCGGCTCGACGGCTGGGCCAACCGGGACCTCTTCATCGGTGCTATCGCGGCACTGGCGCCGAACCTGAAGCCGGTCGCCGACCTGCTCGGCGTGGATGAAGATACCGTCCGCACGGTTTTCAACAGTTGGGGGCCGGGGAAATTCGACGCCGAACTCATCCTGGACGGCAAGGCATTTAACCCGCAGCAAATCTCCAACGGGGTGGTGACCCGCAGGAATGTGCCGGGCGCCACGCTGATTCCGCCGGCTTTCGGCCTGGCCGGGGTGAACCTGCATACGTGGACCGGGTGGGGCTCGGTGACCCATTGGAATGCCTTCGTGGCCAATCTCGAGATGCACGGGAAGGGGCGGTTCTTCGACCCTCGTTTGAATGATCCGGTGCAATTCCCGATCGCGGCGAAAAATGGTTTCGGCGACATCAAAATCGACCCGGATGATGATTTGATCACCCCGAAGCTGGCGGCGCTGCATTTCTATCAGCTCTCGATCCCTTCACCGAACCCGCCCGAAGGCAGCTTTGACAAGGAGGCGGCTGAGCGCGGGGACAAGCTCTTCGAGGGGAAGGCGCGTTGCAGCGCCTGTCACGTCGAACCGCTCTTTACCGAGCCGGGCTGGAATCTGCGGACGCCGGCCTCAGTCTGCGTTGATGATTTTCAGGCGAACCGGGCGCCCGACAGGCGCTACCGCACCGCGCCGCTCAAGGGGCTCTGGACGCACCAGAAGGGCGGCTTCTTCCACGACGGCCGCTTCCCGACTCTGCTCGATGTGGTCAATCACTATAACGCCTGCTTCCAGCTGGGCCTGACCGAGCAGGAAAAGAGAGATCTTGTGCAGTACCTGTTGTCACTCTGAAACAGGTACAGAGGTGTTGGCACAGTCGCTCCATATCTCATCTGCCGGCAGGAAGAGAGGAGTGCAAATCAACCGGAGGTCACGAAGATGCAAACTGTCAGGAAGTCACTCACTCTCGGAGCCATGTCTGCGGCTGTGGTGTTGCTGGTCGGCCTGACCAGTGCTTCGGCCGACCCGATTCAACTTTTCAACGCGAATACGACGGGGGCCTTCTCCGGCGCAGGCGCATCCGGCAACGCGATCACTCGCACGACCAGCGCCGGCAATTCGACAATCAGTTTTTTGTCCGCCCCCAATCAACTCACGGCCACGCTCGGCAACGGAGACTCGGCCCAGGTGACGCTGGGGATGCTCACCACGGCCTCGACCGCACCGGCAGGTACACCCTTTGCCAACCGGCCGAACTTTACCGGGGCGGCTTTCACCCTGACAGTCACCTTCACCGTCCCCGCCGGTACGGGTCCGGGAGTATTCAATGGCACGCTGACGGGGGCAATCAGTCAGGGGGCGTCTTCGACTGTTATCACATGGACGGGGTCGCCGACGCTTACCTTCAACTCAACTGCCGGCATCTTTACCCTCACCATTGAGCCTTTCACAATCATCAACCCGCCCGGCAATCCAACTCTGATCAATGCGACACTCGGTTTTACAGCGGTCCCTGAACCGGCGACTTTGATTTTACTGGGCACCGGTTTAGTAAGCGCGGCAGGCTTTGTAAGGAGGAAGAAGAAAGTAAAAGAATAAATCTCGACACGCCCCTGAACAGGGTGGGGATGAGATGAAGACACCTCATCCGTCAAATACTCAACTGCGCTATTGTGAAGCAGTGCATCAACGCAAAGTTTCATGATTCGAGGCTGCATTTGTCCATCTATCCTTACTGATCCGGTCTGCCACCGGTGAAACCCTCTGTGCCACCTGACCCGGGCCGTGGCAGTGACTGTCTCACTCACAGCCGGGAAATCACGCCGCTCTGAAAGCCTGCCGGTTGACAGACCATCACTTATGCTTCTCGGCGTAATGGAACTCGTCTTGCTTGTTTGTAACTCCCCAAATCGCTAATCACATCTCAGGTCCAGGGAATTGTCTGCGTCAGAACCGGCACCGCAGACTGTTCTGATGACCGATCCTGTCGGCAAATTCCGATGACGGCCATTTGCTGACAGGTTCTGATCATTCACCTCCCTTCCTCCCCGGAACAGCGGTCAGATTTCGGTGTGCGTCCCATCGGACTGCCTGCTGTCATCACTCCCCGGGACATTTCACTTATCAGTCTGCGTCCGACTGGCAATGTGGTCTTTGCAGTCCTGAATGACCACTCCGCATTCAATAAAGAGATGTGCCATCCGGCAACGTCACTAACCAATGATGGAAGGAACAAGGAGGATTATATGGATCGGAACGTTACGCGTCTGAACGTCCAGAGTAAGTCTGGTTATGTCATCTCCATAGTGCTGCTGATCGGCGTCCTCATCAGCCCTGCTTATAAGACTTGGGCACAGGGGGCCGGCCCCACAGTGGTGGACCCGAACCTCGCCGTGCGGACGGTGGCGAGCGGCCTCAACACCCCGACCAGCATGGCCTTCATCGGCCACAACGATATTCTGGTTCTGGAGAAGGGCACCGGAAGAGTCCGGCGGGTAGTGAACGGGGTCATACAAAGTACCGTCCTCGATCTGGCGGTCAACTCCGGCTCCGAGCGCGGGCTGCTGGGGATCGCCCTGCACCCGAACTTTCCGACCACCCCGTTTGTCTATTTGTACTGGACTGAAAGCAGCACCGGGCAGGACACGGAGGATCTGGCCCTCGTGCCACTGCTCGGCAATCGGGTTGACCGCTTCAGGTGGGACGGCTCGACTCTCACGCCGGATCAGAACATCATCAGGCTGCACGCCTTTCAGGCCGACTCGGGCCAGCCGCTGCGCGGCAATCATAACGGCGGCGTGATCCGGTTCGGGCCGGACGGCAAGCTCTACATCATCATCGGCGACAACGGACGCCGCGGTCTGTTACAGAATAATAAGATGGGGCCGGTGCCCGACGATCAGTTCGGCGGCCCGGAACCGGATAACGCCCACCTGACCGGCGTCATCCTGCGGCTCAACGCCGACGGCACGACTCCGACGGACAACCCCTTCTTCGCCGCCGGTGCCACAATGGGCGGCGAAGTCGGGGCGAACATCCAGAAGATTTTCGCCTACGGCGTCCGCAACAGTTTCGGCCTGGCTTTCGACCCGCAGTCGGGCTTCCTGTGGGACGAGCAGAACGGCGACGACAGCTTCGACGAGATCAATCGGATCTCGCCCGGCGCGAATCTCGGCTGGGTGCAGATCATGGGGCCGGTCGAACGCATCGCGCAGTTCAAGGCCATCGAAGTCTCCCGGCCCGGCGGCCTGCAGCAGATCCGCTGGCCCCCGACGCTGATCGCCGACACGCCGGCTGAGGCCCTCTCGCGCCTCTTCGTCCTGCCCGGCTCGCAGTACACCGACCCGGAATTCAGCTGGAAGTTTTCCGTCGCCCCGGCCGGCATCGGCTTCCTGAACAGCTCGGCGCTCGGGCCGCAGTATCAGGGCGACCTGTTCGTGGGCGCCGCCCGGACGACGCTCGCCGGCGGATACCTGTTCCACTTCAACCTGACCGGCAACCGCCGCCGGATCGCCGTGGATGACCCGCGGCTCGAAGACCGTGTGGCCGACAACACTGACAAATTTGACATCACCGAAAGCGAGAGCCTGCTCTTCGGGCGTAACTTCGGGGTCGGCACCGACATCGAGACCGGGCCGAATGGCAACCTGTTTGTCGTCTCGCTCTCGGACGGCGCGATTTACGAGATCTACCGGGTGGACGTCTGCATGCAGGATGAGCGTTCCGGCGACTCGCTGCGGTTCAACTCGCAGACCGGCGATTTCCAGTTCATCAGATGTGGCGCCAATGGTTTCACTCTGAGCGGGCGAGGACATCTCACCAAACAGGGTTGCACGATTGAGCTGAACGACGCGCGAGTGTCAGCCGTGCTTACCCGCTGCCCGACCTCCTCGCTTGACACGGGGAGCGCCGTCATTCGGCTCAATGCCCTCGGGCCGCGCTTCGTCATCGAAGACAGGGATACGACAAATAACAATTGCAACTGCCGTTGAAGAGATGACGGCAGGCGTAAAGGAGGCGTTCACCGCGGAGGCGCAGAGATGCGCAGAGGTTTCGCGGAGAAGAGCCAGGAGGTCTCTCCCCTCTTCTCTCTGCGCTGTCTCTGCGTTCTCTGCGCCTCCGCGGTGAAGGAGGCTTTCACAATATGCCTTTTGGTTCTGCACCAGGTTTCAGAAATTCAGCTTCAGTCCGAACTGAACCACGCGCGGATCACCGGCTGAGGTGATTGAGCCGAAACCCGGCGAGCCAAGGATGACATTCGGATTGCCGAGCGGCGGCGTGTTGGTGAAGTTGAAGACTTCCGCCCGGAATTCGAGGTTGATTCGCTCGGTCAGGTTGGTGCGTTTCGCGAGCGCCAGATCGAGGTTGCGCAGCCCGGGGCCGCGCACCGGATTCCGTGAACTCGTCCCGAGTGTGAACTGCGGCGCGACGATGAAGGCATCGGCATTGAACCAGCGCGCCGTCGTCCGCTGTGATGCGGGCAGTTCGGCCTTCCCGCTCTGGTTCGGGCGCTGCGTGCCGAATCCGGCAAAGGCGTTGAAGTTCGTCGCCTGACTCACCGCCAGCGGCACGCCCGACTGACAGTTGACGATGCCATTGAGCTGCCAGCCTGTGAGCAGCCCCCCGATCACTCCCGCCGGATCGAATGCCCGACCTTTCCCGACCGGCAGCTCATACGTGAAACTCGCCACAAAGACATTCGGAATGTCGCCAGTCGAGACGTCGCGCTCCAGTTTCCGGTTGAAGCTGTCGGCGACGGGAAAGTTCGCCACCGGCCCCGTCTGGATCGTCGCGTCAAAGACCGATGAAGCCTCATCAATCAGCTTCGAGCGCGTGTACGCGACCAGCAATGAAAGGCCACGCGTCAGCCGCTGCTCAAGCTTCACTTGCAGGGCATGGTAGTTCGTATTGCCGACGTTGTTGCGGTAGAAGCTGACGGCGGTAAAGCGCGGAAAAGGTTTGAGCAGTTGTGCCCGCGTGATGGTCGGATCGCCGAGACTGGAATTGCGCGGAATCTGCCTGAAGTACGGATTCGGCACGCGATCGAGCAGCGATGCGCCCTGCTGTAACTGCGCGACGGTCAGTTGATTGATATTCACGTCAGGAATGCCGACGTGCGTGACCTTCGACCCGGCATACGCGATCTCGACGACCAGGTCGCGCTTCAGTTCACGCTGCACGGCCAGATTCCATTGCGACGTGTAGCCCGAACCGAGGTGGCGATCCACGGCGAACACTCCCTGTCCGAGCCCGGCGTCTGGCGTCGGCGGAATCGGCGTCACGGTCGTCCCTCCGGCGAGACGGAACGCCGGGGTGACGTTGTCGAGCGTGCGCTGCGCGACCGTCTGCACGAACGGGAACTGCGGGATCGTGAACGGCGTCGTGATGCCCGCCTGCTCCTGCCAGATCAGCCCATACCCGGCGCGAACCACGGTCTGCTCATTGATGCGATAAGCCAGCCCGAGGCGCGGGCCAAAGTTGAGTTTCTCCAGATCGCGGGCCGTACGCGGAAATCCGTTACGCCCGAGATATTCAAGCTGCTGGGTGTCGAGGTTGAAGATTGCGCCCCGGTTGTCGGCCTCCGTCGAAGGGAAGTTGAGCGTGTAGCGCAATCCCGCGCCGACCGTCAGCCGGCGGCTCACTTTCCAGTCATCCTGCGCGAAGAATTCCAGAATGCGGGCACGGGGCCGCAGCACCTGCGGTTGCAGGTCAATCGCAAAACCGCTCACCTGACCCAGCAGGAAGCCAGCCAGCGGATTGCCCGTCAAACCTGCCAGCGCCGTGCCGACCTGCGGCAGGCCCTGCGAGTTGGTGAAAAGATTATTGAAGGTAAACTGCCCCGACGGTGAAGGCGGTTGCAGCACGTCGAGCCGCTGCACGCGAAAGTCCGCTCCGGCTTTGATGGAATTCCGCCCCCGCTGGAGCGAGACGGAATCAAAAATCTGCGTCACGTCTGTCTGAAAATCGCTGTTCGTGCCGGCGGGCGGGCCGAGTTGCTGGAGCCCGCTGATCGTGAAAGTCGGCAGGGCGCCGCCGAAAGCCTCATTCGTCGGTATGCCCGGAATCGCAACGGCCTCACCGCGATTGACGGCGCGGCGGTTGACGGCGCGGCGCGTATGGCCGAAGCGAAGCTCATTGAGTAACGCCTGATTGAAGACGTGCAGGTAATTGCCAACGACCTGCTGAGCCGTGGTCTTCGTCAGTCCGATTGCTCCGCCGGTGATATTGCCGCTGCCGTCGGGCAGGGGCGTGACCGGGTCGCTCGTGTCTCTGGCAAAAGAGTAGCGGCCGAAAACCTGATCGTGTTCGGAGAAGCGGTGATCGAGCCGCACATCGAACTGATCCTGATCCTGCTCCTCGTTGCCAACGCGCGAATAGTTGTTGGCTGCGCCCGCTGAAGTCGGGAGCGGGTAACGATCGAGTAACGCTCTTGCAACCGGGTCGAACTCAGCGAGCGGGATCACGTTGCCCGCGTAAGCACGCTTGTCCGACGGGCGGAAGATCATCCCTTGCCGCGCCTGCACAAGATTACCGTTCGTGTCAGTGACATTGATCGCTGTGTTGCCCGTGGCGACAGTGGTGACCGTCCCGGGCGGCGTGAAGTAAAGCGGCCCGCCGAAGCTGGCGGAAAAATCGCCGTTGCGCTGTGCGATGGTCGGCACGGACGAAACGCGGACGCGCCCGATCAATTGCCGCGTGCCCTGATAATCGGCAAAGAAGAAGGTCCGGTTTTTGATAATCGGCCCGCCGATCACATCGCCGAACTGGTTGCGGCGGAAGACGGGTTTAGCGGGACTGGCTGCGGTGCGCGGCGCAAACAGATTGCGCGCATTGAGCGTTTCGTTACGAAAGAACTCAAAGACCGAGCCGTGAAAGTCATTGGTGCCTGATTTCGTCGTCAGGTTGACCACGCCGCCGTTGAAGCGCCCGAACTCCGCCGCCGGGCTGTTGATCTCGACCTTGAATTCCTGAATCGCCTCGACGATTGGAAAGAAGGCGATCTGTCCCGGCTCCGGTTGCAGCGCGGAGATGCCGTCGAAAAGATATTCATTCACTCTGGGGCGACCGCCGTTAATGCGGGGGAATGACGGACCTTCCGCGGTGCGCGGCGGCGCGGCGACTCCTGGCGCGAGCGAGACGAGCGAAAGGAAGTTGCGACCGTTGAGCGGCAGACTGACGATCTTCCGGTTGTCAATGACCTGACCGAGGCTACCCGTTTCCGACCGCAGCAGCGGCGCGTCAGCCGTGACGGTGATGACATCATTCATCTCTCCCGGCGTCAGCGTCAGGTCGAGCCGCAGGCGTTCGCCGGTCACGAGGCTGACCCCTTCGCGGAGCATTCGCCGGAACCCCGGGGCTTCCACCGCGATTGAGTACCCTCCCGGCTTCAGATTGGTTACGGTATACGATCCGTCAGCGCCGGAGGTAGTGGTAATCGCATTGCCATTGCTGAGGTCAGTCAGGCTGACCCGGGCGGCGCCGATGCCGGCCCCATTCTGATCGCGCACTTCACCGGTCATTTCTGCGCGCCCGGCCTGTGCGAGCGTCGGAATGAATGAGAGGTGCAGACAGATGAACAGAAGAAAAAAGGTGAGGTAAGGCCGCGCGAGCCTTATGGGCATAAGAATTCCTTTCCGGATACGGGAGGCGCGGTGACTCATAGTTAAGGGTGTCAACATGTCTTCAGCCCCGGATGATCATCACTTCCGTGGCCTTGATCAGCGCGTAAGCGGTCACTCCCTTCTTCAGGCCCAGCGCCCTGCAAGCGTCGCGGGTGATGATCGAAGTCACCGTCTGACCGCCCACGTCCAGCGTCACCTGCGCGAGCAGTCCGGCGTATTTCACGCCCGTCACGATGCCGAGCAGCTTGTTGCGCCCGCTGATCTCGGTAAGTTCGGTGGCCGTTCTGGGTCTGAGCGTGGCGCGTTGTCGCACTCCCGAAAGGCGCTCAACTTCACTCCGCGGGATGCGGTGGTGACCACCCGGGGTTTTGACCGAACGAATCTTCTTTTCATAAATCCAGAGCTTGAGCGTCTGATAGCTGACGCCCAGCAGTTCTGCCGCGTCGCGAAGCCGATACTGTTCCATAGTTCTTCCCTTAAACCATTCGAGCCGTAATTAGTCAAATAAAGCGCTGAGATTCAGGCGATATTAGTCGAATCAACTTCGTCGCCGGGGTTGCAGGAGCCGGGCCGGGGCAGGGCACGTCACGGCTCAGGATTTATCGTGGGCTCAACTCTCTCTTCAGCAGCCTCTGACACCACTCTGTCAGCCTCCCCGCATCTTTCGATTCGGATGTTGATGCCGGAGTCATCGGACAAGCGCCCGTGCTGAGGGCTTCGCTGATTCGGGCGATCAGTAGTTTTATTTCGGCGAAGGCCGGATTGCGACGGCTGAGTACGCGAGCGGCAAAGATCAGGCGCCGGGCCGAATGAGGTATGCAAAGACTGACTTGTGTGACGCTGCTCGCCCGGGTTGCCGATGCTGGCAGCCTGCGCGGGGCTGTGGTGGAACCTGCTCAGGCCGTAAAGGGCCCCCTCCCGGGCGGCAGATAATTCTGAAGCCACAGGCGATGATCATCTCAGACGGGGGCGGTGTAGCGCCGCTCAATGGCTTCCCGGATCAAAGCGCGAGTCTCCTCCGCCCTCGCCCGGGGCATCCGCTCAACCTGCTCCGCCTCTTCGGCCAGTTCCTCATCCTTGATGACGTCACGAAACCAGCGCGAGTACTCGCCCCCGCGCAGGTGGTGGAGCCAGGTCTCGTCGTCCACGCCATCGGCCATCTGGAGAAAGATGATCAGATTCTGCGCGCGCAGGTTGAGCTTCCCTTCCGGCCCCTTGAAATAGAAGCTCAACTCAGGCGCGAGTTCGCCTTCGGCATATTTGCGGTGGTGGCGGCGGCGCTCGCCGCTCGGCGGGATGCTGCGGAACCAGACGGGAGACGCGCCCGACTGCCGCACCCAGAGCAGTCCTTCGCCCGGGTTGAGCGTGACCGGCTCCGTCGCGGGCGGCGTTTCGCCCACGGCCTCGCAGAAGAGGCGGATCGTGCGCTCCGGCGCTTCGCCGATGGCGATGAGCGTATCAACTACCGAAAGGACTGCGGGCGCGACGAAATCCGGTTGCACGGTGATCATCATCAGCCCCGTGATCCCCTGCGGCAGCGTCAACTGGGCCGGCGTCCACGATGCGGGCAGCAGGTGATGCGCCTCGTCCACCACGAGCCAGTGCGGGTGGCCCGTGCGGGCGCGCAGTTCCTGAATGCGCGGGAAGAGTTCGATGAAGAAGGGGGGGCGGTGTTCGAGCGAGAGGCCGAGCAGATTGATGATCACGTTCTGCTCGGGTCTGGCGAGCAGTTCCAGTACTTCTTCCGGGCGCGGAGCGCGGTCGGCATCGCCGAGCGTCACCGCGCCTTCGAGCCCCGCGTAATCGCCTTCGGGGTCAATCACGCACAACTGGTATTTACATTCAGTGAGCCGTTCGATCAGTCCCGTCGTCAACGTCGTCTTGCCGCCCTGCGAGGAGCCGGCCAGCAGCAGGTTGGTCCCCCAGGCCTTCAGCCTGAGTTCGTGATCGCCCGAATCCACGCCGAGCGCGATGTCGTGCCGCGTGAGCCGCGAGGCCAGATCGCCAAGGTCATCGGCAGTCATCCGGTCAATCAGTTCGATCACACCGGTGCCGTGATCGCCCGCGGTCACCAGATCGGCGCGATCCTTGAGCGTCGGCAGCGCATTGGCGACCGCGACGGCGCATTCACACAGCGCCAGGAAGGCATGGTCGTTTTCCGCGTCGCCGACGGCGACCGTGTTGTGCGGAGAGATGCTGAGTTCACCGAGCGCCGCCGTGAGGCCCGTCGCCTTGTTGACGCCCGAAGGCAGCACCATCACCGCGCCCTTGTTGAAGATCACCTGCAATTCGAGCCCTAGGTCGCGGATCGTTTCGAGGACCACGTTCTCGTGCGGGTGCCAGGTGGCAACAATCACTCGCCCGACCGAGATGGGACCGACGCCGCGCTGGCTGAGCAGGTTGACGAACTCTTCCGGCGGACGCTCGCCGAGCAGCTTCTCCCCGCGCGTGGTCGGGCAGTAAAGCAGCGCGCCGTTTTCGGCCACGACGCGCTCGAAGAGGTCAATCCGCGGAAAGATCCCGAGCAGCTCATCCAGTTCGCGGCCCGTCACCAGAATCAGTTTGCGCCCTGACGCGCGCAATCGCTCAAGCGCAGCAATGGTCGTCTCACTGACCCGCCCGTCCCCGGCTATCGTTCCATCATAATCACAGGCGAGCGCGAAATATCTCATGGCGACTCCTTACCCGAAGAAAAGCCATTCTCAGCATCCCAGCCCTGAATCTTCTCTGTGCCATTAATCTGCACCGGAACAAGTCAGGTCACAGCATCAATTCAGAACATTGCATCACAGCAGTTATGATTCGAGCAAAGCAGATGCCATAGCGGGTAAAACCATTTTCCCGGGTGCGGCTTGTCATAAGATCGCTTTTGACATGCCCACGTCCCGGGGTGATCAGGACCGCCGGCTGTTATTCCCGGAATGAAACTTCCGTCTTGTGAAGACCCGAGGCACTCATCATAATCTGACGGCGAAAAGGAGAGATCATCATGTCAGCCCCGACCAGAGTCCTGATTCTCTGCACCGGCAATTCTGCACGCAGCCAGATGGCCGAAGGCATTCTGCGCCACGACGGCGGCCCGGCATTCGAAGTCTTCAGCGCGGGCACTAAAGCCAGCTTCGTCCGCCCTGAAGCGATTCAGGTCATGCGCGAAATCGGCATAGACATTTCCGGCCACCGCTCCAAATCGGTTGATGAATTCAGTGGGCAGGAGTTCGATTACGTCATCACCGTCTGCGATCACGCCAACGAAGTCTGCCCGGTCTTCCCCGGCAGAACCCGGCGCATCCACCAGAGCTTTGAAGACCCGCCCGCGCCCGGCGTGGGCGATGACGAACACCGCCTGACAATCTTTCGCCGGGTGCGCGACGAGATTCGTGAGTGGATGAAGGCTTTCATCAGCGGGCAGCGGGCTTCTGTCAGAGGCAAAACTGATTGGACATGACAACCGTAGCCGCGCTCGCCATCCTGATTCTGATCGCCGCCGCGCTCTATTCGAGCGTCGGGCATGCCGGGGCTTCGGGTTATCTCGCGGCGATGGCTCTGTTCAATCTGACGCCCGCGGTGATGAGGCCGACGGCGCTGGCGCTGAACCTGCTGGTCGGGGCGATTGCCGCTTACAAGTTTTATCGCGCTGGCCGCTTTGACTGGTCGCTCTTCTGGCCCTTCGCGCTGACCTCAATCCCCTGCTCCTTCATCGGCGGGCTGATCCAGTTGCCCGGCACATACTACAGACCGATAGTCGGCCTGGTGCTGCTTTATGCGGCTTACCGGCTGATTCGCGGCACTCAGTTTGTTTCCGACGCGGCGATCAAAGCGCCGCCGGTGTGGCTGGCGCTGCTCTGCGGCGCGGGACTCGGTCTGCTTTCGGGGCTGACCGGCGTGGGCGGCGGGATTTTTCTGAGCCCGCTGCTGCTCTTTATGGGCTGGGCGGAAGTGAAGCAGACTGCCGGGGTCTCTGCCATGTTTATTCTGGTCAACTCGCTGGCCGGGTTGCTCGGCCAGCTCTCAAGCGTGGCGTCACTGCCGAAAGCGATTCCGGTCTGGGCGGCGGCTGCGGTGATCGGCGGCTGGGTCGGCGCGGAATACGGGAGCAGGCGACTGGCGGGCGCGAGCCTGCGCCGCCTGCTCGGCGTGGTGCTGGTGATTGCCGGAGTGAAGTTTTTGTTTCCCGCCCTTCAGCACATCGTGTCAGTAGCCCGACCGTGAGGGAGGGCTGAGATTTCAAGCCCTCCCTCACGGTCGGGCTACTGACACGACCCTTAATCCAATGCCATTAGCCTGAAGGGCGGGACTACGAGGTCATTCAAGTCGCCGGTCAAGCGCGAAAGCGCGTATCGCCGCATCAAGCTCCGCCTGTAACTTCGTGCGCTCGGCGTCGGCGGCCTTCTTTTCTCCGGCGATCTGCTCGATGCGCGTCTCCTGCTGATCGGCCTTGGCCACATATCGCGCGATGAGCTGTTTCGCTTCAGCCGTGCTTTTCAGCTTGTCAATGTTCTCACGCAGCCGCTGCTGATCCTTCGCTATCTCCTCGGCTTCTCTGCTGACCGCAGCCAGGCGCGTATCCGTGGCGGCGATGCGAGCTTTCAGGTCAATCAGCTTACCCAGTTCGGCGCGCGTCGCCGCGTCAATGTAGTTGTTGGCGGCAAACACTTCGATATCTCGCGATGTCAGGTTGGAGAGCGCGTAGCTGTCCATCAGCGCCTGCGTTTCCACGACCGGAAATTCGACTGTCGCGTGGGGCCCGAGTTCGAGGCGAAAGCGGAGATGATTGTCAGTCCTCGACGCCGGTTTCTGAGTGCTTGCCGAGAGCGCCCAGCCTTCGCGCAGAGGGTGTTCGATGTAAACGGTGCGGCGGCGGTCAGTCTGATTCGTGACCGTGTAAGTTTTCTGCTCGGTCCGATAGTAATGCGCCTGGAAAACTCCGTTCACGACGCGGACCATGAAAGCCGTTTTGCGATCCGTCTTTTTGTTCGTCTCCGGCGAGCGCACTGAAACGAGGGTGCCCAGATCAACGGCGAAAGAGATGAATCGCTCCTCGCCCGGCTTGAGCCTTTCGATCAGGGCTTCGCCCGCATAAGCGTCCCCGTCAATCACGGTCAGCGCCCCGCTTTCAAAGGTAAGCGGTGAGGTATTTTTCAAAAGCAGCCCGCTCATCGGGCGATCCTCCCGCGCCGCTTCCCGGTAAATCGAAACGCGCTCGC
Organism: Blastocatellia bacterium; assembly: GCA_035652435.1. GTDB lineage: Bacteria > Acidobacteriota > Blastocatellia > RBC074 > RBC074 > DASRDU01. Next base: position 33,213 of record DASRDU010000188.1, read on the forward strand.
CGTCCATCCGCGTCTGGAGGATTGGGATCAGAGCCGACCGGTCGCGGCGCACCGTCACCGGCTGGTCAATACGATACTCGAACAGGTCGCCGACCTGACTGCCCGTCGCGGCAGTTTCCACGCCCGACTCTCCGCTGGTAATAGCGTCGCTCAGGGTTGTAACCGGGCCGGATGGTGGTGGCGGAGGTGCCCCACCATAGCTGCCGCCTGTTCCTCTGCCGCTTCCCATTCCAACCCCTCCCGCCACTCCACCCGACCCATCCCTCCCTTCACCCCCGCCTGCATTCCCGCTATGACCATTTGCAGGCTCATAAACCTGTGGGGTCAGGTTCAGATCTTCAGGAATCGGCACGACCGGGCGATAGCGATAAAGCGGCTGCTGAATCGGTTGAATGAATGAGATCGGCGTGCCGGAGACGAGCGAAAGCTGTACGTTCGTCCAGTCCTCCTCGCTCACGTTATCTACAATCGCCCAGCCCTGAAAGAAGGGTTTGCCCTCGGGGTCAAGGACGACGCGGTAAGTCGTCTTCCAGATCGGAGCGGCGATGGTGTAGCTGACGACCATTTCGCGCGAGCCTTCGCCGTCAGAAGTCACGGTGATCGTTTTGGCGTCGCGGCGGCGCGCCGAGGCCGAGGCGCTGGCGAATTCGGTGAGGTCATGCTTCGCGCCTTCATCAAGCAGCTTCACCGAGCGCACTTCCGACAGATCAAAGCTCTGAAGTTCGCCGCTTTCCGAAGCGATGACGAGCTGGTGAGAGACGACCGCAGGCTTATTCGCATCAATCTGTGATTTGCGTTCGGCGACGGTGATGATTGCGCCCGTGGCCGAACGGTTCGCCGCGGTGACGATCACCTTCGCGCCCTGAAGCTGCTTGAGTACGCCGGCGATCCCGCCCGCCGCGTCGCCATCCGTCCCGGCTTCGATTGAAAACGGGATTTCATTGAGCCGCGCGTCGGGCGGGGCCGAGGAGTTGTAACTCACCGCGCCGATGCGCCCCCTGCCCAGATCGAGTACGACCATTGATTTCAGCACGTCATCAACCTGCGACTGTTTGAATGACAGGTTGATTTCCGCGCGTCCGGTCACCGTCCCCCGCCTTTCAAAATAAGCCACGCCGTTGCTGTACAGGATCACGCGGCGCAGGGGCAGAGGATTGTTTCCCTGACCTTCCAACTTCTTCAGCGTGTCAACCGGCAGAGTCTGTGGCCTGGCGGCTTTTGCCCGCCGCGCACCAGGCGATTGCGCGCGTGAGTCAGGCAAGAGCAATAACAACATCGCGGTGAGCAGGGCAACTGCAATGAGTTTCATGATTGTTTTCTCCCAAAGCAAAGCGAAAGTTTTTCAGGGTCGGCTGAAGATTGGACGCCGGTGAAGCGTTTTCCGTTCCGAAACCAGACCTGGCGCAGCTCGGGTCTTCAGCCCGCCGAATCGGCATCTGCCGGGATGAACGAACGGGTGAGACTTTCCTGCGGAATTTTTGCCGAAGCCCATGAAAGAATCGCAAAAATGCGGTAGCGCGCAGCAGCGCGATTGTAATTCTCACTCGGTGAAATCAGTTCCCATAACATCCCGCGTTTTTCGCGGCACGTTACACACGCCCGCGCGCGTACTTCATCTGCGCATGCAACGCAGAAAGAAATAACGACGATTTAAGTCCGCTCTGATGCGCTCGCAAATTGCGCGGCTATCATGTCTGTGACCGCCTGTAGATCAGAGCATGTATTTTTTTCCCGACCGAGTGTCTGATTTCTGTCCTCGCGGCAGACGAAGCGCACGATCATTTCGGCCTTCGCTGTCGCGAGGGGGAAAATTTTCCGTCACTTCGGCGGGATTTGTTTCAGGTGAAAAGCCGCCTCGTCAAAGTGAGTTGCTCGGGGTGATCGCAAAAGCGCGTGGCCGACACAGCACTGATCGGTGCGATCCGGGGCGGCCCCTGGACTCGTGCTTGCCTGCGATATTGGCAGCCATTTCTCTTGAAAATTTCAACATCATCTCAGTAGAAACAGGTGGCCGACACGGGTCAGAGCAAAGAACAACTGTTGTCTGCCATTGATGATCATTGTTGTGCCACTCGCGCGGAGTCGGCAAATAAGGAGGAAGAGCATGGGCATGTATTCTTACGATCAGGTGTTGACTGACGTCCGGGATGTTTACGAGCAGCTGACGGGCCTGCCGGCGCCGAATGTTGACGTCAAAAAGCCGAACTTCCCGCTGCCCGCCGGGGCGGACCCGGTGGCCCTGGTTCAGAATGAGATCAACTACCTGAACCTCTGCTTAATCAACAGCGGCATTTCACAGCGGCTTCTGAAGTCGCCGACCTGGGCCCCGCCCGCAGAGATTTACGAGACGCCGGACGAGGTCGTCATCAGTATTGAGCTGGCCGGCATGACGGAAAAGGACGGCGTCACGGCGAAGCCGGCGGGCGGCGTCCTCGTCGTGCGCGGCACGCGCCGCTTTCACCGGGTCAGCGAAAAAGCGCAGTACCACCATTCGGAGCGCACCTACGGCACTTTCGAGCGCCTCTTCCCGCTGCCGCAGGAAGTCAGCGCCGATGACCTGAAGACCAGATTCGCCGACGGCATTCTGGAAATCACGTTACCGAAGGCGAAGAAGGAGCGCCCCGAACGCGCCGGCAAGGCTAAAAGTTAAAGAGAAGCAGAAGAAGTGCGGAAAGATCAGCACACAGTGAATGAAGAAACGGAGGCAGAACAAAACAATGAATACAACCGCAACATCACGGTATCCGGCTACGGGTGTCAACGAGTCAATGGGATCGCAACTCTCGGATGAAGACCTGGAAAAGCTCCAGGAAATCCACGAATTGATCAATCTGATCTACAGAGAATTGCCCGTTGCGGCCCGGGGCGCCGGGGCGGCTTACGCGCCGCCGATGCTTCAGGCCGCGCCGTACGCACAACCCTTCCTTCAGTTCCAGTGGGACGCACAACAATTCATGACGCCACATGGATTCTGACGGGATAGGGCTTTAGCGTGTAAAGCAATCCGTCCAGTTACAACCACACGGCACTGGCCGAAACGATAAGGTCAGTGCGATTCACCAGCGCCATTGGCATGCAGGTCTTACCTTTGCGCTCGTTTGACAGAGCGGAGAGGTGAAGTGTGTCCGGTGTTATGAAAAAAGCCGGGCCGTCATAAATCGTCGCGGCAGCCGGTTAAGAAGTCTGCTTCGGCTGTTCTTCCATTAACTTTCCGAAAACACGTGGAGGTATTTTATGTTTGCGAGACAAGGTTTCGTGAGTCCCTTTCAACTTCAGCAGTTCGCCGGCGGGCTGACTCCATTCGCGCCCGGAGTCGGGTTTGGCGGGATCAATCCGTTATTGTCCCAGCTGTCTTCGCCCTTCGCGGGGCCGATTGCCGGACTCAGTCCGATTGGCACCCAGGTTAATCCGTGGCTGACGCCGCAGATCGGGGCCGGCATTGCTCCGGTCATCAACCCGTTCGGCCAGTTCAACCCGCTGATCAATCAGACGGTGAACCCGCTGCTTGCGCTGCAGCTCGCATCCCAGCTTTCACCATACCTCACCCCACAGGCAGTGAGCGGCTACGGCGGAGTGTCGCCCTATGGCATTCAGTCCGCCGGGATAAATCCGCTGAGTCAGCTGCTGCCGCAGCAGTTGTGGCAGCAGCCATTCCAGCCGGGGCTTGCCGCTCACAGCTTTGGACTGACCGGCGATCCGCTCTCCGCCGCGCTCGTCGCCCAGCAGCAACTCCATTCGCCGGCTTATCAGCAGCAATTCAACCCGCTCGCTCAGCAACAGCAATTCAACCCGCTGGCCCAGTCGCAGCTTCCGATCAGGCCGCTCGTCAGCCCGCAGTGGCAGGACATCGGGCAGACAACCTCGCCCTTCCAGGCGGCCTTCCCGTTCTCTTCAACACACCCCGGATTTACCGGAGGAACGACGGGAATAACCGGATCACCCTTCGGGCAACTGCCTGATCCATCCACGGTCTTTGCGCAGTCGCCGCTGGCTTCGCAATTCGGGGCAAGCCCGATCCAGCATCTGCTGCGGGCTTGCGGCGGCAACCCGTGGGCCGCGGGCGGGTTCTCGCCGTTCGCGACCCAGGGATTTCCCACACCGCAGGCAGGCGTTCCTTTTGGTTGCTTTTAAGAGCAGGGACAGTCTGAGATCAGAGATTGTCCGCTGAATGAGTCGTTAAGCCGGCCTCCGCGGGGTCGGCTTAACGGCCACCGCAAATCAGCAGTCACACTCTGCGGAGCAGCGGCGGGTGTATCCGCAATGGCCTTTGCCGCTTAACAGCGGTATAAGATCACCCGGTCACGCACGATGGTCAGACGGTGAGGATCTGACCGAAGCGCACCAGGGAGAATACCGAAATGAGCCCGAAAACATTTCAGATAAAGGTGAGGCAGGAAACGCTCGATGATCTGCGGGCGCGGCTGGCACAAACCCGCTGGGTTGACGCGCTCGAAGGCGCGGGCTGGGATGGCGGCACGGATATAACTTACCTGAAGGAATTGTGCGCTTACTGGCAGAACGAATTCGACTGGCGCGGGCAGGAAGAGTATCTCAACTCGTTCAATCATTTTCGCGCCGAAGTTGACGGCTTTGGCATTCATTTCATTCTTGAGCGCGGGCGCCGTGAAAATTCGCTGCCGCTGCTGCTGACGCACGGCTGGCCCGATTCCTTCATCCGTTTTCACAAAATCATCCCGATGCTCACCGACCCCGCGAATCACGGCGGCAGCGCGGAAGATTCCTTCGACGTCGTCGTGCCGTCCATCCCCGGTTACGGATTCTCCGACCGCCCGAAAGCGAAGGGGATGGAGACGCAGCGCATCGCCAACCTTTTCGCCGGACTGATGACCGGTGAGCTGGGCTGCAAAAAGTTTGCCGCGCACGGCGGGGACTGGGGCAGCGGCATCACCGAACAACTCGCGCTCAATCACGCCGATTCGGTCGTCGGCATTCATCTGACCGACGTTCCGTATCACCATTTGTTTACAGTGCAGTCGAAGTATTTGTCGGAAGCCGAGCGGAAATACCTCGCGGCGGGCAGAAAATGGCAGATGGAAGAGGGGGCCTACGCGATGATTCAGGGGACGAGGCCGCAGACTCTGGCCTGCGGCCTGAACGATTCCCCGGCGGGGCTCGCCGCGTGGATCATTGAGAAGTTCCGCGCGTGGAGCGACTGTGGCGGTGACGTCGAGAGCCGTTTCACGAAGGACGAACTGCTGACGAACCTGACGATTTACTGGGCGACCGAAACGATCCATTCGTCGGTTCGACTTTATTACGAAGCGATGCGTAATCCGCCGCCGAATGCCGCCGAGCGCGTCACAGTGCCGACGGGCGTGGCGATTCCGCCGAAAGACATAGTCCCGGCCCCGCGCGAGTTTGCCGAGCGTTTTTACAACCTCAGGCACTGGACGGAGCTGCCGCGCGGCGGGCATTTTGCCGCCCTGGAAGAACCGGAGTTACTCGTCGAAGACATTCGCGCCTTTTTCCGCCCGCTGCGGAGCGCCGTCAGGAAGTAGTCCGGCAAGTCTCGGGGGCGCGCTACCGAAAAAGTCGTCGGACCTGCTTCCGGCAGGCCCGACTGATTTTCGCTTATGCTCTTCTCAAATTACCTGAAGCAGGCCCTGCGCGAGCAGGTCGTCGGCCACGAGTACGCGATTACGAGCGTGACGCGGGCGGTCACGCTGGCGCTCTCACGCCGTCGCGAGCTTCATCATCCGCTCGTGACGCTGCTCTTTATCGGGCCGTCGGGGTCGGGCAAGACGCACCTCGCCCGGGCGCTCGCCCGCACGCTGCTCGGCAGCGAGCGCAAGCTGATTTACATCAACTGCCCGCAACTGTCGCAGTCGGCGCACCCGATCACCGACCTCTACGAGCAACTGGTCGCCGGCGCCCGGAATGCGCAACTGGCGCCACCCTGCTGGCCGCAGCCTTTTTCGATCCTGATCTTCGAGAAGATTGACAAGGCGTCGCCTGCCTTCCGCGACCAGCTCGCCGCCGCGCTCAGCCGCGCCGAACTCTACGTGCGCGGCTGCCCCGTTTCGCTCGACAACACTTTCGTCATTCTGACGAGCGACCTTTCGCAGAAACTGACCGACCAGTTGATCGGCCGGACGATAGGTTTTTTCCGCAACGACGGGAACGAAGCGGAGGAGCCGCCGCGCCAGCAGCAGCTTGTCCTCGAAGAGTTCGACCACCTGCTCGGCGATTATCTGGTCAACCGGATTGACGACATCATCATTTTCGAGAGCCTGACCGGGCAGAACGTTATCACACTGCTCGAACAGCAGCTGGCCGGAGTCGAACAGCAGCTGGCCGGCTCCGGCATCGGGCTCCTCGTCGAGCCCGAGGTCAAAACCTTCCTGCTCAGACACAGCCTCGAAGACCTGACGCATGGCATGCGCCAGATCAAACGCATCGTCAGAAACTACCTGGAGTTCCCGCTCGCGGACCTGATCCTCTCCGGCCTCATCGCGCCCGGCGCGACGGTGGTGGCCAGATACGAACCCCCCCGCAACTTCCTTCACTTTCACATCCTGATTCCCCGCCTGTCGCCCGCATACTCACTGCTCACGACTCCGTATGAACCGGCAGCCGTCGGGTAATCGGGGCGCTTCTGTCAGACCCCTTGCTGAAAGCTGGTGAAAGACTCGTAAAAATGCGATATTGCGCGCAGCAGTTCACATCTTCGCCATCCATTTCAGGAAAAGCTTCGTATCGGTGAAAGGAATTGTATGAGTACTCGTCTTTACACGCTGCCCGTCGAACAGACTCAGTGGCACATCCCCGGACATGGATCAACGACCGTCTTTAACTGGGAATACGACGAGGGCCGCGACAAGCTGCTGACGCTTTACGAAAAGGGCAAGAACAATCAGTGGAATGCCAGCAAGCGGATTGACTGGTCGCCGGAAATTGACTTCACCAACCCGATGGGCTTCCCCGATCATTTCATTCTGATCTACGGCTCGGACATCTGGAACAAACTCAATGACGAAGAGAAAGGCCGTGTGCGTCACCATATTGATTCGTGGCGCATTTCGCAGTTCCTGCACGGCGAGCAGGGCGCGCTCATCTGCACAGCGAAGATCGTGCAGACCGTGCCCGACATTGATTCCAAATTTTACGCCGCCACGCAGGTGATTGATGAGGCGCGGCACGTGGAAGTCTATTCGCGCTACCTGCACGAGAAACTGCAACTGGTCTACCCGATCAACCCGCAGCTCAAGGTGTTGCTCGATCAGGCGATCAGCGACTCGCGCTGGGATATGACCTATCTCGCGATGCAGGTGATCATCGAGGGCCTCGCGCTCGCGGCCTTCAATACGATCCGTGATCTGGCAACCGAACCGCTGGGCCGCGCGATCAACGCCTACGTGATGCAGGACGAGGCGCGGCACGTCGCCTTCGGGCGGCTCGCGCTGCGCGATTATTACCCGCACCTCGGCGAGCAGGAGCGCGACGAGCGCGAACAGTTCGTCGTCGAAGCCTGCCACCTGATGCGCGACCGTTTCCTGGCTGAAGAGGTGTGGGAGCGGCTGGAGCTGGGCGCCGAAGCCTGCGTTGATTACGTGCTGCATTCACCGTTCATGAAGCAGTTTCAGAACATGCTCTTCACGCGCATCGTGCCGACGCTCAAGGATATCGGCTTGTGGGGGCCGCGCATTCAGCAGGCTTTCACCGAAATGGGCGTGATGGATTTTGCCAAAACGAATCTTGACGAACTGGCGAAACACGATGAAGACGTGGCCGCCGAATTCGACCGCCTGCGCGCAGCGCGCGAAGCGTCAATCAACCAGGTCATCGCCGAAGCCTGAGAGCCGGATTGGAAACAGCGATAATCATCCACGGAGGATTTTATGAAGCGACAAACGAAGCTCGTTTTCCTGATGCTGTTTTTGTGTTGCGTAATCCTTCTACCTGTGTCTGACGCTCAGAAGAAATCCGGCGCGACGGCGGCGAAAAAAGTTGATGATGCCGCGCTGCGCAACGCCGACGCGCGCACGGGCGACTGGCTGACGCACGGGCGCAACTACGGCGAAACCCGCTTCAGCCCGCTCAAACAGATCAACGACGGCAACGTCAAAAACCTTGGGCTCGCCTGGTCTTTTGATACCGAGACCAGTCGCGGGCTGGAAGCGACGCCGATTGTTGTGGACGGCGTGATGTACACGACGGGAAGCTGGAGTGTGGTCTTCGCGATTGACGCGCGCACCGGCAAACAGCTGTGGAAGTGGGATCCGCAGGTTCCGCGCAAGGCGGGCACGAAAGCCTGCTGCGACGCCGTCAATCGCGGCGTGGCCCTTTATAAAGGCAAAGTTTACGTCGGCACGCTCGACGGCAGGCTGGCCGCGCTCGATGCCGAAACGGGCAAGCCCGCGTGGGAAGTCGTGACCGTTGATCAGAGCAAGCCTTACACCATCACCGGCGCGCCGCGCGTGGTGAAGGGCAAAGTGATCATCGGCAACGGCGGGGCCGAATTCGGCGTGCGCGGTTACGTGTCGGCTTACGACGCGGAGACTGGCAAAATGGCCTGGCGGTTTTACACCGTGCCGGGCGACCCGTCGCAACCCTTCGAATCGCCGGCGATGGAGAAGGCGGCGAAAACGTGGAATGGCGAGTGGTGGAAGATCGGCGGCGGCGGCACGGCCTGGGATTCGCTGTCTTACGACCCCGAACTCGACCTGCTCTACGTCGGCACGGGTAACGGCTCGCCCTGGAATCAGAACGTGCGCAGCCCCGGCGGCGGCGACAATCTTTACCTCTCGTCAATCCTCGCGCTGCGGCCCGATTCAGGCGAACTGGTCTGGCATTACCAGACGACGCCCGGAGATATGTGGGATTACACGGCGACGCAGCACATGATTCTGGCCGACCTGAACATTGACGGTCAGCAGCGCAAGGTGCTGATGCAGGCCCCGAAGAACGGATTCTTTTACGTGCTTGATCGCAGGACCGGAGAATTGATTTCGGCGAAACCATACGTCGAGATCACTTGGGCCACGGGCATTGATCGCGAAACGGGGCGGCCAATTGAAGCCCCCGGCGTGCGCTACAAGGATTCCGTCGTGCCGCAGAAGCCGGGGCCGCTCGGCGGGCACAACTGGCAGCCGATGTCGTACAGCCCGCAGACCGGGCTCGTTTACATTCCGGCCCAGGACAACGGTTTTTATTACGCTCAGGACCCGAAGTTCCAGTATCGCCCGGGCACCTGGAACACGGCGGTCAATTTCTCAATCTTCACGGAAGTCCCGAAAGAACTGCCGCCCGGCCACCTGCTCGCGTGGGATCCGGTCGCGCAGAAGGAGCGGTGGCGCGTGCAATACCCGGTGATGTGGAACAGCGGATTGCTGAGTACGGCGGGCAATCTGGTTTTCCAGGGAACCGCCGACGGGCGCTTTGTCGCTTACAGCGCGGACAAGGGAGAGAAGCTCTGGGACGTGAAGGTCGGATCAGGTGTGATCGCTTCTCCGGTCACCTTCGAGGTGGGTGGCGTGCAGTACGTTTCCGTCATGGCAGGGTGGGGCGGATCGTTCCCGCTCTCGGGCGGCAGCATCGGCCTGCCGGCAACGCCGGGCAGGCTGCTGACATTTGCGCTGAACGGCAGGCAGCAGCTAAGGCAGGACGTGCCACAAGCGCCCCCGGCACTGGCCCTGATCGAATCAAAAGCGTCGCCGGAAACCATCGCGGCTGGCGCGGGACTCTTTGCCCGGCACTGCGCCGTCTGCCACGGCCTCGCGGCGCTCGGCGGCGGCGGGGTGCTGCCCGACCTGCGATTTTCTCAGCCCGCGATTTTCGAGAAGTACCAGCAGATCGTACTCGGCGGCGCGTATTCAGACCTCGGGATGCCTTCGTTCAAGCAGTGGCTCAGGCCGGAGGAGGTGGATGCGATTCGCGCTTACATCATCAGTCGCCGGGCTGAGTCGGCACAGAAGAAATGATTTCAATGAAGCGGTCACGTCTGGCTGTATTGAACGGCGTATTCTTTACAGGTACTTTGTTTCTCCTGGCGCTCAAACAGGTCCGGGCTTTGTACCTCTTATGGCCGGGGATGTACCTGGCTATTTCCTTTGTTCCCATTTACGAAACTCTCAGGGATACAGGCCCATCCATCCAGCCATATATCGTTGTAGCTTTTTGCATTAACGCAGCAATCCACGCACTGCTGACTTACGTCATTTTATGTTTGCTGACAAAAGTAAAAGCCAGAAGCATTGATTGAATAAAGCCCGCAACATTCTTTTTGACCTTCGTCTCAGATTTCCTGCAGATATCTCTCGCACTCGTCTTTCGTGAACCAGTCCTGATAGCGGCTGTTAGATACCCCGGCGTCCCACTGGATCACGAGGTCATAACCGCCATTGACTTCCTCAGCCCTGACCACACGCCCCGTCGTCCCCTGAATCAGGGCTGGCAGGGAAACGAGCAAGCGCACGGCGCGGCCCACTTTATTTTCTGCCTCCTGTCTGTTGAATCGCAGCCTCCCCACGTACTCCCTCACTCTTCGACCAGATATTCTTCATACTCGCCTCTGGTGAGCCACTCGCGTAACGGTCGCAGCGGCGTTCCCGCCGCCCGAATTTCCCATTCAATCGCCACGTCATAGCCGCCATCCAGCCTGTCAGCGAAAACAACCTGCCCGACTGTTCCCGGCGGGAGGCTGGAGCGACTGACGAGCAGCCGTACCCTGCGCCCGACCTTCTCCCCGGCCTCGGCCTGGGTGAACTCTTTTTCCAGCATCTTCATCCTTCCAGTGCGTCGCCCCTCTGCCGGACTCGCCGGGAATCAACGCAGGCGACCCTGGTGACTAAGCGCATGTGAGCGTCGCACCACTGTTGAGTCCCGGCGCAGTTGCTGAGCGGAATGATCGTAGCCGTTTTTTTGCGCCGTGGCAGGCAGACTCAGGCCTGCGTAAAAAAATCACACTACGGGAGTGTCTTCGGAGAGTAACTGCCGGATGGTGTCTGACACTATTGCAAGGTCTGAAGGTTTAGGGATGAAGGCCTGTGCCCCCAGCTTCATCAACTGCTCGCGATTGGCTGTCCGGACATCACCTGAGAAAAAGACCACCGGGGTGCGGGCGTCAATCGTGCGAATCCCTGAGATGAGTTCATCGCCCCCCCCGTCAGGAAACCAGTCGTCGAGCAGGTAGAGGTCAAAGAACTCACTCCCGGCGATGCCGACGGCCTCACTCACTGTGGCTGCGGTGATGACTTCATACCCTTCAGACCCGAGCCAGACTTTCATCAAATCGAGGGTGTCGGGGTCATCATCCGCGCAGAGGATGCGTTTGCAGGGAGGCATAACTATTGCGGGGCATACCTATCTCCACTCCCGGAGCGTCGGTTGTTTGTAATGGTAGCGGATGATACTGAAAATTGCGTATGAACTGACGGAACATTTATACGCGTCGCGGCTGGAGAAGGCAAGAAACACCAGTAGTGAACGGGGCCGTGTGAAATTTTCACGCAGCGGCGCTTGTTTGCCGCTGGCTCTGCCGGGTCAGACCTTAAGCACATGGTCGGAGAACTTTCTGACCTTCTCGTAGCACTCACACGAAGCTGCCTCAAGTTTCTTTCGATTCAGGAGGGTGATCTTCCCGCGGCTGTATTTGATGAGTTCCGCATCCTGCAGGGCGATGGCGGCGAGCGTCACGCCGGATCGCTCCGAGCCGAGCATGATGGCGAGGAATTCCTGCGTCAGCTCAAGCTCGTCCGTCCGGGCACGGTCGCGCGTCATCAGGAGCCAGCGCGCCAGTCGCTCATCCATCGAGTGGAGCCGGTTGCAGGCGGCAGTCTGCGAGACCTGCACGTAGAGCGACTGGGCGTAACGGAGCAGCAGTTCCTGCAGCACGCCGCCGCGCCTGAATTCCTCCCTGAGGACACCTGCCTCCATTCTCGCCGCACCATTCTGGATCTGGACTATCGCATCGCTGGTCGCGGTCTCGCCCCCCATAAACGACACCGTGCTGACCATCCCCTCACTCCCCACGAGGCCGACTTCAATGCGGCGGTTGGTATTCATCACCGAGACGAGGGAGACCATCGCAGTATGTGGGAACCAGGCGTGCCTGATAATGTCGCCCTCGCGGTAGAGAACATCTCTGAGCTTTAAGGTGACCGGCTCCAGATGCGGGCGGAGACGCTCGTATTCTTCGGCGGGCAGGGTGGCGAGCAGCCGGTTTTCGATTGGCGGACGGGACTTGTCGGATTTGGACATCGGGAGCCTTCCTTCAGCAGACGCAGTTGAAAACACAACTAAGCGGCACAAGGAGAGGACTCCGTAATCCGGACCGGATGTCGGGTAGTGATGAAAGAGAACAATGCAGCACCAGCGGCTGCCACTGAACACTAACAGAAATGACCCCTTAATGCGACTTCTGGCCGGGGATTTATAATGTGAATTTCCCACATAAGGGTTGAGTTCAGGGGGTAACGGGCTGATGATGGGGACAGTGATGATTCACTTTCACTGCTGATTAGCCTTTCCCCAGGTCCCGCCGGCTAAACACCCTGACCATGAACCACCACTGGAAAGGTGGTGTGCAGTGACAACCCGGAACAATGGAAAGAAGCGTATCCTCTGTGTGGATGACGACCCGGACTGCTGTGAGCTGATAGCCGTGCTGCTCCGCGGCTATGAGGTGGTCACGGCTTACAGTAAGCATGAAGCCGTCAGACAGGCCACGGGCGAGAGCTTTGACCTCTATCTCCTGGACTATTACCTGCCCGACGGCACCGGCCTTGAGCTGTGTCATTTCATCCGCGCGTTTGATAAAGAGACCCCGATTATTTTCTGCACGTCATCAGATGACATCACGCAACGGCACGCCGTCACTGCCGGGGCACAACAACTCCTCAAAAAAGGTTACGTCCTCGTAGAAAATCTGGAAGAGACCGTCTCCCGATTCCTGCAATTGGCCGCGTAGATGTTCGACCGGCTCACAATGTTCTGTCTCCTGATTCAGAGGCGCGCCGTACTCTGTCGGCCATTCAATAGACCTCTTGCAAAAGTGTCAGTAGCCCGACCGTGAGGGAGGGCTTGCTCGCGACCTGCAAGCCCTCCCTCACGGTCGGGCTACTGACACTTTTGCAAGAGGTCTATTGACACCCCTGATACTCCGTCAAGCGTCCTTTCTGCCCACATCTCGAACATCAGCAGCGTCCAGATCAGCTTGCGATTGTCGGCGATGCCGCTCTCGTGTTCACTCAGCATCCGCTCGACATACTTCAGATTGAACAGGTCGTGACGTTTGAGGCGGTCGGGCGAAAACATCTCGCGCACGAGCGGGCGCAATTCGCCTTTGACCCATTCGGCGACGGGCATGCCGAAGCCTTTCTTGGGGCGGTCAATCACCTGCGCGGGCAGTTTGTCGCGCATCGCCTGCTTGAGAATGTATTTGGTCGTGAAGCCGCGCAACTTGAAACTGACCGGCAGTCGGGTGAGAAATTCAATGAAGGTGTGATCCAGAAAGGGCGCGCGTGTTTCCAGCGAGGCGGCCATGCTGGCGCGATCAACCTTGACCAGCACGCCTTCGGACAAGTACTGCTGCGCGTCGAAAGTCATCATGCGTTCGACGATGTCGAGGCCGTTCCGGTAATCGTAAGCGCGCACTTCGCTGAAAACTTCCTCGTCGGGGAAAGCGGACAGAATTTCAGGGTTGAGCAGCAATCGCTGCTGCGCCTCATCGAATGAACCCATCCACGACTGGTGGCGAGTGCCGTCGAGCAGCGCCGCGCCGCGCACGAACCTTTTGGCTTTGAAATCAAATGACAGGTTATCGGTCGAAACGGGCAGGCTGGCCACGACCGGCTCAATGACGTGGTGGCGCACGAACTGCGGCAGGCTGCGGTAATAACCCGCCATCCGGTGCGCGACGTAAGTCGGATAGCCCGCGAACAACTCGTCGCCGCCGTCGCCGCCGAGCGCGACGGTCACGTGTTCGCGGGTGAAGCGCGAGACCAGATAGGTCGGGATCAGCGAGCTGTCGCCGAGCGGCTCATCGAGCAGGCGCGGGATTTCCGGCACCAGTTCCAGCATCTCGCGTTCGGTGAAGCGGTGTTCGAAATGCTCAGTGCCGAGATGCTCCGCGACGGCGCGGGCGTAATTCGACTCGTCGAATGACTTTTCATCGAAGGCGATGGAAAAGGTTTTGACCCGGCCCGCCGCGCTCTCGCGCGCCAGCGCCGCGACCGAACTCGAATCCACGCCGCCCGAAAGCAGTACGCCCAGGGGCACGTCGGCGATCAGCCGCAGCTGCACGGCCTCGCGCAACCGCCCCCGCACTTCATCAATTGCCTCGGCCTCGCTGATGCGCGTTTTCTCGACGTCGTAATCGAGCTTCCAGTACCGCTCTTCGCGGACTGTACCGCGCTCGAAAATCAGCCGGTGCGCGGGCGCGAGCTTTCTGACGCCCTCGATGATCGCGTGGGGCGAGGGCACGCATTCGTAAAAGAGGTATTTCCGCAGCGCGCTCAGGTTGAGCTTTCTTTCGACTGTCGGGTGCGTGAGCAGGGCTTTCAACTCCGAGGCGAAGATGAACGCGCTGTCAGTGAGCGTCCAGTAGAGCGGCTTCTCGCCCATCCGATCACGCGCAACGAGCAGTCGTTCGCGCCGCTCGTCCCACAGCGCGAAGGCGAACATCCCGTTCAGATGCCGGACCAGTTCGTCGCCGTAATCTTCGTACAGGTGGACGATGACTTCGGTGTCAGAGGATGTTTTGAGCTGATGGCCGCGCGCGACGAGCTTTTCGCGCAGCTCGCGGAAGTTGTAAATCTCGCCGTTGAAGACGACCCAGACCGAGCCATCCTCGTTCGGGATCGGCTGGTGCCCGCCCGCCAGATCAATGATTGACAGCCGCCGCATCCCCAGCGCGACATTCCGGCTGGAGTAAAAGCCTTCATCATCCGGCCCGCGATGGATGATCGCCGCCGCCATCGCGCGGGCCAGCCGCTCGTCGGCCGTGCGCTCGCGTTCAGTGTTGATGAATCCGACAATTCCGCACATATGAATGAACCTGTCAGCGGTCAGCTTCCGCGGATTTCCCAACGCACTGGCGCCGCCAGCAAATCGGCTCAGGCTGATCGCTGATCGCTGATCGCTGACGGCTCTTCTTCAAAATTGATCTTCGTCCGAATTGTATAAATCGGCTTGTTCTGTGACTCGTGATAAGTGCGGACGCTCACTTCCGCGATCAGGCCCATCAGGAAAAGCTGTATGCCCAGCACCAGCATGACCATCGCCAGCACCGGGAGCGGCGTCTGGATGAAATCGGCGTGATGTGGCCAGTCGGCATACTTCATCAGAAAGGCGAACACCGCCGACAAAACTGAAATGCCGAAAACCAGCAGGCCCGCCGAACCGAAAACGTACAGCGGCTTGGTCATGTACCGCGACATGAATTTGATCGTGACCAGATCGAAGATCACCTTGATCATCCGCGACAACCCGTATTTCGACCGGCCCGCCACGCGCGGGTGGTGGGTCACCGGAATTTCAGTCACGCGCGCGCCGGCCCAGCTCGCGTAAATCGGGATGAAGCGGTGCATCTCGCCGTAGAGGTTCACATCCTTCAGCACCTCGCGGCGGTAGGCTTTGAGCGAGCAGCCGTAATCGTGCAGGTGGACGCCTCCGATTTTTGAAATCAGGCCGTTGGCGATCTTTGACGGCAGCACGCGCGCCAGGAACGCGTCATGCCGGTTCGCGCGCCAGCCGGAAACCACGTCATAACCTTCATCGAGCTTCGCCAGCAATCGTTCGATGTCCGCCGGATCGTTCTGTAAATCGGCATCCATCGGAATCAGGATTTCGCCCCGCGCCGCGTCAATGCCTGCGGCCATCGCCGCCGTCTGCCCGTAATTGCGCCGAAAGCTGATGACTCGCACCCGCGCGTCATTTGCCGCCAGCTGCTTCAGAATCGCAAAGCTCCCGTCGCTGCTGCCGTCGTCCACGTAAATCACCTCAAAGCTCTGTCCCAGCTTCTCCATTGATTCGATGATTCTGCCGTGCAGTTGCGGCAGGTTCTCCTGCTCGTTGCAGACGGGCAGAAAGACCGAGAGTCCGGGGGCAGGCCCGTCTTTCAGCAACCGGGCTTCCGCCCTGACTGACTGTCCGATTCGAGCGGCTTCACTAATCATCACTGAATCCCCACGGGCTTCCCCTCAGTTCTTACGGCCACCGGATAAGTGATCAGAATCCGGCGGACGATTTCCGCGCCCACAGCTCCCGATAAAAGGGCGACGATGTAAATCACCACGACTACGAATGTCCCGCTTCCGGCCTGCTGCCCCAGCCCCAGCAATTCACTGACCAGCCCCAGCACAACCCCGGCGGCCACTTCCAGCCCGACCCACATCATAATGGCAAACAGGCTCCACCACAGCGCGCTGCGGCCACGCTCACGCGCCAGCCTGCCGATTCTGCGGGGCAGCCAGACAAAGATGAAGAAAAGTTCCAGCATTGACGCCCGCCTTTCCGTCACTGAATTTTCCGGGCCACACAAATGATCGAAACCCCGAACGGCAGCTTGTGCCTTCTGAGCCAGCCGGCTTCGCTGGCAAAAATCCGCGCGAGCAGCCGGTTGACGAGCGGGTGGTTGATCCGATTTTCGGACTGCGCCGTCCGCCCGAGCGCGTTGAGCAGTTTTCGCCCCAGCCAGATTGGCAGAAACATCGCGATGTTTGAATAGCTGATCCGCTCCACACGCAAACCGGCAGCCTCAACCCTTTCGCGCAATTCGCCCAGGCGATAACGCCGCTTGTGTCCCGATTGGTCATCGTTCGGCCCCCACAGCGACCGGAACGCAGGGACGAACAGCACGGCGGGCGCGCCCGGACGCAACACGCGGCGGATTTCGCCGAGCCCGCCCACATCATCAGCAAGGTGTTCGACCACATCGAGCGCGGTCACCAGATCGAACGAGTCGCCGGCAAACGGCAGCTCAGTGGCGCTCGCAAACATCACCCGCTCGTGCCCGCGGCGGCGGGAGAAATCCAGCGCGATGCCCGACAGATCAACTCCATGCATCTGCCCGAACCGTCGCAGATGATCCATATTCCCGCCCGTCCCACAACCGATGTCGAGCAGTCTGCGGAAGGATGAAGGCGGAAGGATGAAGGATGAACCCGATTCCGTTCCCTGTTCATCCTTCATCCTTCCGCCTTCATCCTTTTTTTCAAGCGCGTCTTCGACCTGTGCCAGCACGATGGCGCGCCGCCCGACGTACCACCAGTGTTCGTCTTCGACGTCGAACATGATGTGGTAATTGAGTGGGCGCATCCCGACCTGCGCCTGTTCGCTCACCACTTCTTTCACCAGCGCTTCATCTGCCATAACCGGCTTCCGCTTTCGCTTCTGACCCGACGTAACCGAACCCACGCCAGCTGTTGCGATTGTGCCAGGCGATCACCACGTCTTTCGCCAGCGCCTGATCGAACCACCCGGCGAACTCTTCGCGGCTGATGTAAAAAGCCGTCGGCGCGGTCAGGTGGTCGTGAACGATGTTATGAATTTCGCGGAACGGGAAACGCGCAATGTAGCTGATGTAATCGGCATAAAAAAGATACCGCCTGAGTTTCGTCCTGCCGAAGGGCCGGTAAATCGCCTTCGCCACGACGTACAGGATCAGCGACGGCAGGTAAGAAAGAAAGTAGAGCACGCGCATCGGCAGCTTTGAAGTGATGCGTTCGCGCAGTGGGTTGATCAGATGCACGATCCAGCCGTTGTTTTCGCGCCCGTAGACCCACGCCGAAACCGCGCCGCCAGGATTCAGCTTTTTAACGAGCGCCGCAAACCCGGCGTGCGGGTCGGGCAGGTGGTGCAGCACGCCGACGGAAAAGCCGTAATCGAAGACGGGCCGCAGCGGCAGGCGATAAATGTCGGCCTGAATGACATGCGCGTTGTCGAGGTCGCGCGTGTTCTGAAATGCCGCTTCGACGGCATCGCTCAAATCAACGCCGACGACTGCGCGCGCGCCCCACTCGGCAACCGCGCGCGTATGGCGCCCCTTGCCGCACCCGGCTTCGATCACGGTTTTGCCGCGCACGAATTCGGGCGTGACCGGCGCGATCCAGTCTCTGAACTGCTGCTCGTGGTGCGGATTGACCGAATCGAATTCCAGCCACTGCTCGCCGAAGTTTTTCGCCGTGGCCTGTTTGTCCGCCGCAACAGCCGTCAGGTCGGCAAAACGCGGGACGCCGCGGCGGATCGGGTAAGCGGCCTGACAATCCAGACACCGCAACTCCCCGGTGAGAATCTCCCGGCCCTCACGCTCATCGGCGTCGAGGCCGAATCCACCGGAACAGGCTGGACAGGCAAGATAAGGCAGCAGCGTTTCCTTCATTTCAGGCGAGGTGCGCGTCAGGTTCGTGCCGCGTGAATTGTAGTCGGTGACGGAGAGGTCAGGCAATCGGCCAGCGCCTGTGATACCGGGCAGGCGCTGGCCGGAAGGATTGAACTTTTCTGGCGGGTCCTGATGGCGCTGACGCCGTCAGATGCGCGCCACCTGCTTACCCGCCTGCCGCGCCTCTTCCAGCGTCAGGCGCTGTTTCTTACGGTAAGACAGGTTGGCCATGTGCGCGGCAATCGCCGAACGATAGCCCAGTTCAACCGGCGAATTCGGCTCCCTGCGCGAACGCACGCACTCGACGAAGTTGGCATAATGATCCACGCCTTTGTCTTCGCCCGTCAGCATGATGCCGTCGGCGCGATTCACCTTCTCCGGGTAATAGCGCACGCCGGAAACCGATTTGCCCGAGACCATGTCATTTGACCCGGCCAGCCATTCGACCGAACCGTCCGAGCCGAGAATGCGCGTGCCGAGGCCGAAGCGGCTGTTGCTGAAGGTTGACTGCCACGTCACCACCAGATCGTTCGGGTAATCGAGCGTCACCGCAATCGTATCCGGCACCTCGCGCCCGTCCTTTTCCGAAAAGACACCGCCTGACATATAAGCCGCCGTCGGCACCGGCAGGTCGAGCGCGCCGATGATCCAACCGATCTGGTGAACCATATTCTCCGTCACGTTGCCGCCGGAAAATTCCCAGAAGAAACGCCAGTTGATGAACTTGTACGGGTCGAACTGGCGCTTCGCGCGGCCGTTGAGGAAAGCGTCCCAGTTAACATTTGCGGGCGTGCAGTCGTCCGGGACAGGCCGCACCCACTGCCCCTTGCCGTGCGGCGTGTTACGGCTCATCCACGATTCAACGTGTGTGACTTTGCCGACCAGGCCGTCCTTGATCCACTTCCGGGCGTCGGCGAAATACCCGGCGCTCTGGTGCTGCTGGCCGATGCCGACGACGCGACCGGATTTCTTCGCGGCCTCGCGGCAGGCCTCGGCCTCTTCGATTGACCACGTCATCGTCTTTTCGCAGTAGAGGTCTTTGCCCGCCGCCAGCACGTCCTGGAAATGGCGCGCGTGGCAGTGCAGCGGCGTGGCGACGATCACGGCGTCAACATCTTTGCTGTCGAGCAGCTGGCGGTGATCGCCGTACGTTTTGACGCCGGGCGCGATCCGCTTCGCCTCGTCGAAGCGGCGCTTGTAGATGTCGGCGACCGCGACGAATTCGGCGTTCGGCGCTTTGCTGAATTCCTTCATCAGCTCCTGCCCGCGCGCGCCCGGCCCGATGATCCCGAGCCGCACGCGGTCATTCGCGCCGAGAATGCCGGCGTAAGAGCTGGCGGGTAAGGTTAATCCGGCGGCCGCCGAAGCGGCAGCCTGCTTGAGAAACTCTCTGCGTTTGTTGCTGGTGGTCATTAACGTACTCCTCCGCTGATTCCGAAAGCCGATGGTTTATTGTCTGAAGGGATTGATCACTAACAGAGCCCGCTTAGCAAAGTGGATTATCCAAATGGTTTGACCAGATTGTCAAGCAGGCATTATCCTGTCTCGCGTCCGCTCATCACGATTCCGGATCTCAAGCACCCGAATTCAAATTTGAGGCCCGGGGCCGGCAATCCAGAACCCGCAATTCACCATCCGCCATCTGTTGGGAGGCTTTGTATGAACCCTGATCTCACGTCCAGCCGCGAGAAATCTGTCGCGGCCAGCCTGGCTTCAGTCAAAAACCTGCGCTGGTACATTTGCGGCCTGCTCTTCTTCGTCACTGTCGTCAATTACATTGACCGTCAGGTGCTGAGTACGCTGGCCCCGGAGCTTCAGCAGAAGATCGGCTGGACGGAATCGGAATACAGTCAGATCGTGATTGCGTTTCAGGTCGCCTAC
The DNA here is from genome assembly GCA_035652435.1 of Blastocatellia bacterium. Lineage (GTDB taxonomy): Bacteria > Acidobacteriota > Blastocatellia > RBC074 > RBC074 > DASRDU01. Next base: position 53,434 of record DASRDU010000188.1, read on the forward strand.
GGGGTGATGTTTCTGGTCTGGGGGGGCATCATTGACCGCATCGGCGTCAAGCTGGGATTCACGATAGCCGTCATCTGGTGGTCGCTGTCGGGGATGTCAACGGCGCTGGCCACCAGCGCGATGGGCTTCGTCATTGCGCGGTCATTGCTCGGCGTGGGCGAAGCGGCCAACTTCCCGGCGGCGCTCAAAACCGTCGCCGAGTGGTTCCCGAAGAAGGAGCGGGCACTGGCGACCGGGATCTTCAACGCCGGGACGAACGTCGGGGCCATCATTGCGCCCGCGGCGGCGCTGACTCTCTCCGAAAAATTCGGCTGGCAGAGCGCGTTCATCTTCACCGGCGCGGTCGGCCTGCTCTGGCTGGCGTTCTGGTGGCTGCTCTATCAGCGGCCCGAATCGCACCCGAGACTTTCCGCTGAGGAATTCAAACTCATTCGCGAAGGCGAAGAGGAGACGACGAAGGAAAAAGTGCCCTGGCTCTCTCTGCTGGGATATCGCCAGCTCTGGGCCTTCGCGTTCGGCAAGATGCTGACCGACCCGGTCTGGTGGTTTTATCTGTTCTGGCTGCCGAAGTTCCTCAACAAAAATTTCGACATTAAGGGGACGGCGCTGATCCCGTACCTGACGGCGGTCTACATCATCGCCGACGTCGGCTCGGTGGGCGGCGGGTGGCTTTCGTCAACTCTGATCAAGCGCGGCTGGACGATCAATCGGGCGCGCAAGACCGCCCTGCTTTTATTCGCGGCCATCATCCCGCCAGTCATCATTGCCCATTACACGCACAGCGTGTGGACGGCCGTCATCGTGATCGGGGTCGCCGCCGGGGCGCACCAGGGCTGGTCGGCCAACCTCTTCACGCTGGCCACCGATATGTTCCCGCGCAAGGCGGTCGGCTCCGTCATCGGCATTGGCAGTTGCGCCGGCGCCATCGGCGGCATCCTGCTGCCTTTTTACGCCGGGAAGGTGCTGGATCAGAACCCGAAGTATTACCTGCCGATGTTCATCATCGCGGGCGTGATTTACCTGATCGCCTGGGCAGTCATTCAGCTTCTGGTGCCCAGGCTGGAGCCGGCGAAGATTGACTAGCCCCGGGCTCGCGCGAGCCATAAAAAGCAGCCGCGAACTGCGAAAGGCGGGTTGATGGCTGAGAAGGATTCCACAGCTTCGGCGGCGGAACTGCGCAGCGCCGAGGAGCGCGTCGAGGCGCACAGCGCGGCGCTCAAAAAAGAACTGGGCCTTGCGGACCTCGCGCTCACCCAGATCCTCTTCATCGTCGGGCTCGGCTGGGTCGGCGCCGCCGCGAAGCTGGGCCCGGCACATGTCATCTTCTGGCTGCTCGCGATCCTGCTTTTCTACGTGCCGTCGGCGGTCGTGGTGACCTGGCTGACCCGGCTGATGCCGCTCGAAGGCGGGCTCTACCAGTGGGCCAGACTCGGCTTCAGTGAGATGACGGGATTCCTGGTCGCGTGGAACCTCTGGCTGTACGTGATCGTCCTCACGTCAGAAATCGGGCTGATCGTGGCGACCAACCTGTCTTACGCCCTCGGCCCGCGCGCCGCGTGGATGGCCGGGAGCAAATGGTTTATTACGGCCGCAGACTGCGCGGTCATCGGGGTACTCGTACTCGTCTCGACGCTCGGCCTGGGCGTCGGCAAGTGGGTTCATAATGCGGGCGGCGTGATGATCATCGTGGTCTTCATCGTGCTGGTGGCGCTCCCCCTGCTGAATCTGGGGCGTGGCACGCTGACCAATCACCGCCCGCTCGACATCGCAATGCCTGCGCTGTCGCTTTTCAGCCTGAACATCCTTGGCAAGATGGGATTCGGCGCGCTCGGCGGATTCGAGTACGTCGCCATTCTGTCCGGTGAGTGTCGCGACCCCGTCCGCACGATCAGCCGTTCGGTCGTAATCGCCGCGCCGGTGATCGCGCTGATGTTCATCCTCGGAACAAACTCCGTCCTCGCCTTCGTCCGCCCCGACGACGTTGACCTGATCGGCCCGATCCCGCAGGTCCTGAGCCTCGGCACGCGCACATTCGGAGTGGCCGCGCGCCTCGTCCCCGTCATCATCGTCATAGTGCTGGGGCTTCGGCTCGCGCAGGCGAGCGTCAATTTCACGGCCAACACCCGGCTGCCGATGGTCGCCGGGTGGGATCGGCTGCTGCCCGAATGGTTCACCAGACTGCACGCGAAATACCGGACGCCGGTCAACTCGATCCTCTTCGTCGGCGCGATGACGCTCGGGATGGGCCTGGCAGGCATTGTCGGCGTCGGCGAGCAGGAGGCATTCCAGCTCCTGCAGAACGCGGCCGGGATCTTTTACGCGCTCACTTACCTGGTGATGTTCGCGCTGCCGGTCGTCGGACTGAGGGGAGTCGATCCACGCCCGTCATTGTGGCTGAGAATTGCTTCCGTCTCGGGCTTTCTGATGACGGTGCTTTACGTTGCGCTGTCGGTGTTTCCGATCATTCAGGTGGGAAGCCAGTTGTCGTTTACGGCCAAGATCAGCACCGTCATTATTGCCGCGAACGTGATCGGCGTACTGATCTTTTTCATCGCCGAGAGGCGGCGCGGGGGCCGGAGCGCGGATGTTGTCGCCGCCCCGGCTGATTAAAGTGATGTCTTCCCTGACTTCAATGCGCGCGATTGTCACCGGCGCCGCAGGCGGCATCGGTCTCGCGACGGCGCGCCTGCTCCATTCGCGTGGGGCGCGAGTGGCGTTGATTGATGTCAACGCCGAACACGGAGCAGCAGCGATCGCCGCGCTCGGCAACGGCAGCGATGAAGCGAGCGGGCGAGCAGTTTTCATTCAGGCCGATCTTGCCAGGCCGGCTGCTGAAGCCGAGGCCGCCGTTGAGCGCACCGCCCGGACTTTTGGCGGGATCAACGCGCTCGTCAACAACGCGGGCATTCAACGATACGGCAACGCGGAAGAGACCTCGCTCGAACTCTGGCAGGAAGTGCTGGCCATCAACCTGACTGCGGCCTTCGTCGTGTCGCGCGCGTGCATCCCGCATCTCAGGCGGGCCGGGGGCGGTTCAATCGTCAACGTCGGCTCAGTGCAATCGCACGGGTCGCAGCGCGGCGCCGTTGCCTATGTGACCAGCAAGCATGCGCTGCTCGGACTGACGCGGGCGATGGCGGTGGATTACGCCGGGGAAGGCATTCGGACCAATTGCGTCTGTCCCGGCACGGTTGATACGCCGATGTTCCGCTGGTCGGCTTCGCTCGATGCCGACCCTGAATCGGTGATCGCCGCCTGCGAACAGATGCACCCCGTCGGGCGCATCGCGCGGCCCGAAGAGGTGGCCGAAGTGATCGCCTTCCTGCTCAGCGACGCGGCATCATTCGTCAACGGGGCCGCGATTGATGTTGATGGCGGATTGCTCGCGCTGATCGGCGGCGCGCCGAAGACTAAAGGTTGACCGGTCGGACGCTGCTGGCTGATGTGTAAAGCGCTTCCACCAGTTCGAGCGACTTCCGGCCTTCGCGGCCATCCACGAACGGTTCACGATTTTCAATCACCGCGCGCATCATCTCTTCGATCTGAATGCGGTGGCCTTCGGTCGAGATCGCCTTCGGGTCGGCGGAACCGTCGGTCAGTTGCGCGGCTGGAGATTCATCAGACTCGCCCTCATCAGGCAGCGACCAGTGACTGATCGCGTCGCCGTCGAGAACCACCGTGCCGCGTTCGCCGCTGATTTCGATGCGGCGCTTGAAACCCGGAGAGACCGAAGTCGCGGCCTCGATGACGCCGAGCGCGCCGTTCCGGAAGCGGATCGTGCCGACCAAAGTGTCTTCGGCCTCGATGTGTGGGTAGCGGAGCGCGCCTTTCATGGCGAAGACGGTTTCCGCCGGCCCCATCATCCAGCGCAGCAGATCGAGCGTGTGGATCGCCTGGTTGATCAGCGCGCCGCCGCCGTCGAGCGCGAGAGTGCCGTGCCACGAGCCCGCGGCATAATATTCCGGCGCGCGATACCATTTGACGTAAGCGTCGCCGAGCATCAGACGGCCGAACCGGCCTTCATCAATCGCCCGCCTGATCCGCTGCACCGCGGGCATAAAGCGCGATTGAAAGATGACGCCGAGCCTGACCCTGGCCTCGTCGCAGGCGCGAATCAGCCGGTCGGCGCGCTCGAGAGTGATCTCAATGGGCTTTTCAACCAGCACGTGTTTGCCCGCGGCTGCGGCCCGGCTCCCCTGATCGGCATGCATTCCGCTCGGCGTGCAGATGTTGACGACGCTGAGCCCAGGGTGCGCGAGGAATTTTTCGTAATTCGTGTAGGCGGTGACATTGAGTTGCGACGCAAATTCCGCCGTGCGCCCGGCGTCGCGGCCACAGACGGCCAGCAGCCGTGCGCCCGGGATCGCCCTGATCGCCTCGGCATGAACTTTGCCGATTGAGCCGACACCAACAACACCAAAACCGATCTCTGAAGCCATACCTTCTCCCTGTCTGGTTGCCTGATGTGGATTGTGGATTGTGGATTATCGAATTACATTATGGCCTTCAGCAAGACTCCATCATCAAATTTTCAGAAGGGAAGATCAGGCAATGCCAGTCTCCATCGAAGGATTCCATCACGCAGGTTTCATGGTCACCGATGTCGCGCGCGCCGCGGCATTTTACGAAGGCGTGCTGGGTTTGAAAGCCCTGCCGCGCCCCGACTTCAGCTTTGACGGTCGCTGGTACGACCTCGGACACGGCCACCAGCTCCACCTGATGAGTACGAAAGAGATGCCGGGCCACACCGGTCAGGCCGGATTCGACAGCCACATCGCGCTCCAGGTTGCGAACATTGAAGAGGCCGGGCGGCAGTTAACTGAACTCGGCATTGAATTCGCGCGCGGCAGCGGCAGGGCCGGCAACCCGCAGCTTTTCATCCGCGACCCCGACGGCAACATGATCGAGCTGCGATAACGGGAGCCGTTCGCCAGCTCAAAGACCCGGATAAAAAATCGGTTTGCAGGAGACCTGTGATGACTATGAACCGAAGAAACTTTCTCGGACTCGGCGCGGGCGCGGCCTTTTACAGGCTCGCGTCGAATGACCGGCTCGCCCCCGGGGCGAGCATTCCAGCTCAGAAACTGAATCACCTGCGCCTCTCGATCACGTGGGGCATGCTCAACAGGAAGCCGATCCCGGAGGCGATGGCCAAAGTCAGTGAACTCGGCTTTGACGCCTACGAGATGTTCAACTGGCGCGACCCGAACACGCTCGAAACTTTCATTACCGAGCGGAAGAAATATCCCAATCTCGAATGCGCCTGCATCGTCGCCAACAAAGGCGTCGAGGCCCGGGACTGTGGTCTCGTGAATCCGAAAGAACGTGATCAGTTTCTGAAGGAGACGGAAGCCGCGATAGAGGCGGCGAAGAAAGTCGGCTGCAAACGCCTCGTCACGCTCACCGGCAACGAAGTCCCGGGGATGTCACGCGAGGCGATGATGGAGAGCGCGGTCACCGGGCTCAAGGCCGCCGCGCCGATGCTCGAAAAAAACGGCATGACGGCGGTCGTCGAAGTCCTCAACACTTACGTCAACCACAAAGGTTACTTTCTCTATTACGTCCGCGACGCGGCGAAGATGATTGACGCGGTGGCGAGCCCGAACGTGAAGATCCTCTTTGACATTTACCACGTCCAGATCATGGAAGGGTTCCTGATTCAGAACATCAGAAACAACATCGAACGGATCGGCCATTTCCACATCGGCGACGTGCCGGGGCGGCACCAGCCGGGGACGGGCGAAATCAATTACCGCAACGTCTTCAAGGCGATTTATGACCTTGGCTTCCCGGGCTTCGCGGCGCTCGAATACGGCCCGACGATTCCGGTGTATGAAGATATGGCGAATATGCGGAAGATGACCACGTTTGACTGAAGCGTATGATGATCGAATCTACCTCAAATGCTTGCAAATGCACGGCCAAAATTGACTCCCACCGGAGATTCACTTAGTATACGGCGTTAATTTAACCGACTTCCGTTGCGCCGGCCTCTCCTGTCAGGGGAGGCGTGCAGGCATTTAACTGAGACAATGGCATGCCAACACTCGGTGAAGAACTTCGACAGGCTCGCGAGAACAAGGGGATTTCATTGCGACAGATTTCCGATGCCACCCACATCGGGATCAGGTTCTTACAGGCGCTGGAATCCGATAATTACAAAATCCTCCCCGGCGGCATCTTCAATCGCGCATTCGTCAAAAGCTTCGCCCGCTACATCGGCCTTGATGAAGAGCAGGCGCTGGCGCGCTACCAGCAGCAGCTCGAAGAACAGGGCGGCGAGCCGCCACGTAGTTCGGCCCCCCGTTTTGACGCGCTGGAGGATAACGAGACCTCCTCGTGGAGCAGCACGCTGCTGGCGGTCGCCGTGATCGTGATCATCGGTCTGGGGGCTTATGGCGCTTACAGGTATTTCGGCCAGGAGAAGAAACCGGAGAAGAAGCCCGAATCCCCCACGCCGACCGCGACGCTCCCGGTGGTCGCCGTTCCACAGACTCCGACTCCAGCCACCGGCCCTTCGCCGGGCGCGTCCCCGGAAGCGTCAGTCACGCCCGCCGCTTCGCCTTCGCCTTCGCCGGCCCCGCCGCTGGCCGGCGCGCTGCAGCTCAGGCTCCAGGCGAAGGATGGTGACTGCTGGATCAAGGTCAAAACTGATAACGTCGGGCAGGAGGCGGTGATTCTCAAAGCAGGCGAGTTCAGGGAGTTTTCCGCCAGCGAAAAACTGACGGTCAACGTCGGCAATGTGACGACGCTGGAAGCCACGCTCAACGGGCGCCCGGCGAAAATTCCGGCTAACAAGGGTAAGCTGATTGCGGAAAGTGTGGTTATTAATAAAGACAACTATCAACAGTTCCTTCAGTAACCCGCTGATGCCCGACCCGGATCAGCGGCGCCCGCGGCCCTCCTGCGCCCGAATGTGCGAACGAAAGCCGCGAGTCACGCCTGCTCCCGGCGCAGGCGGTCACACCCGGCTGGTTTACTCCTCCATCCCGCGCGAACGCACGTTCGCGCGTTTTTGTTTATACAGGGACCATGGGCCTGATGTTTGAAGCCCGGTTCCCGATCTCATGGAATTCATGACTGGTGAAAAATTATGCTGACTGAAAACCTGATTGAAGCATTGACGTTCGATGACGTGCTGCTCTTCCCTGCTTATTCCGAAGTGATGCCCGCGGAATGCGACACGACGACGCAGCTGACGCGCGGCATCCAATTGAATATCCCGATCCTCAGTTCCGCGATGGACACGGTGACCGAAAGCCCGATGGCCATCGCCATCGCGCAGCAGGGCGGCATCGGCGTCATTCACAAGAACCTCTCCGTCGAGGCGCAGCGCGACGAAGTTGACAAGGTCAAACGCTCCGAATCCGGGATGATCGTTGACCCGGTGACGATGACCCCCGACCGCCCGATCCGCGAGGCAGTCGCGGTGATGGAGCGCTACAAGATTTCGGGCGTGCCTATTGTGGCCGAAAACGGCCGCCTCGTCGGGATTCTGACCAACCGCGATTTGCGCTTCGAGACGCGGCTCGACCTGCCGATCTCCGAAGCGATGACCAAAGACCACCTGATCACCGTCCCGGTCGGCACGACGCTGCGCGAGGCCGAAGGCATCCTGCAAAGGCACAAGGTCGAGAAGCTGCTGGTCGTGGACGACCAGTACCACCTCAAGGGGCTGATCACGGTCAAGGACATCCAGAAGGCGATCAGGTACCCGAACGCGGCGAAGGACGACCTCGGGCGCCTGCGCGTGGCGGCGGCGATTGGCGCGACGGGCGATTTTATGGAGCGCGCCACTGAACTCGTCAAAGCGCGCGTTGACGTGCTGGCGATTGATACGGCGCACGGCCACACTTCGCGGGTGATCACCGCCGTGCGCCAGGTCAAACGCCGCTTTCCCGAAGTGCAGTTGATCGCGGGCAATGTATCGACAGCTGAAGGAACAAAGGCCTTGATTCAGGCTGGTGCTGACGCAGTCAAGTGCGGTCAGGGCCCGGGGAGTATCTGTACAACTCGCATCGTCACTGGCGCGGGCGTGCCGCAGATCACCGCAATTTTCGAATGTGCGAAAGCCGCCACAGGTTCAGACGTGCCGATCATCGCCGATGGCGGAATCAAATATTCCGGCGATGTTACTAAAGCCATCGCCGCCGGCGCCGATTCGGTCATGATCGGCTCGCTGCTCGCGGGCACTGACGAATCGCCGGGCGAGATCATTCTTTATCAGGGCCGCAACTTCAAAGCCTATCGCGGCATGGGCAGCTTGGGCGCAATGAAGCAGGGCAGCAAGGATCGCTATGCGCAGGAGGGCGAGCAGTCAGATAACAAACTCGTTCCCGAGGGCATCGAGGGCCGCGTGTCGTATAAGGGCTCTCTCGCGGCGCTGGTCGGGCAGCTCGTCGGCGGCTTGCGAGCCGGGATGGGTTACACCGGTTGCCGCACGATTCGCGAGCTTCAGCAGAACGCGCGATTTATGAAGATCACGGCGGCGAGCCTCAAGGAGTCACACGTCCACGACGTGTTCATCACGAAGGAAGCGCCAAATTACCGGGCGGAGTAGATCAGACGTGAAGACAAAAAAGGCGCGGGGAATAACCGGCTTGCTTCCGGTACTGTCCCGCGCCTGTTTTTGTTTCTGCTTTCCGCGAAAGTCGGATTACACGTCTGCGGCTTTCTTCGACTTCGGTCGCATGTTCGCCGCCAACACCTTCTTGCGCATCCTGATTGACTGCGGCGTGACTTCGACGAGTTCATCGTCGGCGATGTATTCAATCGCCTGCTCGAGCGTCAGATCACGCACCGGGACCAGGCGCAACGCCTCGTCCGCCGTCGAAGCGCGCATGTTCGTCAGTTTCTTTTCCCTGATGATGTTCACGTCCAGATCCACGTCGCGCGAATTCTCGCCCACGATCATGCCCTCGTAAACTTCCGTCTGGGGTTTGACGAACAACTCGCCGCGCTCCTGAAGGTTGAAAATCGAGTAGCCGGTCGCCGTCCCCGGGCGGTCGGCGACGAGGCTGCCGGTGCCGCGTCCATGCATCTCCCCCTGCCACTTCCCCCAGCGCAGGAACAGCGTGTTGAGCAGCCCGGTGCCCTTGGTCTCGGTCAGGAATTCGTTCCGAAACCCGATCAGTCCGCGCGAAGGGATTTCAAATTCCATGCGCACGCGACCGTGGCCGTGATTGATCATCTTCGTCATCTGCCCTTTGCGCCGGCCCATCGCTTCGGTGACGACGCCGATGAACTGATCCGGCACGTCAATCACCGCGAGTTCAATCGGCTCATGCAGCTCGCCGTTGATTTTGCGTGTGACGACCTGCGGGCGGGCGACGTTCAGCTCATAGCCTTCGCGGCGCATCTGTTCGATCAGAATCGCGAGTTGCAGTTCACCGCGCCCGGAAATCTTGAAGCTGTCAGGCGAATCGGTGTCTTCGACGCGGATCGCCACGTTGCCGAGCAACTCCTTATCGAGCCGGGCGCGAATCTGCCGCGAGGTGACGAACCTCCCGTCTTTGCCCGCAAAGGGCGAGGTGTTCACACTGAAAATCATCGAGATCGTCGGCTCATCAACTCTGATGCGCGGCAGCGGGCGCGGATCAATCGCCGAAGTCACCGTGTCGCCGATGTTGATGCCTTCGATGCCCGCCAGCGCGATGATCTCGCCGGCTGAAGCGCTTTCGACCGGGGCCTGCCTGAGCCCTTCGAAGGCGTAGAGTTGTGTGATCTTCGTCTTCTGGAGCGCGCCGTCAATGCCGCAGACGGAGACCTGATCGCCGACCGCGACCGTGCCGTTGACGATCCGCCCGATGGCCAGCCGCCCGACGTACTCGCTGTAATCGAGATTTGCGACGAGTACCTGCAATGGCGCGCTTTCGTTGCCCTGCGGCGCGGGGATCGTGCGGATGATCTCCTCAAAGAGCGGGCGCAGGTTACGGCCATCCTCGTCGAGTTCGTGTTTGGCGATGCCGTCGCGCGAGACCGCGTAGAGGATCGGGAAGTCTATCTGCTCGTCATCCGCGTCGAGGTCAATGAAGAGGTCGTAGACTTCGTTGACGACTTCCTGGGGCCGGGCGTCGTGACGGTCAATCTTGTTGATGACGACAATGGGTTTGAGCTTCAGTTCGAGCGCCTTCGACAGCACGTAGCGCGTCTGCGGCAGCGGGCCTTCCGAGGCGTCAACGAGCAGCAGCACGCCGTCCACCATCGTCAGGACGCGCTCAACCTCGCCGCCGAAGTCGGAATGGCCGGGCGTGTCGAGGATGTTGATTTTCGTCGCGCCGAAATGGACCGAGGTGTTTTTCGCCATGATCGTGATCCCGCGTTCGCGCTCGAGATCCATCGAATCCATGACGCGCTCGGCGACGCGCTCGTTGTCGCGGAACAGCCCCGACTGTCTGAGCATCGCGTCAACGAGTGTTGTCTTGCCGTGATCTACGTGTGCGACGATGGCGATATTGCGGATTTTTTCCCGCGCGGCGGCAGGCAGAGAGTTCTCCTGAGACATACTTCCTTTGCAGTCAGATTGTTGGGATTGAGTAAGTAAGCCTTATGCTAACAGGTGATCCCCGCTTTGTCACTCAGTGAATTAACACGCCGACCCGTTTCGATTAATGTGCGGCCGAACGAAATTCTGATTGCAATCCGGGAACCGGAGTTGTACTATTGTCGTAGTACAATGGTGCAATGAGCGAAGCTTTTCACATCAATGCCGCCGACCCGATGCCGCTCTACGCGCAGCTCGAGCGCGCGATCCGGTTCGCCATCGCGACCGGGAAGCTGCGGGTCGGGGATCAGCTGCCGACGGTGCGGCAGCTGGCGGTGGATTTACGCATTAACGCCAACACCGTCGCGAAGGTTTACGCCGAACTGGAGCGCGCCGGGGTGCTGGAGACGCGTCGCGGCGTCGGCACTTTCGTGTGTGCCCACGACAACGTGATCGGGCGGCGCAGTTTTGCCAGGAAAGTTGACCGCGAGCAGGAGTTGCGCCGGCTCACGGACCGTTTTCTCGCCGAGGCGCTGGCGCATGGCTTTTCGCTCGACGAGGTGGTTGATCACCTCAGGGGCAGGCGCGGCGTCGCCGCAAAGGGCGCAACAAAGGAGAAAAACAATCATGGCTGAAATTACCAATCTCACTACCACCAAAAGCAGCATCCCTTCACCCAGTGCCCCGCGACTGAACATCGTTTCGCTGCTGGTTTTTCTGGGGCCTTTCGCTCTGGGGCTGCTGTCACTGGCCCTCACCAGCGGTAATCCGCTGGGATTGATCATCGGTCTGGTGGTCGGGCTGCTGGCCATGCTGTCGCCGAAAGTCGCCAGGCAGTGGGAGCGCGCGGTAGTGTTGCGGCTGGGGCGTTACGCGGGGTTGCGCGGACCGGGGCTGTTCTGGATCATCCCGCTTATTGATTCGATCCCGGCCTGGATAGATCAGCGCACCATCACGACCAACTTCGCGGCGGAGCAGACGCTGACTTCAGACACCGTCCCGGTCAACGTGGACGCGGTGCTGTTCTGGATGGTTTACGACCCCGAGAAGGCCGCGCTGGAAGTGCAGGACTACGGGCAGGCCGTCAGCTGGGCGGCGCAGACCGCCTTGCGCGACATCATTGGCCGGACTTTCCTGACCGACCTGCTGCGCGGCCGCGAGCGGATCGAAGACGAATTGCAGAAACTGATTGACGAGCGGACGAACCCCTGGGGCGTGACGGTTCAGTCGGTCGAGATGCGCGACGTGATCATTCCCGATGCGCTGCAGGACGCGATGTCGCGTGAAGCCCAGGCTTCGCGCGAAAAGCAGGCGCGGATCATCCTCGGGGAGGCTGAAGTCGAGATTGCCCACCTCTTTGAAAAGGCGGCGCAATCGTACCTCGAAAACCCAACTGCGCTCCACCTGCGCGCGATGAATATGCTTTACGAAGGGCTGAAGGAGAAAGGCGCGCTGATGCTGGTACCCAGCAGTGCGGTTGAATCAATGGGCATGGGCGGGTTGCTTGGCGCGGCGGCGATGCGCCAGCAGGCACTGACTGAAGGGCAGATTGACAAGAAGGCGGAGTAGCCTCAGTACAATGAATCAAGGCCATTCAGTTTTCCCCGGAGAGGTTGAAAAATGCTTCACCAACAAATAAAGAGTGTTGAGACAGGCCGTAACGGGGATGCCACCCCACGGCCTGAAACAACACTCTCTAAGGTGAAGCGATGGTATCACGCGTCCGACCACTGATCGAAGTGCTGGCGGAAATTCCCGATTTCCGTTCTCCACAGGGACAAAGGCATCCACT
>DASRDU010000189.1:0-3350 GCA_035652435.1 Blastocatellia bacterium
GACGCGTGATACCATCGCTTCACCTTAGAGAGTGTTGTTTCAGGCCGTGGGGTGGCATCCCCGTTACGGCCTGTCTCAACACTCTTTATTTGTTGGTGAAGCATTTTTCAACCTCTCCGGGGAAAACTGAATGGCCTTGTCGCCGGTCTGACTGTTGAGTTCCTCAAGTGCGGCCAGTTCGCGGCGCGCTTCATCAACCGCGGCCCGGCTATACCGGCGTGCCTGGCCCCATTCGGCTTCGGCGCAGACAAGGAAAAAGCCTGACCAGCCCCCTCACGGCAACTGATCAGGCTTCTTTATTCGAATTCCCTCAATCCCCTGATACAGACGAACCGCGGCGCGATTGGAGACCGCCACGCCAGCCGCGCTCCGGTGGCCGCTGTGCGTCTTTCATCCGCTGGCGCTGCCGGCATCCCGCAAAGCAAAAGGGGCCGTATCAGCCTCTCCTGCGGCAACGTCCTCAGACACTGCAGATGCTGCCTCTAACTCTCACCATACGATCAATCACAACGGACTTTCAACCTGACAGGGAACAGGAAGCGCCCCCGGCCACTTGTAATGTTGGAGGCGCTTCCCTTGCGCCGGAAGCCGGCAAAAGCCCGGCGCACTGCTTCTACACTCCGAATGCGAGCGCGCATCTGAAACATAATGATTAAACCTGTCTGCGGATGGAAGCGTTCAGGCGGCAGCAGTGTCTTCGTCCTTTTCGGAGAAGTGATCGAGCCTCCGCTCGGCTTCCTCAAGCAGCGCCCGCACATGCATCAGGTGATCGTGCGCTTCATCGCGCTCGCGCCTGAGCTGCCTGACGAGGCGGCTTTCGACGCTCAGCCTGAGTTCGATGCTGGGGGCGTACAGGGGAAGGGTGTGGTGCTGGTCGCTCATAGTGCGCTCTCCTGAATCTGAACTGGCGGTAGCGGGCTTCTTTCAATACAGTCGGAAAGGCTGCAACGATCCGGTTGCAAAATGAACTCTTATTTGTGCGCGGGAGTAGTGAGGCTGCGGACGAGGCAGATGCGGATGATGCGCGGCGCTGAGTTGATCATCCCCAAGTGGCCGGAGGGCCGTGGCATTCACGGATGACGGTGAGCAGTTCGGGCAGGCCGGCGCCCGATTCGATCAGCGCATTCTTCGCGCGGATGTTCCACCGGAGCTGCCGCCGGTCTGATGGCGCGCTGTCGGAAAGATAGAGCGCCAGTTCGGCCCCACGGTCGAGCCGCGGCGGTCGTTGTGGGGGCGGGGGCTGCATGATCTTCTGTGGGCGACTCGAATGTCCGTGGCGAATTGTATCTCAGGCTGATCGGCGCCGGTCGCGCCCGGTTCTCTTTTCTACAGCGTGAACGGGTCTATGGATGTAACCCTTCACGATTAAGGCAGTGCTGTCGGGCTTCCTGTTTGATGGATACGGCCGGCGCTTCCAGACCCGTCCGCTCCGCGCAATCCTTCAATCTCATCCCTCCTGAAATCGGTCAATCCGGTGATTTCTTCAGTCAGACCGGTCAGCCGGATGACCGGTCTGAAAGCCTCCCATTCCCCGGCCGCTCTCCGCCGCAACCGTAAACTCAGCCTGACGAACGCCGCCCGCTTGACTACCCTCCAGGCACACGGTTCGCCATAAGTGACTCGCCCGGCCGATGGCCGGCACGCTCTTTTAGTTCATCGCTATCGCCACTGACAGGGAATGGGACGGGGTAAGGAGTGAAGCAAATCAATCAGGGCTTTCTTCCGCCAGGCAGGGAATAGCAGTCTCCATCATCGGCAACAAACTCGGCAAGAGAATGTATCCCACAATGAAGAAGTCAATCGTCGCATTGCTCGCAATCCTGCTGGCCCTGCAGGCTGCTCCGTTCAGTATCGCCGGCGCCTCCTCACGGGGCGGCGTCGGCAGGGCGTCTCAGAAGAGCCGGGCCGGACATCGAACCGGCCGGAACAATCCTCGCCGGGCCGTGAAAACTGCCTCCGCATCACAGGCTCAGCAATCAACCACAGCCGCGGCGCAATCCACGCCGGTCCCGCCACTGACGATCAGGCATGACAGAGTTCTGAAGAACTTGAAGAGGCGCGGCAAGCCGTCCGCAGGGAGTGATGCAACGGCGCAGACCGGGCCGATCAACTCTCCCGAACCTGGTGACTCCACGGCACAGAAAGACAGTGCTGAAAAGGAAACAGCAGGCAGCAGATTAATGAGGCTTCGGTCTTCCTCCGGGGCGGATTCCCCACAACCGAAGATCGCGGCAGACCTCTGGGCGCAGGTCTCGGAGAGTCTTGTCGCCAGCCGGGGCGACGAGCTGGTGCGGGTGATCGTGCAGACCGCTGACAACAACGGCGGCGATCTGCGCTATGTGCGCCTTCACTCCGGGCGCTCACTGGATAACTATCCGGACTTCAACCTGCGGGTGGTCGAGCTGCCGGCCAGTGCGGTTGAGAAACTGGCCGCCCAGCCGAACGTTCGCAGCCTCTCGCCGGACCGGGCCGTGCGGGGTTCCGACAATTCCTATAACAGCCACATCCGCCGGGCTTCAGGCGTCTCGGCGGCGCTCGCCAGTTCCGGCCTCTCCGGCCTCTCGGGCACCGGGGTCGGCATTGCCATACTCGACAGCGGGGTGCAGGCTGATCACAACGACATCATCACGGGGAAGACCAGCAGCAACAGCCTGGTCAGCGTCAGTTTCGTTCCCGGCGACAGCAGCACGGGGGACCGATACGGCCACGGCACGCACGTCGCCTCACTCGCAGCCGGGACCGGTTACGGACTCAGCGGCTACGACGGCCAGTACAGCGGGATCGCGCCCGATGCCCGGATCATCAACGTCCGCGTCCTCGGCGCTGATGGCAGTGGCAATTCCTCGGACGTGATCGCCGGCATCAACTGGTGCATCGCCAACAAGGCGAAGTACAACATCCGGGTAATGAACCTCTCACTCGGCGGCCTCACGCCGGAGAGCTACAAAACAGACCCCCTATGCCAGGCGGCCGAGCGGGCGGTCAACGCAGGGATTGTCGTGGTCGCGGCGGCCGGCAACAGTGGGAAGGATGCCAACGGCACGATTGTTTACGGCGGGATTCACAGCCCGGGCATAGACCCGATGGTCATCACGGTCGGGGCCGCCAACACTTACGGCACGGACGCACGTTCGGACGATACGGTGGCGACGTACAGTTCGCGCGGCCCGACTTACACCGACCGCCTGATGAAGCCGGATCTGGTCGCCCCGGGCAACAAAATAATGGGCGCGGAGGCGGCCCGGAATGCGCTGGTGACGGCTCACCCGCAACTGGATTTTGCAGGCCTCAGTGACTCGAAGAAGGATTTGATGACGCTGAATGGAACCTCAATGGCGGCGCCCATCGTC
>DASRDU010000190.1:0-36684 GCA_035652435.1 Blastocatellia bacterium
GGGGGGGGGGGGGGGGGTAGATATAAGGAAGACGCGCAGCACGGATAAGGATTTTCCCTGGTCGGTTAAAGCCTGTTGCCGGGAAGTTGCTGTGACACGGACGGCAGGAAGGTCCATCCAATTGCCTGGGTCAGTGATTTACAGCGCCAGAGGCGCGGCGTGTTTATGGCTGACCACATCCAGCAACCACCCCAGCTGCGGTCAGGAGCGACATCTACAACCAGAGCTGTCGCCCCTGACGGAGCTGGGAAATTTTTCCCGGGATCAGCTATAAACATGCCGCGCCTCGGGCGCTGAAGAATATCTTCTCTCCGAAAAAATCTGACGGCATCAGAAAATGTTCTTCTTGCGTATTAAGCCGTACTGAAACTGGCTCGGGTGGGCTGTTATTATCGCGCCGACGGATTACCGTCGCGGGTCAGGGAAACTAACCCGACCTCGGCCAGGCAAGCCAAAGGACAGGATTGAAACCGGCCCGCCTTTTTTCAGACTGATCTGAAGCCCCCCGGGGCGCCTCAGTTATTCTGCAACCATCCCTGAAGCAGCGCATAACGGACGATGTCTATGCGGCTGCGCATGCCGAGTTTCCTCATCACGTTGGCCTTGTGAACTTCGACAGTCTTGACACTGAGCGAGAGGCGCGCGGCGATCTCCTTGTTGCTGTAACCCCAGGCGATCATCCGCAGGACCTCGTTTTCCCGCTCGCTCGGCTCGCTCTGCAGGGCCGGGCCTTTACCGACGGACCTGCCGACGTAATTGCCGACGACCTGCTCGGTGATGGCCGGGTCGAGGTAGATTTTGCCGGAGGCGACGGCGCGGATGGCGCGGATCAGTTCGGTCGAGGCGCTCTGCTTGAGGACGTAGCCGGAGGCGCCGGCCCTGAGCAGTTGTTGCAGGTAGCCGTCGTCGCGGTGGCGCGTGAGCGTCAGGACCTTCACCTGCGGGCAGGACTGTTTGATCCTCTCGGTCGCCTGGAGCCCGTTCAGCTCCGGCATTGAGATGTCCATGACGGTCACGTCCGGGAGCAGTTCGACCACCCTTTTGACCGCCGCGCGCCCGTTACTCGCCTCGCCGATGCATTCCATATCGGGCTGCGAGTTGATGATCATCTTCAGGCCCTCACGAATCATGTCGTGATCCTCGGCGAGGAAAATACGCAGCTTATTCAAGGTTCACCTCCCTCCACCAGCCCCCCTTCGAGGGAAGATTTCGGGTCAGATTTGATCGGGGCGCGGACGAAAACGGTCGTGCCCTGGCCCGGCGCGGACTCGATCTCGACCGAGCCGCCGATGAGCGCCGCGCGCTCGCGCATCCCGACCAGCCCCATCCCGCGGCCACTCTGCGAGACATTCACCAGCCCCGGATCGAAGCCGCGCCCGTCGTCCTCGATGATCAGGATGACGTCGTCGCCGCGCCGCTCGATCATCAGGTCAACGTTCGCGGCTGCGGCGTGCTTCGAGACATTATTGAGCGCCTCCTGCACGATCCGGTAGAGGTTGGTCTCGGCGTTCTGTGAGAGGCGCCCCTCCAGGCCGACGGTGTGATAATCAACCGGGATGCCGAAATGCTTCGACCATTCCCGAGTGAAGTTGGTGAGCGCCGGCACGAGGCCGAGGTCGTCGAGTACAGTGGGGCGTAGTTCCCACACGAGAAAATCCACGTCCGAATCGAGCCGCGCGGCGATCTGCTGCAGCTCTTCGACCGGGGGGCGCAACTTCGACCGCTCGCCACACTGCTTTCTGACGCCTTCGAGCTTGAGCCGGAGCGCGGTCAGGCTCTGCCCCAGCTGGTCATGCAGCTCACGCGAGATGCGGCGGCGCTCGTCCTCCTGTGCGCTGACGATGCGGCGCACCAGTTCCCGGCGCTCGCGCTCGATGCGGCGGCGTTCCTCAATCTCCTCGCGCATGGCCTTGTTGGTTTCGGCCAACTCGCGGGAGCGATCCTGCATGCGCTGGTCGAGTTCCTCCCGGCTCTGATCGAGCGCCTCCTGCTGCTCCCGCTGCGTGGTCAGGTCGCGCGCGATCTTGGCGTACCCGCGGCCCTCGCGCAGGGCCGCCATCACGCCACTCATGTAACAGCGCTCGCCATTCCGGCGGACGTGCCAGCGCTCATCAATCGCCCGCCCCTCCTTGTCAGCCATCGCCCGCTCCTTTTCGGGAACCCCGCGCTCCCTGTCCTCGGGCGTGAAGATGATGTCAACAGGCTGCCCCTTCATCTCCTGCTCGGTGTACCCGAATATCCACTCGGCCCCCTTGTTCCAGCCGGTCACGCGGCCTTCTGCGTCCATCAGGGTGATGGCGTAATCCTGCGCGCTATCGATCACCAGGCGCAGCCGCTCCTCCGATTCGCGCAATCGCATCGCCACCTGGCTGCGCTCGGTGACGTCTATGAAGGTGATGACGACGCCGCTGATCTTGTCGTCCATGGTGCGGTAAGGCCCGGTGCGGACGATGAACCAGCGCCCGTCCGTGGTCATGACTTCGCGCTCGATTCCCCGCAGGTTGTCGAGGACCTGCTCCGCATCCCTCGTCAGGCCGTCGTAGTTGAGGATGTGCGTGAGGTGGGCGAGCGGGCGGCCCAGGTCGCCGGGGATGATATTGAACAGGTCCTGGACGCGCGGCGTGTAGCGCTTGATGAGTAAGCTGCGGTCGAGGAAGAGCGTCCCGATGTCGGTCGCGGCCATCAGGTTCTGGAGGTCGCTGTTAGTGTGGCCGAGCTGCTCGATCTTCTCTTTCAGCTCATTGTTGACGGTCGTCAGCTCTTCGTTGAGCGACTGCAGCTCCTCCTTCGAGGTCTCCAGCTCCTCGGTCGCCGAGCGCAGTTCCTCGTTCATCGCCTGCAACTCTTCGTTCGAGGCCCTGAGTTCCTCGGTCGAAGTCTCGTACTGCTCAATCGTGGCGCGGAGCTGGTCCCTCGTGCGCTGCAACTCTTCTTCCAGCTCCCGCACAATCACTTCCGGATACCCTTCCGTCGGAACGTCGGTGGCCGACGCGGGCGACTCCCCGGCGGAGAACTGGTCGGGGTCGCCCAGTTCGTCAAAAATCACCAGCATGAATCCGGGGGTCGCGCGCGGGGCCTCGACCCCGCGCACGCTGACCCGGACGAGTCGCGGATTCCCGTCGAGAGTCATCAGCATATCCCGGCTCCGGGTCTCACCCCCGCCCTGAGTGGCCGACAGGAGCAGCGAGCGGAGTTCGAGCCGGATGTCGGGGTGCGCCACCTTGAGCAGGTTGCGTGACGGCTCGCCGCCCGCGAAGCGCAGGTACCGCCCGGCCCGCTCGCTCAGGTGGGCGATGTCGCAGTCGCCGTTGACGAGTACGCTCGGCGGCGCGTACGCCTCCAGCATCCGGTAATGCAGCTCGCCGAAGGAGAAACTCTCCGCCAGCGGCGCGGCCAGTTGCGCCGGCAGGGCGGGTTTCGCCCCCGACCAACCCGACATCGGCATCATGGGCGCGGCCTTGAAGGGGATGTTGGCGGCGCGGCGCTTGTAGATGCGGTGCCTTTTATCAACCGGCGAAAAGAGTGCCGGCAGGCTGTCGGCCGATTCCGACGCGCCCAGAAAGAGGTAGCCGTCATCCTTCAGCGCAAAGTGAAAGATTTCCAGCACGCGGTTCTGCATCTGCCGGTTCAGATAGATGAGCAGGTTGCGACAACTGACCAGATCGAGTTTCGAGAAGGGCGGGTCGCGCAGGATGTCATGCGGGGCGAAGAGTACCAGCTCGCGCACCTCACGCCTGACCCGGTAATACTGCCCCTCCCCGGTGAAGAAGCGCTTGAGCCGCTCCGGCGACACGTCGGCCGCAATCGTGTCGGGGTAGACGCCGGTGCGCGCGCTGATGATCGCCTGGTCGTCAATGTCGGTGGCGAAAACCTGGATGGTCGGCGGGATGCTCAGACGGTCGGCGTGTTCGGTGAGCAGCATGGCGAGCGAGTAGGCCTCCTCGCCCGTGGCGCACCCCGTCACCCAGACGCGCACCTGATCGCCCGTCTTCCTGCCCGCGAACAATCGCGGCACGACCTCGTTCGCGAGCGCGCTGAAGGTCCCCGGATCGCGGAAGAAGTTGGTGACGCTGATCAGCAGGTCGCGCTGCAGGCCGTTGAGTTCTTCCGGGTGGTCGCGGACGTATTCGAGGTAGGCGTGGATGTCTTTGGACTCGGTCACCTGCAGCCGCCGCTCGATGCGTCGCAGCAGCGTCGAGCGCTTGTAGTTTGAGAAGTCGTGGCGCGTGCGCGCGCGCAGCAGGGCGAAGACTGCCTGGAGCGCCTCTTCATCCTCGCTGCGGCTGGGCGTCCGGGGCGCGGGCAACTGGATGCGCTCGGCATTCTGGCGGAGCGCGATCAGTTTCTCCGGGATCTCCCTGACGGGCAGGATGAAGTCCACCGCGCCAGACTCAATCGCGCTGCGCGGCATCCCGTCATACTCGGCTTCGAGCGGGTCCTGCGCGATGGCGATCCCGCCCGCCTCCTTGATGTTCCGCACGCCGAGCGAGCCGTCAGTGCCCGAGCCCGACAGCACGACGGCGATGGCCCGCTGTCTGTAGTGTTCGGCGAGGGTGCGGAAGAAGAGGTCAACGGGCACGTGTTTGAGGCTGTCCCGCTCACGCATGGTCAGGCGAATGTAACCGTCCGACATCACCAGATTCCGGTCGGGCGGGATGACGTAGACGTGGTTCGGCTCGACCCTGACCGCCTCGGTCACCTTTGTCACCGTCATCTTCGTCCTGCTCTGGAGCAGTTCGGCCAGCACGCTTTCATGTTCGGGCGAGAGGTGCAGGATGACGACGAAAGTCAGTCCGCTGTCGGCGGGCAGGCGCTCGAAAAACTGCCTCAGCGCATCCAGCCCCCCGGCCGAAGCGCCCACGCCGACCAGCATCGGGCCTTTGCTCAGATCATCATCGAGGACCTCCAGTTCCTCCTGCTGATTGGCTTCCTCGGCCTCGCTCATGCGAATCCTTTCATGCTTCGATTCACCTGCTGGAACAAAAGCCCCGCCGTCCAGCAGTGGTCTTCAGTTTTCTGGGGATGCGACAGTAGGCTTTAATGCGCAAAGTCTAGTCCAATCCCCGTACCGTGTACAGTGGGGACGGGTGGCGGCAAGGTCTTCTCCCTGGGAGCGCAGGCATCCTGCCTGCGCTCCCAGGGGTGAATGAATTGCCCCTGTCCGTTGCTGTGTTTTCCCCCCGTCCGTGGTATAAAGGGCGCCAGAATTTTTCCATCCCCATTTTGAAAGCCTCCCTGATTCTCCCTGCGCAATTGACCGAACGTCAGGAGAATTAGATGCCGAACAAAGACATCATCGTCATCGGGACCTCCTCGGGCGGGATAGAGGCCTGAAGGTGCTGGTCGGCGGGCTGCCGCGCGGATTGAAGGCCTCGATCTTCATCGTCCTGCACACGGCGGCATACAGCCCGGGCATCCTGCCCGAGATCCTTGAGCGCGCCGGGCCGCTGCCCGCTTCCAACGCCCTCGACTGGGAAGCGATCAGGCCGGGACACATCTACGTCGCGCCGCCGGATTACCACCTCCTGCTGGAGCGCTCCGGTTACGTGCGCATCACCCGCGGCCCGAAGGAGAACCGCTTCCGCCCGGCCGTTGATCCGTTGTTTCGTTCGGCGGCTCACGCCTTCAGCCCCCGCGTCATCGGCGTCATCCTGACGGGCTGGCTCGACGACGGCACCGCCGGCCTCCGGGCCGTCAAGGAGCGCGGCGGCACGGCCGTCGTGCAGGACCCGGAGGAAGCGCACGCCCCCTCGATGCCACTCAATGCCATCAGGCACGTCGAAGTTGATCACCGCCTTCCCCTGGCAGAGATCGCGCCCCTGCTGGTCCGGCTGACGAACGCGCCGGCGGGCGAGGAAGGAGTTTATCCAGTGTCAAAAGAGATGGAGACGGAAGTGAAGATTGCCAGAGAAGACAACGCCCTTCAGAGCGGAATCCTGAAATGGGGCGAGCCGTCCATTTATGCGTGCCCGGAGTGCCACGGCGTACTTTTGCAGTTGAAGGAAGGGGACAACGTCCGCTTCCGCTGTCACACGGGCCACGCCTATTCGGTGGACACCCTGCTGGCGGAATTCACCGAGCGGACGGAAGAGTCATTGTGGAACGCGATCCGCTCCATCGAGGAGAGCGTGCTGCTGATGCGCCACCTGGCCTCGCACTTCAGCGAACACCCGAATGACACCTCTGCCGAAGTTTTTCTTGAGAAGGCCCGGGAAGCACAGCAGCGGGCCGAAATCGTGAGGCAAACCGTGATGCAGCACGAGAAGCTCTCAAAGCCGGCGACATAAGTCAGGGCCGCCGGGGCGGGGTCGGCACCATCTGTCTGCCCTTCTGTTAAGGCGCGCTTTACTGGCGTGCCTTTTGCTCTTTGTCAGCCGTCTGACCGGGATGTGTACTTCTCTCGGATGAACTGCACCGGGACAGGTGTAGCGGATCAGTGCGGGCGTGGATCGCAACAGTGTCAGGCAGCCCGGGCCGTCGGGGCCTGTCATCACACAAATTTTCCGGGCTAAGGGTGCCCGGGCGAGGCCGCTTTCTTCGTCCCGCCAGGGACGAAGAGAAGTGCAAAGCTCCGGGTAATGACAGGCCCCGACGGCCCGGGCTACTGACATACCTGAGGAAGCAGAGCGAGTATTGGCACAGCTCAGGGACAAGGTTCAGAACACACTCGATGAAGCCCGGATGCTCATTCTCGGCTCGCAGGTCCTCGTGGGCTTTCAGTTCCGCGCCATCCTTGAGCCCGGCTTTGAGAAACTGCCGCGCGTCTCGCAATACCTGACGCTCGGCGCGATCAGCCTGATGCTCCTGGCGGTCGGCCTGCTCGTCGCACCCGGCGCTTATCACCGCATCGTCGCCGAGGGCGAAGATACCGAGGATCTGCACCGCTTCTCGACCGGCGTGATGGACCTCGCCCTGCTGCCTTTCGCCCTGAGTCTCGGCATTGATTTCTTTATCGCCACCGAAAAAGTGCGGGGCCACGTATCTGGCATCATCGTCGGCGGCGCGGTGGCCGGGGCGGCGCTCTTCTGCTGGTACGGGCTTGAGACGCTCCACAAAGCCGGGCGCGCGCGACGCATCAGGGAGCTGCAGACGATGGCACAGGACAAGGGACAACCCGCGCCCGCCGGCACCGAATTGAAGGATAAGATCAGGCACGTCCTGACCGAGGCGAGGGTGGTGCTGCCGGGCGCGCAGGCGCTGCTCGGATTTCAGTTCATCACGATCCTGACGGAAGGCTTTGAGCGGCTGCCCGACTCTTCAAAGTATTTGCACCTGGCGAGCCTCGTGCTGATCACGCTGAGTGTGATCTTCCTGATGACCCCGGCGGCTTACCACCGGATCGTCGAGCAGGGCGAAGAGACTGAACACTTCCACCGCTTCGCCTCGCGGATGGTGCTGGCGGCGATGGTGCCGCTGGCCCTTGGGATCTGCGGCGATTTCTTCGTGGTGGCCCGCAAGGTGACCGGGTCTCGGGCCCTCTCGGCCGGCGCCGCCCTGCTGATGCTCGCCTTCTTCTACGGCCTGTGGTTCGGACTGACGAGCTATCGCCGCAGCCGAAAGTCACCGGATAAGTCGCAGGTTGTCAGCCACCGCTCTCAGCAGGCGACTGATTAAAGGGCCGCACTCTGAGCGGCAGTGGTTATGCTGGTGGAGTTTCAGTCATCAGGTATGGCAGGAATCAGAATCGTGGGATTGTCCGGCTGCTTCTCTGGATCAGATCAGGTGACGACCGGGGCTGATTGCCGGAGCGCAACCGCGCGCTGCCTGCCTGCACCGGTCGTCACCTTCATTCAGCTAACGGTTACCACCGCCGCCGCCCTGCTGGCCACCCTGCTGACCGCCCTGGCGACCGCCCTGGCCGCTCTGCTGGCCGCCCTGCTGGCCGCCCTGACCGCCCTGCTGTTTGCCACCCTGCTGGCCACCGCCACCTGAACTCCCGCTCTGTTTCCCTTTATCGCCTTTATCGCTTTTTCCACCTGGCATGATGTTACTCCTTTCATGTTACTCAAGGCTGAAACCTGGATAGTCTCAGTCATCACACTGGTTAATTCCCCACCCGCAGCAGATCAGTTCGGCTGCCGGAATGGGAATCGGTCAGTGAGACTTCAGGCAAATTGCAGGCCGGCGCTCCACCACCTGCCCCGTCTGTCCGGCTCTTCGTATTGTTTGAGGGTCCGTGTGATCATTCAGACATTTCCCACCGGTGCGCACAGTGTCCATTCGGATCGGCAAATTAAATTGGCCTTCATTGCAGGCTTAACAACACCAGGATTTCACCCTGCCCTCTGGCCAGCGGCTCTAACGCTTTCCCAATAATTGTGCCGGGCCGATGGATCAGTGTGCTGCCCACTCTGACCGGCCGAGATCTCATCGCCACTCCTGACCTGTTACTGGTCACGAGCAGGTCACCGATCCTGATCGGGTGCCTGCTCGCATCTACCCTCACCTTCACCCGGCCCGTCGTCGCCACCAGTACCTTCCCCGCACCTCCCTCCCCAAGGATCACGCCGGGTTGTGAGGAAACAACGCCGGCAATCCGGGAATCATAAGCGCGTGCCGAAGGGGCTACCGCATTGGGACGTGTCACATCCAGACTGACGACCGTTCCGGCGGCGAGCGGCTGACGCGCGGGCACCCACTCGGCCACGTCCTGATATTTGGCGGCGATGTTGCCGGTGACATTCAGGTCGCCGGCCACGTCCAGTTTCGCCTGCGGAGAGGTGGTCCCGATCCCGACATTGCCATTGCGCAGGATCGTCATCCGCGCCGCCGCCGCCAGCGCGGCCTCGCTGTTCGTGTCAGTCGTGTTGCGGACCCGGAACTGCATCCCGATGGAATTATTGCCGGCAATCGCCATCAGCCACTCCACCCCATCAGTCAACTGCAACTGCGAGGTCGCGCCCGTCGCCGCCACGTACCGCAGCTTCGCCCCGCCCGTCCCCGTATTCCACAACCGCTGCAGGATGTCGCCCGTACTCGCGCGCTGCACGTCAAGGACTCCGCCCGGCGTCGCAGTCCCGACACCGATGTCGCCAGCAACTTCGCTGATCGTCGAATCGCCGACCACGCCGTTCGGGCCATCGGTCCATTTGATGACCCGGTTGGTCGTCCCTGAGCCGCTGATGTTCACCTGATTCGGCCCCTGGATCTCCTGACCGGCTTGCACGGCCCGCCCCGGTAAGAGGAGTTCCCGAATGGCGCTGCCGGTCGGATTGGCCGGTCCCGTCAGGCGGGCTCTGGCAGCGCCGCCCGCCGTGGTCTGGATTGTCCCGTCGGGGAAGACGATGCCTTCCGAGGTGCGGATCAGCCCCGCGACATCGAGCCTCGCAGCGGGTTGGGCGACGCCCACGCCGAGATTACCATCGGGGGTGAGCCGCGCCAGTTCCCTGTCCTGTCCCGCAAAGAAATCGCCGACCCGAAACGTGAGGCCGCCCCGGGTACTCACGACCTGTCCGTCTTTGCCGTCGTGCGCCGTTACGGTGACGGCAGCCGCGTTACCATCCGCGACCGGCGCCAACACCTTCTCCGGCTCGACTGCGCCGATCTGCTCACCCCCTCCCAGTTTCAGTGAGGCCTGCCCGCCCTCGACGAGTACGGTGCCCTGCCGCATGCCCAGCCTGCCGGACACGTCACGAGTCGTGACGACGCACAGGTATGTGCCGTCGGGCAGGGGCTGCCCGAGATGATCCTCGAGCGCCCAGTCGCGCACGTTGCCGGCCTGGAATTCTGAGTTGTAGCGTGAGGCGCCGCCCGCGTCGAACACTTCGAGCCGCATCTGGCCGACGCCGCCCGGTGCAGCGAAGCGGATGCCCCTGGCCGAAATCGAGACAGTGACGGTCGTGTCAGGCGGCGCGGTGGCCCTGGCCGCCTGCTCCGTCTGGGCGAAAGTTACGACACCTGCCGACAGCAGGAGCGCCAGCAGAAAAGTTCGGAATAAAGTCATGGCTCTTCCTCTCTCTGGTTACCAGCAGCCTGTCTCACCAGGCAGCATATTACAGACCGTTGCATTGAAAGCTGAACTCGTAATATGCAGAAACCCTCAAATCCCGGCCTTACTCCAGCGAAAAAGTCTGGTTTTCAATGCAACAACCTGTAGTTCGGGGGAGCATCTGCCTGAAAGGCCATACTCCTTCACGTCAGCCAGCGATGGTGCGAATGCGCTGGCGCAGTTCCTCAATGTGTACTCGCTTGATCACAACCCCGCTGCCGAGCATGGGGTCCGTGTACGTCCCGGCGGAGTAGCCGAGCCGCCCCGCCGCGTCCTCAAGCCAGGTCCGCAACTCCACAATGTGTACCGCCTTGATCACAGTGTTCGCGGGGACCGGTGTGGAGTCGGTCCACGGCGCCGGCCCCAGGCCCGCGACCGCGCGCAATGCGTCAACCGCCTGCCGCAGTTCGATAATGTGCTGTGCCTTAACCGTCGTGACGCCGGTGACCAGCGTGTTGTCGGTGAAGGTGGTCGGCAGGTAGGCGAAGGCGTTGGTTTTGGTGTAAGCGCCGCCCGACATCGGCGTCAGGACAATATTGACGGCCCCGACGGCGTGGGCGGGAGTGGTGACAGTAATCTCGCTCGTGCCGTTGCTGTAACTCCACGTGGCGGAGACGCCACCCACTGACACACTCATCAGGTTGGCGAACGCCCCGGTCAGCCTGATCTGCTGCCCGCCGGAAATCCGCCCGGCCGGCGGGGTCACACTGTCAATCCTCAGGGTAGATGTCGTCTGGGTGATCGTAAAATTTGCGTCCGAAATGTCAAAGAAGATGTTACCGACCGCCTCGATCCTGATCCGCGCCTGCGTGGTGCCGACGTTCGGCACGGTGATGTTCTCCGACCCGTCGTTGGGCGTGCTGCCGAGGATCGTTGTCGGAAAGGTCATGCCGCCGTCGGTCGAGAGCGTGATTTTCACGCTGGCCGCCAGCGCGTCGGTGCCGTTGACGTTCCAGGTCACTGTCTGCTGCGTGCCGCCCGTCCAGTTGACCGCCGTATTAGGCGCGGTCACCACGAAAGGCCCGGCGGTATTGCTCACCGTCAGCACGACCGTGTCGTCATTCACGCCGCCGCCGCCCATGCGATTGTCGCGAACCATGACGCGGAAATTGAGCGTGCGCCCGACGCGCGGTAGTTCTTCCGCGGTCTGAAAGCCATTCACAGTGTCAGGCGGGTCGTTGGCATTGTTCAGAATATAAGTCAGACTCGGGAACGTGCGCGACGGGGATGACGAAGCGGGGAATGAGCGAAAGATCGGACGTGTCGTCCCCGGGGGATCACCCGCGTCATTGTAGGAAGCCGCCGTGCCGTTCTGCGGAAATTGTGACCCGCCCGAATCAACCTGATCCCAGGTATAAGTCAGATTGGGCACGTCACTCGCGTTGGGGTCGCTCGCCGTGGCGGTGAGCGTGAAAGGCGTCTGTTTCGGGATCGTGTAGTCAGGGCCGCCGTTGACCGTCGGCGCGCTGTTGCCGGTCGGCGTGCTGGTAAAACAAGTGCCGGAGCTGGTGATATAGCCGGTCATTTGCGCGTAGCTCCCGGAGTGGAAGCGCATGTCGCGCGTGCTGGTGATGTTGTCCGCGCCGCAAATGCCGGAGTAGGCCATAATCGTCGAGCCGCTGCCCGTTTCCCAGGCGGTCGCGTTGTTGCGGCTGGGCGGGGCGCAATTGCCGAGCGTGCCGTTGAAGCTGTGATCGGCCCCAAACTGGTGGCCAAGCTCATGCACCCAGACGCCGAGCGCCGTGTTGTTGCCAATCGCCCCGCCGACGAGCGTCGCCCCGCCTCCTTTGATCGGCCCGAGGTTGCTGAAATCGGTGTTGTCGCAGACCACGCCGACGAAGGAGATGCCTGAGCCGCCCGTCCCCACGATCTGGCCGAGGACGTGACCAACATCGTAATTGGCTTCGCCCACGTGGTCGCGCAGGTCGGGCCGGACCTGATCGAGCATCGTAGCCGGGTTGGAGTTGTCGTACGGGTCAGTCAACGCCGTGAACAAACGGTCTGTCGTGTAAAGCACATCGGTGTCATTAACCAGATTGAGGTGGACGGCCAGTTCGCGCTCGTAAACCACATTCGCGGCGTTAAGCCACGTGTTGAGCGACGCCACCGTGCCCGACACGGTGCCGCCGCCGTACGCGTTGCAATACTCCCAGGTGGCCGCGATGGCGATGCGGTAATTGCGCAGGGTCGGGCCGACGGCCACGTTCGGCGCGGCGGCGGGGCTCTCTGCCGGGCTGGGCTTGATTTTGTGAATCTCCGTCGTCAGGCATTGCGCCGTTCCCTCCTGCGCCGCGCCCGCCTGGCTGACATAAACATCCGCCGCGACCGTCGGGTTCGCCGGTTGAATGCTGATGAACTGCGCGCCGTGGAGTACGGTGACGTGGAAGCCGCGCGGCGAGAGATCACAACGCATACTCAGCGCGGGGTCGTCCAGCCCCTGACCGCGATAGCTCCTGACCTCGGGAAACCTCGCGGCCAGCCCCGGCTCCATGACGGATGAGGCCTCGATGCTGAACCGCGCATAGCTGCCATCGGGCATCGGCAGCATCAGCCTGGCCTGATGCCTGGCCGCCTCCGCCGTGAACTCCCGCGGCGCGAGGTCGAGCGCCCGCGCGAGCGCGTCACGATTGAGCCGCATCACGTGCGCCGTCGCCGTCAGGTCTTTCTGGCCGGGCACGACGCCGCGCCCCAGCGTCTGCCAGATGCCGTCGGGCGAGGCGCCGGCAGTCTGCGGCGTCGCCGCCCGGGCGCGCAGCCGCTCGGGCAGCAGATTTAAGCTCATGCTCAATGCACCAGAACACACGATCATCAGGAGGCACAAACGCAACACCGTACGTCGCCGCGCCGACAGCCGACGGGAGGCGTTATTCAGGGTCAGGGCGAAACAACCTCTGAGACGAAAGCCGAAGCCCCGAAAGATGGATGCGCGAGCCATTTGAGGACCTCCCTTTAACAGCTTCGGACCGGAATAGCACTGGTGATGCCGCTCCTTTGTCAGTTGCTGTGGGGGTAATTTGTAGCAGCCGGTTTTGGTCTGGGAGTACAGGGGAGGTGCCGTTGCACGCCCCGGATAATATTCGATGTCTCAGCATTTTCAAAACTCAATCTGCCAGACTGGCGAGGGCCGGCGGGAAAGAATAATCGCAGGCCGGGCCGCCGATTTCTGCCGCGTCAGCCGGCGATGGTGCGAATGCGCTGACGCAGTTCCTCAATATGCACCCGCTTGATGAAAAAACCGCTGCCCAGGCCAGGATCGGTGTAGCTCCCGGCGGAATAGCCGAGCAGCGCCGCGACGTTCTCCAGGTTCGTCCGCAACTCCGTAATGTGTACCGCCTTGATCAGTGTGCTGAAAGGCAGCAGTGTGGAGTCGGTCCACGGCGCGGGCCCCAGGCCCGCGACCGCGCGCAATGCGTCAACCGCCTGCCGCAGTTCAATGATGTGTTGCGCCCTGGCTGTCGTCACGCCGGCGACCAGCGTGTCGTCGGTGAAGGTGGTCGGCAGGTAGGCGAAGGCGTTGGTTTTGGTGAAAGTGCCGCCTGCCGTCGGCGTCACATCAATACTGACGGCCCCGACGGCGTGAGCAGGAGTGGTCACCGTCACCTCGCTCGTGCCGTTGCTGAAACTCCACGTGGCGGAGACGCCGCCTACTTTCACGGTGGACAGCCCGGCTAAGGCGCCAATGAGCCTGATCTGCTGGCCGCCCTGATCGCGACCCGCCACCGGGGACACACTATCAATCCTGAATGGTGGCAGAACGTAAACGGCTGTCATCGTGTGATTGGCATCTATCGCGACGCTGGTCGCCGGGGTCGCAGCCCAGTCTGTCCCATCCCGCTGCCACTTCTGGAAGATGTTGCCGCCCGCGACGGCCGGCGCAGTCAGCGTGACGGAGATGCCGTCATAGTAAGTCCGCGTGAACTGAGTCGTGCCGTTGCCCAGGATGTTGTTATCATTCGGAGTGACGGTGACGGCGACGCCACTCCCTGGGTTCGATGAGGCGACTGTCAGTGTGCGTGCCGGCGGAGGGGGCGCATACGACACCTGACCGAGCCACGTGCCCCAGTCCCAGGGCAGCGAGATTCCCGCCACGTCCTCTGCCCACCCGCCGTAGATCCAGACCTTCGTGCTGTCAGCCGGGTCAACCGCGGCCGAAAAGTAATCGCCCCACCTGGCGCCGGTGATGCACAGATTGCCGGTCTTCAGCACGGCGCTGGCCTGCAGGGTGTTGGCGGGATCGCCGGCCAGACGGCCCGTGTAGCGGACGCTGCCGAACTCACCGCCGTTGGCGCTGGCGAACACGATCACGACATTATCCGAGCTGTCGGTCGCGACCGCAGGGAAGAAATAGTAGAGCCCGTCGGCCCCGTAGGTAATATTCTGCTCCGTGGCGTTCGTCGAGGTATTGAGCTGGACGTACCGGATGGCCGAGACCGTGCCGCTGCCCCAGTTGTGGGCCTCGCTGAAAGCCGCATAGATTTTGTTATTGCGCCAGACGGCGTTCGAGCTGATGCGGTTGTCATTGGTCGCCATCCTGGCGCAGCCCCCCGGCTGAATGGCGTCGGGCGGGGGGCTGTAGGAGCCGATGGTGTTGGTTGACTGGAGCGTCCAGTTCACCGGCGTCGGCGGGTAGGTCGGGACTACCTTCCAGAGCGAGACGAAGTTGCCGTTGTTCGTGTTATTGATCAGGAACTCTCCGCCGGGGTTGCCATAGGTGAGCGCCGGGCTGAGCGTGAAGGACTGTGAGCCGTCGCTGTTGAGGTGATCAAAGGCCCTCCAGTAGTTGAGCGCCGCGCCGCTGTAGAGCGACGATTTCGGCAGGATGTTCAGGGCGGCGGTTTTGGATATGGGGTTAGCCCCGAAGGTGAACTGGTTCGAGGTGATGTAGACCGCGCCGCCCGAGCCCGCCGCGATTCCGTCAAAACCCAGTTGCGGGAAATCGGCCCAGGTATCTACTCCGCCGGTGCCCGGATAAGTGAGAACTGCGTTGAGCGAATAGAACCACCAGGAGCCGGTCGGGTCTGAGGTCTGCGAGGCCGCGACGAGGTAATTGCTGGTGCCGGGCGTGTCGGGGCCGCCGTTGACCGCCATCATAATCCAGCGCCCGGCGAGGGAGTCGTAAACGATGCGCGGATCGAACGGCTTGCACGACGGACAGACTGAGTTGAAGAAACTGACCAGGCTCGCCTGGCCCTGATTGACTCCGCTCCTGCTGTAGATCACGAACAACGAGTTCACTACCGCAACGACGTGGTTCGGCCCGGCGGCCATGGCGCAATCCGGCGGCCTGTGGATGAAACCGTCCAGCTGATCTCCGTTATCAATGGATTCGAAGTTAGTCAGGAGGTTGGCGGCGAGTACCGACTGTGTGGCGGCGGGGCCTTCCGCCGGATCGCCCTGGATGGTGGGCGCGGCCTCCCGCGAACCCGGCGGGGTGTAAGGCTGCCTCTTCAGGCGCTCGAGCGTTTCCGGGTCAAGATTGGAGAGGATCTCCTCCTCTTCCTCTTCGGCGCCCCGGAAGGGCTTTCTCTCTTTACTGACGGATGCCCAGTCGCCCCGGACGGCCCGGGCAGTAGTCATCGCTTCCGCATCCCTGATCTGCCGCGTGGCCGAGGTTCTGGATGGTCTCTGCTGCCCGGATGTGCGGCTTAAGTTTCCGGTAAAGAGTAGTGCGACGGAGACGGAGATGAGCAGGGCGAGAAGGAATTGTTTCATCCGACGAGGGAGTTTCATGGGGAGATCTCCGGTTAATGTCCGGTGATTGTTCGGGCCGGACGGCCGGGTTTTCCCCGACCGCCTGGCGCTATTACTTCGGGACTGCCCTCCCTGAGGGGGCAGTGAGACACGGCTGAGCCTTTGGGGCTGAAGGCTTCCGGGTGCTGTTCTCTCCGACGGAAATCAGATCCGGAGATGTCATGCTACAGACACTTGGATAAGGAAGGTTTCTTCCCGTATTCCAGGGTGTAGGGGCCAAAAGTTTCTTTAGTATCGGTGAGCGTAACGGTCAGGGTCATCCGCCTGCCGTCGGTCGAGCCCAGGTAGCGGGCCGGGTGGCTCGCGGGCCGCTCGCCCTCACGCTCAGGGCCGCCATGCCCTGAGACGTGGACGCCCTTGAGATCGAAGCGCCCCTGACTGTCGAGCGCCATCGGCTGGTCAATCGTCCCGCGGGCGCAATCGTACTGGACGGCGGCGCCGGCTTCGGTGACTCGTAACCAGATGTGTTCGCCCGCCCAGCTCCCGACCGGCACCTTTCTGGTCTGGTTGTGAGCGGGGCGATCAAAAACCGAAGCCGCCGTCGCGGGCAACCAGTCAGGGTTCGCGAGGGGCACCAGACAGAGAGTCAGAGCCGGAACGATGAACAAACTATGCCCTCTCATTTTCCGCCCCCTTTCCTGCCTCGATTTCATCCGGCCACGCCGCGCCCGGAGATGGCGTCAGTCGCGTGACTAACGGGTGAGGCGTTCTTCTGCCGTCAGATTGCGGGGCCTTTACCGTGCTGTAGTAAGTGACGTTGTTCGAAGATACTACTTGCCGAAAGGATAAAGACTGACAACGGGCAGAGAGTACCAGCAGATCGAAATCGAGGAAGCGTGATTCACAATTGACCCACGACCGGGATAGTCTAAACTACCCGAGGAAAAACGGCCAGCCCGCGCGGTCGCATTCTCAACGGCGCGGCTGAAAGGCACCTTACGGACAAGTCAGGCATTTCTGACCGGCGCGCACAATTCCAGATCGTGCCCGTCCGGGTCGGCAAAGTAGAGTGATTTTGCCGGCATCCACTCATGAAAGAATGGCCCCTGGACATCCACGCCCTTCTCCCGGAGCGCCGCCGCGGCCCGATCAATGTCCTCTTCCCCGACGGTGAAGGCAAAATGTTGTGCCGGCCACTGCCCATTATCTTCCTGGAGGACGATCATTCCCGCGTCACCACCCGCCCGCAGGAACAGCCACCTGCGCGGCTCGTCGCGGAGGCCCTCCTCAAGCCCAAGGATGTTGCGATAGAAGGCTTCAGCCGTCTCAAGGTCTCTGACTTTGATGGCGACTTCGTAGACCCCACGGATCAGTGACATAGTTTTCTCCCTGCGAACTGGTCAGATTGGTTATTTCGCCTGCTTCATCCCTTGTTGCGGAAGCTTTGTTCCGCAGTGAGGGCAGTATGAAATTTGAATCCCTCCACCACCCGCCACGTCGGGTATGACAATAACCCAGATTCGCCTCTTCCCCCACCACTCAAAACGAATGTCATATGTGCAGGATGTGGTTCGCACCGCAAAATATTCGCAGCAGGGTTGGAAATTACGCGGAACCCGCCTGGTGTTTTCGAGACAGGGGCTGCCGTCCGCATGTGCCCTGCTTTCTGGTGATATGCCTGCACGACGGTGAAGCATAGTGGTTTTTCCAATTCAACCGGAACTTATCGGAGGAAGCACCACCAGGCCGATAGTGTCCCCGGCGGCGTGCGCGATGATGAGCGCCAGCAGGTCGCGCTTCCAGACGTAGAACAGCGTCGCCGCCGCCGCATCAACCAGGAACACGAGCGACGGCCCGGGCCCCCAGCCCGGCAGGTGCGCCAGTGCAAACGCGGCCATCGCAATCGAGCCGCCGAGCCAGTAGCTGCCGGTCAGCGATGCGAGACGTTCGACCGCATAGCCTCGATAAAGAACCTCTTCGACGATGCCGGCCGAGACGGCAAGGAACACTCGATACCACGCCGGGAGTTTCAGCAGTTGCGTCAGGCCGCGCTCATAGCCCGCGAGACCTGATCTGTTCACGACCCACATCACGGCGGGTGAGAGCAGGAAGTTGATGCCAAGGACAAGCAGCGCTCCCCAGATGAAGGTTGACACGCGTGGCCGTCTGAGACCAATTGAGGCGAGAGTCTGCCTTTCGGCACAGACAATAACGATCAGGACCACAGCGAGCATGGCCCACAGCATCAGGTCGAATGGCAGCATCCTCGCGACGCTCGTTGAGTCACCGAGGACGCGCCTGCCGATGATCGTGAGCAGTGGCGGCCCGCCAAGGGCGAGCAGGAGCGTGGCGATTGTCGGTAGTGCTGTCGCGGAGGCTTTCATACGCTCGCCTGCGATCAATTGGAAGAATCAGCTGATCTGACGGAGTTGATCAACCGCAGTTGAGAACTCTCCGGCAAACGGCTCATCAGAGTATCTGAAGAAGGCCTCTTCCAGCGTCGCGGCCCGGCGTGGGGATAACAGCCAGTCAACCACCTGCCTCATTTGTACCGCCCGGCCTTTCCAGAAGGCATTTGACAGCGCCCTCCTCTTTCCCAGCGTGCCGGCATTTTCATAGATGAACTTCGCCAGGTGACGGAGAGCCGGGGCTGACTCGTCCCCTTCCCAGACTTCGAGGAAGGGGGTCATCTGCCTGACCGCCTGGCCGATACTGCACAGGCAGGCATCCACTTCGCCAACGCAGGCCCAATGGATATCTGAATGCATGAAGCAGGGGTATGAGCTGAGCGCAGCCTGCCACAAAGCCATCAGGTATGCCGTCACCGCTTCCCGTTCGGGTGCCGGCCAATAGTACCAAGCGGAAACGTCAAGTTTGCCGATGATGATTTCCTCAGGAATGTCCCAGTCCATCGGCCCGGACGCCAGCAATTCAAAGAGGCGCGGCAGGAAATGCTTCCAGTCCGCTTCCGACCCCCACGTTGTGACGGCCTTGAAGGCATACTTCTCCAAATCCTGCCCCGTGAGCTTGCGCAGGGGCCTCGCGCGAATCGTCTCCTGATCAGACGTCTCCACACAACAGGGACACCCCTCGACGTGAGGGCGCAGGGGGTAATGGCTGAAGGCCGTGTAGAGTCCTTCGATGGCATCTCGTAATGCCTTTACGGATTCTGCCGCACTCATCTTTTCTGGTAACCTCACCGATCAACGGAATACTTCCCTCTGCTTTCTTCGACTATACTTCGACTATAGAGGATGAAACAATAATGAAAACAGCCTGCTCAATGACCGAAATCCGGTACTCGTCATCGGACAGGAAACCGCCCGCCATCCTGAACCTGCAAGAGGGTTTCGTTATCAGACACAATGACCCGGCCGGTGCAGGCGTTCGGTCACCCCGGAATCACAACAGCAGGCCTGAAATGGACGGGCCTCACTTGTCAAAACGGAAATGACGCGGATCAAATGCTGATCTTTGAAGGCTTCAGCGGCCATCCTTATTGCCGCTTATCGCACGTCCCCTCCCGCCGGGCCTCAGGTTTCTTCACGACGGTGTTAATAGCAAGTCCTCGCGGGCGTTTTATGAGCGGGCGAGATTTTCAGGAGGGAGATGTGCTGTTCGCTATAACGGCGGCCAGCATCCTGGCGCACGAGTCGTTGGACCTTTGGGTGGTGCCGCTGATCTCATCAATCTCGCGTGCGGCACTGCCCTGGCGCCCATCCTCTATGAATTGCTCATAGCCGGTCAGCAGGAGTGTCGTTGCCTGCGGCGTTCTTCAGGCCCATGCGCATCGCCATTCTGGCCAGTCAGAAGGAGAACACAGTGAAGTCACGATTATTAACTGCCATTGCGGCGCTCTGTTTGTGCTTCTCAGCCGTGCCCGTCACGAGGACTGCCAACCCGACTGCCTCGACTTCCGACTGGCCTCAGTGGCGGGGCCCGCAACGTAACGGGATCTCGCAGGAGCGCGGCCTCCTGAAACAATGGCCGGCGGGGGGGCCGAAACTGCTCTGGCAGATGAACGACATCGGGGACGGCTATTCAACGCCGGCGGTCGTCGGGACGCGGATCTACGTGATGAGCAACCGCGGGTTCGAGAATGAGTTTGTACAGGCCCTCTCAACTCAGGATGGAAAACCCGTCTGGACGACGCGCGTCGGCAACGTCGGCAACCCGAATGACTTTCAATACGCGAAGGCCCGGTCCACGCCGACCGTTGACGGAGACCTCCTCTACGCGCTGGGTTCGGACGGTGACCTCGCCTGCCTCGAAACCAGGGGCGGCAAGGTTCGATGGCAGAAGAACATCAGGAAAGAGTTCGACGGCAAGCCGGGCTTTTGGGCCTACGCAGAGTCTCCGCTGGTTGACGGTGACGTCGTGGTCGTCACCCCCGGCGGCGCGCAGGCCACGCTGGTGGCGCTCAACAAAAAGACGGGCGCGGTCATCTGGAAATCGGCGGTCCCGGATGGCGACCCGGCGGGTTATGCGTCGGCGATTGTCGTGCAGGCGGGCGGTCGCAAACAATACGTGCAGTTTCTGAGCAAGGGCATTGTCGGCGTGGACGCGAAGACGGGTGAGTTCCTCTGGCGCTACAAGGAGGTTGTCAAGGGGATGGCGCAGATTCCCACGCCGGTTGCGCGTGATGGATATGTCTACGGCGGGGCCATGAACGTCGGGGGTGGACTCGTCCGGTTAAAGCCGGACGGCAGTGGAGTGGCCGCCGAGCAGGTCTACTTCGTGCGCGGACTCCCGAACGGCATCGGCGGGGCGGTGCTGGTCGGTGACTATCTTTACGGCACGGAAGACGCCAAAGAGCGGCTGGTCGCGGTTGAGTTCACGACGGGGAAGGTGAAATGGCAGGCCGAGAGTTTCGGCATAAGTTCACTGGCCTGTGCCGACGGGCTTTTATACCTTCACGGCGCGAATGGAGATGTCGCGCTGGTGGAGGCGACCCCCGAAGGCTATCGGGAGAAGGGGCGCTTCGCTCCGCCGAATCAGCCGAAGCGCAAAAAGCTGGGGCCGTACCCGGAGAAGGCGTGGACGTATCCGGTGATTGCCAATGGGAGGCTTTACATTCGCGATCTCGGGACGTTATGGGCCTACGACATCAAGGCCAGCCGTTAGGAACGGAAATACAATCACGACGCCAGATCAATCAACCAGGGGGCAGGGGACAAACCATCTCAGACAGTCTTATTTCTTTTCCGTGTGCCCGTTCCCCGTGGTTGTGGCAATCTCAATCAACACAAACTTCAAGATACGAGGAGGAAGAATTGTATGCGACGCTTCTTTGTTTTCTCGATTGGCACATTGCTGATTCAGCTTATCGCGGTGGCCGCGTTCGCCCAACAGGCATCACAAACTCAGTCAGCCCCGGCAAAAGGGGTGGAAGGGCATTGGGCGGGCAGCATCCAGATCCCAAACGGGGGGGAGGCGGAGATGACGGCGACCTTCAAGAAGGACAAGGATGATTACACCGGCACCATCGCCATCAGCGGGATGCAGGGGGACAGGCCTTTCAAGAGCGTCAAAGTAGAGGACGACAAGATCAAAGCCCAGGCTGAGTTTGAGACGCCGAATGGCAACGTCGTTATCAATTACACCTTCACGCTCAAGGACGATACTTTGAAGGGCAAAGCCGAAGTTGATTTCGGCGGCCAGAACATGGCCTTCGATATCAGTTTGAAACGAGTGGCCGAAAAATGAGGCTGAGTTACCTCAGGCGCACCGCCGCGGATCAGCCGATAAATTTACAGCCCAGGCTGTGTCCCGGCGGTCTTTGAGCCTTGTCATAGTTCCTCCTTCGCCGGACTTCGGGAGCGCAGCACATCGGTGGACACGAAAATTATTGCGGTAAGCGTGTCACGTCACAAGAGTGCCTGAACGCTTACCGGGCTGGTAATCGTTACAGCTCATTTAGTCAGGGGCTGCTTCGAGTACCCGATATCACACTGGATCAGTAAAGCCGCGAAAAACGCCATCCTGATCGGCGGCATCTGCAAATTCTGCAAAGTCCATGTTCGCAAGCGAGAGATTGTTTTCGACGCCCCACATGCTGGAGGGAATGACGCGAAACGTACGGCCCGGCTCCGTGTACAAATCCACAACCAGAATCGGATGCTCGGGGTGTGAGAGCGCGATCCGGTCAACGATGAAAATGAATGTGTGGTCCCAGCCTTGAGGAATTAGTAATAACAGTTGCTCTGCGGTGATGCCGTCGTACTCCGGGTCAGTGACCAGGTCCACGAAGGCTCTGAATTCAGCGACGGGTTCCCGAATGGCCGCACAAATTGCCCCCCGGGCTTTCTCATCCGAGAAGTCAGTCCGCAGCACCAAAGAGTCTTTTGTTTTCGGAATGCACTTCACTGTGGCCTCGTTCGCGCCATCACACTTACCTGCCTTCCCACCGTTATTACCAGAACTCTTATTAACCCGGCCGGGTAATCGGTTTCAGAAGACTTCCCCGAAAATGTCTTTCAAAAACCCGGCAGGATCGCTACATTTCACCGGCCCGAAACCAGTGTGGCCGGGACCCGCAGTTGCCGGACGGCCACAATACCCTGGTTTTATTCCTATGTCAGTCTGACCCGGTCATGACTAAACCCATCATCTTTATCCAGGGAACAAACCCGGCCGAGGCAAAGGGCGGGGGGTCGAATTATGTTCGCATGCATGCCCGCGCCGCCTGCCTGATCGGTTTTGAGCCGCATATCTTCTGCCCCGCCCCGCGCGACGGCATCATCGAAACTGATTTCGGGGTCGTTCATCTGGTGGCCGCACCACTCCGGCTTTTCGGGGGGATCTGGTCGGCGACGTATACCCCGTTTCTGGCCGCCAGCGTCGAGCGCTTTCTCCTGACGCGGGAAGGCCCGCACCTCATCCACGGGTTCGTCTGGCATCGCACGGGTCTGATCGTCCGCCGGAGGCTGGCGAGCAAAGGCATCAGGACAGTCGCGATCAACAGTCTGTACACCACTGCCTGGCACGAGGCCCGGGCAAAACTGGAGGGGCTCACCCCGGCACACAGCGCGATTCAACGCTGGCGCTACCGGATCGAGGCGCTCTGGACAAAGCAGGTCATCAATCGCGAAGAGCGACAGATGTATCGCGAGGCGGATCTACTGTGCTGCAATTACGAGTCGGTGCGCAGGCTTTTTCTCGACCAGTACGGGCCGGGCGCGGAGGTGCGAGCGCTGCCCTACACTTCCGAGTTGGCCTTCATCCACGAAAACGGCGCCGCGCCGCCGGAGATGCCGCCGGAGGTCGCCGCTCTCAAACGGCAGGGGGCGCCGCTGATCGTCGCCGTCTCGCGTCACGATCCGCGGAAAGGAATTGACCTGCTGTTGCATGCGCTGGCCGAGCTGCGTGCGGCGGGCGCGGAGTTTCGCGCCTGTCTGGTGGGCGGAGGGCCGCTGCTCGAATCGCATCGCCGGCTGGCCGGCAGATTGCGCCTCGAAGATGTGATCGCAATTACCGGCTGGGTTCCGGATCCGTTCGATTACCTGTGCCACGCCGATCTTTTCGTCCTGCCGTCAATTCAGGAAGGCAGCGGTTCGGTTTCATTGATTGAAGCGCTTCAGGCAGGCCTGCCGGTCATCGCCTCGAACATTGACGGCATTCCGGAGGACGTGACCGACGGCGAAAGCGCGCTGCTCATTGAGCCCGGCAACGTCGCCGCACTCGCCCGGGCGCTGGGCCGCGTTCTGACAGATTCAGCACTGCGGCAAAAGCTGGCGCGGTGCGCCCGCGAAGTCTTCGACAGGAAGTTTTCACCGGAGGTCTCGACCGGCGCGCTGCGCGAGGTCTACGCCGAACTCGGATTCACCCCCTGAACCTGCTTTTGACAAAGCTGTTGTACTAATCCTCCTGATGACTGGTGTATGATACGCGGCGGCCGGCGGCGCTTTTAAGCGGCTCACGGCCTCATCCGCTGAACCAGCCTCTGAAAACACGCCCCACGATTATCTGACAATTCCGGAAACAGACGATGAACCTGGTCACGCTACACCTTCCTGAGATCGGCGCGCGCGAAGTCACCTTTCGCTGGCAGGTCGAGCCTCCCACGCCTCTTTACCCCGTCTCCCAGTTCTCACTGCGCTTCCCCGACGGCGTGGACCCGGCCCGCGTCCCGGAAGGGATCTGGTGGGCGATTGCCATGCTCTGTCTGCACGCGCACTGGCCGCTCCTGCGACCGTGCCGGGTGAAGCTGCCATTCAGGCTGCGCCCCGGCGAGGCGGAGACGTGGTTGCGGCTGATGGATTCTTACGTCTGGACGCTGGAGGCTTATCGCGGGACGACGCGACTCGAACGCGAGGTCGTCATTGAAGATGACGGGCCTCCGATTTCATACTCCACGCTGCCCGAAGCGAAACGCTGCGCGACCGCTTTCAGCGGCGGCAAAGACAGCCTGCTGCAGGCCGGGCTGCTCGCCGAGCTGAGCGCGAATCCGCTGCTCGTGACGACCACCTCGCCGATGCCGCCGCTCGAAGATCACATCACGGCACGGCGCCGCTACATCCTTGGCGAGATCACGCGCCGTCGTGATGTCACGCTCGTCGAAGTCGAGTCGGACTTCCGCGCCAACTGGAATAATGACTTTGCGCGGGTCATCGGCTATCAGATCTCGATCAATGAAGTCACGGACACGTTCCTGTATTTCAGCTCCATGCTGGCCGCCGGCGTGGCGCTCGGTGTGCCTCACCTCTTCCTCGCCTCGGAAGTGCAGGTGAACGAAAACGTCGAACTGGATGGCCGCATAATCCAGCACCCGCACTTCATGTACTCTGTCGTGACGCTCAGCACGGTCGAGGCGCTGCTGCGCCCCTGGGGCGTGAGCTTCTGTTCGCTGACCTCGCCGCTGCACAGCTTTCAGGTGCAGGAACTGCTCTGGACGCGTTACGCCGATCTGCGCGATCTGCAATACTCCTGCTGGAAGGTGAAGGAGGGCGAGTCGGTCTGCAACGCCTGTTCGCAGTGCCTGCGGATTGCCCTGTCCGCGCTCGCCCTCGGCGACGACCCCGCGCTGATGGGGGCCGATCTGGTGAAGCTGCTCAATGCGACGGGCGAATGGACGCCGCCAAAGCCGAACGGCGACGCACCACTGCTGCCGAACCAGATCTCCGGCCGGCAGTTGCACGGGCATGTACAGCGCGTGGTGGCGGCCATTCCTGAAAGCTCTGTGGCCGAGTATCTTGCCCGCGTCTCGCCCGATCAATTGCTCGCGCCAGCCGGTCAGAGCGCACTCGCGGCTTATCGTGAGCTGCACCGCCGCGCGCTTGAGTATGACGCCGACCCGGCGCCGGGCTATCGTGCGCGCTTCGACAGTTTCATTGACCCGCTGCTCGCAGCAGGGGTCAATCAGATTTATGCCGAACACTTCACCCCGGCTGATGAGGCTTCTTACGCCGGCGCGCTCGGGCGGAGCCGGGCGCTCGTGAACTGGATCACCGAACCCCTCGACGCGGAGCCGGCATCGTGATTGAGAAAAGCAGAATCAGCGAGGAAGACCTGGCGAAAATTCGCCATCTGATTCCCGGGCCCGACCCGGTCGTCAACAAAGACGCACGCTTCATCCCGGTCGCCGACACGCGGCTCGATGGCAATGAACTCTCCTACCTCAGGCAGTGCGTCGAATCGAACTGGATCTCTTCAATCGGGCCTTTCGTCGGCCAGTTCGAGCGCGAGTTCGCTCGGGCCGTCGGGTGTGAATTCGGCGTCGCCTGTTCGAGCGGCACGGTCGCGCTGCACCTGACGCTCGCGGCCCTTGGCATCGGCCCGGGCGATGAGGTCATTGTTCCGGCCTTCACCATGATCGCGGTCCCCAACGCGATCAGTTACACCGGCGCCACACCGGTGCTGGTGGACGTCAGGCCTGACACCTGGAACCTCGATGTCGCGCAGCTTGAGGCGAAGATCACTCCGCGCACCAGAGCCATCATCGCCGTTCACACTTACGGCCACCCGGCCGAGATGGACGAAATCGCCCGTGTCGCGCGGCGGCGCAATCTTCACGTCATTGAAGACGCCGCCGAAGCCCACGGCGCGGAATACCGCGGGCGGCGCGTCGGGAGCCTCGGGCATGCGGCGACGTTTTCGTTCTACGCCAACAAGATCATCACGACCGGCGAGGGCGGGATGATCACCACGAGCGACGAGGAGCTGGCCGGCCTCGCGCGCACGCTCAGGGATCATGCCTTCTCGCGCGAGCGTCATTTCTGGCACAGCTATCGCGGCTTCAATTACCGCATGACGAATCTGCAGGCCGCCGTGGGCCTGGCGCAGACGGAACGCCTGGCGCAGCTGGTCGGGCAGCGGCGCTCGAACGCGCGGTTATACACCGAACTGCTCGACACACTCCCCGGCCTCACGCTCCCGCGGGAATGCCGGGAGGGTCAGAACGTCTTCTGGATGTACGGTCTGATGGTCGGGGAAGAATTCGGTTGCTCGCGCGACGAACTGCGCGCCCGGCTCGCCAGCCAGGGCATTGAGACGCGAACGTTCTTCATCCCGATCCACTTTCAGCCTGCCTGGTTCGATCAGTACCGCAGCCAGCGCTATCCGGTCTCTGAATCACTCTGTCAGAGGGGACTGTATCTGCCCTCGGGCGCCACGCTGACCGAAGCAGACATCCGCTTCGTGGCTGAGGCGGTCGAGCGCGCGCGCCGGCGGTAATCCGTCAGGGGATTTGCAAACCGAATGACGAAGAAGGTCATTTTCATCACCGGCAGAGATCCGCGACTCAAATATGGCGGGCATGATCTCTTTGCCCGCGCGCACGCCAGAGCCGCCATCCGGGCCGGTTTTGAACCTCACATCTTTTTCGCCGGAGCGGAGACCGGCGTAGTGGAAACGGCCCTTGGCGTGTTCCACGAAACCGCCTTCCCGGTCAGGTTCCCGCGCTCGCTGAATATGCCTTTACTCAACCCGCTGGTGTCGGCTGCGGTCGAGCGATTCGTCCTGTCACAGCCAGACCCGCAACTGATGCATGGCTTTGGCGTGTGGGGCTACACCGGCGTGACTGTCAGCCGCAGGTTGTGGCGCCGTGGCCGTCAGGACATTCCGCTGGTCAGTTCCTACACCACGGTGGAACACGAAGCCAGTGTGAAGCAGCGCATGATCGGG
Source organism: Blastocatellia bacterium (assembly GCA_035652435.1). Lineage (GTDB taxonomy): Bacteria > Acidobacteriota > Blastocatellia > RBC074 > RBC074 > DASRDU01. Next base: position 26,801 of record DASRDU010000190.1, read on the forward strand.
GCGGTGGGCAATCGCCGCCAGCGGGGCAAGGAATGGGTCGAGTACCTGTGGGCCAGGACGGTGCTGCCGCGCTACGAGCGGGAGCAGTTCCTGAACGCCCGCCTGGTGCTGGTCAACTATGAATCCGTGCGCCGGATCATCACGGCCGGGTTCGGGTCGTCCATCAGTTTCCGCCACATGCCTTACTGCGCCGAGACTGCCTTCAGGGACGATGAGCTGATGGGGCGCGAGTCCGAAGCGCCCGAACCAATCCGCCGGCTCAGCCCGCCGGAGGCGCCGCTCGTCGTCGCGGTCTCGCGCCACGACCCGCGCAAAGGCGTTGACGTGCTGCTTCGGGCGCTGGCGGCGCTGCGCGACAGAGGCGTCGGGTTTCGCGCCTGTCTGGTCGGCGGCGGCGCGTTACTTGAGGCGCACCGGAAGGTGGCAGAGCAGTTGCGACTGGCCGACGCGGTTGCCATCACCGGCTGGGTCGAAGAGCCGTTCGATTACCTGCGGCGGGCGGACATTTTCGTGCTGCCTTCGCTCGAAGAAGGCAGTGGCTCGGTTTCACTGCTCGAAGCGTTGCAGGCCGGCGTGGCGGTCGTCGCGTCGAACGTTGACGGGATTCCGGAAGACGTGACCGATGGCGAGAGCGCTCTGCTGGTCGAGCCCGGCGATGTTGCGGCCCTCAGCCGGGCGCTGGAGCGGCTGCTCGCCGACGCCACTTTGCGCCACGGGCTGGCGCGGCGCGGGCGGGCAATCTTTGAGGAGAGATTTTCAGCGGAAGCTCTCACCGACGCGCTGCGCCAGCTTTATCTGGAACTGGGCTTCGATTGAGTTCAAACGAACTCCCGGCTGTCCCGGAAGGCGGTGAAAAGATCGGGCTGATTCCAATTCACTTTTATTTGCGCAGGCCCGGTTACTTTGCCGTGGAAGCCACATTCAGCACATAAGCCGTCTGATTCGCCGTCAGTACAAACAATCTCTTTCCGTCGGGGCTGAATCTGGCCAGCGCCACGGGGTTCGAGAAAGTGAACTGATCACGCTTCTGCATACTCTGCAGGTCGTAGAGCGACAACTGACCGCTCTCATTCTCGACGCACAGTAAGCCGGTAGCTTTGCCCGCGGCGGCACGGCCCCCGAACACCTGCCCCTTCTTCTCACCCGTGGCGAGCGAATAGACCTGCACGCGGTTTTCGTTATCGGATACAACGACCCAGTCGTTCACCGCAAAGACGCTGGCAATCCGGAATGAGCCCTTGCCGGTTTCGACGAGCAGCTTCCCTCTGAGATTGCCGGAGCGGGCCTCATAGACCTGCAGGTAGTAATCGCCTTCCTGCTCCTTCTTATTGCCCATCTTCTGCTTGAGCGCCGGATCGCTTTTGATCTCCGACTGCGCGGCCTTGTCCGAGACGGGCCAGGAGAGTACCAGTGAATCCTCGCGCGGGTCCAGCCAGACGCGCGGCGCCTCTTTGGGGAATGGTTTGGTCCAGATCGTCCGGAGGCTGCCCGAATCCTGCAACTCCAGAATGACGTCTTCAAAATTGCTGCCGTCCTTTTTCGCCGGCTTCGTGATCAGCATGTAAGGGCCGTACTGACGGGCGCGATCCTCTGTGACGTCAACTGCGCTGGCCGATTCAGGTCGGTTCAGATCAATCCGCGCGATCTTGCGCTCGGTCCCTTCAAATTTCGGGAAGTCGGCCACCAGCGCGCCATCATCACCAACGTGCCCGCCGCGAAATCCCCGGACGAATAATTTGCGCTGGCCTTTGGTCAGATCCCACGCCGCCCCGCGATTCTTTTCCGAGACCGCGAGCCACTTGAAATCAGGCGAGACCGTCGTCGCCCGCAACCGCCCGAGCTGGCTTTGCGGCAGCTGCACGACCGCGCGCAGGTCATTCTTCTCGACGCCGTAGAGCCCGAGTTCGCCGGTCAGCCTTTCGGCCACGAAGACCTGATCGTAAGTATCCAGCGCGGCCATCCGGTTGCCTTTGAAGATCTGCCGCTTCGCCACGTCCATCACGCCCACAGCCATCTTCCCCGCCGGGCGGATGAGCAGGTAATTGCCGCGCGTCGGGGCTTCAAATTTCCCCCTGTACATATCGAACTGCTCGACCGCGTCGCCCGCGGGGAATGAAAGTATCCCGGACTTGCGCGAGTCTTCCACGTTCAGCCCGATCAGCCGGTCCGGACTCATAAAGGCGAAGCCGCCGGCCAGGAACTTCTTGAGCGTGCCATTCAGTTTCACTGGCGCTTTCGCCTGCAGGTCGAAAACGGCGGCGGAGTTGTCTGAAGAGATGCCGACGGCGGTGTAGTTGGTGCTGCGCTGACCGGCGGCGAAGTAACGCCCGTCGGGCGAGAAGCCCATGTTGACCCAGTCGAATTCAAAATCATCCGAATCGTCGCTGTTCAGGATGGCGTTGAGCATGCGGACAAAAACATCCAGGAAGCCCGGCGTGTAAAAAGACTTCTTCTGGAAAATCTGATTGCCGGTGGCCACGTCAAACAGATTGAGCGTCATGTCGCCGTCCAGACACGCGAGCGTCTTCCCGTCGGGCGAGAGTTCCGTCTGGACGCACTTTTTGCGCACGACCAGTTCATGTGCTTCCCTGAGCTTCTCTTCGGCGATGCCCCAGGTTTCGACGCGCAACGCCGAGTTGTGAAAGACGACCGCCTGCGAGTCGGGGGTGAAATGCGCGTGGCCGGCTTCGGGGGCCGTGATGCGAAAGACCGGCGCGAACGGCTCGCGCGTCAGCACGTTGATCCCGGAGTCGTCCTGCGCCAGCACGTATTTCCCGTCGGGGCTGAAGCGCAGGTGCGTGACATCACCGCGCAGCGGCGGATCAAGCAGCAGCTTCGAGACGACCGCGTGCAGCGCTTCCTTGCGGCCGAGGCCGGTGTAGCTGACGACGGCAGACTGCCAGCGCTTGAAATCCTCGGTCGCCACGCTCGCGCGATTTTCAATGCACGCGGCGGGCAGCGACGCGACGCCCCTGATCATCTCGCGCAGCCGCTTCGAGTCGGGCGACGTGACGCCGAAGAGGTTCGAAAAGAAGCCCCCGGTTTTGCCTTTGGTGTCGGCCAGGCGGTCAAAGAATTTACTGAAAGCCTGCGGGTCGTAACCCGCGCCGGCCATCGCCAGCAGTCCGATCTGGTCGGCCTCGACCTGATCCTTGTCCTCGTGGCCGCCCAGACGGCCAAAGGCCTTCGGGTTGCGCGCGGAGTTATCAACGAGCTGGTTGTACTTATCGAAGATGTCCCGGCGATCCGCCACCTGCGTGACTTTCAGCACCTCGCGCATCAGCCGCGTCATGTCGGTCGAGCCCTGCCGCGCCACCAGATGGCCCATCTCGTGCGCGATCACGCCGGCCAGTTCATCTTCACTCTGCACGAATGCGACCAGCTTGCGCGAGACGTAGATGCGCCCGCCCGGCAGCACGAAGGCGTTCGCTTCGGGCAGGTCAACCAGAAAGAACTGGTAACGCAGCCTGGTCTGCGGCAGGTGCCTGATGATGCGCTCGCCCACGCCCCTGAGGTAGCTGGTGATCGCGTCGTCATCAATCACGCGGAAGTTTTTCTGGAGCTGTTCGGCGATGGCTTCGCCCAGCTCCACTTCCTGCTCTTCGGTGAAGATGTTCGGCCTGGCCGAAGAGAGTTGCGGGGCGGGCGGCTGGCAATTCTGTTGCGCTTTGAGTGAAACAGCGGGCTGGCTGATGATCACCAGCAGGAGGAGCAGAGGCGGGGTGATTCTGTTTGTCATACATTCCAGGGGGGCAGAAGGTTGACAGCTGAATACTGATGTAAGGTGTCAGGCTGAGGTGATGAACCCGGCGGTCTCATCACTCATTCTTTTCAGGGTACCAGATCATTTCCATGGCGACGCCTTCGGCGCCTTTGGTGTAGAACGAAATTGTTTTGTCGCGGTGATGCTGCAGCGGGCGTTTTTCGGCGGCGGCGGCGCGTTCGAGTTCTTCGAGGCTCTCGACGCGCACGGCGAAGTGGGTCGGATGATGCGAGCCGGGGCCGAGCAGTGCGATGCCGACCCCATGCTCGTCGCGCACCATGCCCCAGTCCTCGAAGCAGGCCTCGACCCTGAACCCGAGCTGGCGGTAGCGTTCGACATCGGCGGCGACGTTGGTTGATTTGATGGCGACGTGATCCAGAAATTTCATGATTCCCTCCTCAGGCATTACCGGCTGTTGTCCTGGGGCCGAATCAGTACCGCGAGCGGTAGCGAGCGTGCCCCCGAACTCGGGCCACCCGACGGAGTCACGCTCGCTACCGCTCGCGGTACTGATTCGGCAGCCTGACGCAATGATCTGCAACAAATTCGCAGGCGTTATGCCTGCCGGTATTGTAATACTTTTCCCCGCGCCTCACCCAGAGAAGAATTCAAGCAGCTCCCGGTTGACCTCATCTGCCTTCTCGATGAAGAAGAGGTGCGAGGCATCTTCAAATCTGATCAGCCGCGCATTCGGAATGCGCGCGGCCAGCACGTCGGAGTTGGCGGGCGGAATCAGCGGGTCTTCGGTCCCGGTCAGCACGAGCGCCGGCTGACGGATCTCAGGCAGCCGGTCATAACTGTCAAAGCGGTAGACCGCGTCGAGCTGCTGGAAGTAAGCGTAAGGCTCCTGCCGGTTACTGATCATCCGGGCGACGACAGTTTCAATCAATGCCCGGTCGTGTTCACGGGTCTTCGCCGCGAAATTTACCGGGATGAAATCGCGCACGACCTGCTCGCGCGATTTACCCGCGGCGGTGCGGAAGAGTTCGGTCACCCACGCGGGCGACGGGGTGCAATGCCTGATGCCGCTGTGCGTGCAGCCGAGCGCCAGCTTCACCACTCGCTGCGGGTGTCGCAACACGAGTTCCTGCGCGATCATCCCGCCCATCGAGACGCCGAATATGCGGGCCCGCTCGATCCCCATGGCGTCGAGCAGTCCGGCGGCGTCATCCGCCATCTGCGGAATGCTGTAGGGCCCGCGCGGCTGGTCAGTTTCGCCGACCCCGCGGTTGTCAAAGATGATCGTCAGAAAGTGCGGCGCGAGGGCGGGCAGCTGGTGAGCGAAGCTCTCGCCGCGCGCGCCCAGCCCGTGGATCAGCAGCAGCGGTTCGCCCGCGCCGTGAACTTCGTAATGGATATTGATGTCGTTGATTTTTATTTTCGGCATAGTTGATCTGATCACAGTACCGGGAGCGTCAGCGACCGGGTGCCTGCGTGAAGCACTCTCTCCATCAACACCCGATCGCTGATGCTCCCGGTACTGTGACGACAGCTGTAATTCCCGCTACCTTTTTCGCCGCGAGCTGAGTTAGGATTGCGCCACAGGAGCCCCGCCGAATCTGTCCGGCCTCAGACGGATCGTTAATCTTACCGCCTGGAACCTTATTGAGCTGAAAGGCTCGATCTGTCAGTGACAGTTATCCGCAGAAAGAATGGTCTATGACTCAATCCGGATCGAAGCGACTACTCCTGCCCCTCATCATCCTGTCGGCATGTGTCTTGTACCACGGCGGCCCCGTGCTTGCACAGCGGGCCAGGCGGAACGCGCCGCCGGCGGCCACACCCAACACTCCGCGCCTCGTCGTGCAGACGGGGCACACCAGGGACACGATTGATTCGATCACGTTTTCCGCCGACGGCAGGTATGTGATCACAGGGAGCTGGAGTGAAGGGACGGCCATCGTCTGGGACGTCACCACGGGCCGCGAGATCAGGCGCTTCGGCGGCAACACCGATGACAAGGGGTATCAGGACGGCAAAATCTCCGGCGCCTTCTCGCCCGATTACCGCACAATCGCCGTGTCGAGCGAAGGCAGCATCAGAATCTGGGACCTGGCGACCGGGAAAATGCTCCGGCGGCTGCGGGGGCTGAAGCTTTTCGCGGCGCCCGCCTTCACGCCCGACGGGAAATCAATCGTGGTGGGTGGCGGCGTTCAGAAGTGGGACCTCGCCACAGGGGCGCTGACAAACGGTAGAGAAACGCAGGGCGAAAGGCCGGAAACTGACGCCGGCCTTTCGGCGGACGGGAAGCTGAAGGTGGTGCAGGAGGAAAGCAAAAAAGAGTTTGATCAGCCACATGACGCGGTGGTGATTGACGTCGCTTCGGGCAAAGAGATTCGGCGGCTGAAAGGCCACGAGAGGACGATTGGCGCGCTCGCGCTCTCGCCCGACGGGCGGATCGCCGTGACCGCGGGCGATGACCAGACGATCAGAGTCTGGGACGTCGCGACCGGCGCCGAACTGCGGCAACTGACCAGCTTCGCCAGCCAGGCGGCCGGCACGGTCTTCACCGCGGATGGGTTGTTTACGGTGATGAGCGACGGCGAGAACATCCGGTTACGCGAAGTCGCGACGGGTAAGGAATCCGTGCTGCCCGACGCCGATACGGAGCCGGCAGCAGCCGTGGCCTTTTCGTCCGACCGGAAATTCGTCGCCGCGGCTGTGGGGATGAAGACCAGGGTGATCGAAGTCGCAACCGGAAAGGTCGTTGCGAAACTGGAGAGCAGTTCCGAGGAAGACGATAAAGGCGTCCTGCGCATGGAGTTTTCATCGGACGGAAGATTTCTGCTGACGGATTGCTCCTGGACTAGTCAGTTGTGGGACCTCAGAACCGGCACGGTGGCAAGACAGCTCCGCAAGAGTAAGACCATCATCAGCGCGTACACCTTTTCCGCCGACGGGCGCTATGCGGCTTATGACCAGGAAGATGAGTCGGGCAATGTCTCGAACATGGTCATCCGGGAACTCGCCACCGGCCGCGAGAGAAAATGGCGGGTGATCCCGAAGTATCCTAACGCGAACTTTGTGGAGTCCATCGCCTTCTCGCCGGATAACAAAGTGGTGGCGACCGCGATCAATAATGTTTCGTCGAGGTCGGGCACGCTCGTGCAGCTCTGGGACAGGGCCACAGGGCGCGAGGTCAGGCGCCTGCTCGGGCACGCGCTGGCGGTCAGATCCGTCGCCTTTTCTCCCGACGGTAAGCTGATCGCGACAGGTAGCACGGACGCCACCGCGCGGCTGTGGGACGCGGCGACCGGGAAGGAATTGCTGCGCCTGAAAGGGCACAGCGACCCGGTCGAGAAAGTCAGCTTTTCACCCGACAGCCGTTTCGTCCTGACCGGGAGCGAGAACGGCACCCTGCGGCTGTGCAGCGCAGCGACGGGCGACGTCATCTGTCAGATGGTCACCTTCGACAGCGGAGACTGGGTGAACGTGACGCCCGACGGGCAGTTTGATACGAGCAACCTCGAAAACATCCAGGGGCTGCACTGGGTCGTCCCCGATGAGCCATTGCAGGCGCTGCCGCTCGAAATCTTCATGCGCAGCTATTACGAGCCGCGCCTGCTGGCCCGGCTGCTCGCCGGCGAGAAGCTGCCTCCGGCGCCGAAAATCTCCGAGCAGAACCGCATCCAGCCGCAGGTCCGCATCGCCGAAATCAAACCGCAGGCGACTTCACCCAATGCCGACACCATTTCAGTCACTGTCGAAGTCGCGAACCTGAGCGGAAAGATCGTGCGCGACGGCCAGCAGATCACAATGGATTCGGGCGTCTGGAACCTGCGCCTGTTCCGCGACGGGCAACTGGTCGGTTGCGCGCCCGAGCAGGACGGCGCAATCAGACTGGACGCGTCCGGCAAAGCCGTGCTGACCTTTGACAACATCAGGCTGCCGCGCCGCGCCGACCTGAAACAGGTCGAGTTTTCCGCTTACGCCTTCAACGCCGACCGCATCAAGAGCGAGACCGCGCGCCAGACTTACGTGCTGCCCGCACCGCTCGAGACGGTGAAGGGCCGCGCTTACGTCATCACGGTCGGCGTCAACGCTTACGAAAATTCGTCCTTCGACCTGCGCTTCGCGGCCAACGACGCGCGGCGACTGCAAAGCGTCATGGCGGACAGGCTGAAATCCTCTGGCGAGTATGATGAAGTCATCCCGGTGACGCTGCTCTCCGATTACGAGCTGAGGAACGGGCAAAGGACAGTCACACTCCGGCAGGCGACGAAGGGCAACGTCAGACTGGTGCTGGACGCGCTCGCCGGGCGGCAGGTTGATGAGGCCCGATTGAAAGCCATCCCGAATGCCGAGAGGCTCCGGCCCGCGCGACCCGAAGACGTAGTGATCATCTCCTTCGCCAGCCACGGCTACGCCGACCGGGGCGGCAACTTCTACCTGGTGACTTACGACAGCGGAGCGGGCACGAAGCGCGAAGTGACTCCCGAAGTGCTGCAACGCAGTATTTCGAGCGACGAGCTGTCGCTCTGGCTGCGCGGCGTGGACGCGGGCGAGCTGGCGCTCGTCGTGGACGCGTGCCAGTCGGCGGCATCGGTCGAGGGCGCGGACTTCAAACCCGGCCCGATGGGCAGCCGGGGCCTCGGGCAGCTCTCTTACGACAAGGGCATGCGCATCCTGACGGCGACGCAGGCCGACAACGTCGCGCTCGAAAACAGGGCCGTCCAGCACGGGCTGATGACTTACGCGCTCGTCCACGACGGCATTGAACTCGCGCGCGCCGATTTCAAGCCGGCCGACAGAGTAGTCACAATGGCCGAGTGGCTGACGTATGCGGTAGAGCGCGTGCCGAAACTGTTCGCCGAAGTCCGCCGCGGCGGCGCGCGAAAGCTTGAGCCGGGCGATGAGACTAGAATCCTGATCCTGTCTGAAAGTGGCGGGGCGATGATTCAGGGCAAGCCGGCGGCAAAGGGAGGCAAATCAGCCGAAGGGCAGATTCAGCAGCCTTCGCTCTTCGACTTCTCGCGCCGGAAACGTGACGCGGTGCTGATGAAAAAATAGTCGTCAGCGCAGATCGACCTGGCTTTAACAAAGCGAATGAGTACACCCGGTGACGCGCCAAAGTAATGAACTTGCTGGTCTCATCAATAAGGAGGCAGGCCGGAAACTTGTCTCAATTTCCTTTACTTGATCTTGATAACAGTAGTTGCCTCTTTAATAGAGCGGGCTTCTTCTTCGTCAAGCCGCTTGATGATGGCGAATTCCTTATCAGCGGCAGCCTGATCACCCATTGCCAGATATAACCTGTGAAGATAGCTGTGGGGCTGGACCCAGTCAGGCCTGAGTCTGACGGCTCTCTGGAATGCCGCAAGCGCGTCTTTGTTACGCCCCATCTCCCGATACAGGATGCCCCTGATATGATACACTGCCCCTTCTCTTTCGCTCGAAATTTTCTGTTTCAGGACATCATCAAGCTTTCCCATCAGGTCCTGATATATCTTCTCTGCGTCCGATGTCTTTCCTGTCTTTTTATAGAGAGTCGCCGCACTCAGAAGTCCCTCGAAAGCAAGATCAGAATATGGGTCTATTTCCTGTGTCCTGAGATAATTTGCTATTGCCTCCTGCTCCCGCCCGGCAGCTCTGTAAAGTGAGGCGAGTGTGCTGACCTCATAGGCAATCCCGTAATCCCGCTCCAGACCCGCGTCAATCGCCTTCCTCTCGAGTTTCACCTTAACCAACTGCTCCTGCGCTTCGATCACTTCCGCCGTTTTTCCGAGTTTCTTATAAACCCCGGCGATCTGCTCATAGGCATTCTCTTTAACGTCAGGGTCGGGTCTGGCGTTGATCATCTGCCTGTATGTTTCAATCGCCATCTCCGGTTTATTCAGCGCCCTGTAGCGCCAGGCGAGGTCGTAGTACGCCTCAACAAAATCCGGCTTTAATTTGATCGCCTGCCGGTAAGCTTCAGCAGCCCGATCATGTTCTTTCTGGCGAAAACAGCTGTTGCCCAGTCCATATAAAGCGATGGCAGATAAGGTGTACCCCATTTTCAAGACCAGAATGCAGTTTTTTTAGATGGATCGTGTCGCCCACTAAATTATCCAGTTCGTTCTTTGAAAACTGCTTCAGGTGTCCGGTAGCCGAGTGACTGGTGCAAGCGCTCACGGTTGTA
>DASRDU010000191.1:0-3728 GCA_035652435.1 Blastocatellia bacterium
CAGGTGCGCCATGTAGTTATTCCTCCTTGTGCTTGGACTCACAGGAAGGATAGCGCATGGCGTGCCTGAAGAGACAGTTCAGTTCAATGCTGATAACTACAACATTTTGTTGTCACTTTCAGTTTTGAGATAGTCAGTAAGTCCGCACGCACTGAGCAGGGCACCCCGCTCAGAGTAATCTGGCAGCGCAGACTTATAGCAGTAAGGATGAGAAATAATGCCCGCAGGCTCATATGGCTTTTTGCCGTCGCCCTGCTGACGGTGCCCACCGTCCTCTCTTTTACCATCCCCATCGGAGTGATCTGGTTAGCGGTCAATAGAGGATCGGTCTGGCTCGTCTGCCTGGGCACCGCTCTCCTGCTCGCAGGCGCGGGAGTGCTGACCCTCCACATCTGCTCTGATCACTACTTCCGCGTACTCAGGTTTGAAGAGTCGGCGGCAGTGTACGAGCGGCTGGGTATTCGATACTTCCGGCATTTCGTCGTCGGGGGTGATTACTTCAATTACTTCGCGCGGCGGTATGACCCGTCTTACACAGGAGTAACAGGCAGGTCTCTCCCCGAAGCAGAGGCGATGGGACGATTGAGCGAGAAAGCTCACGTTTCAGGCTTTTTGTTTATGCTTCCACCGGCCCTGCTGGCCGTGTTTACAGGCTGGTATAAGGTGGCGGCATTGCTGGTCATATCAAATGTAGTCTGCAACATCTACCCTGTCATGCTCCAGAGGTACACGCGCAGAAGGATCAGGGCGATTATGCAGCGGCGGCGCGGAAAGTAGATCGACGGCAGTTAATTTTCCACAGGCCGCCAGCCGGCAATTATGAGCAGGAGGATCACCATGACCACTTCAAAACGCATCGTTCTCCTGATCGCGTTCGCAGCAGTCCTGACCTCGCCCGCGAGCGTGAGCGCGCAATCCCGGATCACGACACCCAGGGAAGAGTTCGGCTTCAATTTCGGCGACGACTACCAACTCGCCACCTACCGGCAGATTTCCGCTTACTGGCATAAGCTGGCGCGGCAATCCGACCGGATCGTCGTCCGGGGGATCGGTAAAACCGCTGAGGGGCGCGAGCAGTTGATGGCCATCGTCACTTCGCCGGAAAATCATCGCCGCCTCGCCCGCTATCGTGAGATTTCGCGCCGGCTGGCGCTGGCTGAAGGGCTGACGGATGACGAAGCGAGGGCGCTCGCTAAAGAAGGCAAGGCCGTGGTCTGGATTGACGGCGGGCTCCACGCAAGCGAGACGCTGGGCGCACAGCAGCTCGGCGAGATGGTCTGGCAGATGGTCAGCCGTAACGACGAGGAGACTATCCGCTTCCTCAACGACGTCGTCATCCTCTTCGTCCACGCCAACCCGGACGGCAATGATCTGGTCGCCGACTGGTATATGCGCCACACGAAGCCCGAGGGACGCACGCTCGCCGGGCTGCCAAGGCTCTACCAGAAATATATCGGGCACGACAACAACCGCGACTTCTTCGCTTCGACGCAGCCCGAAACTGAAAACATGAACCGCGTCCTCTATCATGAGTGGTTCCCGCAGATCCTGTACAACCACCATCAGAGCGGGCCCGCCGGGACAGTCCTCTGGTCTCCGCCACTGCGCGACCCGTTCAACTATAATCAGGACCCGCTGGTTGTACTCGGTATCAATATGGTAGGGACGGCGCTGCACACGCGGCTGGCCGCCGAAGGCAAACCGGGGGCGACGATGCGTTCAGGCGGTGCCTATGACGGCTGGTGGAATGGGGGCATCCGCAACACGGCGGTCTTTCATAACATCATCGCCCTGCTGACGGAGATGATCGGCAGCCCCACGCCGATGCGCGTGCCTCTGGTGATGCAGCGGCAGTTGCCGACGAGCGACCTTGCCTACCCGATTGCGCCGCAGACCTGGCACTTCCGGCAGTCAATCGAGTATTCGATCACCTGCAACCGCGCGGTGCTGGATTACGCCTCGCGGATGAAGGAGAACCTCCTGTTCAATATCTACCGCATGGGTAAGAACTCGATTGAGCGCGGTAGCCGCGACGACTGGACGCCTTCGCCCCAGCGGTATGCGGCGCTCGCCGCAAAGATCGCACGCGAGACGGGCGGCCAGACACGCGGCGCAACCGGGGAGGGCGACAGCGCGGAACGAGACATGGCATATTGGGCCGAGTTGCGGACGCCCGAGCTGCGCGACCCGCGTGGATTCATCATCCCCGCGAACCAGCCGGACTTCCCCACGGCCACGAAGTTCATCAACGCGCTGCTCGAAACCGGCATCACCGTCCACCGCGCGACCCGCGAATTTCAGGTGCAGGGCAAGACCTACCCGGCGGGTTCATATGTCGTCCTGGCCGCGCAGGCTTTCCGCCCGCACGTGATGGATATGTTCGAGCCGCAACACCACCCCGACGTCTTCCCTTACCCGGGCTCACCGCCGACGCCGCCATACGACAACGCCGGCTGGACGCTGGCGCTGCAAATGGGCGTCGAGTTCGACCGCATCCTCGAAGGCTTCACCGGGCCGTTCGAGAAGATCACGGACTGGAATACAAAACCGCCGGCGGGCAAAGTCATCACTGTGAATGGCGCCGCGGGGTATCTGTCGAGCCGTCAGGTCAACGATTCATTCATCGCGCTCAACCGGCTCCTTGGCGCGAACGAAGAGGCATACTGGCTCGGGAGCCTGCTCACGGCAAATGGCCGGACGTGGCCGGCGGGCACGCTCTACATCCCGGCTAAGAGTACGACCCTGACCCGGCTGCAAAAGATCGCGGCGGAACTCGGGCTAAGCTTTGAAGCGACCGCTAGCAAACCTACAGGTGATATGCTGAAGCTCAGCCATGTACGCGTGGGTTTATGGGACCGCTACGGCGGCTCGATGGATGCCGGGTGGGCGCGGTGGATTCTCGAACAATTCGAGTTCCCCTTCGAGCGCGTCTTCCCGCCGACGCTTGACGCAGGCGATCTGAACAGCAGGTATGACGTGCTGATCTTCGCGGGCGGCGGCATTCCGGGTGCAGCAAGCGGCGGCAGGGGCGGCGGACGCTCAGGTGATGAAGGTACGATCAGCGACCTCCCGGCTGAATACCAGGGGCAGCAGGGGCGCGTGACGGCGGAGCGGACCCTGCCGCAGATCAAACGCTTCATTGAGCAGGGCGGCACGGTGATCGCTATCGGCGATTCCGCCGCCAACCTCGCCACGCACCTCGGCTTGCCGATCCACAACCACCTGGTCGAAAATGGCGCCCCGCTCGCGCGCACCAAGTTCTACGTGCCCGGCTCACTGCTCTCGGCCCACGTTGAAGCGACGCACCCCGCGGGCCAGGGGATGAGCGAGCAGGCCGTCATGTTCTTCGACAACAGCCCCGTCTTCAGGCTCGACCCCGAAGCCGCCTCGCGTGGCGTGAAAGCGATTGCCTGGTTCGACAGCAAGTCGCCGCTGCGCAGCGGGTGGGCCTGGGGTCAGGAATACCTTGAGGGCGGTGTAGCAGCGGTCGAAGCCAGAGTCGGACAGGGCAAGGTGCTGCTGTTCGGCCCGGAGATCCTCAAGCGCGCCCAGCCGCACGGCACATTCAAGCTACTCTTCAACAGCATCTAAGCACCTAAGCAAAAGTAATGCGGTATTTTGACCCGATCCCGGCAAGTATCTCGAAAAGAGCTTCCGTCATTCGCTTGAAGGATTGTGAAGCCTCCAGGGGCAACCACCTGTATTTGATCTTCTGCCAGAGATGCTCG
>DASRDU010000192.1:0-14433 GCA_035652435.1 Blastocatellia bacterium
CTTATCAAGGAGCGGAGCGAGAAGAGGATCAGAATCCACTGGCAATTCTCGATTGAGGGCGCCAGGAAGAGATTGAACTCGCACTACCAGCGGGTGAACGCTGACAACATCAGGTATAAGGAAACTTAGTTGACGGACTACTGAGTTTCCTTATTCCGTCCGGCAGTCTATGGCCGCGCCGCGCCGGGTGCAGTGACTTAAGTCATAGCCGTAAAAAATTTCCCGCGGTGAAATGCGTCGTGTCAGATTGTGGGGAAAATTCACCGGCCGCGCGGGTGGCGAATGATTTGCTGTGAGGTAAGATTGATTCGCTGCGCGAATTGAAGGAGAGAGTGATGAAGTTGCGAAAGATTTTGAATCTGCCGAGAGAGCACGGCGCGTGGGCGATGTTGTATGTGCCTTTCGTGCTGGGCGTGCTGACCGCGGGGGGGGTCACGCCGGCGGCGCTGCTGCTGCTCGCGTCGGCGAGCGCCATGTTCATCTCGCGCGAATCGCTGCTCGCGTGGTGGCGGGCGCGGGCGCGCGGGCGCGAGTCAGGCAGTGCGGGCCGGCTGCTCGCGACCTGGCTCGGGCTGGCCGCGTTGTTCGGCGCGCCGCTGATTGTCGTTTATCACCTCTGGCTGCTCATCCCACTCGCCCTGGTCGGGACGGCGCTGCTCGCGATCAACGGGAAGCAGGCGCTCGAACTGGAAGATCGCTCGATCCGGAGCGAGGTCCTGGCGATCTCGGCGATGACGCTGACTGCCCCGGCGGCTTACTATGTCATCCGCGGGGTGTGGGACCAGACCGCCTTCTGGCTCTGGGGGCTGAGCGTGCTGTTTTTTTCGAGCAGCGTGTTTTACATCAAGCTGCGGATACTGAACCTGAACCGGCGGCGGCAGGAGCGGCGCCGACAGGTCTGGCAGCACTGCGCTCTTTATCATGGCTTCCTGCTGGCCGCGTTGCTCACGCTCGCCGTGACCGGGAGGCTGCATTTATTTACGGTGATCGCGTTCGCGCCGGTGATGGCCCGCACGTTCCTGACTCTCATCAGACCGCCCGCTCAGGTCAACCTCAAACGCGCCGGCCTGCTCGAACTCGCCTGGTCACTGGTCTTTCTGGTCTTCACCACCCTCACTTTCAGACCCGTCTGATTCGGGGCTTGAACAAGGGCGGCCGGGGCGCGAGAATGCAGCCCGATGACCACGTCAGAAAAACTGGCCGCCCTGCGCCGCACGGCGCTCTTTGGCGAACTCGAAACCGCCCAGCTTCAGGCGCTCGGCGAACGCGCCATCGAGCGGCGCCTCGCGCGTGACGAGGTGTTGTTTATCGCCGGCGATGAGGCCCGCGGGTTATTCGCCATCGTCGAAGGATCGGTGCGCGCTTTCCGCGAAGGCGTTGACGGGCGCGAGCAGGTGATCCACGTCGAACGCGCCGGGGCGACCGTCGCCGAGTTGCCAGTCTTCGACGACCAGCCTTACCCCTCCACGGTCGCCGCCGAGGAAGACACGCTCGTGCTGTTCATTGACAAGCGCGACGTACACAGGCTCTGTCTGGAGTACCCGCAGATCGCGCTGGCGGCGCTGAAACTGCTGGCCGGGCGGCTGAGGAAGTGCGCCGCGCTGGTCGAGGCACTGTCGCTGCGCGAGGTGGATCAGCGGCTGGCGCGCTGGCTGCTCGGCGAAGCCCGCGCGAGGGGCAGTCAGACGGAGGCGGGCCTGGAAGTCACGCTGGCGCTGACCAACCAGCAGATTGCCGCGCGGATCGGCTCGGTGCGCGAAGTGGTCTCCCGTGCCCTCGCGCGCCTGCAGCAGAACGAACTCATCACCGTGGACGGGCGCCGGATCAGGATTCCCGATGAAGAGACGCTGGCCGTCTTTGCCGACAGTTGAAGGCGTGGTGCGGTTTGCCGGCCGGAGTCCGAACAGAAACTCACTTCATCATTGCATGCAGTTTCACGAAGACGCCGGTCGGGCGTTTGCGGATTATTCCGCGGCGCTGCGGATTTTTACTCACGAGCGGCTGGCCGAATTTCCCGGCGCCTTGTTTTCCCATTGCTGCCTCAGCTCACCCCCCATCGCGTCTGATTGCCTTTTGCCCTGCACGTACTACACTTAAGTTCATACGGACTGCGCTGAAACCTGAACGGGCCGTTTGCCGGCGGGTTTTCCACTCCTCTGGTGGGTGGTCTGCCGCGTGGCAGGGTAATTGCAGCAGTGAACACAACTGATGCACGGCGGGAGGCCGGACGTGCAGGAGCGAAATAACGAACATATGGCCAGGGAAAAGATTCTCGTTGTTGATGATGAACCCATGATCCGCTGGACGCTGACCGAGGCGCTGCGCGGGTGGGGGTATGAGCCAATTGAGGCCGGGACGGTGGCGGGCGCGCTCTCCGCTTTTGAAGGCGAGCGCCCGACAGCCGTGCTGCTCGACATCAACCTGCCGGACGGATCGGGGCTCGACGTACTCGGTGAAATCAAGAGCCGCCAGCCGCAGGCCGTCGTGATTATGATCACCGCCAACGTGATGGTGGATGACACGCTCGCGGCGTTGCGTGGCGGCGCTTACGATTTCATCGGCAAGCCGATCAACCTCAATGAACTTCAGATCACGATCCGCAACGGCATCGAGGCCGGGAAGCTCCGGAAGGAAGTCAGCCGGATCCAGCGCGAGCGGACGCGCGAATTCAGCTTCGAACAGATCATCGGCGAATCAGCGGTCATGCAGAAGATGATCGCGCTCGCCCGCAAGGTCGCCGAGAGTGAAGCCTCGTCGGTGCTGTTGCAGGGCGAAAGCGGCACGGGCAAGGATCTGGTGGCGAAGGCGATCCATTACGGCTCGCGCCGCAGTGACCGCCCCTTCGTGGCGATCAACTGTGCGGCGATTCCGGCGACGCTCATCGAAAGCGAGTTATTCGGTTACGAGAAGGGCGCGTTCACCGATGCCAAGGGGCGCAAGGAAGGATTGTTCGAGCAGGCCGAGGGCGGCACGGTCTTTCTGGATGAGATCGGCGAACTCGAACTCGGTTTGCAGGCGAAGCTGTTGCGCGTGCTGGAGGAGGGCGCCTTCCGTCGCGTCGGCGGGCTCAGGGACATCCCGCTCGACGTGCGCGTGATCGCCGCTTCCAACCGCGACCTCAGGGCCGAAAGCGAAGCGGGGAAATTCAGGCTCGATCTGTACTACCGCCTCTCGGTCATCCAGATTGACCTGCCGCCGTTGCGCGAGCGCGGTGATGACGTGCTGCTGCTGACGGATTATTACATCCGGCAGTTCAACGAGAAGCTGCGCAAACGCATTCGCGGGCTCTCGCCCGAAGTCACCGACATCTTCCGCCGCTACGCGTGGCCGGGCAACGTGCGTGAACTGCGCAACGTGATCGAACGCGTCATGATCCTTGAAGACGGCGAGCTGGTCACGGAGATGTGGCTGCCGCGCGGGGTCTCGGCGGAGCAGGCGTCTCAAACGTCGGAGATTCCGGCGACCATGGTCGCGGCAGGCACCGGGCCTGCGGCCCCGGAGACGGCGAAGGACGAAGGTCTGGCAGGGCTGTTCCGCCTGCCGGCCCGCGGGGTTGAGCTTGAAGCAGTCGAATTGTCGCTGGTCACTCAGGCGATGGAGCGCAGCAACGGGAATCAGACGCGGGCGGCTGAACTGCTGGGCATCTCGCGCGATCAACTGCGCTACCGCCTGAAGAAACTCGAAGGGGCGGCGGCCGAAACATCTCAATGAACGAAGAAAACCCACTCCCCATCTTCCGCGCTGGCGGCGCACTGCTGCCCCCGGCCTGGGAAGCTCTGTTCGAGGCGATAGAGGACGGCGTCTGTGTGCAATCACTCGATTCGCGGATCGTGCGCGCCAACAGCGCCTTCGCCGTCATGATCGGCCTGCCGCTCGACGAGATCATCGGACGTTCCTGCGCCGAAGTCTTCGGCTGCGCGAATGAGACCGGCTCGCTCCCGCAGTTCTGCGCGCGGTCGGCAAGCAACACGACGGGCCGGGTGACGAGTGAGGAGATCTGCGGGCGGCAGCCGGGCCAGCGTCTGCGTTCCCGCGTCTCACCAGTCCGCGATGAGAGCGGGCAGGTCACCGCTTACGTGATGGTCGTGCGCGACATTACTGACGTCATCGCGCGCGAACGCGAGCTGTCGCGCGTCGAGCAACTGGCGCGGTTCGGCGAACTGGCCGCCGGGCTGGCTCATGAAATCAAAAATCCGCTGGCGGGCATTCAGGGCGCGGTTGACATTCTGATCGGGCGGCGCAGCCCGAATAGCCCTGAGCGTGAAGTGCTGGAAGGCGTGCGCCGAGAAGTCGGGCGGGTTGACGCGACAGTCCAGGCGCTGCTCGAGCGCGCGCGCCCACGCGGTTTCAATTTTCAGACGGCTTCGCTCACCGACGCCGTGCAGCGCGCCGTCAGCCTGGCCCGGCATCAGGCGGCCGGCCTCGCGGCCACACATGGCCATCAGATCAGGATCAACTTCATTCCGTCCGCCGCACCCATCGTCATGCCAATTGATCCGGCGCAGATCGAGGACGCCGTACTCAACCTGCTGCTCAACGCGATTGAGGCGATTGATCACCAGGGCTCCGTGACCGTCCGGCTGTGTGACCGCAGTCCTGTCAACCATCCCGGCCCTGACGGCGGCACTCGGAACGAAGTAGTGATCGAAGTCAGTGACACGGGGCGCGGCATTACTGACGATAACCTGCTGCGGATTTTCAGCCCCTTCTTCACGACTCAGGCCAACGGCACCGGCCTGGGCCTGCCCGCCGTACGCCGCATCGTCCGCGCGCACGGCGGGCAAATCGAAGTCACTTCCGCCCCGGGCACCGGTTCCACCTTCACCATTCGCCTTCCTCGTGAAATTCACCCGGGACAGCAGCAGGGGTCTTAGCCGGCACTCCAGACCTGTCCCCTCCCGCTGGGGATTTTTCCACCCTTTACTGGTCATTTTCCTCAACCCCCTGCCCCTTTACTGCTGAAAACGCCAGTCAGAGCCAGGGCACACCCGTTGCAGTTACTCCGCCCGACAGTCACCGTCACGGAAGGGGCGTGAATTTTATGACCACCATCGAGCGCATACTTTGTCCGACCGATCTCTCACCCGAATCAGACGCGGCGCTGCGTTACGCCGTCGCGCTGGCCAGGACTTACGAAGCAAAGCTCTTCGTCTGTTACTGTCACGATCCGTCGTCGTTCGTGGACGTGGCGGCGCGCGATCATTTCAGGGAACGGTTTGAAGCCGCCATCAGACCTTACACGGGCGTGACGCACTGTCTGCCGGATTGTGAGGGCCTCATCGTTGAAGGCGATCCCGAGACCGTCATCCCCAGGGTGGCGGCCGAGCGCCGCGTTGATCTGATCGTGATGCGTTCGCGGCGCAGGCCACTGGCAGCGGCGCTCCTTGGTTCGACGGCGGAAGCGGTCTGTCGCACCGCCCCCTGCCCCGTGCTGGTCACTCACCCGGATGAACACGAGTGGGTCGGGCTGACTTCGTGCGAGGTTGACCTGAGGAAGATCCTCGTCGCCCATGATTTCTCGATTGACTCGGAGCTGGCGCTCCAGTACGCGATTTCAATGGCGCAGGAGTATCAGGCCGAGCTTCACCTGATGCATGTCCTGCCGGCTGTGCCGGTGCCAGCCGGCGCCATGTTGTCGCCCCGCGGCGAGGGTGATTTCAACCGCGCGGCGAGGATGCTCGACCAGTCCATTCCCGATGAGGCGCATCTGTGGTGCCGGGTCACCCAGGCAGTCAAAGCCGGTCAGCCTTACCGCGAGATTCTCGCTTACGCCGAGGAACACCAGATTGACCTGATCTGCATGGGGGTCCACGGCGCGGGCTTTGCGATGCGCGCATTGTTCGGCTCGAACGCCGACCGCGTATTGCGTCAGGCACCCTGCCCGGTGCTGATCGCGCGCCCGCTCAGGCCGACGAACTTCGCGCCCGCCAATGGGAAGAATCAGGAGGGAGAACGATGAATGCCGCCCCAGCCCTTGTCGCTCCTGAGGTGAGCCGACGCCGGACGAGTCCACCCACGGCGCCCAGGGCAAGCCTGTTGATCGTCAGTGATTCTACGGACCGACTGGCCACGCTCAGGGCTTCGCTCGGCAGGGGTGAAATTGAAGTCACCGGTGTGACCGACCCTGAAGAAGCGGCCCGGGCCTGCCGCGCAGGGCCTGACCTGGTCGTGGTTGATGTCGGCCCGGAACACCTGATCGGCGTGCTTAAAGACATCAGGGCGGGTACGGGGCCGGAGCGGATCCCCGTGCTGGTTGAAGCCGGCAGGCTCGCCGCTGCGCCCAATCTCGCCGGCGCGCTGCTGAAATATCGAGCCATGCCGTGTGGCCGCGCCGACCTCATCAAGCTCGCGCGCTGCCGGATCACGCCGGGCGCTCGTGGCCAGAGGGCAGGGAAACTGCTCTGAAGACAAATTCAGAATGTAGATTGATGATTGCGGACGGGCGGAATTCAACCGTTCACAATCCAACCCAAGTGAGGACTGTCATGAAAATCCTGTTAGCAGTAGACGGCTCTGAATGTAGTGATGCGGCAGCGAAGGAAGTCGCCCGGCGGCCATGGCCCGCGGGCAGTGAGGTGAAGATCCTCTCTGTCGCCGAGTCGCCCTTTGTGCCAACGCCTGAGTCGTGGGCGCTGCCTGAGAGTTACTACCTGCAGATGGAAAAGGCAGGGCAGGATCAGGCGCGCGAAGCGATCACCAAAGCCCGGGAACAAATCAGGATGCGGCAGGAGGGGCCGCTTGAGATCTCGACCGAGGCCATCCCGGGTCATGCCAAAGACGTGATCCTCGACGAGGGCGAGCGGTGGGGGGCGGATCTGATCGTCCTCGGCTCGCACGGCTATCGAGGCCTGAAGCGCTTCCTGCTCGGTTCTGTTTCGCAGGCCGTCGCGTCGCATGCGAAGTGTTCGGTCGAGATCGTGCGTTGCCGCGAGTTGAGCGCGAGGGAGAAAAAATAATGGCGAACGTCGTGGTCCTGGGCGGCGGCTTTGCCGGCGTCGTCGCGGCCGAAGAACTGGCGAAAAGGCTGGGGCCGGAACACCAGATCACACTGGTCTCGCGCCACCGCGATTTCACCTTTTACCCGGCGCTGGTCCGGCTGGCCTTCGGTCGCTGCGGGATCGGGGAGATCTTCTTCGATCTGCAGAAGGCAATGCTCGACCGGCGCATCAACTTCGTCCAGGCCGAAGTCGCGTACCCCGACCCGGATGCCCGCGAGGTCGTCATTCCGCGCGGCAGGGTCGAAGGCAGGATGCCTTATGACTATTTAGTCTTCGCGCTCGGTCGCCGGCTGGCCACAGAGCGCGTCCCGGGCTTCTTTGAGTACGCCCATCACCTGCTGACTCCCGGGGCGGCATTGAAGTTCCGCGAAGCACTCAGGGAGTTTCGGCGGGGGCACGCCGTCATCGGCTACTGCCCGGACGCGCGGCTCGCCGTGCCGGTTTATGAAACGGCCTTCGCGCTTGACCGGCTGCTCAGAGAACGTGGCGACCGTGACCGCGTCAGAATCACGGTCGTCAGCCCGGAGCCCCCGGGCGGCCAGCTGGGCGGCACGATGGTCGCGCCCGCGCTCCGCGCCGCGCTCGATGAACACGACATTGGATTCCTGCCCGACTTCCCCATTGATTGTGTGGGGGCCGGCGAAGTGTGGACGGGCAAAGGGCAGCGCCTGTCTTACGACCTGCTGATGCTCGTCCCGCCTTTTGACGGCCCCGTCGAAGCGAGGTATCTCGGGATCACTGACGCGAATAACTACGTGCGTGTTGACACGCACCTGCGCGTGACGGGCGCCGAAAGGATGTACGCCGCCGGCGACTCGGTGAATTTCCTCGGGCCGAAGATGGGACATATGGCCGTGCTGCAGGGCAGGGTCGCGGCGGCCAACCTCGCCGCCGCGATCGAAGGGCGCGAGCCCCAGGCCAGATATGATCACGAGTTGATGCTTGTGATTGACGAGGGCGGCGGGGACTCGGTCTACGTGCATAAAAAGCTGTGGGACAATGACGAAGCGAGCGTCAGACAGGGCCGCTTCTGGGGCTGGGCGAAGCAGGTGCAGGAGAAGTACTGGCGGCTGGAACATTCCTGAGACAGGGAGCCCGGCGGCCGGCGATTTGTTGATGAAGAACTGAAGTTTGCAAGGAGATGTCCTGATGATCATTCAACTGAACCCCGACGAATCACGCGCGTTGCTCCGCGAGAATACACTCGCGCGCCTGGGGTGCGTCGCCGAGGGCGAACCTTATGTCGTCCCCGTCCACTACCTGTTTGAGGGCGACTCGATTTACGTCCACTCGCTGCCCGGCCGCAAGATCACGGCGCTGCGCGCCAACCCGCGCGCGTGCCTGCAGGTGGATGAAACCAGGAACGAATTCCAGTGGTGGAGCGTCATCGCCTCCGGCAGCTACGAAGAGATCACCGACCCTGATGAACGCGAACGAGTCCTTTCCAGACTGTTCGCCCACCTGCCGCATTTCACCCCGGTCGAATCAGCCATGTCGCAGGCTGACGGACTGCCCGAGACCATCGTCTTTCGGATTCGGATCAGCACGATCACCGGGGTCAGTGAAACCTGGCCATAAGAATGAACCGCTGCCATTCGCCATTGGTGCCGTCTCTGCACTTATATCTGTCTCAGGGAAGCCACTTCAAAATGTGTAGCAGAGCGGCAAAGCCCCGATCGCTCGATTGAGCCACCGGGGCTTTGTTGTTTCGCGCAAAGCCCTTGACGACCGTTGTCATCCGGGCCGCCTGAGGAATTTCACTCACTCGCGTCGCAGCCGCTCAGAATATTTCCCCACCTCGGACGCCCCACAGGCAATTATCGCGGTGAAAATGGCCCATCCTGCCCCGGAACGGTGGTTGCACCTGTAAGTTCGCGAGTGATTAGACCTCTTGCAAAAGTCTTTAGTTGAGGTGGTGTTCAAAATTGAACAGACATCAATCAAGTTAAAGCATAGATTCACTTGTCTGCGCCGATTGCGATAACGTTTGGCTAGGATACGAAAAGATCTTTAGCTAACTTTTTTTCAAGAGGGCTATTGACAAATCGCACGAGCAGAGACGGTGCAAACCAGTTTTTGCCGAACCCAATTAATCACCAGCCGAAGGCAAGGATGGCTGCCTGTTTGGTAATCCATCCTTCTATAGGGTCATCAGGTCAGAATAGAAAGGAACATTTATGAACATCAGAAATCTTGCAGTCGGGACGCTGTTTTTCCTGGCTCTGGCTGGCTTCGGCGGGTTGGCTCAGGACAGCCACCGGGAACACCACAAGGCCCAGACGGGCGGAGACGTGATAGTCGGGCAGAAGGGCACGGTGCATTTCACCGAGAAGGTGAAGGTGGGCGACACTATCCTCAACCCGGGGATGTATCAGGTGCAGCACGTTGCAGAGGGCGGTGACCACGTCATCATCTTCAAGGAAGTCGGGATGGCAGCCGGGTATAAGATGGGCAACACACCGGTCGGCAAAGAAGTGGCTCGCGTCAGGTGCAACGTCGAGCCGGTCGCAAAGGCGGCGACCAACACTAAAGTCACGCTGCGAAAAAATGCTGCGGGCGAGAAGGAAGTCGCCGAAGTGCAGGTGGCCGGAGAGGCATTCAAGCACCTGTTCTAAGAGGCTGGGCCAGAGGGGGCCGCACTCCAGCCTGCGGCCCCCTCTGATTTGTTTCCTCTGCTCTTCCCTCCCTTGAATCATCTTCTGATTTCCTTCCGTTTGCCGGTCATCCGGAAACTCATTGGGTTGCGGCTGAGAGCTGTCCCTGCCGTTCGCGCCCACAGAAGCGAATAATCACGCCAGCGATGAAAGCAGGCATCACAGCCAGACACTGGAAGAATTGATCGGGACAATTTTCCATCAGGACACCACCCGCACCGTAGACAGAGGCGTAGCTGCCCGCTAGAATTTCCGGCTACAGGAATCGTAGTCTCCGACAGAAGTATTGCGTCATTCTCAGCGGAGGCCTTCCCTCAAACAGGAGGGTTCAGGAGGCGGGCGAGTTGACTTGTCGGGGCAGGTGGACACTCTTCAGCAGGGCCAGCATGAACTCACAATTTCCCCCCGACACCACTTTCCCTCCCGGTGCGGAATCAGAGACGGGGCTGGAACGCAGCCTGATCCCGGCGATCATGGACACGGCCGGGGCGTTGATCCTCGTCATTGACCGCGAGGGCCGGATTGTCCGATTCAATCGGGGCTGTGAGCAGACGACCGGTTACACCGCCGGCGAAATGCGCGGGCGATTCCTCTGGGACACCTTCCTCGCCCCCGAAGAAGTCGAACAGGTCAAAGCCATGTTTGGTGACCTCCGGGCCGGGCACTCCCGCAGCCGGTTTGAGAACCACTGGCTGACCAGAGATGGCGGGCGCCGGCTGATCGCCTGGAGCGCGAGCGCCCTGGCGGGGCTGGATGGGGATGTCGAGTGGGTCATCAGCGTGGGTGTTGACATCACCGACCACAAGCAGGCGGAGGAAGCGTTGCGCGAGAGTCAGGCACAGCTCTCGAGCGTGATCGCCTCGGCGATGGATGCCATCATCACCGTCAACGACGAGCAGCGCATTGTGATCTTCAATGCCGCCGCCGAGCAGATGTTCGGCTGCCCAGCCGCCGAAGCAATCGGGCAGCCGCTCGACCGCTTCGTCCCGGAGCGGTTCCGCCGCGCGCATTCGGAACACGTCCGGGGCTTCGGCCAGACGAATGTCAGCAAGCGCTCGATGGGGTCGCTCGGGGCCATCTACGGGCTGCGCACCGATGGCGAAGAGTTTCCCATCGAAGCCTCGATCTCGCAGATCGAAGTGGGCGGGCAGAAGCTGTTCACCGTCATTCTGCGCGACATCACCGAACGCAAGCGGGCCGACGACAGGTTCCGCCTCGCCGTCGAATCAGCCCCGAATGCGATGGTCATGGTCAACCAGCAGGGTCAGATCATCCTCGTCAACTCGCAGACCGAACGACTCTTTGGCTACACCCGCCAGGAGCTGATCGGGCAATCAGTCGAGATGCTCGTGCCCACGCGCTTTCACCACAGGCACCCCGGATACCGGGCGGGCTTCGCGTCCGCGCCGCAAACCAGGGCGATGGGTGCGGGCCGCGACCTCTACGGGCTGCGGAAGGACGGCAGCGAGGTGCCCATCGAGATCGGTCTCAACCCGATTGAGGCGGAGGGCGAGGTGCTGGTCTTAAGCTCGATTGTAGACATCACCGGGCGCAAGCGGGCCGAAGCACAGTTGCGCGAACAGGCCGCCCTGCTCGATCACGCGCAGGACGCCATCCTTGTCCAGGATCTGGCCGACCGCATCCTCTTCTGGAACAGGAGAGCCGAACGCATCTACGGCTGGACCGGCAAGGAAGCCGCCGGGCGTGATGTCCGCGAGCTGCTCCATCAGGAAAACGCCGCAAACTTCACGCGGGCGAAACAGGCTGTGGTCAGCAACGGGGAGTGGATCGGCGAACTGCATCAGGTGACGAAAGACGGGCGGGAGATCATCGCTGAATGCCACTGGACGCTCGTGCGTGACGATGCGGATGGTCCCAAATCAATCCTCGCCATCAACACCGACATCACCGCGAAGAAGAAGCTCGAAGCCCAGTTCCTGCGCGCCCAGCGCATGGAGAGCATCGGCACCCTCGCGGGCGGCATCGCGCATGACCTCAACAACGTCCTCTCGCCGGTCCTCACGGCCATCAATCTGCTGCAGATAAAGATCACCGACCCGGAGAGCCGGCGCCTCATCCAGATCCTCCAGACCAACATCGAGCGCGGCGCGGATATGGTCAGGCAGGTGCTGACCTTCGCGCGTGGGGTCGAAGGCGAGCGGATCATGCTGCAACCGAAGCACCTGATCAGGGAGGTGGTGAAAATCCTCAGGGAGACGCTGCCTAAAGCAATCGAGATCAGGATTGCCCTTCCCGATGACCTGTGGGTCGTCACCGGCGACGCCACGCAGCTCTACCAGGTGCTGATGAATCTGTGCGTCAACGCCCGCGACGCGATGCCCGGTGGCGGCGCACTCACGATCAGCGCTGAAAATCTGGTCCTCGACGACAGCTACGCGCGGATGCACCTGGAGGCCAACCCCGGGCGGTTCGTCCTCATCAGGATCACCGACACCGGGGTCGGGATTCCGGCCGAGAATCTCAACAAGGTTTTCGAGCCTTTCTTTACGACCAAGGAATACGGCAAGGGGACGGGCCTGGGGCTCTCCACAGTGGTCGGGATCGTGAAGAGTCATCAGGGCTTTGTGGACGTCTATAGTGAAATCAACAGGGGGACGGAGTTCAAGGTCTATCTGCCGGCGGTCACCTCAGAAATGATGCAGCAGGCCGAGGCAGAGCAGGCTGAGTTGCCCGCCGGTCACGGCGAACTGGTGCTGCTGGTTGATGACGAAGCGGCCATCCGGGAGATCACCAGGGGGACGCTCGAAGCATACGGCTACAACGTCATGACGGCGGCTGATGGCACGGAAGCGGTGGCGATCTACGCCGCCAACAAGGACAGCATTCAGGTCGTCCTGACCGACATGATGATGCCTTACATGGACGGCCCGGCGACGATCCGCGCCCTGCGGAAAATGGACCCGCGCGTCCGGATCATCGCCTCAAGCGGACTGGCGGCCGATGGGAAGCTGGCGGAAGCCGCCAACACGGGCGTGAAGATGTTCCTCTCGAAACCTTACACGGCGGAGAAGCTGCTCAAGGCGCTGGCGGAGGTTCTCCGCGATTAGGTCGGTTTTCACTTGCGTGTATAGCAGGGGCAGACCGGAGGTCTGCCCCTGCACTGATGTGAAATCCGAACTGAATCGAAGCGTATGGGCATTGGGACACTCGCATTGATTTCACCCTGATTTCAGGGTATTTCCGCATAAAACGAGTGTCCCAATGTTTCGCGTTCTGATCTGGCTGCGTAACTTCAGTATCAGCTGACGCGATGGCTGGACGGCTCGACTCACCTCCGGGCGGCGTAAAGAGGTTGGACGTGGCGCAGGTTCAGGCGGGTTATGATTTGATCCCACTGAATGACAGCGATTCCGGCTTACTGCAGCTTTGTCCCTCGGGAATTGATCTTACTTATCGCCCCGGCTGCGGCAGGTCTGACTACCTGGGCCTGATCATTCAGCAATTCAGTCAGCGCCGGTATTGCCATTTTCGCCTCACTTCCCATTTCACCCAGCGCGGTCACGGCATTCACCCGGACGAGTGGTTCCGCGTCCTTCAACAACTCCATCAGTGCCGGCACCGAGTCTCTGGCGCCGACTCCGATTTTCCCGAGGGCTTTCGCGGCGCTGATGCGCACAAATCTGTCCTGATCCTTCAGGGATCTGATCAATGCGGGGGCGGCCTCCACGGCCCCGGGCCCGATGTTACCCAGTTCATCTGCGGCGTAACTGCGAAGGTGTTCGTTCTGATCCTTCAGTGATTCCGTCCATACCGCCACGGCCTCTTTCGGCTCAACGCCGATCCTCGACAGCGCGTAGGCGGAGTGCAGGCGCACGACGAATTCCTGATCCCTCAGCGATGCGATCAGCGCCGGAACTGCGGCTGCGGACCCGATTCTGCCCAGCGCTTCAGCCGCGTACCTGCGGACGGATGAACTCCCGTCCTTCAGCAGCACGATCAGTGCGGGCGCGGCGGCTTTCGCATCAGCCCCGATTCTGCCCAGCGCCTCTGAGGCATCCCGGCGCACGGATTCATTCTGATCTTTCAGTAACCCGGTCAGCGCGGGCACCGAGGCTTTCACGTCACCGCCGACTCTGCCCAGTGCGTAAGCCGCACTGCCGCGCGCCCAAG
This sequence comes from Blastocatellia bacterium, assembly GCA_035652435.1. Taxonomy (GTDB): domain Bacteria; phylum Acidobacteriota; class Blastocatellia; order RBC074; family RBC074; genus DASRDU01. The sequence continues at coordinate 13,784 of DASRDU010000192.1, forward strand.
GGTTCTGATCTTTCAGCAACTCATTCAATGCGGGGACAGCCGGGCCGGCTTTCAGGCCGATCTGACCAAGGGCAAAGGCGGCATTGCTTCGCACCTGGGCGTTGTCGTCCTTCAGGGCGTCAGTCAGGGCGGGGACTGCGCCCGCAGCCTCAGGGCCGATTCTGCCCAGCGCCTCGGCAGCGCCCTTGCGCAGGTCGCCGTCCTGATCCTTCAGCAGTTGAATCAAGGCGGGGACAGCGGCTTTAGCCTCGCCCCCTCGTTTCTTTATCTCTTCAACAGCCCTGCCCCGGACCTGTTTATCCGCGTCCTGCAACTGCCGGATCAGCTCCCGGTCCCGGGGCTCCCTGCTTTCCTGAGCCGTGCCGGGTGACAGGAGGAGCAGAGAAGACAGGGCGCCTGAACAAACACTACGCAGGGATTCGGTCAACAGAGTTCTGAGAGAAATATTCATTGTCACTCCGATTACAAAAACAAGCGCGACGCGCAGAGGGCAATAATGATGTCTCTACGCGGGGGCAAAATCGAGATTGTGTAAATGGCTCAGATGGTCAGCGTCGTTAAGGGTAATCTGTCTTCATAGAGGATGGCAAACTGGTTGAGCGCCTGCCGCCAGTTCGCGATCGGCATCGTCCACTTCTGCTCGATGTTCC
>DASRDU010000193.1:0-116316 GCA_035652435.1 Blastocatellia bacterium
GACGATGGGCGCCGCCATTGAGGTTCCATTCAGCGTCATCAAATCCTTCTTCGAGTCACTGAGGCCTGCAAAATCCAGTTGCGGGTGAGCCGTCACCAGCGCATTCCGGGCCGCCTCCGCGCCCATTATTTTGTTGCCCGGCGCGACCAGATCGGGCTTGATCAGATTGTCGTAGTGTCTGACGCCCCAGGCATCAACCGTGAATCCGCGCGTCGGCCCGCGTGAACTGTAAGTGGCAACGGTGTCATCTGACCTCGCGTCGGTGCCGTAAGTGTTCACCGCCCCCACCGTGATCACTGACGGGTCAATGCCGGGCGAGTGGATGCCGCCGTAGATCCTGCCGCCATTGATATCCTTCCCGTCGTTGCCGGCGGCGGCGACGACGACGATCCCGGCGTCGTGGGCGCGACGCGCGGCCAGGCACAAAGGGTCTTTCAGGTAGCTGTCTTTGGCGAGCGTGCCAAGACTCAGGTTGATGATGTGAATCTTTTGCGCGGTTTTATTGGTGATGCACCAGTTGATCGCATTGATGATACCGCTGGCACTGCCCGCCCCAGTCCCGTCGAGTACGCGCAGGTTGAGAATTCTGGCCGCAGGGGCAATGCCCTTGTAAGCGCCCGCGACGACATCAGCAGTGCCGATGGCCATTGAAGTGACGTGAGTACCGTGTCCATAAGGATCAGTAGTCACGCCCAGCCCGGTGTAATCCTGTGAATAAGCGAGGCAGGTGGCTTTGATCAGTTGATTTCGATCGTCAACGCCGCTGTCGAGTACGGCAATGCCGATGCCTTTGCCGTCGAGCGTCGTGTTGCTGATGAGGCTGCGAATCTGTGCCGCGCCCGTGGTCACTTCAAGATGCCCCATCGCCATCACCGGGCGGTCCGGGCTGATGTAAGAGACCGCACTCTCGGCCGCCAGCTGGCGAATCGCCGTCCGCGGCATTTCAACTGCCATCAGGCCTGAACTCTCGAACCGCCCGCTGACGCGCCCGCCGAGCGCCCTGACTCTTTCGCTCACCCTGAGGGCCGGCATCGCGGGGTCGGTCTGAAGGATGAAGCTCTGTCGTTCTTCGGGCGGGACTGCCAGTGAAGGGAGCGTGGCACCGTTCACCCTGCGGGCAGTGGAATCTTCATCCCGCCCGGCCCCGCCCTTCCGCGCTCTGGAAGCGAGGCGTTGCAACCACTCCCGCCTGACTTCGGCGAGCGATCTGCCGCGGAGTTCGGCCGCATTATCTTCGTCGTCCTGTTCCAGCATCTCCGCGAGGTCAGGCGCGACTTTGATTTTTTCCGGCCGCTTTGAGAGGTTCCGGTTTTGTCCGGTGACGGCCCTGTGCCCGCCGGTGCTGTCTCGAGGACCAGGATTACGCTGAGAAGGATAGTAAGTGTTTTCCTGGCGCCTTGCCCCCTGCTGTCACTCATGCTCTTTACCTTTCCTCCAGGCTGGTATCAGATCCGTTACGCCTGATGAGAAGAAAGGTCGGCTCGGGTGCCGGATTACTTCTGTCGGGCGTCGCTTCGGGAACTCCCTGCTGCCATATCGCCCCCCGGGGGGTGACTACAGGCCGGTGAGTACGTGCCGCCTCCGGCTTTCGCGCGGAGTAAGCTCTTATCGGTGACGATTATTTGCAGTAAAAGAACGTGCCCACTGCCCGGTTGGCGCCTCGTTATAAGTGAGTCGAGTGCCACACCTGCAATCCAGCCCGATCCTGTTGAAGTGACAGCAGTAACCACTGACTGATCGGACTGCTGTGGCACCCGGCACGGCCACTGCAGCCATCACTTTGACCGGGCCCGCCGGCTGAAGCGGTCAGACTGACCGACAGCACAAACCACCCTGTCTGAGGAGTCGCCATGAAAAAAAATCGGGCCGAATTGTGATGACTCATAATTCGGCCCCGAGTAGTTGGGGAATGAGGACAAACGGATTTCAGACAGGTGCGGCCACGTGTTCAGTCCTCCGCCAGCGGCTTCAGGTAGCGGGCCTGATATTCCCCGCAACGGGAGAAGCCGACCTGCTCGTAGACGCGCCGCGCCACCAGTTTATCGGGCTCGACGACCAGACAGATGACCTGCTGCTGATTCAGCCGGCGGTGGGTCAGTTCCGCCACGCAGCTCTTTGCGATCCCGCGCTGACGATACTCGGGGTGCGTCCAGATGCCTTCGAGGTAGATCGCTTCCGGAGTGATGCTTTGCAACTCGGCTTTGAAGACCACTCTGCCGTCCTCGATCTTCACCCAGGTGCGCCCGCGCTCGATGCGTTCGGCGGCGCGCCGCCGGTACCCTTCGGGGTCGGCGATGCGCGGGTCAATGCCACTCTCTTCCCGCACCATCTCGGCCTGCGCCTCGGCCACGACGTCAATTTCTTCGGGCCCGGCTTTCTGCATCTGCAACCGTTCGAGCGGCAGGCGCGGCTCCTCGCAGACGTACCAGAGATGATTATGCACGAGCCTGGTCTCGCGCCCGAACCGCGCCAACTGCGTCCAGAAGATCTCGACCTGGCGGCGCGGGCCGAAGATGACATGGCCTTTGGCCCGCATTTCCGCCGCCGCCCGGGCGAAGCCTCGCAGCACGGCCTCTTCATTCTCCGGCCCGGTGAAAAGCAGAATCGCGTGGCCGAGCAGCGCGACTCCGGCCAACTGGCCGTCTTCAAAACAGCCGCAGAGCAGGCCGCGGTGTTTCGGACTGCGGATGCCGTAATCCTCGATCTGGCTCTGCAGGTGGACGCCCTGCAGCGGGTCTGTGGCCAGGTATTCGAGTACCCGCGCGTGGTCGGCTTCCTCCAGTTCTCTAACCTCGCGCCGGACGACGGCGCGAGGCCGCCGGTCGGCGGGCTGAGAGATGGCAATTGCCTTTTTCTCTCTTTTCATAACAACTCCTGATCGCTCTACAGTCGTTTCCGTGCCTCACCGAAACCAGCCGGCATTCGATGCTACCGACGGGCTCGGGAGAGTTGTTATGCCCTTTCAGTTAGCCACATCGTCCTGAACAGGGGTCATACAAACAGACCCATCCCCATTGGCAGGAACAGAGAGTGCCAGTGACACGGAGGCCGCCGAGGTCCCCAGGACGCAGTCTGAAACCACGACCCCGTCGCCCAGCACGACCCCGTCGCCCAAGACGACGCCGTCGCCTAGCACGACGCCTTGGATCACAAGCGTGCCGCCGTCCAGGGTGGTGCCGTCGCCCAGCACGACGCCGTCGCCCAGCACGACGCCGTCAATCAGCACCACCCCGTTGGGTACGAGGCTGCCGTTGGTATAGAGGACGCCGTCAACCAGCACCACACCCGTCCCGTAAATGCCCTGATACTTCGTGATCAGATTCAAACCGGTAATAAAATTCCACTTCTGGATGATTCCCCCGCCCCAGGAAAAGGTCGTTCCCGCGATGGTCGTGGTCTGTGCAGGGACGGCTCCCGCCAGCAGTGGATCCCCCAGCGTCCGGCCCGCGAGGTCTGTCCGAATGCGCCCGGCCAGCCGCACCGCGCCTTCAACATTGAGCAACCCGGCACCCTGCTCGAGCGTCGTGGCCCCGGCCAGCGGCTGGGCCGTATATTCCAGTACTGCCTTGACCAGATTCGGCGTCAGCGCGGGATTGCGCTGGAGTACGAGGGCTGCCGCCCCGGCGACGGCAGGAGTCGCCATAGATGTCCCACTCATATACATCATCGCGTGATCAATGTTGGAATTGGTCGAGGCGTCGAGCGATGGATTGTTAGTCACCAGATAATTGTCCGGCGATTGAGCCTCGATCAGCTTATTGCCCGGCGCAATCAGGTCGGGCTTGATCAGATTGTCATAGTGCTTCGTTCCCCCGGCGTCAGTGTAGGAACCGCGCGTCGGGCCGCGCGAACTGTAAGTCGCCACCATGTCATCCGTGCGGGTGTCGGTGCCCTGAGTGTTGGCGGCCCCGACCGTAATTGCCGACGGCTCGATGCCCGGGGAGTGGATGGCCCCGAAGACCTTGTTGCCGTCGGCATCCTTGCCCATATTGCCGGCGGCGACGCAGACCACAATGCCCGCGTTGACGGCCCGCCGGACGGCCTGACAGAGAGGGTCATTCTGGTAGGAGTCCACGGCCGTGGCGCCCAAGCTCAGGTTCATCACGCGGATGTTGTAAGCGGCCTTGTTGGTGATGCACCAGTCAATCCCGGCAATCGCGTTCGAGCTGGCCCCCCAGCCGAAAGAGTTGAGTACCCGGACGTTGATGATCCGGGCATTGGGGGCGATCCCCGTGTAAGCGCCTTGGGCGACGTGTGAGTTGCCGGCGGCGATGGAGGCGACGTGTGTCCCGTGGCCGTAAGGGTCATCGGTCCTGCCCTCGCCGGTGAAATCCACGCTGGCCGTAATTCTGGATGTTGAATTGGCCGCGCGGAAGGCGTGGTGAGCCGGCGCGATGCCGGAATCAAGGATGGCGATGCCGACGCCGGTGCCGTCAATCGTGCCGGTCGCGGCGGTGCCGTAGTTTCTGGCTTGGCCGGCCCCGGTAGTGGTCTCCAGATGGCCGGTCAGCAGGGTGGCGCGATCATATGACATGTAGTTGACATCGTCGCGAGCCGCGATCCCGGCAACTTCGTCGGCCGGGAGAGACACGGCCAGCGCCAGGACGTTGGTATATTTCCTTTTCACCGACCCGCCCGCCCGATTGATGGCTGAGATCAGCTGCTTCGTCGGCGCCCCCGGCGTCTGGATGACGATCGGCACCGGGCGAGAGGAGCCCGAACCGCCGTCAGCCTTCAAGGCCATCGTTTGGGACGAACCGGTCGCCGATGTGGTCGAGCCGGAAGTTACGATGTCCTGCAAATCGGCGGAGACTTTGGACCCTTCGGTGGCAGCCTGCACCCGATGCTCAAATCGCACCCCGAACGGGATTCCCGACACCGCACTCCACACGAGCAGCGCGACGATCAGAAACCGCGTGATGACCTTCCTGTTTCTCGGGATTTGATTCATACGTTTCATTCTTCTTACCTCTTCTCTGCCGACGGGATTGAACTCCGATTCAGTTCGACAACGGGCGGCCCGCAAATCCCCGGGGGGGGCGGGATAATAAATTGCCGTGGCCCCCGGGCGACCGCCTCGCTCCGGTCAGGAAGTTCGTCAGATAAGTTGGGAAGATCGGCTGGAAGGGAAGTGAAGAAGCGTCGCTTCGGGAACTTCCTGCTGCCATGTCACCCTGAGGGGTGACTACAGGCCGGTGAGTGCGTGCCGCCTCCGGCTTTCGCGCGGAGTAAGCTCTTATCGGTGACGACTGCCTTGAAATTAAAGAACGCGCCCACTGGTTGTGAGCGTCGTGGTATAGGCGAGTCATGTGCCGCGCGCGCCGCGCTGCCGGGTATCCACTTCTCCGGGCTGCAATAATGGTTGCGAGACCTCTGCTTTCGGGCATCTGGTCACGCCGGACTTCCGGTCAGTCTGACCGGGCTGATTGCCGGGATCTGGAATGCCGCCGTCATTCTGAACAGGCTTTTATCCGGATGGGGCAGCCGTTGAACTGGCCGGAGTCTCTTGTTATCCTCTCGGCTTAGTCCGCAGCGGGAATAGTGACAACCTTCTGAGACCTGATTTGAGCGCACAGCCGAGACAATCGCTGACCGGGCCATTGCCCCCTTCCTTCAGCGTGGCCGAAGCCTTCGGTTACTGCGAGCGGGTGGCGCGCGCGCATTACGAAAACTTCCCCGTCGGCTCGCTGCTCGTCCCGAGAGACCGCCGCGCGCACGTTTACAACATCTACGCCTTCGCGCGCACCGCGGACGATTTTGCGGATGAGGGCTATGACACTCCGCTCACCGAAAGCGAACGCCTGGCCGCGCTCGATGACTGGGAGCGGCAACTGGAAGATTGTTACCGGGGCAGGGCGTCGCACCCGGTCTTCATCGCGCTCGGTGAAACGGTCAGGGAACTGCGGCTGCCGATCCAGCTGTTCAGCGACCTGCTCTCGGCTTTCAAACAGGACGTGGTCAGGCGGCGGTATGCGGACTTTGATGAGGTGCTGGATTACTGCCGGCGTTCGGCGAACCCCGTGGGCCGGCTGATCCTGCTGCTCTTCGGCTACCGCGATGAACACTTACACCGGCTCTCGGATCACATCTGCACCGCGCTGCAGCTCGCCAATTTCTGGCAGGACGTGTCAGTTGATTTACAGAAAGACCGCATCTACCTGCCCGAGGATGAGCGGCGGAGGTTCGGCTGTACTGAAGAAGATTTGAAGGCGCGCCGTTTCAATGAATGCTCTGCCGCGCTCATGCAGTTTCAGGTCGAGCGCACCCGCGAATTGTTTGAGCGCGGGCGGGCGCTGCCCGCGCTCGTGCGCGGGCGGCTGGCGTTCGAGTTGCGGCTGACCTGGCTCGGCGGCATGCGCATCCTCGAACGCATCGAGCGGCAGCGTTACGACACGCTCAGCCGGCGGCCGAAGATTACGACGCTCGATAAGATCACGCTGCTGGCAAAGGCCCTGAAGAAGTCATGAAATCTGCGGCACTTAAAGACATCCACTTCACGCCCTGGCGGCTGCGCGAGCGCACGCGCGGCTTCCGGCAGGATCTGGCGAAGACGATCCAGTCGAATTTCTTCTACTCGTTCCTCTTCCTGCCGAAACAGAAGCGCGAGGCGATCATAGACATCTACAAATTCTGCCGCGCCGTGGATGACATCGTGGATGACATGATGGACGCGCAGGCGGCCGGCGAGGCGGCTCACGTGAATGACCCGCTTGAGGCGCTCAACGAGTGGCGCAGGGAACTGGACGCATGTTACGCCGGGCGCCCGACGACCACTCAGTCGCAAAAACTGCGGCGCGTGCTGGATCGCTTCCCGATGCCGAAGGAGTATTTCGAGGAGCTGATCGCCGGCTGCGAAATGGATCTGTCGCGACAGCGTTACGAGACCTTCGATGAGCTTTACCAGTACTGCTACCGCGTCGCCTCGATTACGGGGCTGATGTGCATAGAGATTTTCACCTACCGCTCGCCGCGCACACGTGAGTACGCGATCAACCTCGGGCTGGCCCTGCAACTGACCAACATCCTGCGCGATCTGAAGGAAGACGCCGCGCGCGGTCGCGTTTACCTGCCGCAGGAAGACCTGCGCCGGTTCGATTACTCGGAACGTGAGCTGATGGACGGGGTCATCAACGACAATTTCCGCGCCCTGATGCGCTTCGAATGTCGGCGCGCCAGGGATTATTACCGCCGCGCCGCCGAGTGCCTGCCCGCGGAAGACCTCCCGACTCTCACCGCCGCCCGCACGATGGGCAAAATCTACTTCCGCCTGCTCGAACAGATCGAAGAGGTCAGCTACGACGTCTTCAATCACCAGATTCGCCTGCACCGCCCGGAACGCTTCCTCATCGCCTTCAGCGAATGGGCGAAGGCCGAAGCCAAGGCAAAGGTTGTGGGGCAATGACCACGACGACCTCCCCATCGGATACAGACCATCAGGTGCTGATCGTCGGCGGCGGCTTTGCCGGACTCGCCGCCGCGGTTGATCTGGCCGAAGCCGGAAAGCGCGTGCTGCTGCTCGAACGCCGGGCCTTTCTCGGCGGTCGCGCTTACTCATTCACCGACCAGACGACGGGCGATACCGTTGATAACGGGCAGCACCTGATGATGGGTTGCTATCACCACACGCTGGACTTCCTCGGCCGGATCGGGTCAGCTCACAAGCTCAGGTTTCAGGCCAACCCGCGCGTGGATTTTTTGCACGAACGCGAGGGCCACGCGAGTTTCCGCTGTCCGCCCATACCTGCGCCATTGCACCTGCTGGCGGGGCTGTCAGGGTTGCAAAGCATCGGGTGGCGGGACCGGATCAGCGCCCTGCGCGTCGGGCTGGCGTTGCGCAGGCTGAACGGTGATCGCGCGAGACTCGGTGACATCACCGTGCGCGAGTGGCTGACCGAACTCGGTCAGACCGGGAAGATGCAGCACCGCTTCTGGGATCTGGTCGCGCTGGCGACGCTCAATGAACAGCCCGAGCGCGCCTCGGCCGATATGTTCGCGCGGGTGCTGGATCAGGCTTTCATGCACACGCGGCGCGATTCGACGATGGTCATCTCGCGGGTCGGCCTGAGCGATCTGTACACGGACGACGCGCGGCGATTCATTACGGCGCGCGGCGGCGAAGTGCGGCTGAATGCGCCGGTCGCGAGCCTCGATTTTGAGAACGGGCGCGCGGCGGGCGTGACCCTGCGCAGCGGCGAGCGCATCGCCGCCCGGACGGTCATCAGCGCCGTGCCGTACTTTATGCTCCGGACGATGCTCCCGCCCGCGGTCGTGAATGAGTGTGACAGCTTCCGCGCCATCCCGCAGTTTCAGTCCGCGCCGATAGTTTCAATCAACCTCTGGTACGACGAGCCGGTCACCGATCTCGAATTCGTCGGGTTGCTGGATTCGCGGATCGAATGGGTCTTTAACAAAAACGCGATTGCGGGCGAATCGCACAAACGGCGACAGCATCTGGCGCTCGTTATCAGCGGCGCGCACGAGGTGGCGGACTGGCCGAAGGAGCGGCTCGTCGAAATGGCGACTGCCGAGATGCATAGATTCTTCCCGGTATCGCGGCGCGCCCGCGTCGTGCATTCATTCGTCGTCAAGGAGCAGCACGCCACGATGTCGCACACGGTCGGCGTGGCGAAACTGCGGCCCGCCCAGCGTACGCCGTTCGATAACTTCCTGCTGGCCGGAGACTGGACGGCGACCGGATTGCCCGCGACGATTGAAGGCGCGGTGTGGAGCGGGCAGGAGTGCGCGCGGGCGATCCTCGCCGCCGCGACTTCGCCCTGAAACGGCGGCCTGGCTTCTGATCGGGACGCTGGCAGATTAATTGTCTGCGGTTGTCACTCACTTTTCTTGCCCCTTTCATTGGGGGTGACTATACTCCACCGGATTCCTGATTCAGGCAGCGGAGCAGCCGCGCTACCACAGTCTCCCGCGGTTGCCTCGCTTTCTCCCGGCAGTATGACTCCCGGAAGGGAACGAAGAAGATGCCTGATTACGCCTCACTGAAATTGACGTAACGCCGAATCCGCCGCGAGCCTCTCTGCCCGCGGTCCGGGCTGGAATTACCCAGGTCATTTTCAGCCCCGGTTACTGATCAGAAAACTCAGGCCGCTTTCCCGGCAGTATGCAGATAAAACCACTCATTCAGTGAAAGGATTATCAATGAAGAAACCTGCCATCTTTTCTCTGGCATTTACCCTGCTGATCGCCTTCACCGTTTTCAGGACGGCGCACACCCAAACCGAGGGACAGGGCGCGCCTGAGATCATCAAACATCGCGCCAACCCGCACGGCGCGGACGCCATTACCAAAGGGTCAACCGGCGTGGTCACCCCGCCGATCAGTTACCACGGCGGCCAGCTGATCATGATGCCGACGATCTATTACATCTGGTATGGCGACTGGAATCAGAACAACGGCTCGGACAATCCGGGCGGGCAGCAGATTCTCCGCGACTTCGCCAACAGCATCGGCGGGTCACCTTATTTTGCCATCAATACGACTTACAGCGTGGGCGGCCTGAATATCAGCGGCCAGGTCTCCTTCGGCGGGGAGACCGCGGTCGGCTATACCAGAGGCACGCGCCTGAGGGATGCTGACATTCTGAATATCGTCAACAACGCGATCAATTCCAACAGTCTGCCGTATGACCCGAATGGCGTTTACTTTGTGCTGACCTCATCGGATGTGACTGAGCAGTCAGGTTTCTGCATCAAGTACTGCGGCTGGCACACGGCAGGGACTCCCAGCGCCGGGCACGTCAGGTATTCGTTCATCGGCAATGCCAATCGCTGCCTCAATGCCTGCGCCGCCCAGACCACGGGGCCGAACGGCAACGCCGGTGTTGACGCCATGGCTTCGATCATCGCCCACGAACTGGAGGAAGCCACGACCGACCCCGACCCGCGCAGCGGCTGGGTTGACAGCGGCGGCGCAGAGAATGCTGACAAGTGCGCCTGGACGTTCGGACAGGACCTCCGAATCGCCCCCAACGGCGCGACCTACAATGTGACGCTGGGGACGCGGAATTACCTGATTCAGCGCAATCTGAAGCATTCCTCTTCGGGCGATACCTGCAATATGAGCCTGACCACGCAGTAAACATCAGATCAGTTCGATTCGATAAACCACGAAGCCACCGGTGAGCCGTCAGCCTGCCGGTGGCTTCGTGCTGTCCGGCGCCGTTCGCTGATTCAATCAGCGAAAAGGAGTAACCCCCATGCCTCATGGAGAGTAAATGGCTTCCCGGGTATAATCGCCACCGACAATCGTCTACAGAGGAGGGTGTCTCGATGAGTCAATCATGTCCAGCCTGCGGAAGCGGGTCGCTCGGCGGTCGCTTCTGCCGCTCCTGCGGCGCCCCATTGCCGTCGGGTGAGCAGCGCACGCCGCCGAGCGTTGTTGAGGCCACTACCAGACATCTGCACCAGGCGGCCCCTGTGTCTGATCATCCGATCACGGCCCCACAAGCTTCGAGCCGGTATCCCGCGCCGATGGCACGAAAGCGCTCACCTCACCCTCTGCTTTTCGTTTTTATCATCGCCTTCTTTATTGTTATGGTCAGCGCGCTGGTCATCGTGCGCAAGCCCGGGCCCAGAGGTATCCCTCACATCGTTAATGCTCAGGACCGGGCTGTACCTGATCCGCCTCCATTTCCGGCCCCTCCCGGTAAAGGGCCGGCAGGCATCGCGCCGCTGGCGCCGCCGCCACCGCCGCCACCTCCTCTGACCGGGGATGTGAAAACCCAGCCAAAGATTCTTTATCAGGTTCAGGCTCAGTACACCAGCCAGGCGCGCCATCATCGGATTGAAGGCACGGTCGTAATCGCCGGCACAGTCGGCCTTGACGGTGAATTGAAGAACATCCGCGTTGTTAAGGGGCTGCCTGATGGATTGTCTGACAAGGCGAGGGAGGCGGCCGAGAAGATGCGCTTTCAGCCGGCCACTAACCACGCCGATGAAGGGATAGAGGCAGAAACAAAAATCGAATTCATCTTCAGGCTGAAGTGACGGATAGTTCAATGAGAGCGGCCCCGGTGGGCAGGATCCACGCGCTTCAGAACCGCTCGGCCTCATTGATCATGAAAATAATCACCGCTCTGATCCGCCAGGACCGCTCCCTCCGAATATGAGCGCTGTTCTGCCGACCATTTCAACAGCGTCCGCGCGCCTGCTGTTTCTCGGCGCCCAGGGGTTGCTCGCCGACCCCGGTCGCCGGGCCGACCGCCAGTCTCTGGCGCGGATGATCGAACAGATAGGCTTCGTCCAGATTGATTCGATCAACGTCGTCGAGCGGGCCCACCACCTGACGCTCGGGAGCCGTCTGGACGCTTACCGTCACGAACACTTCACCCGCCTGCTTGAGCAGGACCGCCGCCTCTTCGAACACTGGACGCATGACGCCTCGGCCATCCCGACCAGGTGGTTCGCCCACTGGAAGCCGCGCTTCACGCGCGCGCAGGAGCGCATTCGCAACAACAAATGGTGGCGGCGGCTGATCGGCGAAGAGCCGGACAGGGTCATTGATCACGTCCGCGAACGCGTCGCGCGCGAAGGCCCGCTGCGCTCGCAGGATTTCGAGCATGACCGCCGCGGCGAGCCTGCGGGCTGGTGGGGGTGGAAGCCCCAGAAGGCCGCGCTCGAATTCCTGTGGTCCACGGGCGAGTTGATGATCGCGCGCCGGGAGAATTTCCAGAAGGTCTACGACCTGACCGAGCGGGTGCTGCCTGAATTTCATGCCCTGCCCCATCCCGCGGAAGAAGAGCAGGTCGAGTGGGCCTGCCGCACCGCTCTGGAGCGACTGGTCATCGCCGCACCGAAGGAGATCGCCGACTTCTGGGACGCCATCACGCCAGCACAGGCCGCGCGGTGGTGCGAGGGGGCGGCACGAGCCGGTCACATCACGCCGATACTAATTCCGTCCTCGAACGGCGCGAAGCCGCGCCCCGGCTTTGCGCTGAGCGACTGGGAGCGGCGATTGCAAAAGCTCCCCGCGCCGCCCGAGCGGATGCGCCTGCTCTCCCCCTTCGACCCGGTGCTGCGTGACCGCGCCCGCGCCCTGAGGCTGTTCGGATTCGATTACCGCTTCGAGGCTTTCGTGCCGGAAGCAAAACGGCAATACGGTTATTACGTCCTGCCCATCCTTGAAGCAGATCGTCTGGTGGGGCGGCTGGATCCCAAATTCCAGCGCAGCAGAAGCGTCCTTGAAGTCCGCCAGGTTTACTGGGAGCCGAACGTCAGGGCGACGCGGGTGCGGCGTCAAAAGCTGGAAGAGGCGCTCGCGCGACTGGCGCAATTGATCGGTGCGGAACAAATTGAATGGCGCAGGTAGTCTTCTCCTCTGACCGGATACGCAATGATGCACTAACATCGCCTGAATCATCACCAGGGAGGTGAAGTATGTCACGTCTGATAGCAACCGCCGTCATACTCGCATTTGTTTTCGTCGGCCCGACCGCGGCGCAGGAGCGAGCGACCTTTACCGTTGGCACCGCTACCGCCGCGCGCGGCCAGCAGGCGACCGGCGTCATCGAGGTGCCGGCCGGCAGCGACGCGGGCCTCGGCATCCCGGTCGCCGTCTTCCACGGCGCGAAGCCGGGGCCGGTACTCGCGCTGGTCTCAGGAGCGCACGGGACTGAATACGCCTCGATCATCGCGCTTGAAAAACTGATCGGCCTGCTCAACCCGGCAGAACTTTCAGGGACCGTGATCGTCGTCCCGCTCGTCAACATCCCGTCTTTTGAGCAGAAAGTGCCGCACCTCAATCCGGTGGACGGCAAGAGCATGAATCGCTTTTACCCCGGCAAAATGGACGGCACGCAGACCGACCGCGCGTCATTCCTGATCACGAAGCAGGTGGTGGAACAGTGCGACCACCTGATAGACCTGCACGGCGGCGACCTTGACGAGAGCCTCCGGCCATACAGTTACTGGACGAAGACTGGGAACGAACGGCAGGATCAGGTCTCGCGCGAAATGGTACTCGCCTTCGGCCTCGACCACATCATCATTTCAACTGAGCGGCCGAAAGACCCGCAGGCTTCGCGCTACCTTGAAAACACCGCGACCACGCGCGGCAAGCCCTCAATCACCGCCGAGGCGGGACACGCCGGCACGGTCGAGGCCGATGATGTCAACGCGCTCGTGAACGGGTGCCTGAGCGTCATGCGGCACCTGAAGATGTTGCCGGGTCGCGCCACGATGATCGAAAACCCGGTCTGGATCGAGAAAGTAGTGACACTGGCCAGCGAACAGACGGGCGTCTTCTACCCGCTCGTCCGGCGCGGCACATACGTCGGGCAGGGGATGAAGGTCGGCTACGTTACCGATTATCTGGGCAAGGTGATCTTTGAGGCGCGCGCGCCGGTGGCGGGAGTGGTCTTATACGTCTGCGCCGTGCCGTCCATGAAAAAAGATGCAACCATCGCCAACATCGGCGTGGTCGCGCGGTGAACGGCCGGTCGCGAGGATAAGTGAATTATGGGATCAGTCGCCTTTATCACTGGTGCATCCAGCGGCATTGGCCGCGCTCTGGCGCTCGAACTCGCCGCGCGTGGCTGCGGGCTGGCGCTCGCGGCAAGGCGCAAAGAGGTGCTGGAAGATTTGACGAATGGAGTCTCGAAACAGGGCGGCGAGGCTCTGGCGCTGGCCTGTGATGTCGGCGATCAGGGGCAGGTCAGGCGGGCCGTGGCTGACACGCTGCAACGCTTCGGGCGCGTTGATCTGGCGCTGCTTTCTGCCGGGGTTGGCCGCCCGACTGTGGCCGCGAAATTCAAGGCCGCGGATTTTGCCGAACAGATCGAAACCAACCTGATGGGCGTGGCGTACTGCCTTGAGGAATTGATTCCGGTAATGCTCAATCAGCAACCGTCGGGCGGCACTATCGCGGCGATTTCCAGTCTCGCCGGTGATCGCGGGATTCCGGGTTCCGGCGGTTATTCGGCGTCGAAGGCGGCCGTGAACGCGCTCTTTGACGGGATGCGCGCGCATCTGGCACGACGCCGGATTCGGCTGGTCACGATTGCGCCGGGTTTTGTTCGCACGCCCATGACCGAACGGAACGGGCGCATGCCGTTTCTGATGGAGGCTGACGAAGCGGCGCGGCTGATCCTGCGGCGCATCGCGCGCGGCGACCGCGTGATTCGCTTTCCGCTGCCGACTTCAATGGCGATGGGTCTGCTGCGATTTCTCCCGGCGCGGCTGTTTGACGCGCTCTTGGGCGGCAGGCAGGCTGACAGAAAGGAAAAATGAAGCATGGCTGACAGACAGCGTTCTCGTGAGAGCAGACGAAGCAGGGTGAACTTATTCTCCGGTTCTGTGCGAACCGGCGCTGCTCTCCTGCTCATTCTGACGATTGCTTTGCTCGGCGATGGCAAAACCCTGGCGCAGAAAAAAAACTCGCGCACTGTCGCCACAGCCGACTGGCCCGCTTACGGGCGCGACGCCGGTGGGTCGCGCTATTCGCCGCTCGCCGAGATCAACCGTGACAACGTGACTCAGCTCAAAATCGCCTGGACTTATCGCACCGGAGAGGCCGAACAGATCGGCGCTTCGCGGGGCAAGTATGCCTTTGAGGCGACGCCGATCCTGATCGAGGGCACACTGTATCTGAGTACCCCGTTCAACCGCGTGATCGCGCTCGACCCTGAGACGGGCGCGGAAAAGTGGAAGTATGACCCGAAAGTTGACACGTCAATTGAGTACTCGGAATTCACTTCGCGCGGCGTTTCGACGTGGCTGGATCGCAGCGGCAAGGCGGGGCGCAGAATCTTCGTCGCCACGCTGGACGCGCGGCTGATCGCGCTCGACGCGGCGACCGGGCAGCCATGTAAAGACTTCGGGCAGGACGGGCAGGTTGATCTGAAGCGTGAGATCAAACTGGTCGGCAAAGGCAATTATCAGGTGACATCGCCGCCCGCCGTGATCGGTGACGTGATCGTGGTCGGTTCCTCCATCGGTGATAATCGCGCGGCCGAACTGGAGCGCGGCGTGGTGCGGGCATTCGACGCGCGCACCGGCAGACAGCTCTGGAGCTGGGATCCGATCCCGACGGATAAAAACGACCCGGCCGGTAAAACGTGGAAAGGCGAGGGCGCGAAAAAGACCGGGGCCGCGAACGCATGGTCTGTAATTTCGGCGGACGCGGAGCGCGGGCTGGTCTTCGTCCCCACGAGCAGCCCGAGCCCTGATTTTTACGGCGGCGAAAGACTCGGTGACGGTCTGTATGCGAATTCGGTCGTCGCGTTACGCGCCGCGACCGGCAAGGTCGTCTGGCATTTTCAGGTGGTACATCACGACCTGTGGGATTATGACGTGGCTTCGCAGCCGACGCTCGTGACTGTAAAACGCAACGGCCGCGATCTCCCCGCCGTCGCCGTCTCGACCAAGATGGGCCACATCTTCGTGCTTCACCGCGAGACCGGTAAGCCGATCTTCCCCGTTGAAGAACGCCCGGTGCCGAAAAGCACCGTGCCGAGCGAAGAGGCCTCACCCACGCAGCCCTTTCCCAGACTGCCGCGCGCTCTTGTGCCGCAGAAGCTCGCGCCCGAAGACGCATGGGGTATGACGGATAAGGACCGCGACTGGTGCCGCGAGAAGATCAAATCGCTGCGCTCCGAAGGCGTCTTCACTCCGCCGAGTCTTGAGGGCACGGTCGCTTATCCGGGCAACGTGGGCGGCAGCAACTGGGGTGGGATGTCTTACGACCCGAAACATAACCTGCTGATTGCGCCCACGAATCGTCTGGCCTTTATGGTGAAGCTGATCCCTCGCGGTGAATATCAGAACGCGCGGACTGAGGCCAGAAACAACCGGCTGAAAGGAGAGTTCGGGTCGCAGAACGGGACGCCTTATGCGATGTATCGCGAGCCGCTCATGTCGCCGAGCGGCATCCCCTGCACGCCTCCGCCCTGGGGCGCGCTCTCGGCCGTTGACCTCACGACCGGCGAAGTGCGCTGGGAAGTCCCGCTCGGTCGCATCCCACAACTGAGCATTGCCCCGAAATCGGTCGAATGGGGGTCAATCAACCTCGGCGGCCCGATGACGACCGGGGGCGATCTGGCCTTTATCGGCGCGGCGATGGATCAGTACCTGCGGGCTTTTGACGTGGAGACGGGCAGGGAATTGTGGAAAGGCGAACTGCCCGCGAGCGCGCAGGCGACGCCGATGACTTACCGGCTCGGTGAAAACGGGAGGCAGTACGTCGTCATCGCCGCCGGAGGTCATGGCAAACTCGGCACGAAGACCGGCGATTACGTTGTCGCTTTCGCGCTGCCGGGGCGCGGACTCTGAAGCAACCCGCGGAAAAGGGGCAGACGTCATACTGACGGGGGGATGAAACCTTGAGCAATGACCATCTGGAATCAATTCTGAGTGAAATGCAGCAGATCAACGGCGAGGCGGAACGGCTCGTGGCCGGCCTCGACGAAGAGCAGTTGAACTGGATCCCGGAGCCGGGCGCGTGGAGCATCGCGCTATGTCTGGATCACCTGGCCGTGACCAATCGCGAATTCCGGCCTTACCTTGAAAAAGCGCTTGCCAAAGCACAGCGTCGCGGCGCGAGTGGCAAGCCGTATCGCCCGACATGGATGGGCAAATGGCTCATCAACACTCTTGATCAGGAGGGCGGGAGGAAATTCAAGGCCCCGAAAAACTTTCAGCCGCCCGCGCGGCCCGCGGCCGGCGCGCTCGACAGGTTTCTGGAAGAACAACGGCAGGTCACCTCGCTCGTCGAACGCTCCAGGCGAAGTGACACCGACGTCACGCTACGCTCGCCTGTGACGCCGCTCATGCGGTACAGTCTCGCCGACGCTTTTGAAGTGATCGTCGCTCACGACCGCCGCCACCTCCGGCAGGCGCAGCGAGTCAAAGACAGTCAGGACTTTCCGCACAGTGCGAATTGATGCCAGAACATTGAATCCCGACGAGGCCGCGCGGCTGAAGGAACGAGGCGCGATCCCCGACTACGAAGTCTCACGCGCCCTGACCCGGTTGTACGTCGGCGCGGGGCTGCTCGCGGCGGCGGTCGGGCTTCAGCTGCTCGCCGGTCTGGCCCCGCATCTGGTCGAGCGTTACTACAGCCGCGGGCTTTACGGCTACGTCGCCCGCGCCCTTTCGCTCATCAACCGGTGGTTCAGTTTTTCGCTGGCCGAGGCGCTGCTCGTCCTGCTCTCGCTCGGGCTGGCGTGGTGGCTCGCGGCTGAGTTGCGAAGACTCTGGAAACGTCAGGTCGGGTTGCGCTGCTGGCTGTTTACTTCAGCCGTCAGGCTGACGCTGCTCGCCGGCGGAGGGGCGCTCGCGTTCCTGCTGCTCTGGGGCTTGAATTATCAGCGCGAGCCGCTCAGCGGTCAGATGGGGCTGGATGAGCGCGCGCCGACGGTTGATGAGCTGGAAGCCATCAGCCGCACGATCATTGACGGCATCAATCGCAGCTACGCGGAAGCTGGGGCCGGTCAGGCATGGGCGGGCGAGAGCCGGCTGCCGTTTGACCGCTCGCGGCTCTGTCAGCTGATCGAAGAGGCTTATCAGCGCGAGCCATTTTGTCGGGAGGCGGGGCAGGCGGGTTTCGGGCCGCCCAAGCCCGTCTTCTTTTCCGATCTGCTCAGCCGGTTTTACATCAAGGGAGTTTTCAACCCGTTCACTGGCGAGCCGAATTTCAACGCCGGGCAGCCGGATTCAGAGCTGCCGTTCACCATCGCGCACGAGAAGGCCCACCAGCGCGGCTTCGCGCGCGAGGATGACGCCAGCTTCGTGGCGTTTCTGGTCTGCACCGGGTCGGCTGACCCTTACGTGCGGTACTCCGGTTACCTGAGCGCGCTCGGCATCGTCGGGCGTTTCGGCGGGATGCTCGTCCGCGAGTCACTGCCGCCGGATCGCTACCGCGAAATTTATCGCCAGCTCGGCCCGGGGCCGCGCGCGGATTTGAAGGCGATATCCGCTTTCTGGGGCCGTTATCAGGGGCAACTGTCGCAGGTCAGTCAGCGGGTCAATGACAGTTACCTCAGGGCCAATCGCGTGGCGGGCGGCGTCGCCAGTTACGGCGGGGTTGATGGCCTGATCATTCGTTATTATCTGAAACATCCTGCCGGTACAGTACCGCGAGCCTCGGGCGAGCGGGTGCATCGCAAAGCGCGCGTCTCGAAAGGACTCGGTTCAGATAAGGAGGAGGAATATGAAGGCTATAGTGCTTTTGCTTTTACTTGCTGTCCCACTGCCTCAGGTGAAGATAAATATCGGGGGCCCGAAAGCCCGGAAGCCGCAGCTCGGCTGGAACAACCTCGATAAGTCATACATCTCGCTTGCCGAGATCAGGCCTGTCCTCGTCAATCAGAGCGACCGGCCAGTATTCATGGATTGCAATTATCGCTGCGGTTGTGCGCGCCTCCTGAGGAAGGACGAACTAACATGCAGGTGGCAGGAAGGACACTGTGACTACGGCTGCTTCAATCTCACGAAACCGAATGATCAGGCTGAAATCAAACCGGCAGGAGAGTACAAGCTGAACGTTTACTGGAAGCAGTACGTGGACGACTGCGACAAGCCGAAGTCGTTTGTCGTCGAAGGGAAGAAACGTCCGCTGCCGGGCAAGTACAAAATCGTTGTCGAGTACAAACAGGTGATACGGCCCGGCTCCCAGCCCCTGTATGAGCGTTACACGGCCGAGTCGCCGGAATTTGAAATCGAATACTGATCGGTGAACCACTGCGCATGAGTACGGCACAACAAACAATCACCCCGACCACGCACGAACACCTCGCCGACGCGATCAGTCGCGGGCAGCAATACCTGTTCGCCCAGCAGGAACTCGACGGCTACTGGTGGGCGGAACTCGAAGCCAATGTCACGCTCACAGCCGAATACATCATGCTGCACCGCATCCTGATCCATGCGGACGCGCGCAACCGCTTCAGCAACGGCAAGGACCGCGAGCGGCAGATCGGGCAGATGGCCCGCTACCTCCTGCGCCAGCAGTGCGCGCACGGCGGCTGGGAGCTTTATTACAGTGACGGCGGCGAAATCAGCACGACGATAGAAGCTTATTACGCGCTCAAACTTGCCGGACACGCGCCCGACGATGAGCCGATGCGGCGTGCGCGCCAGTTCATCCTCGAACGCGGGGGGCTGGTGAAGGCCCGCGTGTTCACGAAGCTGCATCTGGCCCTGTTCGGCGCATACCCCTGGGAGGGCCTGCCGACACTGCCACCCTGGTTTATGCTTCTGCCGCTCTGGTTCCCCTTCAACATTTACACGATGGCGAGCTGGGCGCGGTCTTCGACGGTCCCGCTTCTGGTCGTGATTGACAAGAAGCCGGTTTACGACCTGGGGATTCAAGCAGACGAACTTTTCATCGAAGGCAGCCGCGACAAAGCCGATGTCAGCCTGAAGAATAATGACGGGACGCTCGCCGGTTCGTTCTTCCTGGCCGCGGACAAAATTCTCAAGCATCTCGACCATAACGAGATTGTTCCGTTCAGACAAAAGGGCACCCGAGCCGCGGAACGCTGGGTGATCGAACGGCAGGACACGCCGGGCGACTGGGCCGGCATCGTTCCGGCCATGCTCAATTCAATTCTGATGTTTCACGCGCTCGGGTATTCGGCTTATCACCCGTACGTCAAACGCGGGCTCGACGCGCTGGATCGGTTCTGCATCGAGGAAGGCGTGGCGACGGGTTCTGAGACGCCCGCTTACCTGCGCCTGCAACCGTGCATCTCGCCGACGTGGGATACGGCGCTCGGGCTGACGGCGCTGCTCGATTCGGGAGTCTCGCCGACTCATCCCCGTGTCAGGGCCGCCGGCGAGTGGTTGCTGACGCAACAGATCTTTCGCTACGGCGACTGGGCCTTCTTCAACCGCAAAGGCAAACCCGCGGGCTGGGCGTTCGAGTTTTACAACGACTACTATCCCGACGTTGACGACACTGCGGCGGTGATCATGGCGCTGCTCGCTCTGAAAACGGATAACGAGCAGTACAAGCTCGAATGCTGCCGCGCCGCGACCGAGTGGGTGATGTCAATGCAGTGCAAGGCCGGCGGCTGGGCGGCATTCGACATAGACAACACGCAGGATTTGTGGAACCGGATGCCTTACGGCGATCTGAAGGCGATGATTGATCCGCCGACTGCCGACCTGACGGGCCGCGTGCTGGAATTGCTCGGCCACTGGCACGAGAAGCTCGGCGAAAAGCATTACACCGACGAACAGGCGCAACGTGCGATTGATTTCCTGTTGAGTTTACAGGAACCGGACGGCTCGTGGTGGGGACGCTGGGGCGTCAATTACATCTACGGCACATATCTCGCGCTGGTGGGTTTGCGCGCGATCAGTCCATTCGTCGGCTTTGAGATGCGGCGCGATGAAGTGAAGAGGGCCGCCGGCTGGCTGCGGTCGGTGCAGAACGCCGACGGCGGCTGGGGCGAGACGTGCGGGTCGTATAAGAAGCCCGAACTGCGCGGCAAGGGGCCGAGTACGCCTTCGCAGACCGCGTGGGCATTGCTCGGCCTGATGGCGGCGGGCGATTACGAATCATCATCCGTCGCGCGCGGCATCGAGTATCTGCTGGATCGTCAGAACGCGGACGGGAGCTGGCCGGAAGCGGAATTCACGGGCACGGGATTCCCCGGACACTTCTACATCAACTATCATCAGTATCGGAATCAGTTCCCGCTGACGGCGCTGGGACGGTATTTCAGACGCGGCGGGGAGTGAACAATGCCCCATTCACTGCCCGGTCACCCGGCACGCATCACTGATCACTGAAATCAATGTTCCACTTCATTCAACTCCTCACCGGCACGGTCGCGCTGCGCCCATACGTTTTCATTTTTCTGCTCGCCTACCTGTTCATCGCCCTCACCCACATGGGCTGGAAAAAGACGGCGCTCTTCACCGTGCTGGCCTACACGGTGGCGTTCGTCTGCGAGTGGAGTTCGGCCGTCGCCGGGACCGGATTCCCGTTCGGGCTCTATCGCTACCTCGACGCGACGCGCGACCGCGAGCTGTGGATCGCAGGCGTGCCGTTTATGGATTCGCTCTCGTTCACGTTCCTGGCTTACGTGAGCTGGGAACTGGCGACGGTGCTGCGCGGCAAGGTGCAGGCGGGCCCGACCGACGTGCGCGTGATGAATCACGACCGCGCGCGGAGGAAATGGTCGGTCACGCTGCTCGCGGCGTTTCTGATGATGTCGCTCGACATCATCATTGACCCGGTGGCGTTGCAGGGCGAGCGGTGGTTTCTGGGGAAGATCTATTACTACCCTGAAGGCGGCAGCTACTTCGGCGTCACGATTGCGAACTTCATCGGCTGGTTCTTCGTCTGCTTCGTGATCCTGCGCCTGCAGCTGCTGGCGGAACTATTCCTCTGGGGGGACGGGCGCGGCAGCCGCATCCCCGTCGGCGTGGTTGATTATCCTTACAAAGCTCTCGGCCCGGTCGCGCTCTACTTCGGCATCCTGGCCTTCAATCTGTTTATGACCTTCCGCATCGGCGAGAAGACGATGGGGTACGCCGGAGTGTTCATTACGCTGCCGCTGCTGCTGATGGTGATGATGGCGCTTTCGCGGAACGGGCGGGAATATTGACCCCGGTGCAGTCGGAAAGAGCGCCTCATCGGGTCCGCCGGGTCGCTACCGCTCACTGTCCCGATGTTTCATCCCCTGATGTCCTTCAACCCGGCCATCTGTTTTTGCGCCAGCCTGCGCCACCTGCCGACTTCGCGGCGCCGGTAATAGGGCATCGTCTTCGCCGATTCGATGCAGCTCGTGAATGCCTCGCGCGCCTGCTCGTGACGGCCGAGTTTACTGAGAACCTCGCCGAAGTAATAGAGCCCTTCCGGGTCGTGCGGCCTGCGTCCGACGAAGCGTTCGAGGGCCTCGCGCGCCTCGTCAAACATCCCGGCGGCGGAGTAGGTCGCGCCGATTTCGCGCCACACGTCGCCGCGCGCATGATTTTCGTCAACCGCGACGACGGCCGAGAAATGTCCGATGGCGTCGGACAGGCGCCCCTGCTCGCGGGCAATGCGGCCGAGCTGGAAATGCGCGTCGGCTTCCTTCGGGTCAATTTCGACGGCGCGTTTGAACCGCGCCACCGCTTCGGTGATCTGCCGCCGCCGCTGGTGAATCAGGCCGAGCTGGTAATGCGCCTCGGCGTCGCGCGGGTTGATCGTGGCCGATTCAAGGTGCCGCCGGAAATCACGCCCGCTCAGGAATGCCCACCTGATGTCGCCCACGTCCCCGCGGAAATACGCCCAGGCGTAATAGAGCAGGAACGGCGAAGCCAGAAAGAGCAGAAAGGGACTCAGCAGCACCGAGAGCCACGAGAGGCAGACCGTCCCCGTTGCCTTGCCGAAGCCGACGCCGAAGACCGTGCGCAGCGCGCACGCCATCAGCGCGGCGAAATAGAGCAGACTGGCTGCCTGAAGCCCGGCAGAAGCCAGCAGGCCCCACGTCAGTTTCCAGACCACCAGCCCCGCGACGAGCAGCGGCAGTTGCGCCGCCGCCCACGCCATCAGCGTGCAGACCAGCAGCGAGCCGTAATCGCGCCGCAGCACCACGCCGAAGCTGCCCATCGGCTCAAGCAGGATCAGCGCCAGAATCGTCCCCGGCACGTAGAGCAGCGCCAGCGTGGCCAGCGTGTTGAGCAGGCTGAACGGCGAAAGAAACGACATCATCCAGCCGTAACGCCCGGACGCGAGCATCCCGGTCAGAGGCACGGTTGTGCCGGACGGCGCCGCGGGCACTGCGCCGGGGTCTTCGGCTTCATCCCCGTCTGTCTCGTCGGTCTGATTATCGGCCGATTCCGTGGCCGGCGAAGCTGAGGGCGCCGGTGAAGCCTTCGCCGCCGGCTGTGACGCCCGCGCTCGTTGCGCCATCGCTTCGGCCAGAGATCGGTAAAGCGGGGCCATCAGCGCGAATTGCAGCAGGAATGAAACCACAGCGGCGGCAATCGCGGCGTAAAGCAGGCCGCCTTCATCCATAATGCCGCTCATCGCCGCCAGTGGGCGGTAGTAAAGTCTGATAAGAAGTCTCGTGTTTTCCAGCAGGGTTTCCATAACGAATACTGATCAGGCTTGTGACTGGTAACGGGTCTTGCAGTTCGGGCACTGGACGATGTGCGTGATGCCGCTGACTGGAATCACCGGGATGATGAAAAAGATGGTGATGAAACGCATCCCTCTCTTCCGGACGAACTGGGCGACGGTCCCGCACTGCCCGCAGTGCATCCGCTGCTCGGTCAGAATTGATCCCCAGACGAAGAAGTGGAGTCCGATGATGAGCATTGTTTTTACCTGCGCTGAATCAGTACCGCGAGCGTGGCTCCGAACGATGGCCCGACCCGGGGGGCCGCGTTCGCTACCGCTCGCGGTACTGATTCAACTGCTACGACTTTTGCCCGGCGGCCTCCTGACAGGCGCGGACGAATTCTTCCGGCGTCATCAATACCCATTCGTTCCCCACTCGTTTGTGGCGCGCGACCTTGACCGGCCTGCTGGTGCCCTGCGGGAAGATGAAAAATGACGGGTACGAATGGACGCCGTATTCATCCGCCACCTTGCGGGCGGCCGCGCCGTCTTCCGGGTTGACCTTCACCTTGACCACGTTCCTGAAATACTCCCTTACCGCCGACGAAGCGAGCAGCTCGCGATCAAACTGCTTACAGTACCCGCACCAGTCGGTGTAGAAGTAAATCGCGGCGGGAGCTTTGGCTTCGTTGTATTCCTTGTACGCCCGGTCATAACCCGACGCCCCTTCATACCACGACGCCGAAACTGCCCGGCGCGGGGCGGCGGCCGCTGAATCCGACGGAGGTTGAGCGGCCGCGTCAGCCGGCGGCGTCGCCGCCACCTGACTGCTTCTGGTCTGCTGGACGAAAGTGAGGCAGCCGAAGGCAAAGAGCGCTGCGACTGCGACCGCGATAATCATCTGGGCTGGTTTCATTATTCTCTCCGATCAGACTGGCTGAGTTGTTCGGGCAAAATCGTGAACCTGGGAACCCCGGAAGCCGGGACCGGCCCCCGGCAAAATAAGCCGGTTGCCCCAATTCGCGCAAGAAAAATTTCAGGCCTTGAATCGGATAGATTCCGCGCCGCCCGGATCGTAAGATGAGCCTCAGAGGAAAGAGCGATGAAATCACAGGAAACGAATTACTGGCGGGCTTTGCAGCGGCGCGATGCGGAATTTGACGGCGTGTTTTATTACGGCGTCAGTTCGACTGGTGTCTTCTGCCGCCCCTCATGCCGGTCGAAACAGCCGAAGCGCGAAAATGTAGTCTTCTTCACCTCGCCGGAGGTCGCCCGGCGGGCGGGCTTTCGCTCCTGCCTGCGTTGCCGTCCCGACAGAGCTGAGTTGAAAGACCCGCAGGCGGAGCTGGTGCAGCGCATCTGCCGCGCGATTGAAGCAAACCCTGAAGACTCTCCCGGCCTGGCTCGTCTCAGTTCGCAGACCGGCTTCAGCCAATCTCACCTGCATCGGGTCTTCAAACGCCTGATGGGCATCACGCCGCGCCAGTACGCCGAGGCGCTGCGGGCAGACAGATTCAAAACTCAGGTCAGGGGAGGCAGGGCCGTGACCGAGGCAATGTACGAGGCCGGATATAGTTCCAGCAGCCGCCTGTATGAAAAGGCTGCCGCGCAACTGGGCATGACTCCGGCCACATATCGCAGAGGGGGGAAGGGAATGCGGATCAATTACACCATCGTTAATTGCCGGCTGGGGCGGTTGCTCGTCGCGGCCACCGAACGCGGAATCTGCTCAGTCACGCTGGGCGATTCGGATGAGGCGCTGGAAAGAGCCCTGCGCTCGGAATTTCCGAAAGGCGAAATCGCGCGCGATGAAACGAGTCTGAGCGGATGGGTGAAAGCTTTACTTGCTCATCTTGACGGGCAGCAGCCGCGCCTTGATCTGCCGCTCGATGTGCAGGCGACCGCGTTCCAGAAACGAGTCTGGGAAGAGTTGCGGCGCATCCCGTACGGCAGCACGGCTTCATACGCCGAAATCGCCCGACGCATCGGACAGCCGACCGCGACGCGCGCCGTCGCGCGGGCCTGCGCCACGAATCCGACGGCGCTCATCACTCCCTGTCACCGGGTGGTTCGCGAGGGTGGCGACACGAGCGGTTACCGCTGGGGCGTTGAGCGGAAGAGAGAATTGCTCGCGCTGGAAAAGAGGAATACTGCCGGGCAGGCATCCGCCGCGAAGGGCAGATGATCCCCGGCGCAGGGTGCGATGAAGAATCACTCGTGAAGTTTCCCTGCCCGTACCGGCTCTCGATCACCGCCGCCCACTCAGGTAAAAATGCCAGAGCATCCTCGCCGCGACCGCGCGGCGGGGCTTCCAGCCTTCGGCCATCATTTCAAGCTCGTCGGGCGTCGGACGGGCTTTCATTCCTTTCAGCTTCTGCATTGCCACAGCCAGCGCCAGGTCGCCTTTCGGCCAGACATCAGGTCGCAGCAGCACCATCAGCAGGTAAATATCCGCCGTCCAGTCGCCGATGCCCTTGAGCTGTTTCATCACCGCCCGCGCCTCGTGATCACCCATCGCGTGAAGGTTATTCAGATCAAGCTGGCCGTCGAGCAGTGCCTGTGCGAGCAGCCGGCAGTACAGAGTTTTCTGCCTGCTGAAACCGATGGCCTTGAGTTCGGCGTCATCAAGAGTCAGAAACCGCTCGGGGTTGATCGGTGAAATCGCCGCGTGCAGGCGATCAAATGCGGCTTTCGCCGAAGCCAGCGAGACCTGCTGTTCGAGGATGATGTGAACGAGCGTGGGGAAGCCCGGCTCGCGCTCCCACAGCGGCGGCGGCCCAAGGGTTTCCAGAATCCACGCCAGATGCCGGTCTTTCGCCGCCAGCGTCTTCACTCCGCGGGCGAGGCTTCGTTGGTTGAGCGATTCGATTTTCATCAGAAGGACTGAAGACAGGGATCAGGCCATTCACCCGAACCTGAGCCTGAGTTTCGCCGCATACCGGCGGCTCATCATAAACGGTTCTTCGATCTGGCGCAGGTAAATCTGATACGAACGATTGAACCAGCCCTCGACGCGCTCGATGTATTCCAGATTGATGATCGTCGAGCGGTGGATGCGCGCGAACTGTTTTTCGGGCAGGCGTTCTTCCCATTCCTTCAGCGATTTCAGCACGAGCGATTTCCCGCCGTCGGCAGTGAAGATTTCCGAATAATCCCCCGCAGCGCACAGACAGACGATGGTGTTGATTTTCAGGAATCGGGAATGCCCGTCAAGCTCAAGGAAGAGGCGGTCTTCGTATTCCAGCCGGCGTGCGGTTGAGGTGCCGATGTGGTCACCGGCAGACAAGCGCGCAACTGCGCGGGCGAGCCGTTCGGGGTTGATCGGTTTGAGCAGGTAATCGAGCGCGTTCACTTCAAAGGCGCGGATCGCGTAAGCGTCGAATGCCGTCACGAAGATGACGTCGAAAGTCTTCCCGACCTGATCGAACAGGCCGAAGCCGGATTCACCGGGCATCTGAATGTCCAGGAAGACGACGTCGGGTTCCTGCTCGCCGATCAGCCTGACCGCCTGGGCGACATTGCCGGCCTCGCCCGCGACCTCGATCTCGCCGTGTTCCGAGAGCAGTGAACGGAGTTCCCGGCGCGCGAGCCTTTCGTCGTCAACGATGATGGCTCTGAATATCCGGGGCGTCGGAACCATGACCAGCCTGCCTTATCTTTTGCTGATTTCGATGACGGCGCGAATCCAGCCGTCATCCTCGGACAGGTGGAAACGACTCCGGCCGGGGAAAAGTTGCGACAATCTCTGGCGGACGTTGCTGAGGCCGATGCCGGTGTGGTCCGGGTCAGATTCAGCATGTGCAGGCGCCAGATGCCAGCATCCGGTGTTGGCGACTTCGACAGAGAGCGAGCCGTTCTGCGCGCGCGCCGTGATTCTGATTCTGAGCGGTGAAGGGCCGTTGCTCATCCCGTGCTTGACGGCGTTCTCGACCAGCGGGTGAATGAGAAAGCCGGGGATCCGAAACCCGTCGGCTGCCGGCTCGACATCGAAGGTCACGTCGAGCCGATCTTCAAAGCGGATCTTTTCAATCGCCAGATAGCTGCGAATCGCTTCGATCTCTTCGCGCAGCGGAATTTCCCTGGTGCTGCTGCCGGAGAGCGAATAGCGCAGGAAGTCCGAAAATTCAGTGATCATCCGCTTTGCGCG
This sequence comes from Blastocatellia bacterium, assembly GCA_035652435.1. Taxonomy (GTDB): domain Bacteria; phylum Acidobacteriota; class Blastocatellia; order RBC074; family RBC074; genus DASRDU01. The sequence continues at coordinate 27,158 of DASRDU010000193.1, forward strand.
TCTGCTGTCTTCGTCAATCGAGGCGCGAATCGAATTGAGCGCATTGAAAAGAAAGTGCGGGTTGAGCTGATACCGCAGCATTTCAAGCTGTGCCTGATGCGCGAGCGCCGCTGCCCGAAGCGCCCGCTCGCGCTCCGCCTCCCACGCCTGCCAGTATTTGATGCCGAAATAGAGCGCGCTCCACGCCAGCACGGTCATGGCATAGTCGAGCGCGGATTTCGGGAACCTCGGCAGCCAGTAGGTGAAGGGCAGGTTCGGATTGAGCAGCCAGAAGTAAGTCTCTTCGATCGTGGTCCACAGGCAGCCGAGCAGGATTGAGCCTGAGAGCGCGAGCAGGGCAATCGCGCGGAAAGAGAGCCGGCGGGCGGCGGGCTTGTAAACAAGGCGCAGCGCCGAAGTCAGCGCAAAGCCGATGACCGAGCGCACGGTCTTGACGTGCAGCAGGTAAAGCATCCGGTCCGTCGGGGTGACAGTCAGAAACGTGATGTAAATCATCACCCAGTAGGCCAGCCACCCGGCGAGTTGCAGAGTCCAGAAGGATGACAGGCGGTCTTTCAGATCGTTCGGAAGCATAAAAACTGCCCGTCACCCGCCCGGCTTTCAGTATGTCGCCTTCGGCGGGCTTTGCCAGAGGACGTTGATGATTTTCCACTGACCGTCGTATTTCGCCAGATGCATGTAATCAATGCCCCAGTCGGCGGTCAGTTTCACCGTCGCGGTCTGATCTGAGACGTCGTAGATGACCACGTCTTTCGGCGCGGTCTTCGGGATGTGTCCATTCTTGTTGTATTTTCCCGCCAGATCAACCAGCTGCTGGAAAGTCATCGTCGCGCCCGTCCAGGCCGACTCGCCCTTTCTGATGTAAAAGCCGCGCTTCGCGAGGTCAGGATGGACACTGCGTTCGATCCGCGCCGGGTTCACCTCATAGACACCTTCGACGTAATCGAGTACGGCCTGCTTCACGGCTTCGCGTTCTGCGGCAGCTTTCGTCCAACTCGCCACCGGGATCGCCAGCAGCAGCAGGGCAGAGAGTAAGACAAGTTTCTTCATTTCATTTCCTCCGGAAAAGACCGCTTGTTTCGGCCAGGTCATCCGACCTTCTCCCACTTCGTTATTTCGACCGGCCCGGTGACCAGGCCGAGCGCCTGTCGGCGCGCCCACGATTGCTTCAGGTAAGGCTGCTCCAGATGCTTCTTCATCGTCTCTTCGCTTTCCCAGACTTCAAAGCGCAGGAAAAGTGTTTTGTCGTCCGCGGCCTGATACAGGTCATATGTCAGACAACCCGGCTCCGCCTGGGTCGGCTCCGACAGGGAGAGGAGTTCTTTCTTCAGCTCATCCTCTTTGCCCGCGGCGGCTTTGCTGCCCGCGGTTGCGATGACCCGACTGGCGCGACTCTCCTTTTGCCCTGCCTCCAACCGGCCGGGAGCGGCGATAATTGAGGCGCTTCCCACCGCGAGCCCGGCGCGCCTGAGAAATGCGCGCCGGCTGTCTGCTTCGGATTGATACCCGTTCCGCCCGCGCATCTCAGGGCCTCGCTTTCGGTTCGGCGTAGAAGGTCTTGTTGATGATCTTCCACTCGCCGTCAACTTTCAGCAGCGACATGTAGTCGGTGAATGTGACGTTCGGGTAATCCAGCACGATCACACCGAAGCCGGCGTTACCGGTGATCCTGACGCTTTCGATCCGACGTTTGCGCTGCGCCTCGTCGGGCGCGGGCTTGCCGGTGAAGCGCGCCGCGAATTCGGCCGCGGTGAGCTGATTGAGTTTGCCCTCCCGGAAGGAAAACACCTTCGCGTCGGGGTGAAAGGCCTTCTTCATATACTCGCCGTCGCCGGTCGCGTGACCCTTCAGGTAATTCTCAAGCGGCACCCGCGCCGCCGCTTCCTCGGCATTCTGAGCGAAGCTGACGGCCTGCCACACGGTGATTGAGACAATAATCGTCAGCGCGAAGAACAAAGCGATCTTTCTCATAAATCCTCCCTGTCTGGTCAGAGTTGAATGGTGAATTCACCGGCAGGATAAGGCGGGTGTTGGCGAGCAGGCGAGCAAAAATCTGTCAGCGGTCGGCAGAGACGATGAGCGGTAAAAAAGGGCGATTAACCCTGGGAGCGCGAGCGTCCCGCTCGCCAGGCTTGGAATCAATGCCCGAGCGAATTCCATCAGGCCCTATACTGATGCCTGGCGAGCGGGACGCTCGCGCTCCCAGCGTAATGCTCTCCCGGGATTAGTTCGCCCGATGGCGCAAAATGACTTCACGCCCGGTCAGGTAAAGCAGCACGCACAGCACAACGAACGGAATCAGCGAGAGCAGGTTGGAACTGTCGCCGGTGAAGAACGGGTTGTGCGCGTTGGCCCAGTCTTCGATGCGCTTGTTGGTTTCGACGGTCACGCCGGCCAGAAAAGCGATGAGGATGCCCGCAATCGCGCCGCCCGCGATGTAACCCGAGGCCATCAGCACGCCGGGGCTCTGGTCGGTCTGCGCCATGAACTGCTCCTCGGTCAGGTTCCGGTGCGCAAGCTTCCGGCGCAGCCAGAGGTCAACCAGCCAGCGAATCATGCCGCCGATGAAGATCGGCATCGAAGTCGAAATCGGCAGGTAAACGCCCACCGCGAAAGCCAGCGAAGGCACCCCCGCGCATTCCAGCGTGATCGTGATCATCACGCCCAGCAGCACGAGCGCCCAGGGCAGCTTGTGATTCAGAATGCCCTTGATGATGTAAGAGACCAGCACCGCTTTCGGCGCGTCGAATTTCGGCACCGATGAGCCGTCGGGCCGCTCCTTGTAAGCGCCGTTGATGCCGGGGTCAACCAGATAGACCGGCACGCCCTGATCGTTGACGAGATACTTTTTCGTCTCGCCGTTCTGGTCGGTGTAATGCCAGACGAAATAGGAATTGCTGTCATCGCGCGCCTGTGGGCCTTTGATCTGCTCGCGCTCATTTAATTGCGAAACGTTGGCGCGTATTTCAGCGGCGGGCTGTTTGATCGGGGCGTAAACCGTTCCGGTCTGATTGAGCTGAATCAGGATCGGCCCGAGCATGATCGCCGAGGCGAGCGAGCCGAAGAGAATCGCGATCTGCTGATTCTTTGGCGTCGAGCCGACCAGAAAGCCCGTCTTCAGATCCTGCGAGGTCGTGCCGCCATTTGATGCCGCGATGCAGACAATCGCGCCGACTGAGAGCGCGGTCACGTAATACGGCGGCGCAGTCCAGCCGACGACCAGAAAGATCAGGCACGTGAGCAGCAGCGTCGCGTAAGTCATCCCCGAAATCGGATTCGATGACGAGCCGACTTCGCCGGTCAGGCGCGACGACACGGTCACAAACAGGAAGCCGAAGAGGATGATCATCAGCGCGCCGAGGAAATTCATGTGCAGCGAGCGGAAAGCCATGATCATCACGACCAGAGCCACGATTCCGCCCATGACCCACTTCATCGAGATGTCCCGCTCGGTGCGCGGGGCCGCTTCGCCGCCGCCCGTCCCGGTGCCGCGCAGGTCGCGGACGCTGCTTTTGATGCTGCTGATGATCGTCGGCAGGGAACGGAAGACGCTGATGATGCCCGCCGCCGCGACCGACCCCGCGCCGATGTAAAGCACGTAAGCGCTGCGCACTTCATCCGGCCCCATTTCGCTGATCAGCTTCGTGCCGGGCGCGAGCGGCGTGCCGAGCGCGTCGCCGAAAAACTTGATCGCCGGGATCAGCACGAGATACGCCAGCACGCCGCCGCCGACCATCAGCCCCGCGATGTACGGCCCGATGATGTAACCGACGCCGAGCAGTTCGGGCGAAATCTCGGCTGAAACCGAGCCGCCCTTGAATGGCGCGCCAAAGACGCGTTCGGGAACTTCCTTCCAGAACCTGAGCGCGTCCATTGCCGTCTTGTAAGCCAGCCCGATGCCGAAGCCGGTGAAGATGGTTTTCGCGCCGATCTTAACCTCGCTCACTTCGGCGGTGCCCGCTTTCGCCGCCTCCCGCAGAGATTCATCGTCAGCCCCCGCCTTCAGCACTTCCGCGCAGGCCGTGCCTTCGGGGTATTTCAGCACGCCGTGCTGCTGCACGATCAGCGCGCGCCGGAGCGGAATCATCATCAGGATGCCGAGCAGTCCGCCCAATACGCCGACGAGCATGACGTTCAGGATTTCGAGGTTGAAGCCCAGGATCATGATCGCGGGCATCGTCGCGCCGAAGCCGAAGGCGATTGACTCGCCCGCCGACCCGGCCGTCTGCACGATGTTGTTTTCCAGAATCGTCGCGTTCTTTAGTCCGACTCTGGAAAGCAGCCGGAAGATCGTGATCGAAATGACGGCGACGGGAATTGACGCGCTCACCGTCAGCCCGGTTTTCAGCACCAGGTAAAGCGACGACGCGCCGAAGACGATGCCAAGCAGCGTCCCCATAATCAGCGGCAGCGGCGTCAGCTCACGAAGTTTTGTCTCGTCGGGGATGAAGGGGCGGAAGGCTGGGGGCGGTGGTGATGCTTTGGGAACATCAGCAACTTTGAGCGCCATAAGAATTGTCTCCAATCAGTTTCATTGCGGCAGGAAGGGGATGCCTGTACTACGGAGTTACTCTAACGCGCGCTTGTAAGCAGAGCAACCCCCGGCTTGCTGGCGCAATAAAACAATGAGGCGCGAGCAAAATATTTTTCACCCGCGCCTCCGATAAAACAGGTCATCTGTCGAAAAGTCATCCGGTCGTTTCCTGCCTCCGCCGTGCAATCCTGATCAGGAAGAACGCGAGCCCGGCGAAGATGACGAGCGCGATTACGTTGGCCCAGTCGCCGGAAGCAATCGGCGTGTGACCGCCGATGCCGAGCAGTTCTTCGCCCTTGCCCGGCTGGCCTTTGGCGTTTTCGAGCAGCACGCGCGTGACGGCGATGATCAGGCCGCCGATCGCGCCGCCGGCGATCAGGCCGGAACTGAGCAGCACACCCTTGCCCGTTTCCTCTTCGGAGAGCGATTCGGCGCGGCGCGAGTCACGCAGCTTTGTGACCAGTGCGCGCACCATGCCGCCGCTGAAGATCGTCGCCGAAGTCGAAATCGGCAGGTAGATGCCGACCGCGACGGGCAGCGCGGAGACGCCGACAACTTCGAGCAGGATGGCGATGAAAGCGCCTACCAGGATTAGTGACCAGGGCAGCCGGCGCGTCAGCACGCCGTCAACCAGAATGCCCATCAGCGCGGCTTTCGGCGCGTCGAGCTTGGCGGCTTCGTCTATTTCGTAATGAGCCTGGCCGGCCTGATCCACCAGAAAAGTCCGGTCCTTCGGGCCGAGGCCGGAGACGATGACGCGGTTGTACATCTGATCATCGAGGCCGCGCGCTTCACCAGCGCTTTTGACGTTCGGCCCCGGCAGGAACGTGCGACCCCGCACATCGTCGAGCCGGTTGGTCGTCAGCCCTTCCTTGATCCCGCCGACGCCGGGGTTGACGAGATAATGAATCTTCCCGGCATCGTCAACCAGGTATTTGCCCGCCGGGATTTTGGTTCTGCCGTCGCCGGCGTCAGCTTCGACCGGCAGCTTCAGCGTGCGATACGTTTTGCCGTCTTCGGGTTTGTGGCGGCTCGACCACATTTCTCCGATCTCGCCGGCCGGCGCGGTGTAACTCGGATAGTTGCGCGGCAGGATGTTGACCATCGAATCGTTGAGGAAGAGCAGCGTCCAGCCGACGACCGCGGCTGAAGTCGCGACGCCGATGAGCAGCGCCACCTGCTGAAACTTCGGGGTCGAACCGACCAGATAGCCGGTCTTCAAATCCTGCGAAGTGCCGCCGGCGTTGGCCGCCGCGACGCAAACGATGGCGCCGACGGTCAGCGCGACAACGCGCTCGCCCGCGCCCGAACGCCCGAGCAGCAGGAAGATCAGCGAAGTGAAGAGCAGCGTCGCAATCGTCATCCCCGAGATCGGGTTTGATGAAGTCCCGATCTGCCCCGTGATGCGCGACGAGACCGTGACGAAGAAGAAACCGAAGACCAGAATCAGCAGCGCCGTCAGGACATCCACTTGCAGTGTCGGGACGATGATGGCGAAGAGCAGAATCGCCGCGATGCCAATCAGTGAATAAAGGATCGGGATGTCGCGTTCGGTCCGCGGGAGTGCGTTGCCGCCCGCCGTGCCGCCGCTGAAATCCTTGATCCCGGCGCGGAAGGCCGCAATGATCGTCGGCAGCGAGCGACCCAGGCTGATGATGCCGCCCGCGGCGACAGCGCCCGCGGCGATGTAGCGGACGTAGCGGTCAAAGACCTGGCCCGCGCTCATGTTGCCGATCAGTTCGCCGGGCCCGGCCGGGAAGATGTTGGTTGTGAGTCCCGCGCCGAAGAATTTGATCAGCGGCGTCAGCACGAGCGCCGCGGCGATGCCCCCGCCGAACATATACGAAGCCACGCGCGGCCCGATGATGTAACCGACGCCGAGCAGTTCGGGCGAAATCTCGGCGGCCACGCGCGCATTCTGATAACCCGTCAGCACCTTGTCCGGAATCTCCTTCCAGAACTTCAGGCCCACCATCAGGAACTTGTAGACCAGCCCGACGCCGAACCCCAGGAAGACGGTCTTCGCGTCGGTGCCGCCCTTTTCGCCGACCACCAGCACCTCGGCGCAGGCCGTGCCTTCCGGGTATGGCAGGTTGGCATGCTCCTTGACGATCAGCGAGCGCCGGAGCGGGATCATGAGCAGCGTCCCGAGCAGCCCGCCTGTCAGCGCAATCAGCGACGTGCGCAGGATGTCGAGGTCGAGGCCGAGAATGAGGAGCGCCGGGATCGTGAAGACGATGCCGCCCGCGATTGATTCGCCCGCCGAGCCGGTCGTCTGGACGATGTTGTTTTCCAGAATCGTCGAGCGCCCGAGCAGCCTGAGCAGCGTGATTGACAGCACGGCGATGGGGATCGAGGCGCTGACCGTCAGACCGACCTTGAGTCCCAGATAAACCGTCGAGGCGCCGAAGATGAGACCGAAGAGGATGCCAAGGATGATGGCGCGCGGCGTGAATTCGGGGATGAAGGTCGAGGCCGGAACATAAGGCTCATGCGCGGCCGGCGTGTGCGCGGCCGGCTCACGCGCATCAGATACGCTCTCACGTGCGATGGTCTCAGTTGCCATAGCAGTGTTCCTCCGGGTTGTTGGTGCTGCAAAAAAGGGGGTGAAAAGGAAGGGGGTAAATCGAATGCGGATTGTGGAATGCGGAATGCGGAATTAAGAGGGCTCTCGATCCGCAATCCGCATTCCGCTGGTCCGCATTGGTTTTATTCTTCTTCTTCCTGATCGAAGCCTCGATCATCGCGGATGGCGCGGAGCGCCTGCAGCGCGTACTCGAAATCGTTGAGGGCGCTGTTGAAGGCGCGCGCCATTTCGGTCTGATCACGCCGCTCGGAAACCTCGTCGTAATGCTTGAAGCGCGCTTCCAGCGTCCCGATGATCTCGGACAGTTCCTGTTTTCTCTGTTCGTCCATTAACGCTCCTTGATTGAAAATTACAGCGGTTGAAAAACCAGATTCAGTCTGGGAACCGAAAATCAGATGCCCCCATCGGCCTCACGTTTCAGCTTCGACCCGGGCGAGCGCCTCTTCAATTGCCTTGAGCATCTCCATTTCGTCGCCGCTCACTTCAGCATTCATGAATAATTCCGGGTAATCCAGCACGCACACGGTGCAGCCGGAATGACAGCATGGCGGCAGCCCCGAAGGCCGGCGCCCGGACGCGGTCTGCTCCGGGCAGGAATCTTCTGTCTCCTGATTCAGTTCCGACATACAACTTCAAAAGTGCAGTATTAAACCTGACGCACTATAAGTAAAAGCCGCTCGCACTGTCAACGCGGCACTGGTTTCCTGGGGCCCGCCAAAGCAGGCCTTTGCAAAGTCGCATTTGTGGAAGTGCAGTAGAGCCCGGCTATCGGCGACCGAGTCGCCGGCCGCACCACAGATCCAGAGCGGTCACCCCGGCAACAGCGGCCGTTACCGCCGCTGCCCGTTTCCGCCGGCCCTTTTCCGCCTTGAGCGTCGCGCCCAGAAGGATCAGATCCATCACGTCGCCGCCGACCCGCGCCCACAGCCAGGGCGCAGTCCGGCGCTGCGTGAGGATGCCGACCCCGCTCGCTATCTCGCGCAGGCCGAGGGCCTGCCACAAGCGGCGATGGTCACCGACGCCCAGCAACCTGCTCAGTTTTTTCGGAGCCGCCACTTCGGCGAGGCCCAGGCCGATACTGAACCACCCCAGACCGCGCGCCAGTCGTTTTTCATTTGCGGCGCGCGCCTGTTGATCCGGCGCCGGCGCCAGGTCGCTGATTGCCGGCCCGTTGATTACGTGCCCGAACCGGTCGTAGCGCGAGCCGTGACATGGGCAGTCCCAGGTTTTCTCGTCGGAGTTCCACTCGACTATGCAACCCAGGTGCTGGCAGACCGCCGAACGCGTGTGCAACGCGCCCTCGGGGTCGCGATAAGCGGCGACCTTCGTCAGACCGTGCCGGATTACCGCGCCTGTGCCCGGTGTGATTTCTCCTACGGAGGAGACTTCGCCGCCCGTCGCCCAGTCCAGATACTGCGCGGCCACGTTGAGATTTTCTCTCGCGAAGTCGGTGATCGCGCGCAGCGTCCTGCGCGACGGGTCGTAGAGCGTCTCCCACTCGTTCTCGCGGCCGAGAATCAAATCCGTCAGGAGCATGCCGGCAATCGTGCCGTGGGTCATCCCGTTGCCGGAATCGCCGGTCGCAACATAGACGTTGTCCGCGTCCATCGGATTGTGTCCGATGAAGGCGAGGCTGTCTACCGGCTCCATCACCTGACCCGACCAGCGGAATTCGACGCCCTCGATCATCGGGAACCGCTCCCGCGCCCACGCTTCGAGCCGCCCGTAACGCTCATCGGCGTCGTTGGCCTGCCCGGTCTTATGGTCTTCGCCGCCCACTATCAACACGTCGTAAGCTTCCGCGCCCTCGCCGACGCTCTGCAACCTGACGTAGTGGTACGGGTCGGGCGTGTCCCAGTAGAGCGCCCGGTCAACAGACCCTGTGGGCACGCGGGCGCCGATGACATAAGTCATGTACGGGGCCTGCTTCGTGTGAATGGTGACGAGGTCATTGACCGGCGTGTTGGTCGCCACGACCACGGCGTCGGCGGTCACGACATGCCCGTCGCTCGTCGTGACGCGCGCGGGCGAGCCGCCTTCGATCCTGTCGGCGTGTGTGTTTGTGAAGATGCGCCCGCCATTGCGCCTGATCGCCCAGGCGAGCCCGGTGAGGTATTTCAGCGGGTGGAACTGAGCCTGCCGCGGGAAGCGCAGGCAGGGGCCCGTATCGAAGGAGGCAATCGGCGCCCGCTCGAGGAGTTCCACACCCTTGAGCCCCGCGCGGTGCGCCGCTTTGAGTTCGCGGTCGAGCAACTCTGTTGACTCGCCGGGTGGCACAAAGAGGTAGCCGTCGAGCCTTTCAAAGTCGCAGGCGATCCCTTCGACCGCCACGATCTCTTCAATGCGATCAATGGCCGCGGAGTGGCTCCCGGCGGCGAGCCGCGCGCCCTTCTCCCCGTGCAGCCGCTCGATCTCAAAGAAGCGGTCGTCGAGCGCGTTGACCAGGTGCGCCGTCGTGCGCTCGGTCATCCCGCCGCCGACGCGCCCGTCATCCAGCACGACGACCGACCTGCCCTCCCGGGCGAGCAGGTAAGCGGTGGTCATCCCCGCAATCCCGGCCCCGACCACGCACACGTCCGCGCGCAGGTCTTCGGCCAGCGCCGGCTCCGGCGGCACGTGTGCGGTTGACATCCAGATGGAAACGTTTTGCCCGAAATCACTTTTCATATTCCCCCTTTGAAGATCAGATTGTGGCAAGGCTGAGATCACTTCTGTGTCTCCATTCTGCCTTACCTCCTTCGCAGCGTATCCGCGATCCGGAAAATCATCGGGGAGGTGAAAGTTATGTGTCATGAGGCGTAATGATCAGAACACGGTACTGCCGGGACAGGCCGGCAACCGGGCACCAGCAAAGTGCCTGGTGCTGTGTTCGACTTCTGGCGGTGGCAAAAACATCCGCATTGCCAATCAGGGAAGCAGCCGGAAGTTTGAAGGGAGTGTCAGGAGAGTGAAGTCAGGATACGTCCTGCCAGGGTCGTTGTAAAGAGATATGAACGGTGGGATTCAGGTGGCAGTCCGAGCCGCGGAACTCCTGGCGCCGGGGATCGAAATCCGCGGTGGTTGCGCGGGAAAGGTTCAGACGGTTATGGCCGGCTGATCTGCCGGCGCAAAGCCTCAAGCTGGCGGCTGAGGTCGTCGAGCCGCGCCAGCAGTTCGGCGTGCTGCCGTTCTTCCGGCGGCGGCTTTTTGCCCTTGATGAAGAAGACGCCGCCCGGCTCGAGTACGCACTCTTCGATCTCGTCGAGGCCGGCAAAGCCCTGCCGGTGCGCGACTACGAGCAGCTCCGACTCAGTCATCAGTTCCTGGGCGAGCGCCGACTCCTCAACCCGGCCCTCCCTGACCAGAGTCGTCGGCGAGCCTTCGAGCAGCTGGTCGAGCCGCCGGTGCCTGAAGAGGAAACGCACGACCAGGTAATTGACGGCGAGCAGCGCGAGCGCGCCGACGAGCCCGCCCGTGACGGAGTTGTCCTCGCCGATGATCGCGTTCTGCACCGTGTTCGAGAGCATCATCAGGACGACGAGGTCGAAGGGGTTGAGCTGCGCCAGTTCACGTTTCCCGAAGATGCGCAGCGCCGCGATCAGGAAGATGTAAACGATCACCGGGCGCAGCGCCTTCTCCGCGAGCGACGGCGCCAGCCTGAACATGGCGCTGATCATCCCGTGTTCCTGCAACATCAGAAGCATCATCGTCATAAGGGTCTGCCTGAATCCGAGAGATAACGGCCTTGTTGTTTGCGGGCGCGAGCGGCAGCCGGACGGTGAAAGTCGCCCCCAGCCCCGGGCCGGGGCTCGCCGCCTGAATCGTCCCGCCGTGCAGTTTCACCAGATGATGCACGATAGAGAGCCCCAGCCCAAGCCCGCTCCTGCTGCGCCTGCCCGAATTATTTTCCTGCGAGAAGCGCTCGAAGACGTGCGGCAGAAATTCCGGCGTGATCCCCCGCCCCGTGTCGCTGACGCTGAGCCGCGCCGTCTCAACCTCGCGTTTGAGCGTGATCTCAACGCGGCCATTGGCGGGAGTGAATTTGATCGCGTTGGCCAGCAGGTTCCAGACGACCTGCTGCAATCTCTCGGCATCGCCGGGAATTGTGACGAATGAAGGGTCAATGAATGAATGGAGCTGAACGGCCTTGTTCTCAGCCGCCGGGCGCACTACCTCGATGGCTGCCTTCACCACTGACGCCAGATTGACCGGGTGAACATTCAGACTCAGGTTGCCGTTGATGATGCGTGAGGCATCGAGCAGATCCTCAATCAGCCTGCTCTGCGCTCTGGCGCCGCTCTCGATGGCTGTGACGGCATGGGCGGCCCTTTCGGGGCTCAGTTGTCCTCTGCGCAGCAGGCTGATCCAGCCGAGAATCGAATTAAGCGGGGTGCGCAGTTCGTGTGAGGCCACGGCGATGAAATCGTCGCGCGCGCGCGTGGCCGCTTCGGCACTGGCCGTCGCCGCTTCCGCGCGCGCCTGAGCCTTCCGCCGCGCCGTATTAAGACACGTGACCAGCAGCGAGACCGCCATGAATTCAAACAGCCGCGCCGCGTCCGGCCAGTTACTGACCGCCAGCGAATGAATCGGCGGCACCATAAACCACTTCCCCGCCAGCGTCGTCAGCAGCAGGGCCAGCAGCCCCGGCCCCAGGCCCCCGTACCACGAGCTGAACATCACCGCGAGCAGCAGCAGGAGCAGCGTATTCGGCTCGACCAGCGGGTCATCAATCAGCAGGGTCAGCAGCAGGGCGACGGCGCTGGAAAGCGCGGCCACGGCGTAACGCCACCACCGCAAATTCGGAAAGCGTGAGAGGTGATGATGAAGAGTCATCACTTTTTCCAGATCCCGGGGGAAGTAGTTGATGGGAGCGATAACTGCTGTCGCGGGACGTCAGGTCAGTCGCGCCCCGGCCTTTGATTTCGGCGCGGCATCAGCAGTCGGAGCGGATTCGGATGGGCCTTCGCTCAGGCCCTTCTTGAACCCGCGAATCGCCTCGCCCAGGCCTTTGCCCAGATCGGGCAGCTTTTTCGGGCCGAAAACGAGCAGCATGATGCCAAGGACGATGAGTAAATGAATCGGTTGAAAGAGACCTTCAAACATTGGTGATTGCTCCAGAGTAAAGAGAGAAGTGTTGCCCCTCGTTCGATGATCATTCAGACGAGTTGAGGGGCCTCGAAGACGACATAAATTTTTCCTGACACAAACCGTACTCGTGCGTTCGTCAATCTCAGGCGTGGATCGGTTCAGGCTCCCCGCTTTCGGTCGCGTTCTCTTCCCGCAATCGGGGCGGAGGCGGGTAGTGTTCGCCGCACCCTTCAAAGACGAAGTAGAGTGTCGGCAGCACGATCAGCGTCAGCAGTGTGGCCGAAATCAGCCCGCCGATGATGACGACGGCCAATGGCTTCTGTGTTTCCGACCCGATGCCATGCGAGAGCGCCATCGGCAGCAGGCCCAGCATCGCCAGCAGCGCCGTCATCAACACCGTCCGCAACCTGACCAGCCCGCCCTTGAGTACCGCCTGATACGGCGTCAGCCCTTCATCGCGAAGCTGATTGAAATAACTGACCATCACGACGCCGTTCAGCACGGCCTGCCCGAAGAGCGCGATGAACCCAATCGCCGCCGACACGCTCAGGTTGATGCCCGTCAGGAGCAGCGCGAAGATTCCGCCGATCACGGCGAACGGGACGTTGAGCAGAATCAGCGCCGAGCTTTTGACGGATCTGAAGGCGTTGAAAAGCAGCGCGAAGATGAGCAGCACGCTGACCGGCACGATCAGCGCGAGCCGCTTCATCGCGCGCTCCTGATTTTCAAACTCGCCGCCCCAGGTGACGAAATACCCCGGCGGCAGCTTCACGGCCCTGGCGACGCGTTCCTTCATCTCGGCGACCAGACTGCCCATGTCGCGGTCGCGGATGAAGACGCCGATAGCCATGACGCGCGTGCCGAATTCGCGGCTGATGTTCATACTGCCGGCTCTGACATTGATAGTTGCGAGCTGATCAAGCGGGATGCGCTGACCGCCCGGCGTGTCCACCAGAATGTTTTTGATCTTCTCCATCTGCCGCTGCCCTTCGCTGAGCCGGACGGCGACGGCGAAGCGCTTTTCACCCTCTTGGATTTCGGTCGCCGCTTTGCCGCCCAGCGCGGTTTCGATCACGTCCTGAATATCAGCAACGTTCAGGCCGTAGCGGGCGGCCCGGGCGCGGTCAATTTCGATCTGCAGTTGCGGCACCTCCCCGTAACGGTCAATGAACGCGCGGGCCACGCCGCGAACCGGCGCAATCGTGCTGAGTACTTTCTGCGCGTTCTCTTTCAGCACCTCGCTGTCGGGGCCGAAGACTTTGATGACGATCTGACCGTCAATCTGCGAGATGCTTTCGAGTACGTTGTCGCGGATCGGCTGTGAGAAACTCGGCTCGATGCCGGGGATGTCGTCGAGCGAGGCATCCATCTCTTTGACGAGTTCCTCGCGCGTGATCCTGCGCTTCCATTCCCCCGGCGGGTACAGGTCAACGAAAGTCTCGGTCGAATTGAGCAGCTTCGGGTCGGTGCCGTCCTCGGGGCGCCCGGCTTTGGAAACGACCGTCCGGACTTCGGGGAACTTCCCCAGCCTCTCGCGCACCTTCGCCATCAGCTTCTGCGTCTCGGGCAGCGAAATTCCCGGCGGCAGGAAGATGTTGACCCAGATCGTCCCTTCATTCAGTTCCGGCAGAAATTCGCTGCCAAGTAGGGGCACTGTCGCAAGGCTCGCGGCGAGCACGAGCACTGCCGCGGCCAGCACCGTTTTGCGGTGAGCGAGTGCCCAGGTGAGCGAGGGCCGGTAAACTTTCTTGCAGATTCTGAGGATGAAGTTTTCTTTTTCAGAGAGCCTTTTGCGGAGCAGGAAGTAACAGAGCAGCGGGACGAGCGTCAGCGAAAAGACGAGCGAGCCGACGAGCGCCGATGTCACCGTCCAGGCCATCGGCGAGAAGATCCGCCCCTCGTGCCGCTGCAGCGTGAAGATCGGGATGTGCGCCGTGATGATGATCAGCATCGAGAAGAAGGTCGGGCGCCCGACCTCGGCCGTCGCTTCCATAATGACGGCCTTGATGGCGTCGAGGTCGCGCCCGAAGCCGCGCTGACGCGAATGCCCGGTCAGTTTGCGGAAGATGTTTTCGACGACGATCACCGCGCCGTCAACGATGATCCCGAAATCCATCGCGCCGAGCGAGAGCAGATTAGCCGGGATGCCTTTGATCGTCAGCCCGATGAACGTCGCGAGCAGCGAGAGCGGAATCATCACCGCGACAATCAGCGCCGAACGCACGTTGCCCAGAAACAGCCAGAGGACGAAAGTCACCAGCAGCGCGCCTTCGAGCAGGTTTTTGAAAACGGTCCTGAGCGTCGTTTCGATCAGCCACGTGCGGTCATAAAACGGGACGATCCGGACGTTCCGGGGCAGCACCGTTTTGTTGAGCGTTTCGACCTTCTCCTTGAGCGCCCGCAGCACTTCGGACGGGTTCTCGCCTTTGCGCATGAGTACGATGCCGGTGACGACTTCATCATCCCTGTCCTGACCGACCACGCCCTGACGCGGGACGGCGCCGACTGCGACCGCGGCAATATCCCTGACGAGCAGCGGCGTGCCCTGCCGCTCGGTGACGACGATGTTGCCGATGTCTTCGGATGATTTGAGCAGCCCGATGCCGCGGATCAGATACTGCTGCTCGCCCTTGTCAATGAAGCCCCCGCCTGCGTTTGAATTGCCCCGCCCGAGCGCGTTGAAAAGCTGTTGCAGGGTGACGTCGTAGGACTTCATCTTCGCCAGATCGGGCTGCACTTCATACTGCTTGACGAGTCCTCCGTAAGTCACTATGTCGGCGACACCGGGCACGGTTCTGAGCTGCCGCTCGACCGTCCAGTCTTCAATTGACCGCAGCTCGGTCGGGTTGAGGTCATTGCTCACGAGCCGATAGCGGTAGAGTTCGCCGACCGGCGTCGCGAGCGGCCCCATCGTCGCCTGCACGCCCGGCGGCAGCGTGACGCCCTGAATCCGCTCCAGCACCTGCTGCCGCGCGAAGTAATCGTTGGCCTGATCGTCGAACGTGACGACGATGAACGAGAGGCCGAACTGCGTGTGCGAAAACAGGCGCACCGAATGCGGCAGGCTGCCCAAGGAAACCTCAATCGGGATCGTGACCTGCTTCTCGACCTCCTCAGCCGCGTGGCCGGGGAAGAGGGTGATGACGTTGACCTGCACGTCGGTCACGTCGGGGAAGGCCTCGACCGGCAGCGCCTTGAATGCCCAGACTCCGGCGGCGATAAAGAGCGCCGCGATCAGAATCAGAAACAGCGGCTGATTGAGCGCGAAGGAAACCAGACGATTGATCATGACAGGGTTCCGGCGTCCGGCAGGCTGACAAGCCCGCCCTGCTGCAAAACCGAAGGGCGTATCGTGAAAGACTCGTTCACCGCAGAGGAGCAGAGGACAGAGAGGCGGCGCAGAGGTGGCTGTCTTTCTCTGCGTTGCCTCTGCTCTCTCCGCGCCTCTGCGGTGAACGCCATTCTCAACACATCTCCTGACTTTGCACGAGCGTTACTCAACTTTGCTCCCCGATTCGCCTTCCGGCGGTTTGCCGACTGCGCCGTTGAGCAGCAGGGCTCCGTGCGTGACGATTCGCTCGCCGGGTTTCAGGCCCTCTTCGATCACGGTGAAGCCTTCAAGGTCGCGGCCGGGTCTGACCTCGCGCCGATGAAAGCGCCCGTGCGCCTCTTCGACGAAGACGGCGAAGCTGTCGTTCCCGGAAAGAAGTGCGCTGGATGGGATGACGGGGACTGATTGCCTGACCGCCGCGCCGATTGTGATCTTCGCGAACATCTCGGGTTTGAGCAGTCCGCCTTTGTTCGGAACCACGCAACGCACGCGGACTGTGCGCGTGGCCGCATCCACGGTCGGGCTGATGAATGAAATGCGGGCGGGGAAGCCGCGGTCAGGTAATGTCGCCGTGCTGATCTGTACGGGCGAGCCGACGCGAATCCCCGGCAGCAGGCTTTCGTACACGTCGGCCATCACCCACAGCGTCGAGAGGTCGGAAATCAGGAAGAGCGGATCGGGCGTGTCGGGTTTGATGTACTGTCCCGGCCCGACTTTGCGTTCGACGACCGTGCCCGTAATGGGCGCGCGAATCACGACCCGGCGATCCACACCGCCCTTCCCATAATTTGCGAGCTGCGCGATCTCTTCACTGCTTTTGCCGAAGAGCGCGAGCTTGTTCTCAGCGACTGCGACTGCGGCTTCGGCGCGGCGCAGTTCTTCTCTGGTGCGGGCCAGGTCGGTTTCGGCCTGTTGCAGGTCTCTCGTGGCGAGCGCCTCGCGTTCGTGCAATCGGCGCGCGCGTTCGGCCGCCTTCTCGGCGGCGTCGAGGGCGATGCGGGCTTTGTCGGCGTCGGAGCGTGCCGCCGACAGGTCATTTCCCGCCGTCACGACTTCGGGCGATTCGACGACGAGCAGCGGCTGTCCCTGCCGGACCATGGCGCCTTTGTTAGCGAGTACTTCGACCGCGCGGCCCGCGTATGGTGTGAAGACGGGCGTCATCCGGTCGTCGTTGAACGCAACCTTGCCGGTGGTTTCGCGCTCGAGATCAATCGTGCGCTCACCCACCGGCTCGATGGTGAGCTGCTGCAATTCCTTGTCATTCGCAGTCACGACATCCGCGGCCAGGTTCGCGCCCGGCGTCGCGGCTTCTACCGCGCCCGCAGCTTTACTTTCCTTGCGCGGCGATTCCCCCGACCGGTACAGGACGGCGACGATCACACACAACATCAGAAGTGCGACAGGAACGAGCAGCCATGGACCCGGCCTGACCCGCCCGGGTCGTGACTGAGATGCCGGCTGCTCCTGTGCCGCGCCGGGTTCGTGATTCACGCTGGTCAGATCTTCCATATGTTTGCTCCTCTGGCGGGGCCATTAACGCAACGGACGCCCCACGGCCTGTTCCAGCTGCCACAGGCTGTTCTGGTAATCGGCTCGCGCCTGGTTGTAAGCCGCGATGGCCTGGTTGTATGAGCGCTGCGCATCGAGCAGTTCGATCAGACTCGACGCGCCCTCCCTGAAACTGAATGTCGCGATGTTGCGCAGCTTTTCCATCTGCGTCAGGTTCTGTGAGCTGTAGAGTTCGAGCAGGCGGCGCGCGGTCAGATACGCCTGGTAAGCTTTCTCGACATCGGCGACGGCCTGAGTCTCGGCCTGGCGCAGTTGCGCTTCGGCGGCACGCCGCAACGCCTCGGCCTGCGCGACCCCGGCGCGCTGGTCGTTGTGGACAAACAGCGGGAATGACACGCTCGCGCCGACGCTGTTGTCAGAGCCGACTCGCTGGTATTCGATTCCGAGCGAAACGTCGCGGGTGCGCTGCGCCTGCGCGAGCAGAGTGCTGCGCGTCGCGGCTTCGAGCAGGTAGCGTGCCGCCTGTACGTCCGGTCGTTCGGCGAGCGCGAGGTCGCGCAACTCCGCGAGCGTGCCGGTCACCGGGCGGTCATCGAACGTGCCGCTGATTTCGAGCGCGGCACCGCGCAGCGGATCGGGCCACGTGACTTTTTCCTGACCAATGAGATTCAGCGAGGCCCTTTCCACACGCGCATCGCCTGTGGCTGAGTTGTCCTTCGATGCCACTGAACCGGGTGGCGGCTCGACCTGATCGGGGCGCGCGCCGAGCAGGTTGAGGACGTCGCGCGTCGCCTGCTCATAGCTCGTCCGCGCCTGCAGGACGGCCTGCTGGTATTGGAGCAACCCGGCCCTCGCGCGAAAAACTTCGACGCCCGCCAGATCGCCGTGTTCGACTCTGATCTCGGTCAGCTTCTCGGTCTGCTCGTACTGCCGCTGCGTGGCTTCCGCGAGCAGCAGGTTTTCGCGCGCCAGCGTGGCGCTCGTGAAAGCCTGGCGGAGCTGGAAGAGCTGCGAGCGAATCGCGTCGAGCAGCTGCGCCTCGGAAGCTTTGAGCTGAAAGTCTGCCTGCCCGGTGCGCAGCACGCGCTTGCTGCCACGTTCAATGACCTTGTCCACGCGGATGGTGTAAGTTGATTGCGAACCTGCATTCGGATCGGTGCGGATCAGGTTATGCAGCAGGTTGCCGTTCAGCGCGAACTGTTCGGCGCCGACCGTCAGCACGGGGTTGGGTTTGTAACCGGCAATCAAACGCGCGGCGCGATTCGCCTCGATCTGGTAACGCGACGCGGCGACGGCGAGGTT
This sequence comes from Blastocatellia bacterium, assembly GCA_035652435.1. Lineage (GTDB taxonomy): Bacteria > Acidobacteriota > Blastocatellia > RBC074 > RBC074 > DASRDU01. Next base: position 45,488 of record DASRDU010000193.1, read on the forward strand.
GCGTTGCAGCAGAAGATTTTCCGCCTCGGCCAGCGACAACCTGCGCGGAATCCTGTTGTCTGCCTGCGCAGTCGGGGCGGGCGATTGCGCAGGCGCGGCCAGTGGCGTCAGACAAAGCAGTACGAGCAGCGGGCTGATACTGCGCAGTCCGCCGCGAATAAACATTCCGAATGATTTCAACTCTCTCTCCCCTCTGAATCAGTCGTCAATTCTGATCGGACGATCAGGCGCCGGGCAGGGGACCGAAGCGAATGACAAACCCCGGGCGGTATTGCAGAAGATTCGCCGGTTTCCGGCTGATGATTTGAACTTAGCAGGAGAGAGAAGCTGGCGGGCCTCGTTCGCAGGGAGAGGAAAGAATGATTGCTGGAATGCCGCCTTTCCCCCAGGCAGCGATCACGGTTGTGGAGAATTGACCGGGGCATTCCCGGCTGGCGACGGCCGGATCAGGCCCGTCTGAGGTGGAAGCTGCGTCGTTCGATTCCGGATGATTCGTCTCATCAGCGATGCCGCAATCGGCATTCAGGCCGAGCAGGGAACTGATCCCGGCGGCGAAAGGCTGAGTCTCCTGAACCGCCTCAAAATTTCCCTTGCCATCACCCAGCCAGACGGCGACTGATCCGGGGAGTGATTCGGAAACCCAGACCAGATCCTCGTCGCTGTCACGGTCAATGTCTCCACACAACAGGCTCCCCTGATCGAACGAGTCGGTCCTGAAGTGAAGCTGCGTGACCAGTGAACCGCTCAGGGTCAGTTCGATGCCCTTATCACGGCCATGGGAATAAATCTCCACCTGATCAGGCTGGTCGTCTCCGTTAAAGTCGGCATAGATGAGTCGGGGTGGCAGTAAGGTTGAATACGCCCGGGCCGAGTGAAGCTGCGTGGGGTGTGATTGAGGTACGCTGATCCGGGCAGCCGAAGCCGCCAGCAGTGACGGTGCCATGATCAGCACCAGGGTCACTGCGCCGATTATTGATCTGGAGCGGCAACCTGTTCGCATCGGGTGATCAAAAGTACTGAAAATCCTGACTGATGGCGGGGCTGTCAGGCCTGGTCGTGAACAGGGGATTAAGACACGAGGCTCGCGAAGATCACGGAGATTTTGCAACGGTGTGGTCGCTACCGTTTCCCCTCACGCCATTACTCTCTCCGTGATCTTCGCGAGCCTCGTGTCGCTCAAATGATAGTGATCGGCAGTCCGGAGCCGGGGCGACTCGCGGACTGCCCGTGGCGCTTATTTCTTCACCGCCGGTCTGGCCGGGGCCTCAACCGTGATGTTATTGACGGTCTGCTTTGCGCCGCAGCTCTTCGCGAGGCGGCCGACGCTGCCCTTGCTGCCGGCATTCTTCGCCGTGCCGGTGAAAGTGGCGACGCCGCCACTGACGGTCACGCTGAAGCCCTGATCCTTGAGCTTCGGCGCGGCGGCCAGTTTCTGCTCGATGCAGGACTGGATGTCAGCATCGCTCTTCGGCGCTTTGGCCGTCCGGGCCGGTTTGGGTTTGGCCGGCGTGACGGCTTTCGTCGCGGGTTTAGTCTGCGCCTCTTGCGCGAATGCGCCGAGAGCCAGGACGGCCGCCATGGCCAGACCGATGATAATAGTGCTTACCTTCCTCATTACTCGTGTTGTCTCCTTATATAAAGTTGATGGTTGCACCCCGCGCAGGAGGCTTCACGAGGCCGTAGTCGCGAACTGATGACGTGGAGATCAATCAGTTCCGCCTGCCGCTGTGGCAAAGTCAGTGCCAGAGCGGAAACGCCGCCGCCGCGCCCGGCCGCCCGGGCCCCGCAAAACTCAATAAAATCAGGGTCGAAATCATTTCCAGGGCGATGGTTGAAGGCCCCGCAAATCTTCCCGGCGCCCCGTCTGACCGGAGGCATTTCCGCCACACCCGGCCCGGCGATGTACATATTTGACACTCGGCCCGGACAGGAGCCGATAAAGAGGTAAGAAGACAGGGAAACACAAGGGCGGCGAGGCCGGGCAGATCATAAACCAATGCCGGGCTGGTTTTTCAATCCCCTGATCCCCTCAGCCGCGCTCCCCCTTTTTATCCGGTTCTTTTTCATGGCATTGCGGTTGCTGTTGTGCCTGAGTGGGGAAGCTTTGATACGATAGGAGCGTGCATCCCTTGAAGCTTCATACAAAAACGGCATTGCTGGCTTCGACGATCACCGTCGCGGTGCTGATTGCCGCGCTCGTGATGATCAGCGCGCGGGTCGTTGATCTGGTGCGCGACGACCAGAAGGAGCGCGTGGGGTTGCAGGCCGTCAATCTGGCCGACCACATCGCCGACCTGCCCGTCCCGCATACTGACGAGGACATGTTGCGCATGGCAAAGCTGGTGCGGGGCGGGCGCCCGAATATCGTCGGCGTCCGCATCTGGCAGAATGCCGGCCGTGATTTCACCGAGCGGGTGGCGACGGAAGGCAGTATTCCGGCCGAGCCCATCCCCGCCGCGGTTCAGGCTTCTGTCCGTTCCGGGAAGGCGGCGAGCGAGGTGAGCGAGAATTATTCAGGCCCGCAGGATTCGCTTTATCACGTCTACGCTCCGGTCACTGAGAAGGGGCGGATCACCGGCGCGGTTGAAATCATCGAACGTCTGGACGACTGGCCGTCGGTGGCGCTCGACTACGCCCGGAATGCGCTGTGGCTGGCGCTGGCGGCGGTGGCGCTGATTACGATGTCCACTTACCTGCTCTTCCGCCACCTCGTCTATCGCCCGATTGAGCGGCTGCTCGAAGCGATGACGCGGGCGAAGGCGGGTGATTTTGACGCGCAGGCCCCGGCGCGCCCGCTCGATGAGATCGGTCAGCTCTCGCATGAATTCAACAGCATGCTGGGGCAGATCAGTGAAATGACCAGTGACCGCGAGCGCCAGCAGGAGCTGCTGCGCGAGCGCGTGCGTGAGGCCACGGCGCAGCTCCAGCAGCGCAACGGGCAGCTCGAAGCGATGAATCTGGAATTGTGGCGCACCTCGCGCCGCCTCGCGCAGCTCGAACGGCTGGCCGGGGCCGAACAGACGGCGGCGAAATTCGCGCACGAGGTCGGCACGCCGCTCAATCTGATCAGCTGCCACGTCCAGCTGCTGCGCGACGAGCTGTTCGCCGACCCGCAGGCCGCCGACGCGCGGACGGAGATCATCGGCGAACAGATTGACCGCATCGAACGCATCGTCCGCCAGATGCTCGACCGCGCGCGGGCTGAATCGTCGGAACTCGCGCCGCTTGATCTGAATTCGCTGCTGCAAAGCATCTGCGCCGCCACCGCGCCGACGCTCGAAGCGCGTGGCGTGCGGTCTGAAAAATCATTCGACCCGTCGCTGCCACTGATCGCCGGGGACCCGGACCGCCTGCAGCAGGTCTTCATCAACCTCATCAACAACGCGCTCGACGCGATGCCCGAAGGCGGCCGGCTGCGGGTCGTCACGAAATTGAAGGCCGAGGCGGAAGCGAACGGGCACGGGCCGCACGTCGCGGTCGAAGTTGCCGACACCGGGTGCGGGATGACGCCGGAGACGCGGGCGCACATTTTCGACCCGCTCTACACGACGAAGGAGCGGGGCCGTGGGACGGGCCTCGGGCTGGTGGTCGTCAATCAGGTGATGAATGAACACAACGGCGAAATCGAAGTCGAAAGCGCGCCCGGCGAAGGCACGCGCTTTACGTTGCGCTTCCCCGCCGCCGCGTCACCAGTCGCCGAAGCCCAGCCGGCGTCCGCCAGCGCATGAAACGAATCCTTGTCATTGATGACGACCGCGCTTCGTGCAACCTGCTGCGTGAGCTTTTTACCGCGCGGGGGTGGAGTACGGAAACGGCGCAGACGCCCGGGCAGGCGCTCGAACTGGCGGCGCGGGAAAAATTCGACCTGCTCGTGAGCGACATCAATCTCGAGGCGGAGCTTTCGGGCATTGACCTGTTGCGCCGACTGCGCGACCGGTGCCCGGTGATTCTGATCACGGGCTTCGGCACGCTCGACACCACCGTCGCCGCCTCGCGCGAAGGCGCCTGGGACATCATCTCGAAGCCCTTCAAGGTTCAGGAAATCATCGCCACCGTCAAACGCGCCCTCGAGCGCGACGCCGCGCGAAGCGGTCAGGCCGCGCCCGAAGCGCTCTCGGCGCAGTACGAGAACAGCGGGCTGGTCGGGCGCTCGCCCGCGATGCTCGAACTCTACAAGGAGATCGCCCGAGTCGCGCCTTCGCGTTCGACCGTGCTGATCATCGGCGAGAGCGGGACGGGCAAGGAACTGATCGCCCGCGCCATTCATCAGCACAGCGCCCGCTCCTCAGGCCCGTTCGTCCCGGTCAACTGCGGGGCTCTGGCCGAATCGCTGCTCGAAGCCGAACTCTTCGGCCACACGAAAGGCTCATTCACCGGCGCGGCCGCCGACCGCAAGGGCCTCTGGGAGGAGGCCGAAGGCGGCACGCTCTTTCTGGACGAGATCGGCGAGACCAGCCAGGCGCTGCAGGTGAAGCTGCTGCGCACCCTGCAGGAGAAGGAGATTCGCCGCGTCGGCGCGACAAAGAACATCAAGGTTGACGCGCGCGTCATTACCGCCACCAACCGCGAACTCGAACGGGAAGTCGAGGCAAAAAACTTCCGCGAGGATCTCTATTACCGCCTGAGCGTCATCACGCTCAGGGTCCCGCCGCTGCGCGACCGCCGCAGCGACATCCCGCTGCTCGCCGAACGCTTCCTCCACAACGCCTCTGAGAACGCCGGGCGCGGGCGCCTGCGCCTGCTCGAAGACACGATCAAAGTCCTCACCGCCTACGACTGGCCCGGCAACGTGCGCGAGCTTGAATCCGCCGTCGAGAACGCCGCCCTGCGCGCCCGCGGCCTCGAAGTCGCGCCCGAAGACCTGCCGCCGAAGCTGCAATCGGAAGAAGTCCGCGCCAAAGCCGCCCGCTCGCCGCTCACCGCCCTGTATGATGACCTGCCGCTGCTCGAAGAACTCGAACGCCGCTACCTGCTGCACGTGCTGGAAGTGGTCGGCGGCAACCGTTCGCGCGCCGCCGAAGTGATGGGCATTGACCGCCGCACGCTCTACCGCATGGCCGAACGCTTCGGGGTCAGGGGTGATGACGAAAAAGAGTGAATGGAATGCGGATTGAGCGGATGAAACGGATCCGCATGGGATCACTCCGGAGCGCTTTGCAACTTCCGATGACAATCTGGTAAAGCCCCCGGGGCTGGGACTATGATTGATGGCGCGACACACAAGCCGCTGATCGCGCGAGCCGTAAAGTCGTCCGGTCCCGTAGCGCCCATGAACCTGAGCCCGAACATCAGATCGCTTCTCATGCAACTGCAGCCATCCTGCTGGGGCCGGGAGAATTTCCGCCTCAGCCTGCTGCTGGCCCCGTGGCTCCTGCTCGGCATGGTCGTGCTGGGCTTCAGCCTCTCCGCCCTGATCTGGTTCGTCTACGCCTCGACCGGCAACCCCGTCACGTGGAAACAGGCGTGGAGCGTCGGTCTGACGCAGTGGTGGGCGTGGTGCGTGCTTTATTCGCTGATCTTCTGGCTGACGCGGCGATTTCCGATCAGGCCCGAACGGTGGTGGCGTGGCGCGCTGCTTTACCTGACGCTCAGCCTCGTCGTCACCGCGCTGAAGCTGGGCATTGACTTCAGCTGGATCGCCTGGATTTATCAGGGGGAGATTTTCAAAAGCGCGCCCGAACGCTCGCTGCTGGCGATTATGACTTACTTCAATTTCCTGACGTGGTGGGCGTTCGTCGGGATCGGCCACGCGCTCAACTACTACCGCGAATCGCGCGAGCGGCAGCTGCGGACCTCGCAGCTCGAAGCGCAGCTCGCGCAGGCGCAGTTGCAGGCGCTCAGGATGCAGCTCAACCCGCACTTCCTCTTCAACACGCTGCACACCATCGCGATGCTCAACCTCTCAGACCCGAGGGCGGCCAGCCGAATGATCATCCGCCTCGGCGACCTGCTGCGGCTGACGCTTGAGAATGTCGGGACTCAGGAAGTCACGCTCAAAGAGGAGCTGGATTTTCTCAGGCAGTATCTGGAAATCGAGCAGATCCGCTTTCAGGACCGCCTGACCGTCCGGCTCGAAGCCGACCCCGCGACGCTCGACGCGCGCGTGCCGAACCTGATCCTGCAACCCATCGTCGAAAACGCGCTGCGGCACGGGGTCGCCGAGCGGGAAACGAACGGGCTGGTTGAAATCCACACGACACGTCAGAACGGCTGGCTCGAACTTCGCGTCCATGACAACGGGCCGGGCATTTCAGAAGACGCGCGGGCAAAGCTCAGAGAGGGGATCGGGCTCAGCAACACGCAGGCACGGCTTGAGCGACTGTACGGCCCGGCGCATCGCTTCGAGCTGAGGAATGCCGGCGCGGGCGGGCTCGAAGTCGCGATCACCATCCCCTTCCGTGAAGGGGAAGAGTCCGGCAACAATCTGCTGGAACACAACGGACGCTGATGGAAAAGATTCGCGCACTCATCGTGGATGACGAGCCGATTGCGCGCGCGGGGCTGCGCACGCTGCTCGCGGCGGAACCCGACTTCGAGGTCATCGGCGAATGCCGCAACGGGCGCGAAGCCGTCAAAGCCATCCGCGAACAGGCGCCGTCACTCGTCTTTCTCGACGTGCAGATGCCCGGGATGAGCGGCTTCGACGTTCTGGCTGAAGTCGGCCCCGCGAGCCTGCCCGCCGTGGTCTTTGTGACAGCTTACGACCAGTACGCGATCAAAGCCTTCGAGACCGGCGCGCTGGATTACCTGCTCAAGCCTTTTGACGAGGAGCGATTCCGGAAGACGGTTGAACGGGTGAAAAGGCATTTCGAGGCCGGAGACTTTCACGGCCTCAGAGAACGCCTGTCTGCCCTGCTCAAACGTCTTGACGGGGAAGTGTCGCGGCTGGAACCGAAGTACCCCGGGCGCGTAGTCGTCAAATCAGCCGGGCGCATCTTTTTCGTGAACGTGGACGAAATTGACCGGATCGAAGCCGCCGGGAATTACGTGAAGCTGCACGTCGCTGACAAAGCACATCTGCTGCGCGAAACGATGGACGCGATGGAAGCGAGGCTCGACCCTGAAAAGTTCGTGCGCATCCGCCGGTCGGTGATCGTCAATGTCGAATACATCAGGGAACTGCGACCGCTCTTCAAAGGCGAGTATGTGATTATCCTCCGCGACGGCACTGAACTGACTTCAAGCCGCCGCTACCGTGACCACCTGAGTCCGCTGCTCAGGTGAATCTGATTGACAGGTTATTGCACTCTGTTTCCCGGGCGCTGCTCTCAGGCGGACTATCCTTTCGCTCCCCGCCTGGCTTTCACGAGCGCCCTCGTGAGCAGTATGCCGATGATCAGATGGGCGGGAGAGGTGATCAGGCCGGGGAAATAGCCGCCCTGAATGATGCTGAGAACGGGGTGAACAATCCCGTTGCCGATTCCTCCGGCGAGGGCGAAGAACCAGACGACCAGATACGCCAGCCTTACCCGGTAGAGTCCCCCCACCGCCGCCAGCACAAACCAGCAGAGCCAGATCAGATTGAAAGCCACGAACAGTCCGTCAGACCAGCGATACCCGGCGAGCCCCGGGAACCTCGTCTGGAAGCCCGTCAGATACTCTTCGCAGAAATGGGCGCACTGGACCGCGATGCCCGTCAGGTAAATGGACAGCACTTTACTGCTCCCCGAACCCCGGCCGTCTTCCCGGGAGAGCCACACGAGGTAAGCAATGACCAGCCCGACGTTCAGTCCCATCATGGCCACGCCCATGAATCTGACGTGGAGCAGGATTGCGGCCAGCACGAATACGCCGCCCGTCAGACTCTCAATTGCGCGGCTCATTCTGCTTGTCTTTGATGGCCTTCCCTGATCATCTGCCTCCGAAGATCAATTGGGCCAGATCGGATGAGAATCTGGCGATGATGTGGATGACGGGCGACACTTCATTGCCTGCCCGAATGGTCAGGGCGAGCAGCGGAATGACCGGCAGATAAATGATCGCGGCATACCACCGCGAAATCAGTCCGTTCCGAACCGCCCGCAACGTTACGTAAAGAGTACAGGGGATGACCACGAGTGCCGCGGTCACTACGCCCGGGGCATAGGTGCCGAACCTGAACACAAAATAGATGTGCTGAAGCGCGTTGCCGGATGCGACGGCGGTGAAGAAAGGAAGCACCAGAGAAGCGGTCGCTTTCGGGTTGCGGAACAGGGCGCCGACAAGCGTCCAGACAAAGCCGACCAGAGCGATAAAGGCAAGCCCGGTACGGATGTCGGTCGCCGTGACCTCGGGCACATTCACCCAGTATCTGTGATACCAGCCGAGGATGTTCCATTCCTCGGCTTCGTGCAGCGCCCACGCGCAGGGGAGCAGCCAGACCGCTCGCCGGAAGCCGGGATCGGGCTGAATCTGATCTGAAGTCTGGTTATTTCTCATGTCCATCCGAAATAACGACCGGCACTCCGTCACGGTTCTGACCCCGTCTGTCACGGCAAAACCTCCGGACGACACAAACCGGTTGTGCTGGGGCGTTGACCGGGGCTTTAATCGGTGCGAAGGTTCGCGGTTACTGACTTCCCGGGAGGTGTGACATGAAAATACCTGCTCAGTTGCTGATCAACGCGGCTGTGGTGATGGCCACGGCGGCGCTGGCTTCGGCCATCACGCGGCTGCTCAAAGGTGACAGGTCGTGGGCGGGCTTTATCGGATGGCTGATTTTCTTCGCGGCCATCCAGTCGCCATTTCTTTCGGCGGACGAGTCCGCCCGGGGCAATTGTGCCGCGTGGCTCGCCCGTTCGAGAAGGAGAGGAACACACAGATGAAAAAAGACGCGATCCATTTATCACTCGCCACTGTTCTGACGCTGCTCGCGCTGTGCTGGCCGGCACGGGCGCAGAATCAATCCACTGCCGCCGGTCACTGGGAAGGCAGCATCGAGCTGCCGAATGCGAAGCTGGAGATCACCGTTGACCTTTTGGCGAAAGACAACAACCGGAAAGGGATGATTTCCATCCCGTCTCAGGGGCTCAGCGACTTTTCGCTGGCGAACGTGACGGTCAAAGGCCCGGACGTTTCCTTCGAGATGCCCGGCATTCCCGGCGAGCCGACTTTCAAAGGGAAGCTTTCGGAGGACGGCAAAGTCATTTCGGGGACGCTCGCTCAGGCGGGGCAGAGCTTTCCTTTCAGGCTCGAACGCAAAGGCGAAGCGAAAACCGGGCCGGCGTGGCAGGAGGCTTACGGCCCGACGCCCGAGAAAGGCGTGCCCGGTCAGGGCCTCGAAGGGATGTGGCAGGGGGCGCTCGACATTGGCGGTCAGACGCTGAGGCTCGTCCTCAAGGTGACGAAAGCCGCGGACGGAACCTTCGCCGCCACGCTCGACAGTCCCGACCAGAGTGCGAAGGATTTGCAGCTGGATGCCGTCACGCTCAAGGACAAATCGCTGCACTTTGAAATGAAGAGAATTCAGGCCGTCTACGAAGGCACGCTCGGCAAGGATGGTTCCGAAATCACGGGCGAGTGGCAGCAGGGCGCTGCCTCATTGCCTCTGACCTTCAAACGGCTGGCCAAAAAAACTGAGGCGAAGTGATGACACCGGTTGAAAGGAACCGCGCGATGAAAAAGGTGGCGATTCACTATTGCCCGGTCTGACCCGCCAAATGGGCGATGGCTGCCAGTGTGGCCGCCAGGTTGAAAAAAGAGCCCGATGTGCAGGTCGAGACGGTCAAAGGCGGGCTCGGCGAATTCACGGTCTTCATTGATGACCTGCCGGTCATCACGACAAACCGGCTGTGGTATCCCAACCCGGTCAGGGTGCTGAATGAAGTGAGGGCAATGCTCGCGGCGCAACGCTGAGCCTTATTCTTTCGATTCCGCCAGCAGTTCGGCCAGATACTGCTTCCACAATTCGGGCAGCGAGTGCGTGCCGTGGCCGCGCGTCCGGTCACTGATCGGGATCAGGACGTAACGCCCGCGCTTCACCCGTTTGATCTCTCTTTCCAGAATTCCAAGCTCCGGCGGGTTGACCTGATCGTCGGCGGAGTTGATCGCGATGAGCGGCGCCTTGATCATTTCGAGCTTCGGCGCCGGGTCGTAATCGCGCGAGGCGTCGAACTGGTAAAGCATGTCGTTGGCATCCTGACGCGAGAGTTGCGCGCGCACCTGGTTGTCGAAGATCTTGTCAGCCGCCTCGCGCGTCGGGGCCTGCTTGTACTGCTGCAGGGGGACGCTCGTCATAAACATCAGCGTGTAAATCGCCGCCGTCAGGCCGCGCGCCGGCTGCTGTTTGTATTCGCCGTTGTTCCAGTCCGGGTCGTTTTTGATCGAATCAATGACCATCCGCCGCATCATCCGGTTGCGGCCCGAAATCTGGACGGGCAGGCTGGCGAGCGGCATGAGCGCGTCCATAAAGTCGGGATACTTCTCGCCCCACACCCACGTGTGCATCCCGCCCATCGAAGTTCCAGTGACCAGCCGCAGGTGATTCACGCCCAGGTGTTCGGTGAGCAGCCGGTGCTGCGCCGTGACCAGGTCGTCGTAGTTGTAATGCGGAAAGCGCGCGTGCAATCCGTTGCTCGGCTTCGATGACCCGCCGTGGCCGATGCCGTCGGGCAGGATGATGAAATACCTGGTCGCGTCGAGCAGTTGTCCGGGGCCGAACAGCACGCCCGCGAAATTCTCGGAAAGAAATCCGGCGCCCGAACCGCCCGTGCCGTGCATGATGAGGACGGCGTTGGTCGCTTTGCCGGAAGCGTCACGTTCGAGCGTGCCGACGGTGCGGTAATGCAGCTTCAGTTCGGGGAGCGTTTCGCCACTCGCGAATTTGAAATCGCGGATGACGAAATCGCCTTGCACCGGCTCCGGGTAATTGGGCGTCCTGTTCTGCGCTGACGATAAATTGCTTTGTCCTGGCGTGGATAATGAGACTGAGAAAAGGACGAGCAGGAAGAGAAGGCTTTTTCGAGTCATAAGGCATAAGCCCGGAGTTCCACCTCGATGCCATTAACATTGAAGCGAGACTCCGGGCATTCCGGTTATTTGTCTTTCCAGGTGTCAGCTTCGACGACAACTTTCGTCGTCATCTCTTTGCCGTCAACCGAAAGTTTCACGAGATAAGTACCGGGCTCAAGCGCCGGGCCGACGAGCGCGCCAAAACGCCCGCCACCACCTCCGCCGCCACCACCGCCACCCTGGCCGCGTCCCTGGCCACGTCCCTGACCGGCAGGCTGCTGCCCCGGCTGAGCCGCCGGTTGCTGGCTGCCGCCGGCTGGCTGCGGATTATCGGCTGTCGGTGCCCCACCGCCGGGCGGGCCGAACCCGGCGGGGCGCGGTGGCGGGTCGCCGCGCAGGTTCCATTGCACGCGATTCACGCCCGCTTCCTTCGTGCCGGTCAGGTTGCGAACGACTTTGCCCGTGACGTCGGAGATGGTGATTTTGACGTCGCCGCCCGGGGCCGATTTCAGGTAATAACTGATCGCCGTGCCCGCCGGAGCGTTGGCCCCGCGGAAATTCTTGGCGCCGCCGCCCGCGCGGCTGAGCGTGGCGTCGGTCAGCCACTCCACGCCGGGGCGCACGTCGAAGAGGTGAGCGTCCGCGAGCATCACTTTCTCGCTCAACTGCTGGAGCGGCGTGATGTCGTCGCAGATGTAGATGCCGCGACCATGCGTGCCCACGATCAGGTCGTTGTCGCGCGGGTGGATCAGGATGTCGTCAACGGGAACCGTCGGCAGCCCGGTCATGAACTTCTTCCACTCCGCGCCGCCGCTCGTCGAAACGAACAGGCCGAACTCGGTGCCGGCGAAGAGCAGATTTTTGTTCTTCAGGTCTTCGCGGATGACGTTGACGTTGCCGGCGGGCAGGTTGCCGACAACTGAACTCCACGTCGCGCCGTAATCACGAGTCACAAAAGCGTAAGGCTTCAGGTCGTCGTTGCGGTGGTTGTCGAGCGTGACGTAGCACGTCGCCGCGTCGAAGTGCGAAGGCTCGACGCGCGAGACCAGATAAGTGTCACCAGAGACGCCCGAAATATTTTTCGCAACGTTCGTCCAGGTCGTGCCGCCATCTTTGCTCAACTGCACGTTGCCGTCATCGGTGCCGACCCACAGCACGCCGGGCAGGGCGGGCGATTCGGCAATCGTCGTGATGTTGCTGTAATTCGCCGTGCCGTCGTGCTTGCTGGCCATCGGGTCTTTGCCGTCAACGCCCATGATCGGCAGCTTGCTGCGATCAATCTGCTTCGTCAGATCGGGGCTCGCGAAAGTCCACGTGTCACCGCGATCCAGCGACCTGAAGAGGCGGTTGGCCCCGACGTAAATGGTGCGCGGGTTGTGCGGCGAGAGGTGGACAGGCGTGTTCCAGTTGAAGCGGTACTGCTCGCCCTGCGGCGGCGCGGGCACGATGTTGCTCTGGAACGGATTGCCACCGCCGAAGCCGCCGCTCTGAGCCATCATCATCTGTATCTGTTCAGGGGTCGGTGATTGCTGTGCCGGCTGGCCCTGAGCGCCCGGCTGAGCGGTTGGTGTCTGTTCGGGGTTCGGTTCCGCCTGCCTCGGCCCCTGCTGGCGCGGGCGCTGTGCGGCGCGCGGGCGAATTGAGCGGCTCTGACCCGTTCTCAGGTCGAGCCGCACCACCGCACCGTTCTGCGATTCGGCGTAAATGATGTTGTGATCGGTCGGGTCGTTCTGCGTGTAAAAACCGTCCCCGCCCCCGACGCGGAACCATTCGGCGTTGGTGATGCCTGCGCCACCCGCGCCGCCTCCGCCACCCCCAAACCCGCCGCCACCCGTGCGCACGGCGCTCGGCCCGCACCAGCTGCCGTTATCCTGCAGGCCGCCGCAGACGTAATAGGGTTTGCGCATGTCGGCGGAGACCGCGTAAAACTGCGCCGCGGCAATCGTGTTGACGAACTCCCACGTCTCGCCCTGATCGTAAGTCACGTCCAGCCCGCCGTCGTTGCCGATGATGATCTGATTGCCGTTCTTCGGATTGATCCAGATCGCGTGATGATCGCTGTGCGCGATGCCCTGCATGATCCTGAAAGTCTTGCCGCCGTCGGTTGATTTCGTGAAGTTGAGGCCGCCGGTGTAGACGTTTTCGGCATTGCCCGGGTCAACGCGAATCTGGCTGTAATACATCGGGCGGTTGTTGTTGTTGCTCACAACGCGCCAGGTTTTGCCCTTGTCATCCGAACGCCAGATACCGCTGCGTTTCGGGTTGGGCGGCTGGTTGGCGGCCTGATTCTGTCCCGTCATCTCGGCCATCGCCGCCGGCGGCTGCCCGGGCTGTCCCGGCTGTCCCGGCGACTGCGGCTGCTCTTCGGGAACGCCCGTTCCGGTGCTGGTGCCGACTTCGAACTGCGCGTAGATCACGTTGGGATTCGAGCGCGCCAGATCAATGCCGATCCGGCCGAGTACGCCTTCCGGCAGTCCGTTGCCTTCGAGCTTTGTCCAGGTTTTCCCGGCGTCGGTCGTCTTCCAGAGCGCGCTGCCGGGGCCGCCGCCGTTGAACCCCCACGGCGTGCGGCGGCGCTGGTACGAGGCCGCGTAAAGCGTCCGGCCGTCGCTCGGATCAATCACGAGGTCGGTGAAGCCGGTGTTTTCATCAATGAATTTGACCTGATTCCAGGTTTTGCCGCCATCAGTTGTTTTGTAAATCCCGCGCTCCCGGTTCGCCCCGAACAGGTGACCGAGCGCCGCGACGTAGACGACATTCGGGTCCCGCGGGTCAATGACGATGCGGGAGATGGTCTGAGTTTCCCTGAGCCCCATGTTCGTGAAAGTCTTCCCGCCGTCCGTTGACTTGTAGATGCCGTCACCGAAGCTCGAACTCTGGCGATTGTTCGGCTCGCCCGTCCCCACCCAGACGATGTTGGGGTCGGTCTGACAGACGGCGACGTCGCCGATTGAGGCGGTCGAGTAGGTGTCAAAGATCGGCTCCCACGTCGTCCCGTTGTTGACCGTCTTCCAGAGGCCGCCGGTCGCGAAGGCCACGTAGATGATGAACGGGTTGCTTTCGACGGCGGCGATATCGTCAATGCGTCCGCCCATCCCCGCCGGGCCGATTGAGCGCCAGACGAATTTCTTGAGCAGCGGGTCGTCGGATTGATTGATCGGAGGAGCGGCGGGCTGATTCTGGCCCTGTCGGAACTGGGCGAGCGAGGTCAGCGGAGGGAATAAGAGACACACGGCCAGCGAAAACACAGCCGCCAGGCGCAAAGCAGATACTTTCCCCTGCATGGCAAGAATCCTTTCCTGATGGTGGTGTGAAACTGCGTGAATGGTGTCCCAGCGGGTGCTATGTAAACACAGCCGCCCGCATCTGGCCAGCCCCGGCGGGAGATTTCAGGCCCGGCCGCATCTCGGACAGCGATGCGGATGACACGCGCGGCAATACTCTTTGCCACAATGCCCGCACGGGTTGTGGCCCGCGGGGCTCGTGAGGTGCAGCGCATCATCACAGACCACGCGCACTGCGTCCGTGGCGAAGTTCCATTCGCACGGCGGAGGTTCAAGCTGGCGCGCCAGCGGATTCCAGTCGAGCGCGATCCGGCGTTCGCCCTTGCGGCGTCTGACGATCACTTCGAGGCGCTCGACCGGGCAGACGAGTTCGAGCGTCTGGCCGAGTTCGACCGTCACGCGCAGGTCGTATTTCTGCCTGAGGTCGGCAACCTTGACCTGATACTCGCGCTCGGCTGATTCGATGCGCAGGCGCTCACGCGCCGAATCGGCCTTCTGCCTTTTCAGCTTCCGCAGGGCCTCGTCGCGCAGGCCGCTGTAATATTCGTGAACGCGCACCAGATCGCGGTCAAGCCGCCGCTGCATCCCATTCAGAAACTGCCCGAGGTGCGCGCGCACGCGGGCGGGCAGCGCCCGGGCGACGAATGTTTTGAGCCTCGCCTCCGTCCAGTCCGGTGGCAACTGCACGTCGGGCGGCAGAGTCGCTCCCGCAGCGCTGTCTTCATGGATCACTGCCGCGAGCAGAGTGTCGGCGAATGGATCAATCGCACTCCCGCTGGCGAGGTTGATTCCGAGCCGGATGACGCCTTCGCGCTTTTCATCCGAGATGGCCGTGTAGCGGAAAATCAGAATCAGGTAGCGAGTCCACGCCGGCGTCACGCGCGCGAGCCGGTGGACGGCGTTCTGCAACACCAGCCCGTGTTCGAGCATGCGCTCGGGGTTGGACGGCGCGGGTACGGGCGCGTTCACAACGGCTTTCAACCGCAGCCCGCGCCCGTCGAGTAACCGCCCGAACCTTTCGAGCCAGTCCGATTCCAGACTCACCCGTTGCGCCTGCGGCGGCAGTTCAGCCGCGAAACCAAGGCGCACGAATTCCGGCGCGCCGAGGGCCTGCTGCAGCGGCGCGGGCAGCATCCCTTCCAGACCTGCGGGTTCGATGCGTTCGACCAGCGCGCCTTCGTGTTCGAGCAGTCGCGCGGCGAAGTCGCGAAAACGGGCGGATGTTTCGGTCAGGCTCATCTTTTCTTCTTTTTCCCGGCGGCTTTCGGCTCGGCAGGCTGAATATTCTCAATCACCCAGAGGCAGGCGAGTTTGACCGCGCCCAGTTCGTGGAAGTAACGATTGCGCGCCTCGCTCGATTTGATCGCCGTCAGGTGGCGCGGGCTCATGCCGATGCTGCCCGCGAGATCCGACTGTGTGATTCCGCGCCCCTTCAACTGTTGCGTCAGATCGTCGAGCGTCACGCCTTTCAGCCAGCTTTTCAGGTCATCCAGCGTGCGGACACCTGTGCGCGTCCTGCGTGCCATCACCCTGAAGCTTTCAGCGTCACCCAGGAATGTCTGAGCCAGAGCGTCACAGTGATGACAGCCGCCGCCGATGTAGCAACTGCACGCCGATTTCACTCCTTTGTCGGAGACTTCGAGTGACACAGTGTAAACGCCATGATTGCCCACGACTCTGGCGGTGATTTTCCTGCCCGTGAGCTGCCGGTCAGAGAACTGACCGACGTAACGTCCGGCTTTCGCGCCCGGTTCATAGTCGCGGAACCACCCATCCCGCAGGGCAGCTTTGATCTCGTCAATATTTGTCTGGCCGGTCATCTTTCTCCCTGGAAAGGTCAGTCTGCTGCTGAAAGGTCTGACAGCGGGGTTCAATTACAGTACTGGAGGCTCATCCCGCCACAAACTCCTCGCCGAACAACTCCTCATCGAGCGCCTTGACCGATTCGTACTCCTTCTTCGCTTCGGCCAGTTTTTCGCCGAGCGTCTCGAACGCCGCGGCGCGCTCGGCTTCGGTCGTTTCGACCCACGCGGCGAAGACCAGTTCGGCGAAGTCCTGTTCGTCGCTCAGTTCGCCGAGGATCGAATCAATCTCGCCGACGACCAGCTCGAACATGTTGATCTTCTCGTCGAGGATGCGCAGCACCTGCTCTTCGAGCGTGCCGCGCGCGGCGAGGTTGAAGACGAAGACGTCGCGCGTCTGGCCGATGCGGTGAATGCGCCCGATGCGCTGCTCGATGGCCATCGGGTTCCAGGGCAGGTCGAAGTTGATGAGCGTGTTGCAGAACTGCAGGTTGCGCCCTTCGCCGCCCGACTCGGTGCTGATGAGCAGCGGAACCTCTTCGCGGAAGCGCTCGATTGCGCGGTCTTTTTCCGGCCCCGTCAGGCTGCCTTCAAACAGGACGCAGGGGATCTCCTCCTGTCGCATCAGTTCGGCCAGGCGGTTGAGCGTCTCGCGGTGATGGACGAAGACCATCTTTTTCTCTTCGGGGTTGCGGCCGAGCAGTTCCAGCAGCGCCAGTTCCTTGCTCGTCACAAGCACCGCCTCGTAATGCGCCTGCAACGTGCGCCACTCGCCGCTGACTTTGTGGTTATCGGCGTAACGACCGATGGCCGCTGCCGCCGTGGAGGCCGTCGAGCCGGCGGCGGAAAGCAGGTGGCGCAGCGACATGCGCTGCTGCACGGAAGCCTTCCCGTGCGCTTTCTGCACGAGGCGCGTGAGTTCCTCGTAGCCCGCGGCCTCCGCCTCGCGCGGCTCCAGTCGCAGCGTCGTCGCGTGGCGCGGCGGCAATTTGACGTCCACCAGCGACCGCGTGTTGCGAATCATCACGTCGCGCATCAGATCGCGCATTTTGTCCCGATTCGCCGGCACGCGCGGCCTGCCCTGGGTCATGTAGCTCGCGCGAAATTCCCTTTCCGTTTTGAAGATGCCGGGTTTGAGCAGCGTCAGCAGGTTGTAGAGTTCGACCAGCGAATTCTGCACGGGCGTCGCCGAGAGCAGCAGCAGGAATCTTTTGTTGAGCGCGTTGACGAGCTTCCAGTTGGCGGTCACGCGGTTTTTCAGGTGGTGAGCTTCATCAACGATGACCAGATCGTAATTCTGCTGCGCCAGAATCTCCTGATGCTCAGGCCGCCGCGCGGTCGCGATTGAAGCGATGACGCGCGGCTGCGACCAGAAAGCCTGTGGGTCGTTACGCACGAGCGAGTCATAAGTGGTCGCGAACGACACCGCGAATTTCGCCGCCATCTCTTCCCGCCACTGTCCGACGAGCGTCGCCGGAGTCAGCACCAGCACGCGCTCGGCCATGCCGCGCAGCAGGTATTCCTTGAGTACCATCCCGGCTTCAACCGTCTTGCCCAGCCCGACCTCATCCGCCAGCAGCACCCGCCCGCGAAACTGCTTGAGGACTTTGCGCACCGACTCGATCTGATACCAGTAGGTTTCGACGTCGTGCAGCGTCGGCAGGCAGAGCAGTTCATCGAAGCCCTGCAGGAGCCCGAGCTGCGTCAGTTCGTAACGCAGCCGGAACGCTTCACGATCAGCTTCAGCATCGCCGCGCGCCGCGAGCGCCGCGTCGAGCGCCGGCAGGCTGAGCGAAAGCGGAATCTGAAGTTCGTAACGCGGCAGCGGCGGCGGCCCTGTTTCGGCAGGGGCTTCGGCATTCTTTCCGTCGGCGGCCGGCGCAGGGGTTTTCTGATCGGCAGCGGCGGGTGTTTTTTTCTCAGCCTTGTCCGGTTTGCGTCCCTGCGTCCGGGCGGCTCTCCCGGCTTTGAGCTGTCCGGTCAGGTGGCCGTAGGTGCGGCGGAATTTCTCCTGATGGATTTTGCTCAGCCACTCATTGAACCAGGGAACCAGTTCGTTGCCGCAGGGCAGGCACTGCACTGACTTGTTCAGCGTGGGATTGTCAAACTTTTCCATGGCCTGCACCGCCTGCGTCCAGATGCCCTGCTGTGCCAGAGCGATGGCGCGCAGCAGCTGATCTTCGGCGGAAAGCGAGCTGTAACGTCTGGTGAAGCGGTTCAGATACCGCAGGCCCTGTTCAGGCCGCTCGTCCACCAGCGCGGCAAGCGTGACCAGCAGCAGGATCTCAGGGTTGGTCGGGTGCGCACTCAGCGCAGGCCGCACCGCGTGCAGGACATCGGGCTGGCGGCTGCGGACGTGCGAAAGAAAAATGGCTCTCCAGACAGCCGGATCATCCGGTGTGCCTGCGGGCTGGCTGGAGCTGGCTGTTGAGTCTGCTTTCTCGTTCATTGGCCGTGATTCTGATCACCGGTGAGGGTAAGGCATGAAAACCCGGGTTGTCATCCCGGCAGGATGAATCGTCGCCCCACGATTGCGTTTTCCGCCACGTCGTACTTTAATCACGGCACCCCTGAACAGTTCAATTTCGGGCTTCGGGAAAGTCCCCTCTTTCTTTCTCCGAATGTACGAGCGGCGCCCCCGCGGGCGCCCGACGACCCACATACATTTGGAGGTAAACCGTATGACACGCGCAATGCTGTGTTCTCTGGCGCTGTTCGCCTTCTCCTCACTCACCCCGGTCGCTGCTCAGACAACCACGCCGAAACCGGCCGCTTCCGGCGACGACGCGCTCGTGCTGCTGGACGTCCAGTTGATCCGCGCCGGGACGGGCGAGCCGGTCACGAGGCTTTCGCCCGGTGACATCAGGGTGTTCGAGGACGGCGCCGAATGCCCTGTCAGGGAGATCAGTCACGGGCGGTTGCCGCTCGCCGTGGTACTCGTTGTTGACGTCGGCAAATCATTTCACCCCACAATCGGGCATCTGACGCCGGAGATCGAAAGTGCCCTCGGGCGTCTCGGCGCGAGAGATGAGGTGGCCGTCGTGGCCTTCAACGAAAGCGCGGAGGTGATTCAGGAGTTCACGCGCGACCGCAAACTGATCGCGCAAAAATTCGCCGCCCTGTCTGACCCGGTCTGGCAGAAGAAGCTGGGCGGAAAACAGAAGCTTGAGGCGGGCCTCGCCCGGGCGGGCGCGCTGATGGAGAAGGGCAATCCGCTCTCTCGCCGCGTCATTGTGCTGATGACCAGAGAGACGATTTATACGTGGCTGCCGAGGTCCGGGGATTATAAGGTCGCCGCCAGCCGCGAAGTCCTCACGAGCGGCAGCACGATCTGCGGGGCGCTGCTGACCAGAGGGCGGAGCGGGTTCGCCACTTTCATGTCTGTCGTGTCAGTCTTCCCGGTCGTGCCGCCGGATCAGAGGAACGATCCGCTGGTCATCAGAAGTTGGGCAAGCCGGACCGGCGGCGAAGTGTTCGGCGGGCCGAAAGAAGCGCTCGGCACGGGCCTGGCCGCGTTGTTCGCGCGGCTGCACGAAAGAGTCGTCATCAGCATTGTGCCCCGGAGCCTGACGAGGGACGGCAGCTATCACACCCTCAGAATGGCGCCTTCGTCCGATCTCGAAAGGCGCGAGGGGGCGGTTGAAATCAGAGCCATTGAAGGTTATTTCGCCAGACCGCGAGCCGGCACCGGCACCCCCGCCGGAACCGAAGGGCAGGGAACTGCAAAGGACCCGACGACAAATTGATCCGAACGATCTGCCTGCGAACCAGTACTGGCAGGGTCAATTCATGCTTCCGGTCACGCGCGGCCGCAGCCCTGGTTCGCCACTTTCGCCGCATCGTTTGCATTGCCAGACCGCGACCCGACCACCTATCATCTCCGGCATCTGCTGTTCAGCAACGCTTGCAACAATCTGCCGGAAGGCCGCCCCGGACGGCCTGATCATCAATGGAGATGAAGTCATGTGGTCGCCACGAATCTTTTCACGCTCATCGTTCCTGCCGCTCGCTTTGATCATTACTTTTGCCGTGACGAAAGCCCCGGCGCAGACGGCCCAACTCGGTCGCATCGAATTCCCGACCTCCGGCTCGCCGGCCGCGCAGGAGCATTTCCTGCGCGGCGTCGCGGCAATGCATTCATTCTGGTATGAAGAGGCGCTCGAAGCGTTCCAGGCGGCGACCAAAGCCGACCCGACCTTCGCGATGGGTTACTGGGGCGAAGCGATGACTTACAATCACCCGGTCTGGCAGCAGCAGGATGCCGAGGCCGCGCGCCGCGCTCTTTCCAACATCGTCATCACCGGCAAAGTGACGGCCAGGGAAAAAGCCTGGATCGAAGCCGCCCGGGTCCTCTACGGCGAAGGCGACAAACTGGCCCGCGATTTCACTTACGCGGCGGCGATGGAAAAGATTTATCACGATAACCCCGACGATCTGGAAGCCGCGGCCTTTTATTCGCTCGCGCTGCTCGGCACGGTGCGCCAGGGCGACAAGGGCTTCCAGCGGCAGATGAAGGCCGGGGCGATTGCCCTTGAGGTTTATCAGAAGAACCCGAATCACCCGGGCGCGGCGCATTACATCATTCATTCATTCGACGACCCCGAGCACGCGATTCTGGCGCTGCCCGCGGCGCGCCGCTACGCCGAGATCGCGCCCGCCGCGCACCACGCCCGGCACATGCCCGCGCACATCTTCCTGCAACTCGGCATGTGGCCTGAAGCCGCCGCCTCGAATGAGTCAGCCTGGGCGGTCTCTGACGAGTGGGTGAAGCGAAAAAATCTGGCGCTCAACCTGCGCGACTATCACAGCTATCACTGGCTGACCTACGTTTACGTCCAGCAGGGCCGCTACGGCAGGGCCGAAGAACTCATCAACAACCTCCGCCGGACGGCGCAGGAAAATGGCCGCGACAGCATACGCTTGTATGATGAGCCGGTCGCCGCATACATCGTCGACACGCAGCGCTGGGAGCTGGCGGCAAAATTATTCGAGCTGCCGAAGGGGAAAGCGCCGTCGGCTTCAGCCGGGCAGGTGAAAGGCGACGAGGCCGCGCACAATCAACATGGCGCGACGCCGCAGAGTACATACGCGCAACCCTCAGCCACGACGGTCCCCAGTTCCAGACGCGGCCCGTTTCTGCCCCTGTTCGTCCGCGCCCTCGCCGCGACACAGGGTGCGCTGCCCGAAGCCGACAAGCTGCTCGCCGAAATGCGCGAACTGCGCCAGCAGAACAGGGACGCTTACGGCGCGAAGATGATGGAGATTCGCGAACTCGAAGTAGCCGCGCTGCTCAGTGCCGCGAAGAACAACTACGACGAAGCCGTCGCGATGATGAAGAAGGCCACGGCGCTCGAAGAAGAGATGTCGCCGCCCTCGGGCCCGCCGACACTCATCAAGCCGTCGCACGAACTGTTCGGCGAAATCCTGCTGCGCGCGGGCCGTCCGAAAGAGGCCGCCGTGCAGTTCGCCACCTCGCTGCAAAGGCAGCCGAACCGCGCCCGCTCGCTGCTCGGCGCGGCGCGCTCGGCGGCACAGAGCGGTGATAAGGCAAAGGCCACGGCCGCTTACACTGATTTCCTGCGCGTCTGGCAGCAGGCCGACGCACAGTTGCCGGAGCTGCGCGAGGCGCGGGAATTCCTGGGGCAGGCGAGTCTGCGGTGAGTATAGTCCTTATTCTTTCCCCGCCTGATCCCCCGCCATTACCCAGGCTTCATTGAAGTGCGCGTGCCTGATGGCCTTGCGCATCGGCTGACCATCCCTGTCCATCTGTACTTCCTTTTTGTTCAGGTGGAAGCTGTAACTCGCGTGCAGCGAGCCGTCCTTTGATTGAATGATTGACGGGTAATGATACGCGCCCGCTTCAGGGCCGGGCGGGTCGTATTCGAGGTGCCGCTTCCACTTCCACGTCCTGCCTTCGTCATCAGAGATGGAGACGGCCAGGCTGTTCCGGCCCCGCTCGGTGTCGTTGTAAATCAATACCCAGTGGCCGTTGCCGAGCCCCATGATTTCAGCGCCGGAGCCGGGGTTGGGAAAACCGCTGTCGGTGACGGGACTCCACGTCTCACCATTGTCCTTCGATTCGCTCTCGTGCAGCCGCTTCGGCGCGGGCCCGTTGTCGCGCATCAGCGTGTAAAGCGTGCCGTCCTTCTTCCGCACGATGCTCGGTTGAATGTTGCCGCCGCCGATGAGTGGCGTGCTGGTCTTCCACGTCCTGCCCCAGTCGTCGGTGATC
This sequence comes from Blastocatellia bacterium, assembly GCA_035652435.1. Lineage (GTDB taxonomy): Bacteria > Acidobacteriota > Blastocatellia > RBC074 > RBC074 > DASRDU01. The sequence goes on from DASRDU010000193.1 coordinate 67,735, forward strand.
GCCATCAGCGAGAATGAAAAGCCGTCCGAATAAAGCGGCACGATCAGGCGCCTGTTGTCGAGGACGAATGGATGCGCGCGAGTCATCCAGCCGATCCGTCGCGCGAGTTTGTCCGCCGCCATTTTGCGCACGCGGGCGATGTAAGCGTTCAGCGACTCTTTCGGGGCTTCGGGCGAAAGCGGCTGTGCCTTCTCCCATTCGTCCATGACTTTGTTGACTGCGTCCACGAATTCCTGCCCCGGCGTGACGTGCAACACTTCCTGGACGTCCCAGAGCGGCACGCCGTCGCCCGTCCAGCGCGAGGAGATTTTGTATTTCATCAGCGCCGTCTCCCACTGGTTGGCGAGGATCGTCGGCCAGAGCAGCCAGAGGCGATTCTGCGGGTCAACGAACATCGTGCAATTCGTGTCGGGGTAACCCGGCGTGTCGGCCATCGTGAAGCGCGGGCCCCACGCCTTTGCGCCTTTGCGCTTGCGCGCGCCTTCGACCTTCACGTCATCCGCCGTTCGTTCGCCCGAGCCGTGAAACCAGCAGACCAGCAGGTCGCCGTTCGGCGCCTCGACGATGCAGGAGGCGTGGTTGTGCCAGTGTTCGAGCGGGAAGATCAGTTCGGCCTCGTGAAAAGGCCTGGCATCGGCTTTATCAGTTCCCGCCGGGATCGCCATGCCGATGACGGTTGCGAGGCAGACGCAGAAGGAAGCGGGCAGCAGGAAGAATTTCATCGTGATCTCTCGAAGTTGGGAATGGTGAAAACTGCGCGAGCCATCATCGCACAGCAGTGGGCCGCGGTATAGTTCGATCCGAGCGGGCCGCCCGGTCACGCCCGCCTGAAATGCTCCTTGACACAGCCGCGGCAGTCCGACAACAATCGCCGTGATCACGTCACCGCGTCAATTCAGCGCATCAACCTCGGGGCTCGTCATCATGGTCATCGGCCTGTTTGAACTGCTGATTCTGTTCATCCTCTTCTTCGGCGGGGCGGTGACGGTTATCGCTGCTTACCTCGTGCTGACGGGCCGGCTCCAGCTCGGGGATTTCAAGACCTGCCCGTACTGCGCCGAACGCATCCGGCAGGCGGCGCGCATTTGTCGTTACTGCCAGCGTGACCTGACGCAGGCAGATAGTGAAAACAGACCAAAAGGCCTTTTCCAGTGACCAGTCAGAACTCTCAACCACAGTGGGTCATCCCCGGTTACCTCGAAATTCACGACAACCACCTGCACATCAACGGCGCGGATTGCGAAGCGCTCGCGCGCGAATTCGACACGCCGCTCTTCGTCGTCTCGGCCCCGCGCATCCGCCACAACATCGCGCGGCTGCTCGAAGCAAAGAAACATCATCCGAAGCTGAAGCTGTGTTACGCGTCGAAGGCGAACAACACGCTCGGCGTGCTGCGCGCGGTGCGCGAGGCGGGCATTGACATCGAAGTCAATTCCGGCGGCGAACTCTTCAGGGCTTTGAAAGCGGGCTTCAGGCCGGATCAGATCGAGATGAACGGCATCGCGAAAACGGAACGGGAGATCGCCGAAGCCGTCGAGGCCGGCGTCTACGCGATCAACCTCGATTCGCCTTACGAGCTTGAACTGGTCGAGCAGGTCGCCGCGAAACTCAAAAAACGCGCCAACGTCACGCCGCGGCTGGTCGCGGGGGTCGGCACCCGGTCGCACGCCGGGTTGCAGACGGCCCTCTACACCTCCAAGTTCGGCATCTCTCCGGGACAGGCCCGCGAGATGATGCTGCGCGCGCTCGAGAAACCCGACCTCATCAACCTCGCCGGGATTCACATCCACGTCGGCTCGCAGACGCCCGACCCCGAGCCTTACGCCGAAGCGCTCACGACCATGTGGGAACACCTCTTGTGGCTGCGCCGCGAGACCGGGCACAGGCTGCAACACATCAACATCGGCGGCGGCATCCCGGTCAATTACCTGGGCGACCGTTCGCACGCCGATGAGATCAGCGAGGCCGAACGGACGATGCTCGGCGCTGACCTGACGGCGGAAGAGATGATCGAGGTCGCCCTGCGCGTCGCCCGCGATTCATCGAGAGAGGCGGGCGCGGAAGAGTTGATGAAAGACATCGAAATCGTCATGGAACCCGGCCGCAGCGTGATCGCCGACGCGGTCACGGTCCTCGCGACGGTGCGCAACGTCAAGACGCGACCTGAAACGGGCGATCACTGGGCGCTGACGGACGCGGGCTACAACCTCATGCTTTCGATGGTGATGTATCACTGGTACTACCACGCGGTTGACGCCTCGCGCGCCGCCGAGCCGCACACATCGCGTTACCGCATGGCCGGGCCGCTCTGCGACGGCGGGGACGTGTACTTCGACCTGCACGGCGAGGGCCACCTGCCGGATCATCGGCTGTTGCCCGGGAATGTTCAGGTCGGCGAAGTGATCGCGATGCTTAATACGGGGGCTTACACGATGTCGCAGATGACGGCCTACAACGGGCGGCCCTTCCCGGCAGCGGTGCTGGTGGATGAGGGCGGGAAGATTGAAGTGATCAGGCGACGCGACAGCTACGATGATTTGCTGATCAATGAGCTTTGAGATCAACCACAGAAGGCACAAAAAGCGCAAAAGGGAAACCAGGGATGGAAGAGAGGATTAAGGAGTTGTGCGATTTGATTCGGGAGACAAGCTTTGACATCCATTGTTATCTCCGCAGCGGCCACTTGGAAAAGATATACGAGAACGCCCTGGCTCACAGGCTGCGAAAACTCGGGCTGAAGGTCGGGCAGCAGCACCCGTTGAATGTTCACGATGAAGACGGCACTTTGCTCGGGGCATTTTACGCTGACCTCTTCGTGGAAGACCGCCTGATTGTGGAATTGAAAGCCTGCAAGGCTCCGGCTGATGAACACGTCGGCCAGCTTTTCGGGTATCTCAGAGCCTCACGTATTGAACATGGGCTCCTGATAAACTTCGGCGCTCAAAAGTTACAAATCCAGAAATACATTCTCACTCCTGACAAACAGGGGAATGTTTTTGTGCCTTTTGAGCCTTTTGTGGTTGATCGAAATGGCTGAAGAAAAATCACAACTCATTCGCGGCCTTACCCTCACCGACACCACGGCCCTCGTCATTGGCACGGTCATCGGCACGGGCGTCTTCATCAAGACTGCCGTGATGGCGCAGAGCGTCGGCACCCCGGCGCTGGTGATGGCCGCGTGGGTGGCGGCGGGACTGCTTTCACTCGCCGGGGCGCTCACTTATGCCGAACTCGGCGCGATGCTGCCGCATGCCGGGGGCGAGTACGTTTACCTGCGACACTCCTACGGAGAAACTTCGGCTTATATGTACGGCTGGATGCGCTTTTTCGTCGCAGGCAGCGCCTCGATTGCGAGCCTCGGCGCCGGGTTCGCCATCTTCCTGTCGGCCTTCCTGCCGCTCACGACCGTCTGGGCCGAGGCGAAATTCTCGCTGCTCGGGCAGACGATCAACTGGCAGTTCGGGACGAAACAGATCGTCGCCATCGCCGCGATTCTGATCCTGTCGGCGATCAACTGTCTGACGGTGGCCTTCGGCGGGAAGGTGCAGTCGCTGCTGACCGTGCTGAAAATTGGGGGGATCGCCGTCGTCGTTGGCGGCGTCTTCTTTTTCTCAAAGACGGCGACGTGGGGGAATCTGGCGATCCCGCAGAGCGCGCACGCCTGGAGCGGGATGTCCGCCTTCGGTCTGGCGATGCTCGCGGCGCTGTGGCCCTACGACGGGTGGAACAACATGCCGATGGCGGCGGGCGAAGTGCAGAACCCCGGACGCAACATCCCGCGCGCACTGATCGGCGGAATGATCGTTGTGATGGCGATCTACTGTCTGGCGAATCTGGCTTACCTCTACGCGCTGCCCTGGAATGAAGTCATGACCTCGAACTCGACCGCGCACCGCGACGCGCTGCCCGTGGCGGCCAAAGCGGCGCAGAGTTTTCTGGGCGAATGGGGCGGCAGGGTCATTTCGATTGCCTTCGTGGTCTCGGCGCTCGGCGCGCTGAACGGCTCGATCCTCTCGAACGCTCGCGTCCCTTACGCGATGGCGCGCGACGGAGTGTTTTTCCAGAAGATGGCGGACCTCAGCGCCAGCACGCGAGTGCCCGTGTTTGCGATCATCATCCAGGCGATCTGGTCATGCGTGCTGGCGCTCTCGGGCACGTTCGACCAGCTGACGGACTGCCTGCTGTTCGCCTCGTGGATCTTTTACGGGCTGGTGACTTCGTCGGTCTTCGTGCTGCGCCGGAAGATGCCGGCCGCCGAGCGGCCGTATAAAACGCTCGGCTACCCGCTGATGCCGCTCGTCTTCGTGCTGGTGGCGACGTGGCTGGTCATCAATACGCTGATTGAAAGGCCGGTTGAATCGGTCACGGGGCTGGTACTGATCGCCATCGGGCTGCCATTTTACTTCTGGTTCCGCTCCGTGCAGCGCCGCCGGGTGGAGGCCGTCCCGACGGAAGCGGGTGATTGAAAACGATGAGGGAATGAACGATGAGCTTTGAAGGCAGGGTGGTGCTGGTCACCGGCGCATCACGCGGTATCGGGCGCGTCATCGCCGAGCAGTTTGCCGAACAGGGAGCCCGGGTGGCGCTCAATTACAACAGTAATCGGGGTGCGGCGGAAGAAACGCTGGCCTCGCTGGCCGGCGATTCGCACACGCTCGTTCGGGCCGACATCGGCAACCCTGACGAAGCGCAGGGGCTGGTTGAGACGACGGTCAGCCGGATGGGGCGGCTCGACATCCTCGTCAACAACGCTGCCATTTACGAATTCCATCCGATTAATCAGGTGAGTTACGCAGACTGGCAGCGGGCGTGGCTGCAGACCGTCAGCACTAACCTGCTGGGCACGGCCAATGTGATGTATCACGCCGCGCGGCAGATGATCCGGCAGGGCGGCGGGCGCATCGTCAACGTCTCGTCACGCGGCGCCTTTCGCGGCGAGCCGAACGCGCCAGCTTACGGCGCGAGCAAGGCCGGGCTGAACGCGATGAGCCAGTCGCTCGCGCAGTCGCTGGCCCCGCACAACGTCTTCGTTTACGTCGTCGCCCCCGGCTTCGTCGAGACCGAGATGGCGGCGTTCCTGCTCGACGGCCCCGAAGGCGAAGGCATTCGCAATCAGAGCCCGCTCAAGCGCGTGGCGCGGCCCGATGAGGTCGCGCGCACGGTTCTCTTCCTTGCGTCGGAAGGCACGGACTACCTGACCGGCTGCATTGTTGATGTCAACGGCGCTTCATACTTGCGATCATAGGCGTCTTTGAGCCTTCAGCGCCGGAGGCGCGAAATATTTACAGCTCTCGAATTCGCCCATCTCTTCAGCTCCGTCAGGAGCGGCATCTCAAACATTTCGCTCCTGACGGAACTGAATGTACGAGGCCCGACTATAAACATTGCGCCCCTGACGGGGCTGGCGCTGCCAGCATGAATCCGTGGATTCTCAAACGGCTTCTCGGAAAGGAAAACGAAATGAAAAGATCAATGACCGCCGCTGTAGTTCTGATTGCATTGCTGTCTTTGTCCGCCCCTGCTCAGGACCAGTCAGGCGCAAAGCCCGAACCAAAAGTCGAGACCGGCACGATCAACGGCGCCCCCTTTCGCCTTGAGATTCCGGCGGACTGGAACAAGGGGCTGGTGATGTACTGCCATGGCTACGCGGTGGCGGGGACGACGCCGAATCTCGAAGGCGGGAAGCCTTTGCGTGATGTCTTTCTTTCGCGCGGTTTCGCGATTGCCCAGTCGGCTTACAGCGTGCAGGGCTGGGCGGTGAAGGAAGCGGTCGAAGACACCGAGGCGTTGCGCCGTTACTTCGTCGCGAAATACGGCCAGCCGAAGGAGACGATTGTGCTGGGCCACTCGATGGGCGGCGTGATCACGCTCGCGACGATTGAACAGTACCCGGAAGTTTACGACGGCGCGATGCCGATGTGCGGGCCGCTCAACGTCAGCCTGAACGGCTTGCAGGACCGCGTCTTCGACATGCTGGCGACGTTCGATTACCTGTTCCCGAATGTGGTCGGCACACTGACCGGCCTGCCGAAAGGCGCAAGGCTGGAGGCGGCAAAAGTCAAAGCCGCGCTCGATGCCGCGCCGGAAAAGGCCGCGGCCTTCGCGAAGCGTTACAGCATCGCGCCGAATGACATCCCCGGCACGCTCACTTTCTTTTACGAAATCAACCGCGAGTTGCAGCAGCGGTGCGGCGGCAACCCGTTCGACAACCGCAACACGCTCTACGACGGCTTCGATGACGATGCGGCGCTCAACCGCGGAGTGAAGAGATATGCCGCCGACGCAAAAGCGCGCGAATACCTGCGCCAGCATTACGCGCCGACCGGGCGCATTCACGACCCGGTGCTGACGGTTCACACGACCTACGACCCGCTGGTTCCCGGTCGTTACGTCAGCGAATACGACGCGACTGCCAAAGTTGCGGGCACGCAGGATCTGTTCGTGACGAAGTTCGTCGTCGCGCGCGGGCATTGTAATATCGGGCCGGCGCAGACCGGCGCGGCTTTCGAGGCGCTGCTTCAGTGGGTGCGCGAGCGGAAGAGGCCGGAAGCGGGAGAGTTGAAGTGACAGCCGCAGGTTGTTGTGGTCATGCTAAGATCGTGCCAGCGAAAGGGGGAATGAATCAATGAGTACACTGGAAAGATTGATTCAGGAAGCGCAGGCGCTTCCGCAGCTGGAAAGGCAAAAGCTGATTGAAGCATTACAGGCAGAGCCATTGGCGGATGAGCGGGAGGCGCGACTGGCCGCGATCCACAAAGCGCGCGGCAGTATGAAAGGTCTTTTGCCATCCACTGAAGAATTCCTGGCCGAAAAGCACGCCGAACTGCAACGGGAAGAAAAATGATTTATGTGCTGGACTCGACGGCGATGATTGCCTTCCTGACCAATGAACCGGGAGCCGACGTGATCGAAGACCTGCTAACCGAACCCGGCTCTGCCTGTCTGGCACACGCAATCAACCTTTGTGAAATCTGGTATCAGGCTTTTCGGAATGGCGGAGAAGCGGCGGCGGATCAGGTAATCAATCTGATTGCGTCTATCGGTATTGCCACGCGCTCAGATTTTGACGCCGCTTTCTGGCGTGAGGCAGGGAAGTTGAAAGGCACCCATCGGATGTCGCTGGCAGATGCGTTCGGGTTGGCTTTGACACTGCGCGTTGGCGGTGAGTTCGTGACCTCAGACCATCATGAGCTTGATCCTGTCGCAGCCGCTGGCGTTTGCCCGATCAGGTTCTTCAGGTGAATTTTGCCAAGGTATAGATTCGTTTCATTCGTGACTCCGCCTTGAACGGCCTCGCACCTGCTTCTCCTTATTTCCCTCAGACAACGGCTCAATGAATCGCTTCGCCACCGGCGATGACAGCACAATTGAAGTCGTCGTCGTCCCGTAGGGCAGCAGCCGGTCAATCAGCTTCTCCAGATGATGCACTGACGCGACGTTGACTTTCATGATGAAGGAATCGCCGCCCGTGCCGCGGTGGCATTCGCTGATTTCGGGCAGCTCCTTCAGCAGCGCCGTCAGCCTCGGCGTCGTGTCACCCATAATGTTCATCCGAATAAAGGCCGTGATCGGGAAGCCCACCTTTTCCGGGTTCACGTCCGCGTGATAGCCGGTGATGATTTCGGCCTCCTCCATCCTGCGCACCCGCTCGGTCACGGCCGGGATTGACAGCCCGACCCTGCGGCCCAGCTCGGCATACGACAGCCGTGCGTTCTCCTGAAGCTCCCTCAGAATCTTCCAGCCGATCTCGTCCAGCAGTTTTTCGGAATCTAAAGCCATATCTGTGATTATCCTTAAAATCTTAGGTTGACCGGCAATCATACCTGAAAATGCGTATTCATTGTCAGTATTCACCAGCCTATCATGTGTGCTAATCGGGCACATTAGCGAATTCGATTTCAGATATTTGATTGTTATCGGGGGAGGTCAGGCGATGTCATTCGAGCAGACGAAATGGATCTGGCACAACGGGCAGAACATTCCTTTTGACGAGGCGAAAATTCACCTGTCGGCTTACGGGCTGCATTACGGCACAGGAGTGTTTGAGGGGATGCGCGCTTACGCGACCACGGACGGCCCGGCGATCTTTCGCAACGATGAACATCTCGACCGGCTTTACGCTTCGGCGGCGGTTTACGGAATGGATGTTCCATTTACGAAGGACGAACTGACCAAAGCGATCTGCGACAACATTGGGGTCAACGGGTTCGAAAGCTGCTACCTCAGGCCGCTGGTCTTCTTCGACGCGGGGGGGCTCGGCATCCGTGCCGAATGCCCGGTCAGCGTGACGATCATCGCGTGGCCCTGGTCGAATGACCGCAACTCGGAAAAGTACACCGCGGGGGTGCGCGCGACCATCTCGCCCTGGACGAAATTCCATTCGAGCATGATGCCGACCACGGCCAAATCAACCGGGCAGTACCTGAACGCGATTCTGGCCGTGAAGGAAGCGGACAGGCGCGGTTATGACGAAGCGATCCTGCTTGATGTGAACGGCGACATAGCCGAAGGAGCGGTTGAGAATCTGTTCCTCGTGAAAGACGGCAGGCTCGTCACCAACGATGAAAAGTCTTCGATCCTGCTCGGCATCACTCGCGCTTCGACCATCGAGATTGCGCGCGACCTCGGTTACGAAGTCGAGATCAGGACGATGAGGCCGGATGACCTGATGAATGCCGACGAAGCTTTCTTCACCGGCACGGCGATTGAAATTCAGCCCATCCGCAGCGTTGATGACCAGCCCGTCGGCAGCGACACTCGCGGGCCCGTGACAAGGCAGATTCAGCAGGCTTACTTTGATATAGTTGCCGGGCGCAACCCGAAGTATCAGCACTGGCTGCACCCGGTACACCAGTTTGCAATGACCCCAGGGTAAGGAGACCGGTATGCCGTCACCCACATATCACCTGGCGCAGATCAACATCGCCCGGATGCTCGCGCCGCTCGACGATCCCCTGATGCAGGATTTCGTCGCGCAGCTTGATGAGATCAACGCGCTCGCGGATCGCACTCCCGGCTTCGTCTGGAGATTGCAGAGCGAAGATGGGAATGCGACTCAGTTTCGTCCCTGGGACGATGACCGGATCATCGTCAACATGTCCGTCTGGGAATCTGTCGAAGCGCTCAAGGATTATGTTTACAAAAGCGCGCATGCCGGAGTGATGAAGCGGCGGAGAGAGTGGTTCGAGAAGTTTGACGGAATGTATGTGGCGCTCTGGTGGGTTCGGGCCGGGCACATTCCGACGGTCGAGGAGGCGAAACAGAAGCTTGAGTATCTGACCCGGCACGGGGAGAGCAGAGAGGTTTTCACTTTCAGAAAGCCTTTCCCGCCGCCCGACGAGTCGCCGGAGGATTTTGTCGTGACGCCGTTCGAGCCCTGCCCGGCCCTTTGACGCTGCGAGCTTATGAGCGGAGATTTGGCAACAGGTTCTGTCGAGACAATCGCGTGGCAACCGGATGAGAGTGTGAAATCACGCGCACAACTCACCCGGTTTTTGTCTTTATGCGGGCTGGATTCGTGGGAGGCGCTTTACCGGCGCTCGATTGAAGACGTCGAGTGGTTCCACGAGCAGTTGCTGCGCTTTCTCGACATCAGATTCGACCAGCCGTACAGCCGGATCGTTGACCTGTCGCGTGGCATCGAGTGGCCGCGCTGGTGCGTGGATGGCCGTCTCAACATCACACGGAGCTGTCTGGATCGGTGGGTCGAAGACGAGGAAACGGCGCACGTGCCGGCAGTGATCTGGGAGGGCGAAGAGGGCGCCGTGCGCACGCTCAGTTATTATGACCTGTGGGTTGATGTTGAATTGTGCGCCGCTGGCTTGCGCGCCTGCGGGCTGAAGAAAGGCGACGCGGTCGGGATTCACCTGCCGATGGTTCCGGAGACGGTGATCGCGCTGCTGGCGATCAACCGGATCGGCGGGATCGCCGTGCCGCTGTTTTCAGGCTACGGCCCGGCGGCGATTGAATCGCGGTTGCGCGATGTCGGCGCGAAGGCTCTCTTCACCTGCGATTCGTTCCCGCGCCGCGGCAAAAACGTTGCGGCTAAGCTCATCGCCGACGAGGCCGTCGCCAATCTGACAGACATCGTGCGCGTCTTCGTCGTCCGCCGCACGGCGGAAACCGTACCGATGAAGACTGCGCGTGACATCTACTTCGATCAGTTGCTCGTGACGGGCGGGAAGAATTCAGCCGACAAACGCAAAGCTGAACCCACCGGCGCCGAAGATCCGCTGATAGCCATTTACACTTCGGGGACAACCGGCAAACCAAAAGGCATTCTGCACACGCATTGCGGATTCCCGATCAAGTCAGCGCAGGATATGTGCTTCGGCACCGACGTCGGGCGCGGCGACCGCATCTCGTGGGTGACGGACATCGGCTGGATGATGGGGCCGTGGCTGATTTACGGCGCCCTGTTGCTGGGCGCGACGATTGTCCTGTATGACGGCGCGCCCGATTACCCGGCTGCGGATCGGATGTGGGAATTCTGCGCCCGGCACAAGGTCGGTATTCTCGGCATCTCTCCGACGCTCGTGCGCGCGCTCGCGACTTACGGCGATGACCTGCCGGTTCGTCATGATCTTTCAGCTTTGCGCATCCTTGGTTCGACGGGAGAGCCATGGAATCCCGACCCGTGGTGGTGGCTGTTTGAAAAGGTCGGCAAAGGCAAAGTACCGATCATCAACTATTCCGGTGGCACGGAAATTTCAGGTGGAATTCTGATGTGCAATCCGCTGCTGCCGATTAAGCCGTGTTCATTCTCCGCGCCATGCCCCGGCATCGCGGCTGACGTGGTGGATGAAAACGGCAACCCGGTACGCGGTGCGGTCGGTGAACTCGTAATTCGACAGCCGTGGATCGGCATGGCGCGCGGTTTCTGGAAAGACGATGAGCGTTACCTGAACACGTACTGGTCGCGCTTTGAAAACATCTGGGTACACGGCGACTGGGCGCAGATTGATGCCGACGGCCACTGGTACATCCTTGGCCGCAGCGACGACACGCTGAAAGTGGCGGGCAAGCGGGTCGGCCCGGCTGAAGTCGAATCAGTCCTCGTCGCGCATCCCGACGTGGCCGAAGCCGCGGTGGTCGGCGTGCCCGACGAGAGGAAAGGCAACGCGATGATTGCTTTCTGCGTCACTAAGCCGGACGTGAAGGCTGATGAAGTGCTGGCGCAGGCTCTGAAGGATCTGGTGGCGGCAGAACTCGGCAAGCCGCTGCGTCCGGAAAAAGTGTTCTTTGTTTCGGCGCTGCCGAAGACTCGCAACGCGAAGGTGATGCGGAGAGTCATCCGCGCCGCGTATCTGGGCGAAGACCCCGGCGACGTGACCGCGCTCGAGAATCCGGCGACGGTTGAGGCGATTCACCGGGTTGCCCGTTCGTAATACCTTCTGTAGGCGGTACTACGAACGAAGAGGAAGGAGATCAGGGCTATGACCGCAGTAGAAAATGCCACGATCACTCCGACAGGTAATGAAGCCGTGCTGACGGAAGACGTTGGGTTTGAAGAGATCAGCATGCTCCCGATAGACCACCCGGGGGCGCACGACCCCGATTATCGCGCGCGGCGCAATTACATCGCCAGCCTCGCGAAGCAGTACCGCGAAGACCCGCGGCACGTCATCCCGAACGTTGAATATACAAAAGAGGAAACCTCCGTCTGGCATCACGTCTGCTGCCAGCTTGAGAAGGTTCAGGCCCGCCGCGCCTGCTCGCTCTACCTTGAAGCGAAACGACGGCTCGGCATCAGCTGCCTCGAAATCCCGCAGCTCAATGACCTGAGCGCGAAGCTGACCGAATACTCTGACTTTCGCCTCGCGCCAATCGAGGGTCTGGTCGAGACGCGCGCTTTTTTGAGCTGGCTGGGCAAACGCACCATGCTCAGCACGCAATACGTGCGCCACCACTCGCGGCCCGATTACACGCCCGAACCCGACATCGTCCACGAAGCCATCGGCCACATCCCGATGTTCACGGTGCGCGATTTCACTGACTTCTCGCAATCAATCGGCAGGGGCGCGGTCATCGCGAACGACGAGCAACTGGAGCAGCTCGGGCGGCTCTACTGGTTTACGGTCGAGTTCGGCCTGATCGAGGAGGGCGGCGAGATCAAAGCCTTCGGCGCGGGGCTGCTCTCGTCATACAGCGAACTTGAACACGCTTTCTCGGACGAGGTCGAGCGCCGCAAATTCAACCTGAAGGAAGTCATCAACACGAAGTATGACTATTCCGACATGCAGCCGCTGCTGTTCGTGATCCCGTCGTATGCGTACCTGAAGGAAGTGACGCGCGAGTTCATCGGCAGGTTCGGGAAACACGCCGATCACGAAGTCGCACCATCGGGTGTGCCGCATGCGGTCTGGTAACGAGAGCATTGCGCCCCGTGAAGATAGCGGAAGAGAAGAAGATTTGCAGGCCTCCGTAACGAGCGACAGATTACAAGTAATGATGCCTCAAATAGAAATTGAAGAAACGTTCAATGCATTTGTTAAGGACTTCGGTGGTGAACTGATTGAAGAGATTTTTGCGGGCAGTGGGCGCAGACCCAATAATGCTGACTATTTCTTTCGTGACCGGACAATAGTGGCCGAGCTGAAATGTCTTGAGAAGAATTATTTCAACGACAGAAATCTTGGAGAAAAACTGACGAAACTCACTAATCAGTGGATGAAGCAGGGCATTCTTAGGCGTGAACATATCAAAAACGGAATGTTTCAAACGGATGCTCTTCCGCCAAAGTGTGCCAGTGAAGTCTTCAAGATTTTCATGGCACCCTTAGAGAAGGCTGTTAAAAAAGCAAATCTGCAGATTAAGGAAACCAAGAAGCACTTTGGTCTGACTGATGCCAAAGGCCTACTTATTCTGGCAAACGATGGCAACTATTCTCAAAATCCCAAGCTTACGATACAGATGCTTGCAAGGTTGTTACGTTCAACCTACAGCGGCATAGACTCATTCATCTACTTCACCCCAAATATGAGAGTTACTGCACCGCAGTTGGATAGAGAAGCCAGAGTCTGGATAAGCGGGAGGAGCAGAGAAAGTGCGAATGCCGTTGAATCAGAGTTCCTTGAAGAAGTTGCTCGGCACTGGATTTCATTTGTGAATCGGATTACTGGAGACGATCCGCCACTGATTAAGATTACAGATAAAAATGTCATTGATGACATGAGTTTGGTGAGGTAAAGATATGGCTTCAAACGACAACCCATTGAAAATCCGGCAAGTCCATCACATCGAACTTTACGTCGGCAATGCGAAGCAGGCCGAGTATTTTTACCGCAATGCCTTTGGCTTTGACCGCATTGCCTACACCGGGCTGGAGACCGGCAACCGTGATCAGTGTTCGTATGCGTTGCAGCAGGGCACGTTCAGGCTGCTGCTGACGACGCCGTATACGCCGCTCGATAAAGCGAGCGCGCACATCTTCAAGCACGGCGACGGCGTGCGCGATGTGGCGCTCGAAGTGGATGACGCCGATGAGGCGTTCGAGATCGCCGTGTCGCGCGGCGCGGAGCCCGCCGTCGCGCCCTACACGATCAAAGGCCCGCAGGGCAAAGCGCGGCGCGCGGCGGTCAAGGTGTATGGCGACACGATCCATTCGTTTTTCTCGAAGCATAACTACGACGGGCCATTCATGCCCGACTTTGTCGAATCGCGCGCGCCGGGGCGCAACGCGGGCCTGCTGCGGCTGGATCATTTCGTGGCCAACGTCGAATTCGGCAAGATGCAATTCTGGGAGGACTGGTATAAACGCGTCTTCGGTCTGGAACGCTATATGACCTTTGACGACCAGGACATCTCGACCGATTATACGGCGCTCAACAGCGTGGTGATGGCCAACGAATCGCGCAGCATCAAGTTCCCCATCAACGAACCCGCGCCGGGCCGCCGCAAGAGCCAGATCGAGGAGTATACCGAGTTTTATCAGAGCCCCGGCGTGCAGCACATCGCGCTGCTGACGACCGACATCATCAAAACGATCCGCACGCTGCGCGCCAACGATGTCGAGTTTCTGAACGTGCCGGATACTTACTACGAAATGCTGCGCGACCGCGTCGGCGCAATTGACGAAGACATTGCGGTGCTGCGCGACCTGCGCATTCTGGTGGATCGTGACGACGAAGGTTACCTGCTGCAACTCTTCACCAAACCCGTCGAAGATCGCCCGACGCTGTTTTACGAAATCATCCAGCGCAAGGGCTGTCAGGGGTTCGGCAAGGGCAACTTCAAGGCGCTCTTTGAATCAATCGAACGCGAGCAGGAGCGGCGCGGGAATCTGGTTTGACGAAGGCATAGACAGGATTTACATATGGGATGAACATGATTCCGGTGCAATCAGGCCGTCATCCTGTTCATCCTGGAAATCCTGTCGAAAACTATGGCTGAGCCAAAATTCATTCCCCTGACCGGTTACCGCGAGTATTCAATTGAAGAGATGAAAGAGCGCGCCGCCGCTTTTCGCGAGCAGATGCTCAGGCGGCGGACGGTGCGTTACTTTGCTGATCGACCGGTGCCGCGTGAAATCATCGAAGACTGCCTGATGGTTGCGGGCAGCGCGCCGAGCGGGGCGAATCTCCAGCCCTGGCATTTTGTCGTCGTCAGCGATCCGGCGATCAAACGTCAGATTCGTGAGGGCGCGGAAAAAGAAGAATACGAGTTTTACCACCACCGCGCGCCGCGGGAGTGGCTCGACGCGCTCGCGCCGCTCGGGACGGATGAACACAAGCCATTTCTTGAGGCCGCGCCTTACCTGATCGCGATCTTTGCGCAGAGCTACGGGCTGCTGCCGGACGGGCGGAAGGTGAAAAATTACTACGTTCAGGAATCGGTCGGCATTGCCACGGGGATGCTGATCATGGCGATTCACAACGCGGGGCTCGCGGCCTTAACGCACACGCCCAGCCCGATGGGATTTCTGAATGGGATCCTCAGTCGCCCGGCGCACGAAAAGCCTTTTCTGCTGCTGGTCGTCGGCTATCCGGCGGAAGACGCGGTCGTGCCGGACATTGGGAAAAAGACACTTGGTGAGATTGCAACATTTGTGTGAAGTAATGTCCGACAAGCTGGCAGCTTGTCGCTGACATCGCAGTTGCACGATTGAATTTCAAAAGGCCGTTTGCGTAACACTTCGACAAGCTGGCAGCTTGTCGGACATCAAAGACGTGTCATCACAATCTCAAGCTGACTTCAGTTATCAATCCGGCTTCGGCAATGAATTTGCCACCGAGGCTCTACCCGGCGCGCTGCCGAAGGGGCAGAACTCGCCGCAGAAGGCGCCGTACGGGCTGTATGCCGAACAGCTCAGCGGCACGCCCTTCACTGCGCCGCGCGCGGCGAATCGGCGGACATGGACTTATCGCATCCGGCCTTCGGTGCTGCAAAAGCCGTTCAGTCAGATTTCAAATGGCCTCCTGCGCAGCGGGCCGTTCAACGAAATCCCGGCGACACCGAATCAGCTTCGCTGGGATCCTTTGCCGATACCGGGTGAGCCGGCGGATTTCGTTGACGGCCTCGTGACGATGGCGGGCAATGGCGACCCGGGGATGCTCGCGGGCACCGGGATTCACATTTATGCGGCTAACGCCTCGATGCACGACCGGTTCTTTTACAACGCCGACGGCGAACTGCTGATCGTGCCGGAGAAGGGCAGGCTGACGATTCATACGGAGCTGGGCGTTCTGGAAGTTGCGCCCGGTGAAATCTGCGTGATCCAGCGCGGCATCAAATTTCGGGTTGAATTGCCTGACGGCGAGGCGCGCGGTTACGTCTGCGAAAATTATGGCGCGCTGCTCAGGCTGCCTGACCTCGGGCCGATAGGTGCGAACGGGTTGGCCAATCCGCGCGACTTCCTGACTCCGGTGGTGGCCTTCGAAGACCGCGAGGGCGATTTCCGCCTGATCGCGAAATTTCAGGGCAATCTGTGGGAGGCCGAAATTGACCATTCGCCGCTCGACGTGGTCGCGTGGCATGGCAATTACGCGCCGTACAAATACGACCTCGCGAATTTCAACTGCATCAACACGGTCAGCTTCGATCATTCCGATCCCTCTATTTACACGGTGCTGACTTCGCCCTCGGACACGCCCGGCACGGCGAATGTGGATTTTGTTATCTTTCCGCCGCGCTGGATGGTCGCGGAACACACCTTCCGCCCGCCCTGGTTCCACCGGAACTTTATGAACGAGTTTATGGGACTCGTCTTCGGGCAGTATGACGCGAAGGCCGCGGGCTTCGTGCCGGGCGGCGCGAGCCTGCACAACTGCATGTCCGGTCACGGGCCTGATGCCGAGACGTTTGAGAAAGCCAGCAACGATGATCTGAAACCGCACTACATCGGCAACACGCTGGCGTTCATGTTCGAGACTCGCTTCGTCATCCGCCCGACCAGATTCGCGATGGAAACCGCGGCGTTGCAGGGCGACTACTGGCAATGCTGGCAGGGGTTGAAGAGGCAGTTCAGCCGGTAAATGCGCGGGTGATTTTTCTGACTCCTGCCCCCTTGACCTGGCGGGGTCAGGAGAGTAGAGTGCCATCGTTATCCGGCGGTCAGCGGCGACCGTGGAGAGCCGCTCGGGCAGTCCGGGACGTGACCGGCTTTGACAAAGGAGGCGCAGCATAGAAACTGACGCACAGTCCGATTCACAATTCGAGCGTTTATCAAACGTTATTACTGCATCTCTTGATGCAGAGGTCATACAAAGAGAGCCTGTCGTATCAACCAAACACTGATACTGACAGGCTCAACTGTTACTCGGGGGCAGATATTCTCGTAACTGCTCCAGCACAACCTGCCTGACCCTTTCGGCCACTGCCGCGCCTTGTCAGTAAAAAGCCGGTGAGCAATACTGGCACCGCATCACCCCTTATTCGTCCTGCTGAATTTAATCTCACAGGCATGCTGTCCGGAGCGTGAAGAACACTTATGGGCTTTTCAGCGATTGATTACGCCGTCCTGCTGCTTTACCTCGTCGGCATCACCATCTTCGGCACGCTGTTTCGCAAATCGCAGAAGACAGTGAAGGATTACTTCGTCGGCGCGAAGAACATCCACTGGATCATCATCAGCCTTTCCATCGTCGCCACGGAAACCAGTACGCTGACGCTCGTCGGCGTGCCGGCCATCGCTTATTCGAATTACAAATACCCCGAGCAGGGTGGCAACCTGACTTACCTGCAGGTCGTGCTGGGGTACATTATCGCGCGCGTCATCATCAGCCTGGTGTTCATCCCGGCCTACTTTCAGGGCGAACTGCTGACGGCTTACGAATTGCTCAAGCGGCGGTTCGGCATTCAGACGAAAAATTTCGCGGCGTCATTGTTTCTGGTGATGCGCGCGCTGGCCGAAGGCGTGCGCATCTTCGCGGCCTCGATAGTGCTGAGCGCGGTGCTGGGCGCGAGCCTGCCGAACCTGCCTAACCTGACGCTCTGGTCAATTGTCATCGTCGGCGTGCTGACGCTGATCTATACGTTTGAAGGCGGCATCGCGGCGGTGATCTGGACTGACCTGATCCAGCTGATCATTTACATCGGCGGGTCGCTCGTCGCGGCTTACATGCTCGTCAAACTGGTGCCGGGCGGGTGGGGCGAGATTGCGGCGCAGGCTTCTGCCGCGGGCAAGCTTCAGGTGTTTTCCTTCAAGTGGGATTTCAGCGTGCCGTTCACTTTCTGGGCCGGGCTGTTCGGCGGGACTTTTCTGACGATGGCCTCGCACGGCACCGATCAGCTGCTCGTGCAGCGGCTGTTTACGTGCAAAAACCAGCGTGACAGTCAGAAGGCGCTCGTGTTCAGCGGCTTCGTCGTGCTGTTCCAGTTCGCGCTGTTTCTGCTGATCGGCGTGATGCTGTTCGCTTACTACAAATTCTTCCCGCTGACGACCGGGCTTGCCAGCAACGATGAAATCTTCCCGAAATTCATCGTCGAACGACTGCCGCACGGGATTTCCGGGCTGGTGATCGCAGCCATCTTTGCCGCCGCCATGTCGAACCTGAGCGGATCGCTGAATTCGCTGGCTTCGACAACAGTGCTGGATTTTTACAAGCCGCTGATTAATCCTAAGGCGAGCGATGAATCCTTGCTGAAGCTGTCCCGATGGTTGACGGCAGTGTGGGGAATCGTCCTGATCCTGATCGCGTTTGTCGCGCGGAACTGGGGGTCGGTCTTTACCGTCGGCCTGACGATAGCCTCGCTCGTGTATGGCACAATGCTCGGTGCATTTTTACTGGGGGTGCTGACGAAGCGGGCCAACCAGGCGGGTGTGATCGTCGGAATGCTGGCATCGCTGGCGACGATGGTCGCGGTGAAGTTCTATACGACAATCGCGTGGACATGGTACGTGCTGATCGGCACAACGATCTGTCTGATCGTCGGGTACGCGGTGAGCAGTCTGGCGCCGGTCGGCGCAAAAGCGGAGGTGGTTTCAGAATGAAAAGAGTGAGTAACAGAATTGCAGGTGCGCCCCTGCGGCTGTTGCTGGCGGTCTTTCTCTCGCTCGCGCTGCTCGTGCCCTCATTCGCCTTCGCACAATCCTCCCAATACCCGCGCTTCGACCGCGGCCTGACGAAAAAGGAAGAGAAGTGGGTTCAGGACACGCTCAGAAAACTGACGCTTGATGAAAAGATCGGGCAGATGTTTATGGCCGATGCCAACGCGATCTTTATGAATCGCGAGAGCGAGGCTTACAAGCAACTCGCCCACCGGGTCACTGACAACAAAGTCGGCGGCGTGATCCTTTTTCGCAGTGACGTCTGGGCGACGGCGATGCTGATCAACCGGATGCAGGGTCTCGCGAAACTGCCGCTGCTGGTTTCGGCTGACCTTGAAATGGGAATGGGGATGCGCCTCGATGACACGCCGTGGTGGCCGCCGAATATGGCCGTCGCGGCGACTGGCGATCCGAAGTACGCGAGGCTTCAGGGCGAAGTGACCGCGCGTGAGGCGCGCTCGATCGGCATCAACTGGCTGTACGCGCCCGTCGCCGACGTCAACAACAACCCCGACAACCCGGTCATCAACGTGCGCTCTTACGGCGAAGACCCGGCAGCGGTCGGCGAATTCGTCAGCGCTTTTATCGAGGGCGCGCAATCCGCGGGCGCCATGGCCTGCGCCAAGCATTTCCCCGGGCACGGCGACACGGCGACGGATTCGCACATCGGTTTGCCGGTGGTTGACGCCGACAAATCGAGACTCGACAAACTCGAACTCGTACCCTTCCGCGCGGCCATCGCCCGCCACGTCGGCTCGATTATGTCCGCGCACATTTCGCTGCCGAGGATCGAAACGGAGGCCGCCGCGCCGTTGCGAGTGCTGAACGCCGCCGAGCGTGAGAACGCCGAGTTC
Organism: Blastocatellia bacterium; assembly: GCA_035652435.1. Classification (GTDB taxonomy): domain Bacteria; phylum Acidobacteriota; class Blastocatellia; order RBC074; family RBC074; genus DASRDU01. The sequence goes on from DASRDU010000193.1 coordinate 87,076, forward strand.
GTCTCGCAGACCGAAGCGAATGCGCCGCGAGTCACGAAGCCCGCGACCCTGTCATCGAAAGTGCTGACCGGCATCCTGCGCGATGAACTCGGCTTCAAGGGGCTGATCGTTTCTGATGCGATGAGTATGGCCGGGGTGTCGGCGCGCTATGATTCGGCCACCGCAGCCGTCGAAGCCGTCAAAGCTGGGATGGATGTGATCGAGAAATCTCCCGACATTGATGCGGCGATTCGCGGGATCAGGGAGGCCGTGCGGCGCGGCGAGATCACCGAAGCCCGGATCAACGCCTCGGTCGAAAGAATCCTGCGGGCCAAGGCCGCGCTCGGGCTGAATGAGCGCCGGCTGGTGGACACGGGCGAAGTTGACCGCGAAGTCTCCGGCCCGCAATCTAACGCCGTCGCGCAGGAGATCGCCGAACGTTCGATCACGCTCGTGCGGGACGAGCGGAAGTTGCTGCCGCTCAAATTGGGCAAAAGCTCGCGGCTGCTCAATATCACCTTTGCCGACGACGACCCGACCTTCACGATCCAGCCGTTCGTTTCAGAGTTGCGCCGCCGCGAGTTGCAGGTGGATAGCGTGACTCTTGACCAGCGGGCAGGCGAGGCGGATGTGAAGAGGCTGCTTGAGCGGCTGGACGCGCGAGCGTTTTCTGACAGGGCTGCGGACAGATTCGACGCGGTGATCTTTTCGGTCACGGTCCGCGCCCGCAGCGGCAAGGGCAGTGTCGCGCTGCCGCCCGTCGGCTCGCGCCTCGCTGATGAACTCGCCCGCCGCGATCTGCCTTTGATCGTGGTTTCACTCGGCAACCCGTACCTGCTCACGGCGATGCCGAACGCGAAGACTTACCTCACGGCTTACAGCCCATTCCCGGTCAGCCAGCGCGCGATGGTGCGCGCGCTGCTGGGTGAGATTGACGTGACGGGCAGACTGCCTGTTTCACTGCCGGGCCTGTACGAGCGCGGGCACGGGATCGAGATCAGACGTGCCCGGATCCTTGGAACTGATCGTTAGTCTGGAGAACCGATATGCCCTTACGCGGCCAGCCTGTTCTGCTCCGGACTGTACTGTCGCTGCTGGTACTCGCCGCCGCTGTCACGTCAGGTGCCGCGCAGCCAGCTGATCGCAGCAGAGACGCAGGCTCTTCAACACGTCATCGCCTTGCAACCCGTGTAGTCGTGCCCGAAATCCGGCGCGAGTTTCGCGGCGTCTGGGTGGCAACTGTCGCCAACATTGACTGGCCCTCAAAACGCACGCTCACGACCGACGAACAGAAAGCCGAACTGATTCGCCTGCTCGACAAGGCGAAGGAACTGAAACTCAACGCCATCATTTTTCAGGTGCGGCCACAGTGCGACGCGCTCTATCAGTCATCGCTCGAACCGTGGTCGGAGTTTCTGACCGGGCGGATGGGGCAGGCCCCGTCGCCGCTTTACGACCCGCTGGAATTCGCCGTCGCGGAGGCGCACGCGCGCGGGCTCGAACTGCACGCGTGGTTCAACCCTTACCGGGCCTCGCACCCGAGCGCGCTCGAACCGCCCGCGCCCGATCACATCTCGGTGCGGCGGCCCGATCTGGCGAAACAGTACGGGCGGTACAAGTGGCTCGACCCGGGCGAGCCCGAGGTGCAGGATTATTCCTTCAACGTCGTGATGGATGTCGTGCGGCGCTACGACATTGATGGCGTTCATTTCGACGACTACTTCTACCCCTACGTCGAAAGGGACGCGAATAATCAGCCGATCCCTTTTCCCGATGATGCCGTGTATCAACGCTACGTCACGGGCGGCGGCACGCTCGGCCGGGCCGACTGGCGGCGCGAAAACGTCAACGCCTTCATCCGGCGCGTGTATCAGGGCATCAAAGCCGCAAAGCCGCAGGTCAAATTCGGCTTGAGCCCCTTCGGCATCTGGCAGCCCGGGAACCCGCCCGGCATTACGGGGATGAATGCTTACGCCGAAATTTACGCCGACTCGCGCCGGTGGCTCGGCGAGGGCTGGGTGGATTACTTCACGCCACAGCTTTACTGGCCGATCAATCAGGCGGCGCAGAGTTACACAGCGCTGCTCGACTGGTGGATCGCTCAGAACGCGCAGGGGCGCCACCTCTGGCCGGGCAACGCCGTTTACCGGATTGACAACGGCGCGGGCAGCACTTTCCCAGTGGGCGAAATCATCAACCAGATTGAAGCCACTCGCGAGCGCCCCGGCTCGACCGGCAACGTGCATTTCAGCATGGCGCATTTCCTGAACAATCGCGGCGGGATCAGCGACGCGCTCAAAGCCGGTGCTTACGCGCAACCCGCGCTGGTTCCCGCTTCGCCGTGGCTCTACGGTGCGCCGCCGGGCGCGCCCGTTGTGGCGAGGCGTTATGTTGGCGATGAGATTGAGATCAGGTTGAAAGGCTCCGGTGTGCGACGGCGATTCGCGTGGGTGGTTTCGTGGCAGGATCGGGAAAGCGGGGAATGGGAGACCGAAGTACTGCCAGTCACGGCAAAGAGTTACAGAGTTTCGCGTGATTCAGCCGCGTTCATCGCCGTCACTGCGGTTGACCGCGCGGGTCAGGAAAGCAGGAAGACTATCCTCGAAGTTCGCAGGAGAAGATAAGACGGTTACGCGTTATTTGCCGCATTTGATATGAGGAATGAAGAGACGCTCAGCGGGGAACTGCTGTCTCGCATCGAAAGGCTCATTGGTGCGAAAGTCGAGTCCTGCCGACGTGTCGAAGGTGGCTATACCCCGGCCATCCGGCTGCTGTGTAAAACAACCGGGAGCAGTTTCTTCGTCAAAGTTGGAGCCACGCCTTTGACGAGCAAGTCCCTTCGCCGTGAGATTCACATTTACAACCGCGTCAGCGGCGGGTTCATGCCGCACCTTGTGGCGTGGGAAGACGATGCGTCTGCACCGATCCTCGTCACCGAAGACTTGTCGAATCACCACTGGCCGCCGCCTTGGGATGAGCGGCGGGTTGCCCTTGTCCTCGCGCAAATCGAAGCACTGCACAACACACAGGTGTCGCTGGAATCCTATGCAGAAGTGCATGGCGCGCGCGCCTCCCATTGGGAAGCTGTCGCTGCCGACCCGGAGCCATTTCTGTCACTCCGCATAGCGGATGAGCAATGGCTCAATGCGGCACTGCCTGTCCTCATCCGATACGAGAATGAATGCCCGACCGGGGGTGCCAGCCTGACGCACTGGGATTTGCGGAGTGACAACATGTGCATCACGGAGAGCAGGGCCATCTTCGTTGACTGGAATCTTGCCTGTTTGTCGAATCCCCGACTCGATCTTGGTTTCTGGTTGCCGAGTCTTGAATACGAGGGTGGCCCCGAACCTGAGCGAATATTACCGGATGCGCCCGAGATCGCGGCCTGGGTCTCGGGTTTTTTCGCATCCCGTGCAGGCTTGCCGGGAATCAGTGACGCGCCGCGGGTGCGGGTGGTCCAGCGTCAGCAGCTGGAAACCGCATTGCCCTGGGCCGTCCGGGCACTGGAATTGCCGCCATTGATGCAAAATTGATTCAGTGAAACAGGGCGCGCCTGACCGCGTGAATGCTGACGAAGACGGAGATGCCGGCTGATAATCCGCGCAGGATTTTCGAGTGGCAGGGAGAATACTGATGATCCGACCTTTTGATTACAGTGGCGTCAGACGCGACGCGCAGGGAATTGCCCGTTATGAAAATCTCCCGGCCTCGCTGCTTGAGATGTTACGCCTGACGGTCGAGCATTCGCCTGACGCCGAAGCTGTCGTTGAATGTGGTGGCGGCAGAGTCAGCTATCGCGAACTGTGGGATCGGGCGGCGCGAGTCGCGGGCGGGTTGAGGGACATCGGCATCAATCGCGGTGATCGGGTGGCGATCCGGCTGGGCAACGGTCTTGACTGGTGTCTGGCTTTTTTCGGGACGCTGATGGCCGGCGGCGTAGTCGTGCCCGTCAATACACGCTTCAGTGAGCCGGAAGTTGAATACGTGATTTCCGATTCCGGCGCCCGGTTCACTTTTCTGCCCGGTGAACTGCTGCCTGACGGTCGGCCCTTTGCGGTTGATGATCTGACGCAGCAGGATCTCGCTGCGATCTTTTACACCAGCGGCACGACGGGCTTCCCGAAAGGCGCGATGACGACACACGAAAACTTTCTGGCCAATGTCGAAAGCTGCATCCGCGTCGTCATCCTGCCGAGCGACGGGAGCGTGCGCAATCTGGTTTCGGTTCCGCTCTTTCACGTCACCGGTTGTAACAGCCAGTTGCTGCCGACCTGCGCCGCGGGCGGCACGACGGTCGTGATGCCCGCGTTTGAAGTGCAGGCGTTCCTGCGCGCGATTGCCGGGGAGCGCATCAACCTGCTGACTTCAGTCCCGGCTGTCTACTGGTTCGCGATCAACCAGCCGAACTTCAGGGAACTGGACACGAGTGGCATTCGCTGGCTCACGTATGGCGGCGCGCCGATTGCGCCCGAACTCGTCGGGCGGATTATGGACTCGTTCCCGAACGCGCGCGTGGGCAATGGATTCGGGCTGACCGAGACTTCGTCGCTCTCTACTTTTCTGCCGCACGATTATTCACGCCTGCGTGCCGAGACGGTCGGCTTCCCGGCCCCGGTGGTTGACGTTGAGCTGTTTGAAGCTGACGCGGAAACCGGCGTCGGTGAACTGCTGATCCGCGGCGCGAATGTGGTCAAAGGCTACTGGAACAAGCCGCAAGCCACGGCGGAAACTTTCGTCAACGGCTGGCTGCACACCGGCGATCTGGCACGGATTGACGCCGAGGGCTTCGTGCAGATCGTTGACCGCAGGAAGGACATGATCTGTCGCGGCGGAGAAAATGTGTACTGTGTCGAAGTCGAAAACGCGCTGGCCGCGCACCCGGCGGTCTTTGAAGTCGCCGTCCTCGGCGTGCCCGATGCGATGATGGGCGAGAAAGTCGGCGCGGTCATCGTCCCGCGTCCGGGTCAGCAGATAGACTCAAAAGAATTGCTGGCTTTTGCCGAGATGCTCCTTGCCGATTTCAAGATCCCGCAATACGTTGTCGTGCGCAACGAGGTGCTGCCGCGCAATCCGGGCGGCAAGGTACTCAAACCCGTGCTGCGCAACGGCATTGAATGGGGCAGGCCGATTCGCTGAAGGGGTGACCTTCAACTGATTTTATTGCCCGATGAGCTGCGGCCTGACGCGGTTGCGGTACTCGACACACTCTTCCAGCACGCGGCGATATTCATCAACCTCAACATCGCGCTCGCAGCAGAACATCATCAGACAGCCGTCGTCGCGGAAGTTGCCGTCCCACTCAATCACCTGCTCGTCAGTCCAGTCGGGCCGGTATTGCCGCATCTTTTCATCATCCATCCGGTCAAAGTAAGCGCGCAGATTGACGCTGGTCTCGTCCATCGGCTCGGCGGATGGTTCCTGCTCAAAATTCCAGACAGGCTGTTTCATAATCAGTCCACTAAATATTAAGACAGGATTGACAGGCTCGAGCGGAGAAGATTGATTTTACTCTGCTGCCCTGCAGATCCTGTCCATTCGCCGTTTCCCCCAGGTCGGCTGCTTCGATCCGGGGCTGAATCTTCGGCCGGAATTGCGGGATGTTGCGGGCCGCAGGCGGAATTGATTCCCCCGAAAGTTGTGGCCGGGATGCTGCTGCCTGTGGCGCGCTGGCGGCGCTCATCATCCCGCGCGTGGTCGCACGAGAGATTGCCAGTCCCGGGCGGGGCCGGTTGCCCGGTCAGTAAGCCCAGGCAAAGGCTTCGGCAGATCAATTCTGATCCGACGGCGGCAAAATATGCGCTTCAGGCGGGGAAGTCAACCGGGAGGTTTCCGCGCGCATAACTACGGGGCCATGACAGGCCCGGGGGCCGGACGCCCGCAGAAACGGCCTCCTGCCGCCGGTTTTGTCTGACTGACCTACCGGTCGTTAAGTTGGCCTTTCATGACAAAAAGGTTTGCCTCGGGCGACTTTTAAGCTATACTCATGCGGCCTTCCAGATGTACAGAATCATGCGATTTTCCTGAAGTAAATCTCGATAGCTTTGCGCGACAAATAAAAACAGCACCTGAAGCTGGGACGAAAGCTTAAGCTGGGAAGTAACCGATAACATTCCGGTCTGCGGTCAAACCGGGGGATGAAGCCCGGGAATTACGTCCCGCTGTCATTTCCCGGTGTGTTTCCGAGAATTACCTGTTGAGTTGGGAATGCGTGTGGCTGATTCCCTCCCCAGTCCTGATCTCAATCGCCACCCTCGATGGCACGCCGCAGAACTCTCATTCGGATCACAAAGCCGGACAAGGAATAATCTGACTGGGATGATTACCAGCTATGTCTTTCTCTTGTGATTCCGGTACTGAGCCCGGTCCCCGTCCCGGCATCTTTTCGCGGTGTCGTCTCAATCCGGGGACCCCTCTCAATACCGTACAAAGCACTATCAACACCAACGACCAGTTAAGGAGAAATCAAATAATGCGAGTCTCTGCCATCCGATCATTCATCCCGGACTCCCTCGCGGGCTTTTTCGATCTGCCAGGAGGAACCCAGGCTCCGACAGGCGTTGAACGAGGGGAGGAGTCATTGAGTTCTCTCGTTATCCGTAGCGGACTCTGTCTCTGCCTCGCCACTTTCCTGACGGCTGTTTCCTGGGCGCAGGCACCGGTCGGGACCGTCTCCGGCACCGTCTACGATGGGTCCGGTGCGATTCTCCCGAACGCCTCAATCACGATTCGCAATAAGGCTACCGGGGCGGAGCGCAAGCTGACTTCCGCCGATGACGGCACCTTTTCCGCCTCGGCGCTGCCCGCGGGTGAGTACGAAGTGACTGCGCAGGTCAAAGGCTTCCGCACTCTGCAGAATGAGGTCACTGTCACCACCGGTTCGGTCGCGACGGTCGAGATGCGCATGCAGATCGGCCAGATGACGGAGGTTGTGAACGTTGAGGGGACCGGCGCCGCGCAGCTCAATTTTGAGTCTCACTCGATAGACGGCGTTATTACCCGCCAGAAGATTCAGGAATTGCCGCTCAATGGCCGCAGCTTCCTGCAACTCGCGTTTCTGGAACCGGGGGTGACCGCCTCGCCCGGCACGACCTCGCAATACAACTCACTGTTCTCAGTTTCGATCCTCGGCGGCGCTTCCAATAAAACCGCGATCACGGTTGACGGCGGCAACGTCCGCAACTCGATTGAAGGTAATACGGGCATGAATTTCTCGCAGGAAGTCGTGCAGGAGTTCCAGCTTTCATCCGCCAACTACGATCTTTCGACCGGCATCACCAGTGTCGGCGCGGTGAATATCGTCACCCGCAGCGGCGGCAATGAATATCACGGTTCCGGCTACTTCTTCTTCCGCGATCACAATATGGCCGCGTATCCGGGCCTCGGGCGCAACCCGCTCAACCCCGACCCGTTCTTCGTGCGCCGCAACCCCGGCCTCTGGGTCGGCGGCCCGATTCTCAAGGACAAGCTGTTCTTCTTTACCAATTACGAATACTCGAAACAGACTCAGGTCTTCACGGTGCAGCCCGATCTGCCGTCTGTCAGCGGTCTGGCGGGGAATTTTGCCAGCCCTTACAGCAGTCATCTGTTCAGCACGAAGGTTGACTGGAAGGTGACCAATAGCCATGCGGCCTTTATTCGTTACTCGCATGATCAGAATAAAGGCTTCGGCCCGAACAGCGGCTCTCCGCTGCCGTCGAACTGGCTGCAGAACACCAATTTTTCCGATCAGGGCGTCATCGGCATCACTTCTATTCTGAAGCCGACGCTGACCAATGATTTTCGCTTCAACTACACGTACTGGAAGAATCGCAACCTCTTCTCCGATCAGAGCGTCTGTCCGAACTGTCTCGGCCTCGGCCTGCCCGAAATATCGCTTCAGGGGTCGAGCAACTTCCGCGTCGGCAATACGCAGAATGCCACGCAGGGAAGGAACCTGCGCCGCTATACTTTCACTGACACCCTCACCTGGCAGAAAGGCGCGCACCGGATGCGCTTCGGCGGCGAGTACGAGCATGCGCCGGGGACGGGTTTCTGGGGCTATTGCGACCCCGGCTGTACGAGCCTGTTCTCGCCCGAAGTCGTCAAGAGTCTGCTGGGGCCGACGCTCGGGGCGGCAGGCCTCGGATTCTATTTCCCGAAACTGCCCTCGGTGATCAAGACCAATGACGATCTGCTGAACCTGCCATTCGCCGGCGCGGTGATTGGCGTCGGCGACCCGGCGCAGCCGCCGCCTTACAATATTGATCAGGCGAAACAGAACAACCGCGCCCGCTGGTTCGCGCAGGACACCTGGAAGATCAAACCGAATTTCACGCTCAATTACGGCCTCGCGTGGAGCTTTGAAAGCACGCTCGTCAATCGAGACCTTGACAAGCCGAAATTCCTCGCGCCGCTTTACGGCAGCGATCTGTCGCCGACGAAGAATAATTATGGGAATTATTCGCCGTCACTCGGCTTCGCATGGAGTCCGGGCAGGAGTAACAAGACCGTCGTGCGCGGCGGCGCCGGTATTTATTACGACACCGAGTTGCTCTACCGCCGCCTGCAGGAGCGCGCCTTTATCGGCCCGGTCGGCAATGGCCGCGTGCAGTTTCCGAGTACCGGATTTACGAACATCTACCCGGGCATCGTGGATTTCGGGGCGGGCGGGAAGCCGGTGGCGGTCGGCGCGCCGGTGCCGCAAAGTCTCACCAACCTGACGCTCGGCCAGTTCCTGGTGATCTTGAACCAGCAACTCCCGGCTGTTCAGGCCGCACTGGCCCCGAAGAATCTTAACGACCTCTCCGTCCGCAACATTCAGATCAACAAGTCAGGCGCACAACTTTACCCGAATGAGTACCCGGTGCAGCGCAGCTATCACATGAACATCGGTGTGGAGCGCCAGTTGCGGGACAACATCGTCCTCTCGGTCAATTACGTGCGGCGCGTTTTCGTCAACACGCTGATTGATGAGATTGATTACAACCGCTACAACCGGTTCATCAACGGCGTGCGGACGCCGGTCATCCCGGTCTGTACAACGGCGGCACAACGCAGTGACGTGAATGCCCAGTGTTCGACGGGCACCATCTCATTCTGGACGCCGGGAGGCCGGGGCGTTTACAACGGACTGCTGGTCAAAGTTGACGGGCGTTTTGCCAAACGCTTCTCCTTCACCGCCTCTTACGCGCTGACGGGTCAGAGCGGCATCAACGGCGTTGTGGACCTGGACAACTGGTTCCGCAGCTACGGGCCGCAGGGCTCGCGCCACATCCTGAACGTCTCGGGAATTGTGGATCTGCCGTGGGGCTTCCAACTCGGCATCATCTCGGCGTCATCGAGCCGCGGCCCGGTAATGCCGTCGGTCAGTGGCGTGGACATCACCGGTGACGGGACGACCAGCGAGCCGATTCAGGGCGTTGACTTCAACTGCTTCAATCGTGGTTGTGGCAAGGATGATCTGGCGAAGGCCGTCGCGGCCTGGAATACGAAGTACCCGCTGGGATCAAAGGACGCGCGCGGGCAGGCGATTCCGCAACTGACGTTGCCGGCAAATTATGAATTCGGCGACAACTTCAGTTCACAGGATGTCCGCCTGACGAAGAAGTTCACCTGGCGGGAGCATTACCAGCTGGCGGTTTTCGCCGAGATGTTCAATGTCTTCAATGTCGCCAACCTGACCGGCTACAATTTCACCATCAATTCGAGTGCGTTCGGTCAGCCGACGCAGCGCACCAGTCAGGTGTTCGGTTCCGGCGGCCCCCGGGCCCTGCAACTCGGTGGCCGGTTCAGCTTCTAGGAAGACCAGTCATCCGGCAGTTGCTTTTACTTTGATGGCCGCCGGGTCAGATTTCAGGCGGCCATCCGGGAATCATCAGGAAGAAGGTGAGCGGCGAAACTTCACTTCGCCGCTCACCTTCAGCTGTCTTTTTTATTTCAGCCGCAAAATCGGGGGCATTTCCATGATGTAAGACGATCAGCGCAGTTTTGCCTGTGGGAGACCCAGGTCATGAAACTTCAATTACAAAATCCATCCATCCCGCCTTATTCACGCATTCCTGCCAGTCTCTTTTCGCGGTATTGCATTAGTCTGAATCCCGCAATCAACACCAGACACATCAACGTCAACACACCAACCGTAGGAGGAATAACCATGCGAGTTCCCGCCAAATACTCGTTACTCATCAGTGCCTTCCTGGGCATCTTTGCGCTTTCGTCTTTCGCTCAGGTTCCCACGGGGACGATCCGGGGAATCGTGACCGACCCCTCGAAAGCCATCGTCCCGCACGCGACGGTGACGGTCAGGAACAGGGCCACCGGCGCCGAACGCAAAGGCACGAGCAATTCCACCGGCGAGTATCAGGTCCCGGCCCTGCCGCCGGGCGAATACGAGGTGAAGGTTTCGCAGGCCGGATTCAAGACCGGGGTGAGCATCGTGACGCTCCAGGTCGGCGAGAGCGTCAGCCTCGACTTTGAACTCGCCGTCGGGCAGGCCAGCGACACAGTCATCGTCACCAGCGACACGCCGACCATCAACACGACCGACTTCAAGATTGACGGCGTGGTCAACCGGAAGCAGATCGAGAACCTGCCGCTCAACGGGCGCAACTTCCTGCAACTCGCCCTGCTCGAACCGGGCGTCAGCGTCGAGGCCGTTGACAACCCCGGCACCAGCCCGAACAACTTCTTCCGCGTCTCGATTGCCGGCGCGAGCCAGGCGATGACCCGCATCTCGGTTGACGGCGCGACGATCAACGACCGCGTCACGGGCGGCACGGCGCAGAACTTCTCGCAGGAGACCGTGCAGGAATTCCAGATTTCGACCTTCAACTTCGACCCCTCGACCAGCGTCACCGGCGTCGGCTCGGTCAACGTCGTCTCGCGCAGCGGGTCGAACGATTTTCATGGGTCGGCCTTCTTCTACTTCCGCGATCATAACCTCTCGGCCTATCCGAGCCTCAAGCGCGACCCGCGCCGGCTCGTTGACCCGAGCCGCGAGGATCCGTTCTTCGCGCGGCGGCAGGGCGGGGGCTCCATCGGCGGCCCCGTCAAAAAGGACAAGCTGTTCTTCTTCTTCAACATTGAGAACAACAACCAGCGCGGCGTCGTGCCGGTGGCCAACAACAACGTGATCTTCTCGCAGTTCGACTCGGCCCCGTCAAACCCGCTCCACGCCAGGCAGGCCAACCTCAAATTCGATTACAAGTACAGCGAGAAGCACAGCGGCTTCCTGCGCTTTTCGACCGACAACAACGACAACTACAACACGGCGAACGGCACCTTCCTGCCGTCGAACTGGGTGGTCACGAAAAACGTCTCGACCCAGGGTTTGGGCGGCATCACCTCGGTCTTCACGCCGCGGATCGTCAACGACTTCCGCTACTCTTACAGCTATTACAGCGGGCGGCTGCGGATTCCCACATCGAGTGACTGCACCGACCCGGTCGTCTGCATCGGCCTCGGCGGCGCGCAGTACCGCACGACCGTCGGCGGCTTCGTCATCGGCAACAACCTGAACACGCCGCAGAATCGCGAGCTGCGCACCTACCAGATGACCGACACGGTGAGCTGGCAGAAGGCCGAACACCGCATGCGGTTCGGCGGCGAGTGGGAACACTCTTACGGGCGCGGGAGCTGGGAATACATCAACCCGGCAATCATCGTGCTGTACGATCCGCTGCATTTACTCGGGGTCATCCAAGCAACCGCCCCTGTGGTTAATGGCGTACCTGACATCACCAAATCACCTTTCTTCCCGGTCTACAACGGCCTGCCTGACAGCCTGAAACTGAACGCTACCCTCAGCGGCCCGCTCAAACCCGGACTGCTGCCGACGGTCGCTGACCTGCAGAAGCTCCCCGTCTATCAGGTTTTCTTCGGCATCGGTGATGGCGGACAGCCGCAGAGTTACCGTCAGCCCGAAGCCTCGCACAACAACCGCTACCGCCTGTTTGCGGCGGATCAGTGGCGCGTGCGCCCGAATCTGACGGTCAGCTACGCGCTCGCCTGGTCGTTTGAAGACAATCTGCTCAACCACGACCTCGACCGCCCGGCCTACCTTAAACCCATCTTCAGCGATCTGAGCGCGCCGCGGCAGGACAGGAATAACTTTGACCCGAGCCTCGGCTTTGCCTGGAGCCTGCGCGGCGGCAGAACCGTGATTCGCGGCGGCGGCGGAATCTACCACGACTCGAATCTGTTCTGGACGCGGCTGGTCGAGCGCGCCTATACGGGACCATCGGGCAACGGCCGCTACATCATCCCCGGTTCATTCTTCGGCTTGGACAATCAGACCTTGCCCAACCCGAAGGTTACCGGGGCGTCAGTGATCGCCGGGCTCCCGACCTATCAGGCGGCGCTCAACGGCTTCTTCGGAAACGGCACAGACCTCTCGGTGCGCGGCATCGAGCGGATCAAGACGACAGGTGACATCGGGTTCGGCGCGCTCTTCAGCCCGGATACGACCATTGCTTACTCGGGCCAGACCACTATTGGCGTGCAGCATGAGCTGGCGCGGAACCTGGTCGTGCAGGCCGATTTTGTCATGCGGCGCGCCGTTCACATTGGCGGCCTGTTCGATACGTTCAAATACGATGCCAACCGCTTCCTTCGCGCGGCCTCACTCGGCGGGCCGATCATCCCGGCCTGCACTGCCGCGCAGATCCCGGACCCGAAGGCGCAGTGTTCGAACGGCGCGATCAACATTTCGATCAGCGGCGCGAATTACCGCTACACGGGGCTGCACGTCAAGGTGGATAAGCGTTTCACGGATCGTTATTTGTTCACTGCTTCTTATGCGCTGTCGAGGTACACCGGCTTCAACGGCGTCATCAACCCTGACAACTTCTTCCAGGCGAACGGCTATCAGGGATCTGACCGGCGCCATCGCTTCACCTTCAGCGGGGTGGCGGAACTGCCCACTTACAGGGGCAGCAACCTGTTCCTGCGGGGCGCATTCAACACCTGGCAGGTCTCGCTGATTTCGCAGATGGTCAGCGGCGGTCCGCTGACTCCCACGATCAGCAGCATTGATCCGACCGGTCAGGGCATCAGCACTTTTGTGCTGCCCGGCGTCGAGTGGAACGGCTTCGGGCGTGACATCGGGGTGAGTGACCTGAGGAATCTGGTTGCCCAGTACAACCAGACCCAGGCGGGCAAGATCACGCCGCGTAACCAGACCTATCCAACAATCACTCTGCCGGCGGACTTCAGGAGTGGTGACAGCTTCATCTCCCAGGACATGCGCCTGACCCGTATCGTCAGGATCAGGGAGAACGTCCAGCTTCACCTGATCGGGGAGGCCTTTAACCTCTTCAATATCGCGAACCACGCCGGTTTCGGCGGTGATCTGCGGAACACGACCACCTTCGGCCAGGCAAGCAGTTATGCGACCGGCGTCTTCGGCACGGGCGGCCCGCGCGCGTTCCAGTTCGCCGCGCGGTTCCAGTTCTGATCTGCCGGCAGAGCGCGTAACCCGAGATCGCCTGAAAGCCGGGGGCCTGATGGGTTCCCGGCTTTCGATTTTGGATTCGCCGAATTCACCAACCGTGTCAACCATGCCGAAGCAGGTCTGTTTCATTTCAATCAGTCTCCTGTTCGCGCTGGCCTCTTCGGCGCTGGCGCAGCAGGGCACGATTCACGGCAAGGTGCGCGCGCCGTCGGGTGCGACGCTCAACGGCGTGATTGTCGAGCTGTGGCAGAGCGGCAGCAGTCTGGAGCAGACGGTGACGAACACCGAGGGGGACTTTTATTTCACCGGCCTCAGGCCCGCCAGTTACGAGGTCGTCATCAATCATCGGGGTTATCAGCCGGCGTCGGAGCGGGCGGTCTTTCGCATGCCCGGCAACATGAATCAGCGTGAAGTTGTCGAGGTCGAAGTCAGGCTGAGGCCCGCGGATCGGGAGGTTGCCCCTGCTTCGCCGGGAACGAGCTTTATTCAGGATGTTCCCGCCGCCGCGCGCGAAGCCTTCGAGAAAGGCGTCGGCCGGATCAGGGAGGGCAAATCGTCTGAGGGAATTGCACTCCTGCAGGAGGCGGTCAGGATCTTTCCTGATTACTTCAACGCGCACTTCGCGCTCGGCACCGAATTCAGCAAAAAGAACCAGCCGGACGAGGCGATCAAGTCACTCGAAGAGGCCCGGCGGGTCAACGACCGCGAGCCCCGCGTCTATCACCTGTTCGGCATCATCATGGCGCAGCAGAAGAAATTCACCGTCGCCGAGTACGCTTTCCGCCAGGCCATCGAGCGCGACCCGCTCAACGCCCAGTCGCATTTTTCGCGCGGCCTGGCGCTCGTCGAACTGGCCGTCAGCGCGGATGACGAACACCGGCGCGGGCAACTCAATGAGGCCGAACGCGAATTGCGCAAGGCGCTCGAACTGAGCAACCAGAAACTTGCCGCGGCATGGCTTCACCTCGGCCGGGCTTACGAACTGCGCGGCGACCGCAAAGCCGCCGCGAGCGCGCTTGAAACCTACCTCAAACTGCAACCCGACGATAAAAATGCGCCCGCCATCCGCGAAGCGATTGTGAAGCTCAAGACCGAAAAACGCTGATGCAATCAGCACGATTGGCTGTGTCAGCAGCCCGACCTTGAGGCTCATCGTTACCCGGATTTTTGCGCGATGTGAGCCCGCATCCGCGGGCTGAAATCCAGCCGCGCCTCTCGCGGAATAATCTGAGTAATGATGAGCCCTGAGGGAAGGCTACTGACACGTGCTTAACTCCCGGTGCGCCAGATATACAGGCCGATAAAAAACAGCCGGCGGAGTTAGTCACTCCCCGGCTGTCTGATGACTCGTGCGGGCTTGATGCGATCAGGCCGCATCGCAGTTTGCGCTTACAATGCCTTGATCTGGATGTTGCGGAAGTTCACGCGCCCCGTGTGTGTCTGCAAGCCGATGAAACTCGGCGCGCCGGGAGCAGCCGGTTTGCCGCGATTGGGATCGGGGTTGACGAAGTTCGTGATCTGCTGGCCGTTGAGCGTGACGGCGTAAGTCTGGCCCTGCACGCGAATCTCAAACTCGTTCCAACTCCCCACGGGCTGCACCGGCAACGCGCCCGGATTCTGCGGCCCGGCGATGTTGTAGATCGCGCCGGTCAGGTGAACCGGCGCGCCGTCGGGTCTGGCGAGTTGGTCAATCTGCACCTCGAAGCCGAAATCAACCGCCACGTATGACGTGTTGTCATAGCCCTTGCTGTCGGGGTGCGGGAAGCGCACGAAGACGCCGGAATTGTCATCCTCACGCCAGCGCAGCCATTCGAGCTTGAGAATAAAATCGGCCGGAGCAGGTTCCGTGAACCAGAGCATGCCAAGGTCGCTGCCCGTCACGGCTTCGAGCGCGCCATCCACGACGATGAACCGTCCGGGATTGTCGCGGCCCGGCTGATTTTTGATCGTGGACATCCGCCACTTGTTGAGCGTCGAGCCGTCGAAGAGCGACTGGAAGCCGGGGCTCACAGTGATCACCGGCTGTGTGGCCAGGCGATCCGCCAGGCGGCGTCCGAGCGCGATCCCGGTGAGCATCGGGTTGGGTGAACCGATGGTCGGCAGGAGCGACGGCCCGGCGGCATAAGAGTTGGAGAGATCGTGGAAACGGCCGTCGGCATCGGTCACCGACGAGCCGGGGTCATCGCCCATCCTGAGCGTGCCCGTCTCGTGGTGGGTCGTGCCCAGCCCGTCACGCACCTTGCGCAGGACTTCCAGCGGCTGGCTGCCGGCGAAAATCTTTGCCACGTCGTCGGCGGCTTTATCCATGGCGTCCCACAACTCCGCGTCCTTCGCGGTCGGTTTCATCGTCACAAAAGCGCGGCGCATGCCGAACTCATCGGCCTCACTGTCGAGCGTGACGAAGCTGTTGGAATTCTGCGCTTCCATCTCGCCGATGCCGCGGATCGTGATCACGACGTGCGTGTCGCTGGCGGTGGCGAACTGGTCGAAGGTGTCAATGTCGGGGATCTTCTTGAACAGCTCGGCCTCCGAATTCGTGCCGACTGCGCCGAGACCCGCCGCGGTGATCTGCAGGTGGAAATGCCCGAGCGTGCCGTCGGCGAACTGGTGGCGGCCCTTGACGAAGAGCGCTGAGGCCTGAAGCTCTTTGACCGCCGGGTCGAGCGTCGAGAGCGCCGCGCGCGGGATTCGGATGTCGAGATTCGAGCGCAGGTGCGCCATCAGGTTACGACCGGCCCGGGTCGTTTGCAGCGCGGCTTCATTGCCGCCGGCCTGATCCAGCACCGTCTGCAGCGCGAGCCTCGTGCTTTCAACCGTCCCGAGCGCGACGACGACCGAGCCGTTTGGCGGAACAGGAACCGTCCCCAGACTGGTCTCGATGCCTGCCACGCGGCCCTGCGCGACGTTCATCCGCCTGACGTGACACAGCGGCACGACCATCAGCCGCTTCCTGAAATCATCGCCGCCAGATTCCTCCTGCGCAGCCCGGGCGGCTTTCGTCAGCAGCGGCATCGCGCTGAATTTATTGAAAGGGAAGAAGCCCGGGCGGGTGCGGCTCTGGACGGCGAGCGGCGCTTCGAGCTTCAGAATCTGGGTCGCGTCATCGGCGCCGCCGGCGGGGACGGTGGCTGCGGATATCGCACCTTCAGTCACTCCGGCTGCGGCGGCCAGTGCAACCGGTGTGGCATGCGTGATGTCCAGTTGCAGCGGCAGTTGATTCAGTGCCACTGCGTCAGTCACTTTGCCCGCAATGATGCCGTCGAAAAGCTGCTGGCGCAGCGCCCCGTGCAGTTCGCCGTAGATGAAGTCGTTGGTTTCGGTCACGCCGAGTTGTTCGGCGGCTTCGTGGAAGTAACGATTGTTCAGATCGGCCACGACGCTCGCGGGCCAGCGGTCAGCCGGCATCTCCGTGCCGAGCGGCTGCGGCGACCAGCCGCCCCAGTAAAGCGAACGGCCGCCGACACAGTAAGCCAGGCCGGGGAATTTCTGATCCGAATGCCAGGCGAGTCCCCAGACTTCATTGCGCGGGAGCCGGTCCTGCCCGGCCTGGCGCAGGTCCTGAATGCTGGTGGCGCCGGGGACATCGAGTCCGGGCAGCGACATATTCTGAACGTGTTCGGGCACCGCGACGGGGCCGCCTTCGAGCACCAGAATCCGGTGGCTGTGCGTTTTGTCCTGGAAGAAGAGGTGCTGCGCCAGCGCGGCGCCGAACGTCCCTCCGCCGATCACGATGATGTCGAAGGGGCGGGCGTCGGGGCGGAGGTTGCGGTCAGTGCTGCGCAACGCTTCGTCCAGCCCGTTGCAGACGAACCGTCCGATGATGTCGCGAGTGAAATCAGTGGTCTGAGTGGCAGGATTGGTTGCCATAATATTTGCTCCTTTCAAAGCGGCAGATGGCTGCTGAGGTCTGGGAATGACAATGCATGCCGGCCGGGCCCGGTCGGCTTCCGGCCAGTGGGGGAGGGGATAATTTCAGGCTGATCGAAAGTCTCTCCTGCTCGTGCGGGCGGAGTGGCCGTGGGTCAGCGACGGGGCAGCGGGATGTCGGCGCAGCAACGATTACCGGCAGGGAACTGGCCTGCTCAAACGGGGCGGAGTGGAGATGTCATCATTGCGGCAGGCGGAGTATAGCAGCCCGCAGGCAGTTTGCAACCGGTCAGCGTTGAATTCCGGTCACCTGTCTGCCGCCTTCTTTTCCGCCGCGGGTGCCACCTTTTCCAAGGCCTGAAAAGCCTCGTTTGTGATGAAGCTGCCGAACGCCGGGCCGAAGAGTGAAATGCTGGATTCGTATGTCCCGTGCCGGTACTCATCTTCGGTAATGATGTAACCGACCGCGTCATTCGTCAGGCCGAGCAGGAACGTGGATTCAAAGCCGAGCAGCCGCCCGCGTTCCTTGACCTGCTGATTCAGGATGCTGCCGAGTTCGCCCGGAATGGTCACGAAGGCGAATTTGCGGTCAAACGCGACGGCGCTCATTTCCGACGGGTAAGCTTCGGGCAGCTTCACCTGCGCGGGCATCTTCGGCGGGGGCACTGTTTTCAGCACGAGCGGCGTGCGCGTGAATTTCATCTCCATCCAGTCCTGCGGTTTGATCATGTGGATGACTTTGAAGACTTCAGCCGCCAGGATCGTCCCCATGTTTTCCACCCGCTGCCATTCGTCACTGCCCTGAAACGGGCGCGGGGCGACTGTCCCCTGGGCGCCGTTGGCGAAGATCGCCAGCACGTCGCCGCCGATCATCTGTTCAAGCTTCGCGCGCGCGACGCCGGGGTAGTCGGCTGAGAACTGAAAGTTCTTTTCGTTCAGGATCGTCGGGTGCGCGGCGAAATTGAACAGGACCGCCATCGGCTTTCCGCTCGCCGCGTCATCAACGCGCAGCACGCCGACTTCGGGGTCAATCGTTTTATCGGCGACCGCGTGCGGCGGCCAGATCGAGCGGAAGCGACTCAGGCCGGGCACGCCGCCCGCGCCGATGGCGATGCGCGCGGGCCTGAGCGTTTTACTCGCGGCGATCACCGCCTCAGCCGCGCGCTCCGAATACAGGTCGCGAATCTTCGGGTCGAATTTGCCCGCGAGTATCGGGAACGGTTCGAGGTAGGCGCCGCCGCCCGAATGCGTGTGCGACGACATCACGAAGATGTGGTCGGGCGCGATGCCGGCCCGCTCGGCCGCGAGCGTGCGCACGCGGGTGACCATCGCGTTGTCATAACCAAGGTGATCCACGCTGACGAAGGCGATCTTCTCCGCGCCGTTGTCAATGATCAGCGCCCGCGCTTCGCAAGGGTCGTGGACGCCGGTCGAAGGCTTGCCCAGCCTCCCGCCGTAACCCGCGAGCGGAGTCCCGACCGGCGGCGTGATGTCCGCCTTACCTGCTCCCGCCATCAGCCTGGTTGCCGCCTTATCCTGCGCGAGGCAGGGAAGCGCGAACACGGCAAGGAGGAGTGTAAAGAGAAATGTGCTGCTGCGTCTGGTGGCCATAAACGATGATCCTTGTCCTCGGGAGGTGTGGAGCTGAAATCGTGCGCGGCAACTACAACATACTTTGCCCGATTCGTGAAGTGAGCCGCCGATGTTTTATTGCTGACGCTTGAGCCTTGCCGCCGTCTCGATGATGAAGCCGCGAATCCAGCGGTGCGCCGGGTCGGTGTGATGCCGCTGGTGCCAGAGGAGCGTCAGGCGGAAGGGCGGCATGGCCACCGGCACGGGCAGGATTTGCAGTTTCAACTGCCGGCTGAATTGCCGGGCGAGCCGCTCTGGGATAGTCGCGATCAGGTCCGTGCCCGAGACCATGAAAGGCACGCTCGCGAAGTGAGGGATTTGCACAATCGTCCGGCGCGCGTAACCCTTCTGCGCGAGCAGCGTGTCAATCACGCCCGGCCCCTGCGGCTTGTAAAACAACGCGACGTGATCGGCTTCGGCGTACTGCCGCAGGGAAAGCTTCCCGCGAATTGACCGGTGACTGGCGCTCGCGATGCAGACGTTCTCTTCCTCCCACAAGGCTTCCGAATGCAGTCTGGCGTCGAGCGAGAGCGCGTCGGGGTAAAAACCAATCGCCAGATCGAATGATTCGGCCAGCGCCGAAGTGGACGGCGGCTCAAACACGCTGCGCGGGCGCTGGACCCGCAGCCTGACCGAGCCGGGATCTGAGCGCAACTCCCGCAGCAGGGGCGCGAGCAGCACGATCTCGGCATAATCGCTCGTCAGCAGATGAAATGTCCGTTCCGATGCAGCCGGGTCGAAGAAGGGCTTCTCTTCGAGCGCCTCGCGCAGCTGCGTGAGTGCGGAACGCACCGGGCTGATGAGCGCCTGCGCCGCCGGCGTCGGCGTCATCCCGTCGGCGGTGCGCACGAGCAGTGGGTCGTCGAAAGTGCGCCGCAGCCGGGCCAGCGCGTTGCTCATCGCGGGCTGGCTCAGGCCGACGCGTTTTGCCGCGCGCGTCACGTTGCGCTCCTCGATCAGCGCTTCAAGCGCGAGGAGCAGGTTCAGGTCTATCGTCTGGAGATTCATACGGTGAATACCGGGTATCACTATAATCCATCAAACGAATATTTTATACGGACGTATCTTCCGTAGAGGGGCCACGAAGCTGGCCGAAGCCGAAAACCGTCATAACAGAACGAGGAGTGAGATTATGAAAAACCTGCTGAACTCTCTGACGCTGACAGTGCTGCTGCTGTGCGCGTGTGCCGCCGTGTTGATGGCGCAGCCCGCACAGCCGCAGGCCGACGCGGCGAACAACCCGGCTGCCCGCCGCGCGAATGAAATCATCGGGCTGATCAATTCCGGCAACCGCGCCGAGGCGGCGAAGTACGTGACGGAAAACTACGGGGCGGAGTTTGCGAAAATGCCGATGGACGCGCACCTGGGGTTTATCTCCCGACTCCACGACACGACGCGCGGCGTCGAGTTCCACAGCATTCAGGAAGCAAAACCAACGGAAGTCACGGCGCTACTTAAAAACAAACTGACCGGCGGCTGGGTCGCGCTCGTCGTGCGCGTCGAGCCTGACGCGCCAAATCGCATTACGGGGCTCGGGCTGCGCAGGCCGAAGCCGCCAGCCGGAGCGAAGGCGGCGCAGAAGCTGACCGATGAGCAGATGGCCCGCGAGCTGGAAGCCTTCGTCCATAAACTCGCCGACGCCGACGTCTTCTCCGGCGCGGTGCTGCTGGCGAAGGACGGCAAAGTGATTTTCAAGAAGGCTTACGGGACCGCCAACAAGGATTTCAACGCGCCAAACCGCGTGGACACAAAATTCAATCTCGGCTCGATGAACAAGATGTTCACCTCCGTCGCCATCGCGCAGCTGGTCGAACGCGGCAAACTCTCCTTCGACGACCCGCTCTCGAAATTCCTGCCCGACTTCCCGGACAAGGAGTCGGCGGAGAAGATCAGAATCAAACACCTGCTCACTCACACGGCGGGCCTGGGCAGTTATTTCAACAAGAAGTTCATGGAATCGTCGCGGGCGCTTTACCGCACAGTTGACGACATGATGAAGCTGGCCGAAGGCGAGAAGCTGCAATTCGAGCCGGGCGCGCGCTGGAGCTACAGCAACACAGGGATGCTGGTACTCGGCAAGGTGATTGAAAAGGTGACGGGTCAGAGTTACTTCGATTACGTGCGCGAGAACATTTACAAGCCCGCCGGGATGACCAATACGGATTGCTATGAACTCGACCGGGTCACCCCCAACCTGGCGGTGGGTTACGAGAAGGAGTTCACCGACGGCGGGGTGACCTTCAGAAACAACATCTTTCAGCACGTGATGCGCGGCGGCCCGGCTGGCGGCGGTTATTCGACCGTCGAAGACCTGCTGAAATTCGACGTCGCGCTCAGGTCGAACAAGCTGGTCGGCGCCGAATACGTGAAGCTGCTGCTCTCGGCCAAGCCCGAACTCAATTCGCCCGATTACGGCTTCGGTTTCAGCATTGACAGGGAACGCCAGATCGTCGGGCACAGCGGCGGGTTCCCCGGCATCAGCTCGAACCTCGATATGTTCCTCGGCAGCGGCTATACGGCCATAGTGATGTCGAATTATGGCGGCGGGAGCGTGGCAGTCGGTGACAAGATGCAGGAACTGGTGCTGTCAGGTCAGGAGACGCGAGCAGCCAGTCGTTAAGTGAGATCGCTGGCCGGAATAAGCAAAGCCGCCCAATACTCACCGGGCGGCTTTGCTGTCTGCCGATTTTTGTCTTTCAGGCGATGCGCCCGAAATCATCCTGCAGGCGCTCGATGTCGTCTTCGCCGAAGTAAGTGCCGTGCTGGACTTCGATGAAGATGAGCGTCTCTTCGCCCGGGTTCTCAATGCGGTGAGCCGCGCCAGTGGGGATGTCCGCCGTCTCGCTTGGGCCGAGGATGATCTCCCGGCCGTCGAGCGTGACTCTGGCCGTGCCCGTCACCACGACCCAGTGTTCGGCGCGGCGCGCGTGTCTCTGGTAGCTCAGGCGTTTGCCCGGCAGCACTTCGATGCGTTTGACTTTGTAGGTTGCGCCTTCGTCAAGGACAGTGAAATTACCCCACGGGCGTTCATCATAACGTGGTGAATGGTTGACGCTGCTGTTTTCTGACATTCAGAAGACCTTTCGGTGTATCCGGGACCCAGGCCTGCGGCACGAGCAGGAGGCGCGCCAATGATACCCATGCGCCTCCGGAAGGCAAAGCTCCTGGTTAATGCTTCAGCCGAAAAACCGGCGGCGTTATGCCCGCGCAAAAGCCCCTGCCCCGGATGCCCATGCCCAGGCGGATCAGAGATCCTTACGGCAGCGTCACGATCTGAGGTTCACCCGCCCGCCTGCCAGGCTGGCCAACGGGGCAGCGTTCCAGTGCGGCCCGCAGATCCGTGGCCTGTACCGGCTTGCTGAGGTAATCATCCATCCCGGCTTCCAGACACTCCTCGCGGTCGCCCTGCATGGCGTTCGCAGTCATGGCGATGATCCACGGGCGCTGCGACTGCGGCCACTGGCGGTGGATCCGGCGCGTCGCCTCAAGCCCGTCCGCCTCCGGCATCTGCACGTCCATCAGCACCACGTCGTAACTCTGGCGGTGCAACGCTTCGAGGACTTCGAGGCCGTTGGCTGCGACGTCGGCCCGGTAGCCCAGCTTCTCGAGGATGCGCAGCGCGACCTTCTGATTGATCAAGTTGTCTTCGGCCAGCAGCACCCGCAGGGGCACCTGCTCAGCCAGGTGCTTGTCGAAGACACTGGCGGGCGCGGCGCGGCGGGCTTTGGCGGACTGACCGGCGAAGATTGTCGTCAGCGCGTCGAACAACTGAGATGGCTTGATCGGCTTGGTCAGGGAGGCCGCGAACCCGGTGGCGAGATTGCGCGCGGCCAGCTCGTGCCGGCCGGCGGCGCTCGAAGAGAGCAACACGAGCGCGAGCGACTGCGCGGCCGGCAGCCGGCGGAGTTCGGTGGCCAGCATCAGCCCGTCCATCTCCGGCATGTGCAGGTCCAGAATCGCCAGGTCGAACTGCTCACCCGAGCCGAGCAGAGCAAGCGCCTCCTGGCCGGAAGCCACCTCGCGCGCGCGCATCCCCCAAGCCTCGGTCTGGCGGATCAGGATCTGGCGGTTGGTCTGGTTGTCATCCACGATCAGGAGGCGCTTGCCGGTCAGGTGCGGCTGGTCGGGTTTCTGATAAGACCGCTGGACGGTGGGTGCGGCATCTGCCCTGATCGTGAAGTGGAAAGTCGAACCGACCCCCGCCTTGCTTTCGACCCACATCCGCCCGCCCATCAGTTCGGCGAGCCGCCGGCTGATGGCGAGGCCGAGCCCTGTGCCGCCGTACTTGCGCGTGGTCGAGGCGTCAACCTGGCTGAAGGAGCGGAAGAGCAGCCCGATCTTATCCTCCGGGATGCCGATGCCGGTGTCGCGGACGGCGAAGTGCAGCTCGAATTGCCTGTCGGATGGCGCGTCAGAGCCGGCATTGAGCGCCGTGGTCGAGACCGAGATGACGACTTCGCCGGAGTGAGTGAATTTGACGGCGTTGCCGACGAGGTTGACCAGAATCTGCCGGAGCCGGGTGATGTCGCCGAGGATCGTCTGCGGCGTGTTGTGGTCGAGCGAGTAAGCCAGTTCGATGCCCTTGTCGGCGGCCTTCGCCGCGAGCAGGTCGAGTGATTCCTCGATGCAGTCGGAGAGCGCGAGCGGCTGCTGTTCGAGGTCGAGGTTGCCCGACTCGATCTTGGAGAAGTCGAGGATGTCGTTGATGATCGTCAGCAGCGCGTCGCCGGAGGTGCGGATGGTCTGAGCGAAGTCGCGCTGTTCATCCGTCAGCTCGGTGTCGAGCATCAGCCCGGTCAGGCCGATGACGGCATTCATCGGCGTGCGAATCTCGTGCGACATGTTGGCGAGGAATTCGCTTCTGGCGCGCGTCGCCGCCTCGGCCGCATCCCTCGCCTGGGCCAGTTCCACGGCCTGGGCTTCAAGCTGCGCGGTGCGCTCGGTCAGCGCGGCGGTCCGCTCGCCCACTACCCGCACCAGTTCCTGCTCCCGCGCCCGCATCCGCCGGGTGCGCATCAGGTGCAGCCCCCAGACGATGGCGATGATCGCGGCCAGACCGATCAGGCGGAACCACCAGGTCCGCCAGAAAGGCGGTCTGACAATCACTTTCAGCGTCGCCACTGAAGCTTCGTTCCAGATCCCGTCGCGGTTGGAGGCCTTGACCTGGAAGACGTAGGTCCCGGGGTCGAGGTTCGTGAAGGTGACTTCGCGCTTGCCACCCACCTGGATCCATTGATTGTTGAATCCTTCGAGGCGGTAGGCGTAGCGGTTACGGCGCGGGAAGGTGAAGTCGAGCGCGGCAAATTCGAGCGAGAAGACCTTGTCCTCGGGCGAGAGCGTGATCTCGCCAAGGGTCGGGAGCGCGCTCGACAGTTTCCTCGGCTCGTTGAAGATGCGCAGGGAGGTGAGGACGACGGGCGGCGCATAGGTGTCCGGCTGGATGGCCTCCGGGTCGCAGTCATAGAAGCCGTCCACGCTGCCGAAGAGGAGGCGCCCGCGGCGCGTCCTCAGGCTCGCGCCGCTGTGGAACTGCAGGCTCTGCAACCCGTTGGTCAGGTCGAAGCTTTCAACGTGCCCGTTGGCCGGGTCAAGGCGCGAAAGACCATTGTTGGTACTCAGCCAGAGGTGTCCCCTGGCATCTTCTTCAATGCCGTAGATGGTGTTGCTCGGGAATTCATTGTAAGCGGTGAAGGTCCCGGCCTTCTGATCCAGGCGATTCAAGCCGCCGGAGGTGCCCACCCAGACGCGGCCCTGACGGTCCTCGCGGAGGGAAAATACATAGTCGTTGCTGAGGCTGTGCGGGTCGCGGTCGTCGTGCCGGTAGTGGACGAAACTGTTACTCCCGTTGCGGAGGAGGTCGAGTCCGCCCACCGTGCCAATCCAGAGGTTCCCCTGCTGGTCGAAGAGCAACGTCCGCAGGCCCGGCTGACTCAGCCCCTCCGGGCCGGCGTCATAGTGCGCTGTCACAGCCCCGCGGTCGGGATCGAAGCGATCCAGGCCTGCGCTGGTGGCCAGCCAGAGCGCCCCCTGCCCGTCCTCGGCGATGTCCCATACCTCGTCATTGCTGATACTCCCGGGGTTGCCGGGCTGGTGCAGGTAAGTTACGAAGCTCCCGCGCAGGGGGTCGAACCGGCCCAGGCCGCCGCGAAAGCTGCCGACCCAGATGCGGCCGTGGCGATCCTGATGCAATGAGAGGACGGCCGAACCGCCCGGCGTGTCCGACGGAAAGCTGTAGCGGACGAAGGTCCCTGTCTGCTGCTCGAAGCGGTTGAGCCCGCCCCGCTCCGTGCCCACCCAGATGCGGCCTTCAGAGTCCTCCAGGAAAGAAGCGACTGAGGGGTCGCCCAGACTCGAAGGGTCCGCGGCGCTGTGGCTGAAATAGCTGAAGGCGCTCCGCTGTTTCCTGAGGAGGCTCACCCCGCCCAGATAGGTGCCGATCCAGAGCTGGCCCTGGATGTCCTCGTAGATGGTGCGAACCACGTTCTGGCTGAGTGAAGCGGCGTTGGCCGGGTCGTGGAGGAAGGAGACGAACCGGTCCGAGGCGGCGTCGTATTGCTGCATCCCGGCCCCGTCCGTGCCTATCCAGATCGTCCCGGACTTATCCGCGAACAGGCAGGTCAGGAGGTTTGTCCGCAGGCTGTCCGGTGTGCCCGGCTGATGCTGATAATGGCGGAAGGCCCCCGTCTTGTGGTCAAGCACGCTCAGGCCGCCGCCGTAGGTGGCGACCCAGAGATTGCCGGCGGCGTCTTCAGCGAGGCCCCAGACCTCGTTATGGGCGAGACTTTGCGGGTCGCGGGGGTCGTGACGATGGTGGGAGAATTGCCTAGTGTTCCTGTCGAACAGGTCAACTCCGCCATCCCTGGTCCCGACCCAGAGCCGGCCACTGCGGTCGCGGAGGAGCGCCAGAATGTCGTTGCTGGCGAGGCTCGCCGGATCCCCGGCGGCAGACTGGTGAGGGGTGAAACTGCGTGCCACAGGGTTGCCCTGAAAGAACCCTTCTCCTCGTGTCCCCACCCAGAGCGTCCCGTCGGGATCCTCGACGATGCTGGTCACTCTTTTCCGGATGTTCGGGACAGTGGTGAAGGTCTCGGTGCGGTGGTCGAAGAGGCTGAGGCCGGCCTCGGTGCCGACCCACAGCCGCCCCTGCCGGTCTTCGTAGAGCGCCGTGACTCTGTCGCTCGGGAGGCTCTTCGGATCCTGCGAGTCGTGCTTGAAGACGACGAACCTGTAACCGTCGTAGCGGTTGAGACCTTCCCCGGTGCCGAACCAGAGGAATCTGGAGCGATCCTGGAGGACGGCCTGCACGGTACTCTGCGACAGCCCCCGCTCGACCGAGAAGCGCGTGAAGCGGGCGGCGGCCGGGGCCGCGCCGGCTGGCGCGGCGTTTGGCGTGGCGGGCAGGCCGAGCGCCAGCACGCATAAGCACCCGATGAGCAGGCCGAGCGCCCGCAGATGTGCGTTACGCGCCCGGCGTGTAATCCGCAAAAGGGTGCTGCCGCCACCTGCCGCGGCAGCAGTTTGTTGGAACATCAGTTTCTTTCTCACGAGCGTCATGAAATGTCTTCTTCGAGGGGTATCGGCTCCTGTCTGTGATACGAACCCGGGTCGCCCGGGATCAGGTGGCGCAGGCCTGCGGGTCATTCAGGAAGTTGTCAAGCAGGCCCTTGAGCCGGGTGATTTCCTGCTCGAGGCTTCTGAGCGCCCTTTGAGCTTCGCCCAGGTTGCCTGCCCTCCCCATCTCTTCAAGACGCTGCACGGCCCGGCAGGCGGCGGGCGCCTGGATTCCGACCAGTGAGCCTTTCAGCTTGTGGGCCGCCTCGTTGACCGCACTGCTGTTGTTACTGCTGATGCCGCTGCCGATGGCGGAGAGCAGGGCCTGATACTGGTCGAGAAAGATGCCCACGATTTCGCGCGCCAGTTCCACATCCCCCAGACTATTATCGAGGAGCGCGGAAATATCAAAGATGCTCCGGTCGGTCGGGGCACCCGGTTCGGCGGTTGTGCCGCGGGTGGCGGTGTCGTGCCCGGCGGAGTAGTCAATCAAACCGCTGATCACTTCTTCAAGCTCAGAGGCCCGGAAGGGCTTGGAGACATAATCATCCATCCCGGCCGCCAGGCATTCCTCGCGGTCGCCTTTCATCGCGCGCGCCGTCATTGCGACGATGGGGATGCGCCGGCCGCTCGTACTCTGTTTCTCGCGGATCCTGGCGGTGGCCTCGAAGCCGTTCATGACCGGCATCTGCACGTCCATCAGAACCAGGTCGAATGGCTCCCGCTCGTAAGCCTCGACCGCCTGGGCGCCGTCGCCGGCGAGTACGACCGTGTGGCCGCGGATTTCGAGCAGCTTCGCCCCCAGCCTCTGGTTGATCGCATTATCGTCCACGAGCAGGATGCGCAGGGGCCTCACTCCGGCAGGTGATGAAGGTTCGGCGGCGAGTGATTCATCCTGCGCGGCCCGCGACCCGAGGCCGAGGGCGTCGCTGATTGCTCTCAGCAACAGGGACTCGGTGACTGGTTTCATCATGTGGGCGTTGATCCCGAGTTCGCGGCACCTGGCCTCAGTGCCCTGTTGCGTGGCCGACGTCAGCATGATGATCGGCACGGCGGAAAGCTGCTCGTCACCCCTGATCATTTCGGCCACCGAGAAGCCGTCCATCTCCGGCATGTGGTAATCCAGCAGGACGAGCGAGAAACGGGCCTGATCCCGGGCGGCCTGTTCGAGGGCGGCGATGGCGGCCCGCCCGCCGTCGGCGAGGACGGGCTTCATCTTCCGGCGCGTCAGCATGGCATCAAGCAGCCGCCGGTTGGTGGCGTTATCATCCACGACCAGCACGCGCAGGTCATCGAAACCCGCCAGCGTCGTGGGCGCAGCCTTCTGCGCCGGCTCTTTCCCGACCTTGAAGCGCGCGGTGAAACAGAAGGTGCTGCCGCGGCCCATTTCGCTTTCAACCCGGATGGTGCCTCCCATCAGGTCAACAAGCTGCGAACAGATGGCGAGGCCGAGCCCCGTGCCGCCATGTTTGCGCGTCGTCGAGGCGTCAACCTGTTCGAACGGCTCGAAGATGTGGGCGAGCTTTTCGGACGGGATGCCGATCCCGGTGTCTGACACGGCGAATTGCAGGATCACTTCATCCGGGGACTCGGATTCGAGCCCGACGCGCAGGGCGATCTCGCCCTCGGAGGTGAACTTGATCGAATTGCCGACCAGGTTGACGACGAGCTGGCGGAGCCTGCCGGAATCCCCGACCAGATATTCGGGCACTTCGGGCGCGATGTCGCAGACGAGTTCGAGGCCCTTCTGGTGGGCGCGCAGCGCGAGCGTCTTCATCGTCACCGAGAGGCATCCGTGCAACTCGAAGTCGGCCGCTTCAAGGGTGAGCTTGCCCGCCTCGATCTTGGAGAAATCGAGGATGTCATTGAGCAGTGACAGCAGCGACTCGGCCGAGGTTTTGGACAGTTCGAGGTATTCCCGCTGTTCGATGGTGAGGTCAGTCCCGAGCGCGAGTTCGGTCATGCCGATGATGCCGTTCATGGGCGTGCGAATCTCGTGCGACATGTTGGCGAGGAACTCGCTCTTGGTGCGGGTGGCCATTTCGGCCGCCTCCCTCGCCTTCCTCATCTCCTCTTCCGCCCGCTTGCGCGCGGTGATGTCGGTCGAGACGCCGAGGAGCTGGTGCGCCGTCCCGTCCGGCGAAATGATCGGCCGCTTGATCGTCTGCAGCCAGCGCACGTTGCCCGCCCGGTCTGTGACGACCTCTTCCGGGATGAACTTCTCGCGCAGGGTATTGATCACTTCCAGGTCGTCCTGATGGAAACTCTCGGACTCCTCCCGGTTCGGAGCGAAGTCGGCATCCGTCTTCCCGATCAGGCCGTCAACCGTGGTGCCGTAGGTCTCGGCCACCGTCTGATTGGCCAGCGTGAAGCGGCCCTCGCGGTCCTTGGCGAAGATGTGACTCGGGTTCAGGTCAATCACCTGACGCAGGAAGCTGCGTTGCTCATCCAGTTGCTGGGTGCGTTCTTCCACGCGCAGCGCCAGCTCTTTCTCGCGCTCCTTCATCTGCTGGACGCGCACGCGGTAAATGCCCGTCCCGAAGACCGCGACCGCGAGCAGGCAGAGCGTGTAGAACCAGGGGGTCTGGTAAAAGTGAGGCCTCAGATAAAGCTCGAACGCGGCCCCGGTTTCATTCCAGACCCCGTCGTTATTGCAGGCCGTCACGCGGAAGCGGTACTCGCCGGGCGGGAGGTTGGTGTAAAAAGCGACGCGCCTCGTGCCGGCGTCTATCCACTCCTTGTCGAACCCTTCGAGCTTGTACCTGAAACTGACCTTCTCG
>DASRDU010000194.1:0-8170 GCA_035652435.1 Blastocatellia bacterium
TCACCTCACCCCACACAGTGTGATCACTCACGTTGATTCATGATGAGTGCATCAGCCGACCGGAAGAGCAAATAACAGACTTCAGAGCGGTCACGCCGTCAGAGTCGGGTAAGGGGGCAGAGGGCCGAATTACTCCGGCCCCCCGCCGCGGTCAGGGCGGGGCAGATCGTCGCCGACCCGCCCCGGGAATGTGGTTAGCTGCAGAAGGCGGTGAAGACCGGGATCGTCAACACGCCGGCCGTGCTGTAAGTCAGCTTGTGCAGGTTGTGCCCGCCGTTGAACGCGTTCTGGTTCGTCAGCGCGTTCGGGTTGAAGTTGATCGCCGCCCCGAGCAGCGGGACATCGCTCGTCGCCCAGAACTTCGCCCACGCGTAGCTGCCCGGCCCGATGAGAGTCGAGAAGCGCGGGGTCGTGCGCGGGAAGGTGCCTGCGCCGATTGACTGCTTGAACTGGCAGCCCATCGTGAAGGTGAAGCTGAACGGATTCTCCAAGGGGTCGAAGAGGAGACCGAACAGGCTTAAGGAGGATGTGGAGATTCCACTGACGAGGCTGCCACTGAGCCGGTTGATGATCAGGAGGGTGTCATTGCCGTCGCCCCGGCTCATAATGTGATCGTCGGCCAGCACGCGCGGCAGGGCGCCGTACTGGACGTTGTTGAAGAGCAGGTCAACGGCCGAGGCCGTCGCCGGATCGCAGGGCGGGGCGGTAATCGCCGAGACGGCCTCGGCGCCGAGGTTGGCGGCGTGGCCCGAGAGGAACTTGACGTACTCGTCACCGATCAGGCTGTTGAAGACGATCGGGCAGCCCGCCGCATTCGTTGCCACCGCCACGACGAACCCCATCACGCCGGGGTCGGTGTCAGACATGTTGAAGGTCGTCGTCTGGTTGCCCGTCAGGCAGATGAAGGAGTCGGCCACCGAGCAGGTCGAGCCGTCGACGAAGAAGAGGTGGACGAAGACATCAGCCGAACTGGTGTTGGTGATGTTGATGCGGGTGTTTTCCGCACCGGGGTTGCTGAGGCTCGAGGTGTAGACATTGTAGATCAGGACTGATCCGGCCTTCTGGTCGCTGACGATCGAGCTGGCCGCGCCCGGGACTAACCCGGGGTCGGCGGCGAGGGCACTCATCGAGAGTACCACGAGCGCCACGAGTGACAACAGCAGGCTGGTGAGTTTGTGTGAGGTTCGCATGTTGAACGTCTCCTTTGAAGTTTGGTTCATTGGTTCGGATGGGCCGGTCGATCACCCAGGCAATCCCCAGATGAGGAATGCTCCGGCGGACGCGACGATCCCCGCAAGACGCCTGGGAGGCGTGGTCGAAGGGAGAAGCGTGACGCCGGTGGTAACCACCGCCCAGTGAGTGAGAATTGCCAGTGAATAACCTAGTCAATGAGACCAGAAACCGAGGCTCGGAATGAGCGATGATCGGCGGTTCGGATGACTAAGGTTGTGAGTCGCAGTGTAGGTAGACTCTCTTTAAGGTTGCTTTGCCGGTGTGAGGAAAGTCCACTAGCGGCAGGGATGCTAACCCGGCGCCGCTCTTTATGTCAATTGACGACGCGAATAATTTATATTTGTCGGACGACCAGTTTCAGGTGGCAGATGGTAAATGGCCTCCCGCTGATCCGGCTGCCCGGCAAAAAACAGCGCGTTGACACTTCTGAATTCGCTTCTATAATCACGAACTGATCGGCGTATTTCGCCATCAACGGAGATTCCACGAATCATTTGCCGTTCGTCATTCATCACGGCCGGAGGGACAGATTATTTTGCTCGATCAGGACAACGATCAGATTCAACAGCGCCGCCGCCACCTGGAGGAGATTGCGGCGCAGGGCGTCCCGGTTTACCCGAACCGCTTCGACCGCACGCACACGATCACTGAGGTCGTCGAACGCTATCGCCACTGCGCGGGCAAAAAGGAAGGCGAGGAAGCCGAGCGCGTGAATGCCGAACTCAGGGCGGTGGGAGATGGCAGGGTGCGGGTGGCCGGAAGAATCATGACGATGCGGCTGATGGGCAAGGCCGCGTTCGCGCACCTCTCCGACGGCGCGCATCAGTTGCAGGTCTACGTGCGCAAAAACGACGTCGGCGATCAGACGTGGGGGCTTTACCAGAGGCTCGATCTCGGCGACTTGGTCGGCGTCGAAGGGTTTTTGTTCATCACCAAAACGGGCGAGCTTTCGCTGCACGTCAGCCTGATCGAGTTCCTGTCGAAGGCGCTGCTGCCGATGCCGGACAAGTTTCATGGCGTGCAGGACAAGGAGCTGCGCTACCGGCAGCGTTACGTTGACCTGATCGCGAGCAGCGCGATCCACGAACGCGAATCGGGCGAACTCACCTCGCGCGAGGTCTTCGTCCGGCGCGCGCAGATCATCCGCGAACTGCGGCGTTACTTTGACGAACACGGCTACATCGAAGTCGAAACGCCGATGCTCTCGCCGCTGGCGACGGGCGCGGCGGCGCGGCCATTCGTGACGCATCACAACGCGCTCGACATTGACCTCTATGCCCGCATCGCGCCGGAGCTTTACCTGAAGCGCCTGATCGTGGGCGGCTTCGAGCGCGTCTATGAGCTTAATCGCAACTTCCGCAACGAAGGCCTTTCGATCCGCCATAACCCCGAGTTCACGATGCTCGAGTTCTATCAGGCCTACTCGGATTTCAACGACCTGATCAACCTGACTGAGGAATTGATCAAGGAACTGGTGGACAAGGTCTGCGGCACGCGGCAGGTCAGGTATCAGGACGACGTGATTGATTTCGACAACTGGCGGCGGCTGACGATGCGCGAGGCGGTGCTGCAGTACTGGCCCCCTGAAGCTGAGTCAGCAAAGCCAGCAATTGGAGATCTGATGGATCTTCACAAACTCAGCAATGCTGCGAATGCTCTGGGGCTTCAATTCAATCCCGGTCTAAATGTTGGACAGTTATTGGGAGAAATCTTCGAGCATATAGCTGAACCACATCTTATCAATCCGACTTTTATTACTGAGTTCCCCACTGTTATTTCGCCCCTGTCTAAGCAAACACCAAGTGACCCGCGATTCACTGAACGCTTCGAACTTTTCATCGCGGGCATGGAAATCGCCAACGCCTTTTCGGAACTGAATGATCCGGCGGAGCAAAGGCGTCGCTTTGAATATCAGGTGTCCCGACGTGAACGTGGTGACGAGGAAGCAATGGTCATGGATGAGGACTACATCCGCGCGCTGTCTTACGGGATGCCGCCGACCGCCGGCGAAGGCATCGGCGTAGACCGGCTGGTGATGCTGCTGACCAACCAGCGCTCGATCCGCGACGTGATTCTTTTCCCGCACATGCGCGCCGAATCCAGGTAAAATGGCAGCCGCGAAACCCCGGGGCGGGCCGACCGGCCCCGGACTAATCTGTCCTTCTCTCAAACTCTGCCCCCCTGGAGACAATATCTTGGCCAGACGATATGCTCGCAAATCCGACCCGGTCGGACAAAAGACAGAACTGCCCGAGCCGGTAATAGTACAAACTCAGGAACGGAAGCTGACGAAAGAAAGACTGGCGCTGGTCGTGGGCGCGGCGGGACTGGTGATTTCACTCGTTGTCTACATCCTGCGGCTTGATAAAGTCGTCGGGCTGATCGGGGATGACGCATGGTACGTGCTGCTGGCGAAGGCACTGGCGACGGGGCAGGGGTACACCCTCGTCAACTCTCCGTCTTCCGGAATCCAACCATTCTACGCCCCCGGTTTCCCGGCCCTGCTCTCGATCTTCTACCGTCTTTCACCCCACTTCCCGGGCAATGTCTGGCTGCTCAAGTCCGTCTCCGTTGCCGCCATGATGGGGACCGGGGTGGTGGCTTACAGCTACTTCAGGCGGGAGCGGGAACTGCCCCTTTACACGGCGCTCGGTCTGGCGGCGGCAATAGTGTTGTATCCGGCCCTGGTTTTTCTGGCCACTTCGACGGTCATGTCAGAATGCGTTTTCACGCTGACGCTGCTCGCTGCCGTTACCGTGATTGAGCGCGGCGTCCGAAGAAAAGATACGCGTGCGGCCATGCTGTATATGGTGGCTGGCGGCGCCCTCGCTTCTTTTGCTTTTCTCACGCGCCCCGCCGGAGTCGGGCTGCTGGTCGCGGCCGTGGCGTATCTGGTCAGGGCGAAATTACTGCGTCAGGCCCTCGTTTTTGCCGCCTCGGTCGCGCTGCTGGCTGGCCCGTGGCTGCTATACTCGCGCCTCCACGCGCCGACGGCCGAGCAGCGGGCCGAGCAGGGCGGGAATATCGTCCAGGGCTATTCGACGCAGGTCTGGCAGCGGGTGGCAGGGCAGCCGCTGAGCGGGACGATCACCCTGGGGGACATGCCGGATCGCATCTGGGCGAATATTTCCGAGATCGCCAGATTCGATATCGGGGCGGTAGCTTTCTACCCGTTCTTCCGCCCACTCGAGCCGGGCGAGCGGATGGTGATAGAAGAAGAATTCCGGATGTTTTCCATCTTTCTGACCATCCTCGCGCTGGCAGGGTTCGCTTATGTAGTATGGTGGCGGCTGACTCTGGCGGAAATCGTTGTCCCGCTCTCGCTGCTGGTCACACTGACCTGGGGGTGGGAGCAGTTCCGCCTGATCCTGCCGCTGGTCCCGTTCCTGCTCTTTTACCTGTTGATGGGGTTGCGCGTCATCGTCAGTCTGCACCAGCGACTCAACGACTCAGTAAATGAGCGGGCGGGGTGGCTGCCTCTGACCCTGGCGGTCTGGCTGAGTTGCGCGCTCAGCCTGTACAGCAATGTGGGGTATCTGCTCAAAAAAAACAGCGCCGTTTCGGAGAAGCGGCTGTTGTGGGTCGGCGCTTTCGAGGAGAATGAAGCATTGATCAGATTCGTCGGCGAAAGGGTCCCCGGGGAAGCCATCATCGCCACCCAGAATCCGGCGCTGCTGCACCTTTACACGGGGCACAAGACGATTGCCGCTGATAATCCGGCGGCCTCCTGGGAGAGGTGGAACAAGCTGGGCGTGGGTTACCTTGCCCGCACCTCGGCTTACCCGCTGCCTGCCGACCCCGCCGAAAATAAATACCAGACGATCTATCGGTCGGATGGCAGGCTGAATCTTCGTGTGCTGGATCTGGGGCCGCCATCGTCGCGGGCGCCCTGGGGGAGCAAGTGATCACGCGGCGGACAAAAGCGGCTGGCAGACAGGGCGAAGGATGACTGGCGGCCACCATCACTCACGACATGCCCTACGAACTTTTCATTGCCCTGCGCTACCTGCGCGCGAGACGTCGCCAGACAGCGGTGTCAGTGATCACCGCGATCGCCGTGGCCGGGATTACCGCCGGGGTTGCCGCGCTGATCGTGGCTCAGGCGCTGGCGACGGGCTTCCGTGAGGAAGTTCAGGGGAAGATCCTCGGCGGCACTGCTCACCTCAATTTGCTCAAACCGGACAACAGCGGGATCGAGAACTATCGGGAACTGACCACCGTCATCCGCCAGGTTCCGGGCGTCCGCGCGGCCTCCGCCACTATTTACGAGCCGGTGCTGATCAGCGCCGGGGATCGTCAGGAACAGGCAATCATCAAAGGTGTTGACCCGGATTCAGCCGGGAAGGATGAGGCGAACGAACTCTTCGCCACCACGATCGAGGGGAACCCGGCTGACCTCGATCTGCGGGCAGGCGACCAGCCATCAGAGGGGCAGAATAATGCACCGCCCGGCGCCAGGGGATCCGGCCCGTCGGAGACACTCAGCGGAATCATTCCGGGCAGGGAACTGGCCCGGGCACTCGGGGTGCGGCGCGGCGATGTGGTGACGATTTTTTCCGCCCGCACGCGGCTGACGCCGATCGGGCCGGCGCCGCGCTACGCCCGTTTCCGCGTGGTCGGCATCTTTTCCGCCGGACTTTATGAATACGACTCGAAGTGGGCTTACGTCTCGCTCGGGGCGGCGCAACGCCTGACCGGGGGGGGTGACACGGCCGGCGTCATTCAAATGAAGGTTGATGACATTGATGCGGTTCGCGAGATCAGCGGGCGCGTCCTCGCCGCCGTCGGCCCGGGGTTTATGACGACGAACTGGCAGGAGCTTAATCGCCCGCTGTTTGCCGCGCTCAAGCTGCAACAAAAGGTGATCGTGGTTTTCTTCCTGCTGCTGATCGCGATCGCGGCGCTCAACATCATCACCACGCTGACGATGATGGTGATTGAGAAACAACGCGACATTGCCATCCTGCGCGCGCAGGGCGCGACGCCGCGGGCGATCAGGCGCATCTTTATGTTACAGGGGGTGGTGATCGGGGTCGTCGGCGGGGCAACCGGGATCGCGCTCGGCCTCGCCCTCGGCTGGCTGGCGAACACTTATCGCCTGATCTCCATCCCGCCCGAGATTTACTCGGTTTCGCATATCCCGGTCAGAATTCGTCTGGTGGAGTGTCTGGGTGTGGCGCTGCTGGCCGTGATCATCAGTTTTCTGGCGACGATTTACCCGGCACGATCCGCCGCACGCACCCCCCCGGTAGAGGTGTTGCGCTATGAATGATCAGGCTGAAACGGACGAGGAAGGTCGGTGGCTCCGTCCGGTTTTTGATCAAACGATGGGTTATGGCGAGAGCTTTCCCCGCCATAAAATATTTCGAAACGATTTCATATTCCATATTGACAAGCTTTTATTGGGGGCGTATCCTCTGCCACGTTAGTGGACTTTCCTCACACCGGCAAAGCAACCTTAAAGAGAGTCTACCTACACTGCGACTCAGATTCTTAGTCATCCCAACAGCCGATCATCGCTCATTCCGAGCCTCGGTTTCGGGTCTCATTGACTAGGTTATTCACTGGCAATTCTCACTCACTGGGCGGTGGTTACCACCGGCGTTACCTCATTCCCATAAACCCCGGCTCCGGGCGTTTGCGGGAATTGATGTGTCCGTCGGAGCATTCTCTTGTCCAATGATTGCCTGGGTGATCGACCGGCCCATCCGAACCAATGAACCAAACTTCAAAGGAGACGTTCAACATGCGAACCTCACACAAACTCACCAGCCTCCTGCTCTCGCTCGTCGCGCTCGTGGTACTCTCGATGAGTGCCCTCGCCGCCGACCCCGGCATCACACCGGGTGCGGCCAGCTCGATCGTCAGCGACCAGAAGGCCGGATCGGTCCTGATCTACAACATCTACACCTCGAGCCTCTCGAACCCCGGCGCCGAGAACACCCGCGTCAACATCACCAACACCAGCTCGGCTGACGTCTTCGTCCACCTCTTCTTCGTCGACGGCTCGACCTGCTCGGTCGCTGACTCCTTCGTCTGCCTGACCGGCAACCAGACGATGACCTTCAACATGTCCGACACCGACCCCGGCGTCACCGGCTTCATTGTCGCCGTCGCGTCGGACGCCTCGGGCTGCCCGATCGTCTTCAACAGCCTGATCGGTGACGAGTACGTCAAGTTCCTCTCGGGCCACGCCGCCAACCTCGGCGCCGAGGCCGTCTCCGGGATCACCGCGCCGCCCTGCGACCCGGCGACCTCATCGGCGGTCGACCTGCTCTTCAACAACGTCCAGTACGGGGCGCTGCCGCGCGTGCTGGCCGACGACCACGTCATGAGCCGGGGCGACGGCAACGACACCAAGCTGATCATCAACCGGGTCAGCGGCAGTCTCGTGAGCGGGATCTCGAACTCGTCATTCAGCCTGTTCGGTCTCCTCTTCGACCCGCTGGAGAATCCTGCGAGCTTCACCTTCACGATGGGCTGCCAGCTGAACCGGTCGCTCGGGCCGGGGAACTTCCCGCGGACGACGCCGCGCTTCGAGAACATCATCTCGACGGGCAGCTACGGGTGGTTCAAGTTCTGGGCGACGAGTGACATCCCGCTGCTCGGGGCGGCGATCAACTTCAACCCGAACGCGCTGACGAACCAGAACGCGTTCAACGGCGGGCACAACCTGCACAAGCTGACTTACAGCACGGCCGGTGTGTTGACGATCCCGGTCTTCACCGCCTTCTGCAGCTAATCACACACTCGCGGGGCGGGTCGGCGACGATCTGCTCCGCACTGACAAAGCAGAGGGCCGGAGTAATTCGGCCCTCTGCCCCCTTACCCGACTCTGACGGCGTGACCGCTCTGAAGTCTGTTATTTGCTCTTCCGGTCGGCTGATGCACTCATCATGAATCAACGTGAGTGATCACACTGTGTGGGGTGAGGTGA